>NZ_JAPZLD010000002.1:0-540624 GCF_030182635.1 Amycolatopsis ponsaeliensis
AGCGCCACCCCCGCCACCCCCCACACCTCCGCCGCCCCCCCCCCCCCCCCCCCCGCCGGCCCGCGCGGCCCGCGCCCCCCCCCCCCCCCGGGGGCGTGGGGGCTCGGCCCCCACAGGACACAAAAGCGAGAGCCCCGTCTGCGCATTCCGCAGACAGGGCTCATCCAGCTCTCGCGTGGGCGATACTGGGATCGAACCAGTGACCTCTTCGGTGTGAACGAAGCGCTCTCCCGCTGAGCTAATCGCCCGCTCGCGGTGTTGTGCTGAACACTAGCGTACGACTTCCGGGCGCCTGCAAACGGGTGGTCTCCGGCGACCACACTCCGCTTACCGGCGAGTACGGAACGAACAACCCCGAGCTAGCCGGGGTTGTGGCAGGTGGGGGCCGCCCGACGCCACGTTCGACATCCGTGCGACGGTGCTATCGCCCGGCGACTAAACCGCGCAGTATGGAGGAGTGGGCCCACACGGGGCGCGCCGGTCGATCGCGCGCTGTGGGGTGTTCCACGGGCGCAAACGGGGGCTCATGGGCCCGTCCGGGTGATATGCGGCGCACCTGCGACGGAATCGGCCTCCCGATGCGTCCCAGTGGTGACGCCCTCGGCCGGCCGGGCCGGGAAGGGAGACGAAGGGTAGGACGATGCGCAACGATCACGTGACGCTCCGCTCGACGGCGGTCTTCGACCTGCTGGCGCCGCGGACGCCCGCGGTTCCGGTGAAGGTGGAGCTGCGCTACGACACACGCGACCCGTATGCGGTCGTCGCCGCCTTCCGCACCGGCCGCGCCGGCTGGGTCGAATGGGTGTACGCGCGTGACCTCCTCGCGGACGGCCTGCTGGCCGACGCGGGTGACGGCGACGTCCGGATCCGCCCGTCCGTCGAGGACCCCGAGTCGGTGCTGATCGAGCTGAACTCGCCGTCCGGGCACGCGATGTTCGAGGCGTCCGCCCAGGAGCTGGCCGACTTCCTCGACCGCACGTACGACGTGGTGCTGCCGGGCAACGAGCACTTGTGGGTCGACGTCGACGACGCGCTCACCCACCTCATCCCCCACGATCTGGCCTGATGACGGGCTTGCAACGGCGGAGTGACACCCCGGTGTCGCCGCCGTTTTCGGGGTCCGATATGGTTTTCTCACACCACGGCGACGGGTTCCCGGCCTTCCGGAGCGGCTCGTCGAGTGGTCGAGTGCGGATGTAGCGCAGCTGGTAGCGCATCACCTTGCCAAGGTGAGGGTCGCGGGTTCGAATCCCGTCATCCGCTCGGTAGGCTCTCGAGCCTGTCACGGTGGAGTGGCCGAGAGGCGAGGCAACGGCCTGCAAAGCCGTGTACACGGGTTCGAATCCCGTCTCCACCTCGCGCGATTAGCTCAGCGGGAGAGCGCTTCCCTGACACGGAAGAGGTCACTGGTTCAATCCCAGTATCGCGCACCACCTGAAACTGCAGGTCAGAAGCCCTGTCCCTCCTTGGAGGGGCAGGGCTTCAGTCGTCAGTCGGCGACGATCCGGCGATGGCCTCAGACCCCGGCCCGATCGCCCCCGGGACCGCAGGTGCAGGAACCAGCTTCGCCCGCTCCCCCGGATACAACGACGCCAGCGACCGCGGCCAGCGCTCCTCCAAGGCGTCCAGGATTTGGTTCACCATCGCGGGCGTCACGTGGTCGTAGACCCGGGTGATGCCCTTCATCTTCTGACCCAGCCGTGCCCGTCGCACAACCTCAGGAATCCCGTCCTCGGTCAGCCACGGGCTGTGCGTGTGCCGTCCTTCGTGGAAGGTGAAGGTCGGCAGGATCGGCGGACGCCGCTCCCCTGCCCCCGCATCATCGAGCTCAACCCCATCCCACGCCGGCCGCCAGAACCGGATCCGGAAATTCGAACGCCGCCACGGATGACCCTCCGGTGTGCACATCACGAACGGCTCCCGGTGGCTGTCCATCAGCTCTTCGTAGAGCACCGCGATCCCTGGCGGCAACGCCACGAACCGAGTCCCTGCAGGGGTTTTCGTCCGGCCCTTCTTCGGCCGGGAGTTCCCGTGCCGGGTCGGCGACCACTGACGGCCATCCGAGTGATGATCATCACTCATCCGGCCTCCTTTGTAGACCTTCCCACCGATCTCTTTCAGCGGGCTGCGGATCTCGATGCCGCGGCGCTCGGAGTCATACTCGTGCCGCTGCTGACCCACAAGTTCACCCCATCGGGCGCCGGTATACACATCCATCAGGCACAACACGAACCCGAACTTCCCAAGACCCAGCTCGTAAAGCCGCATCGCAGCCCGCAGCCCGCAGCGCCTGTGCCGCCGTTGCCGACCCGGACACCATTGCAGGGGTTGGCCGGGATCATGCGGGCCCGGACGGCGCCGTTGAGGATCGTGATGCACGACTTCGTCATGGTGAATTCCCTGCACGACACCGAGGCAGCCAAGCACGCGCTGCCGCTGGCCACCGCGGCCCTGCGCACCGCCTTCGCCTGAACCATCTGACCGAACTCACCGTCGTCACTTACCACCTGATCCCGGGCCCGTCCCGGTCGTGCGGGACTACGCCGGGTTCTCCGCGACGGCGAGGTAGTCCGTGTAGATCTGCGGTGAGCCAGAGAACGAGGCCAGCTGCTTCCACTCCTCGTACATCTGCTTGGTGTCGCGGTGGGCGGACGCGAACTCCGCGGCCTCGCCGGTGGCGATGTCGGGCTCGGGGTAGAAGACGTCCAGCGCGTCCAGGCTCGCGATCTCCATCATCATCACGTACTGGTCGAGGCGATTGCCCCGCTCGCCCTTGAGCACGTGGAACCGCCAGTCCGGGTAGTCGTCGATCCGGTGGTGGTTCTCGGCGATGAAGCGGTCGAACACCTCCTCGGTCACACCGGCGCGCAACGCCAGGTTGTGGATCCCGACGACCCGGGCGACGGGCTCCTCCCCCGGGCGGTCGCGGTAGCGGGGGCCGGGCGTGACCGTGCTCCGCGGATTGTCGGCCAGCAGCCGGTAGTCGGTGAACAACGTCGGCAGCTCACCGAACGTGCCCAGCCGCCGCCACCGCGCCAGCACCGCCTCCGCCTCGGGGTGCTGCGCCCAGAACAGCCGGGCCAGCTCGGTCTGCTCACCCCGGGCCGTGACGTAGCGGTCGCGCTGCTCGGCGCTCTCGATCTCGTACAACATCAGGTACTGCCCGGTCCGCTCGCCGCGCAACCCGCGCAGCAGAGTCCACCGCCACCCCGGGTACAAGGGCAGGTGAACACCTTCACCGCGCACGAAGGTCTCGAACTCTTCCGGCGTGACACCAGCCTCTGTGTCGATGGCGATGTACTGGAAGGTGAACACCGACGAGCGTCCCATTGCGCGTCCAATCCTCGAGCCGGAAAGGGATCGCGCGTCCGACAAGCACGACTCCCCTGCACCACATCCTGCCCGCTCCTGAGCAACGGGGCCCGCGAGCCCTCCCTGCTGGACGCGATCCGACGGGTCGCACGGGTTTCCATCGCATCGTCCAGCGTTTGCGGCCGGCTCGCACGTTCAGCTCTTCACTGCCGAATGGCGGCGAAGGCATCGGCCACCCAGTCGGCGATATAGGTGCTCACGTGCGGGAGATGATCGAGCCCGATGTGCTCGGTCGCCCCTTCTTCCGGGGTGAATACGCGCAGTTCGCGCTGGGGCGAGTTGACTGCCTGGTCGTAGGAGCGGTGCGCGTACTCGAGCGGGATTTGGCGGTCCTTTTCACCGTGGGCGATGAGGAACGGCACGGTGATCCTTTCGACCACGCCGTCGAGGTGGACATCGTCGGCGAAGGCGATGAACGAGTCGAGGTCGTCGTGTCCCCAGACCCAGAGGACGTGCTCCCAGTAGTGCGGCACCGGGCGCTCGCCCTCGCGTTCGAGGCGGCGGCGCTGGACCGCGCCCCAGTTGTGGTTGGCGCCCCAGGCGACGCACAACGCGAACCGCTTCTCGAACGCCGCGGCCCTCGGGGCGAAGTAGCCTCCGAGTGACCAGCCGACGATCCCGATCCGCGCCGGATCGACGTCGGTCCGCTGCTCGAGCCAGTCCACGGCGGCGCCGGCCCACACCTCGCTGTCGATCCGGGCTGTGATCCCCTGGAGCCGCAACGCTTCGCCGGTGCCGGGCTGGTCGAGCATGAGGCACGAGATGCCGCGGGCCGCCAGCTCCTCCCAGTGCGCCGACCCGTACATGTGCTCCTTGGTCGAGTCCAGGCCGTTGACCAGCACTATGACCGGCGCCGGACCGTCGCTCGTGGCCGCACTGAAGTATGCGGGCAAAGTCGTCCCCTCGTAGGGAATCGCGACCCGGGAGATGCGCGGGTCGCGCAGGTCGAACGCCTTCTGCGCCAGGGTCAGGACGCGGCGGTAGGTGGGCAGCCGATCGGGGTTCGAGTGCGCGAGCATGCGCTCGGCCTGGCACAAGTAGTTGGTGGCGCGGAAGTACAGCTGGCCGGCGGTGCGCTCGTGCCCGGCTTTCTCCGCGGCTTCGGCCTGGGTGACCAGCTGGTCGGTCAGGGCGGTCCAGGCTCGCAGGAAGTCCGGGGTGCCGGCGTCGGATCCCTGCGCGGCGGTCTCGCGGATGGGGCGGCAGGCGCGGTCGATCTCGTCGATCAGACCGCCGGAGTTGAGCGCGGCGACCACGCCGAGGTTCCAGACGTAGTTGCCGGGGAAGTACTCGAACACGGTCAGGTCCTTTCAGGAGGGGCAGCGGGCCGCACGGCGTCGCTGATCGACTTGACGCCGCCGTGGGCGGTCAGGCCGCCGTCGACGGGGATTTCCGCACCGGTGATGAACGACGCCTCGTCGCTGAGCAGGAAGGCGACGAGCGGAGCGACCTCGTCGGCTGTGCCGGTACGGCCGAGTGGTGTCTCGGCGACGTTGGCTGTGCGGAACGCGGACGCACCGGACGCCGTCATCGGCGTCTCGATGTAGCCGGGATGGACGGTGTTGACGCGGATGCCGCGCGGGCCGAGCTCGAGGCACGCCGTCTTCGCCAGCCCGCGCAACGCCCACTTCGCGGCGGTGTAGGCAACCGGGTAGTGGCCGGTCAGGGCGGCTACCGAACCGACCACGACGATCGAAGACCCGGCTCTCATCCGAGGCACCAGAGCCTGGATGCCAAGCAGCACGCCGACGACGTCGACCTCGGTGACGTGCAGGAAGTCCGCGGGCGTCACGTCGGCCAGCCGGGCACGCCAGGTGATCCCGGCGTTGGCGACGAGACCGTCCACCCGCCCGAGCTCAGCCGCCAAGGTGTCCCAGCCGTGGGCGTCGGTCACGTCGAGCTGCCGGTAGCCGACCCCGGGCAGGTCCTCGGCGGGCTCCGGGCGCACGTCGATGCCGACGACGGTCGCGCCCTCGGCGGCGAGCAGCCGGGCCTCGGCGGCACCCTGGCCCTGGGCGGCGCCGGTCACGACGACGACTTTGCCGACGACCCGCCCGCTCATGCCGGACGTTTCCGCGCCCGGGATCGCGAGCGTGCCGGGCGTACCGGCGGGAGGATCGTCCCGGTCACGACGGTGTTGCGGATCGTCCCGATGCCTTCGACGGTCATCTCGACGACGTCGCCAGGCTTCAGCGGTGGTGGCTGCTGGTCGCCGCGCCGTCCCCACAGCTCGGCCAGGCACCCGCCGTTGCCGCACGTTCCCGAGCCGAGGACGTCCCCGGCGCGTACCCGGGTGCCGCGAGCGGCGTAGGCGACCAGTTCCTCGAACGGCCAGCCCATGCTGGACAGCAGGTCCTGGCCCACTTCGACGCCGTTGACCGTGACGCGCATGTCCAGCGCGAGGAAGCCGTCCGCGTCCCGGTACGGCTCCAGCTCGTCGGCGGTCACCAGCCACGGTCCCAGGGTGGTGGCGGAGTCCTTGCCCTTGGCCGGGCCGAGGTTGACGCGCATCTCGCGGCGTTGCAGGTCGCGGGCCGACCAGTCGTTCATGATCGTGTAGCCGAAGATGGCATCCGGCCCCAGCACCGCGGCGACCTCCAGCTCGAAGTCGAACGACCGCGAGCCCGGCGGGACCGGCACGTCGTCGTGCGCGCCGATCAGGGCGGCGGGGTTGGTGAAGTAGAACGTCGGTGCCTCGTACCATTCCGGCGGCACCGATCCCGGGGCGACCATGCCCTCGACGTGCTCTTCGAAGGCGACGAAGTCACGGACGCTCGGTGGTTCGAGGGGCGGCAGCAGCCGCACCTCGGCCAGGGGCACGGCCGGCCCGCGAAGAGCCGCCGCCCCGGTGTCGAGGGCGGCGGGCAGGCCTCCGCGGACCAGGTCGAGCGCGGTGACCCCGGCCGCGAAGGCGTGGACGCAGTCGCCGGAGACCACGCCCGTGTGCACGGTTCCGCCGTGCTCGTAGGTGGCGAGGCGCATCAGACCGGCGGGGCCACGAACAGGCCCTTGTCGGGGTCGTTGAAGGAGCGGGAGGCGACGAACTCGTTCATCGCGTTGGCCGTCCCCCACTGGTCGGACACCTCGGGCCGGGTGAAGTCGTAGAGGTGCGGGTGCCAGGTGTCCTCGTCGATCAGTTCGAGTTCGGTGGTGTACTCGACGGTGTTGCCGTGCGGGTCGAGGAAGTAGCTGAAGGTGTTGTTGCCGGCCAGGTGCCGTCCGGGGCCCCAGATCTTCTCGACGCCGGCCCGCAGCAGCCGTCCGGTCCCCCGCATGTACTCGTCGATCCCGCGCATCTCGAACGACGCGTGGTGCAGCGACGGGTGCGGGCCGCGGGCGATGGCCAGGCTGTGGTGCCAGGCGTTGATGCGCAGGAACCACATCATCCCGCCCATCCGCGGATGGGTAAGGGTGTCGGACAGCTTGAACCCGAGGTGCCGCTCGTAGAACCGCCGCGTGCCCTCGGGGTCGGCCGAGTTGATCACCGCGTGGGAGAGGCGGACCGGGACCGATTCGCCGGCCTCGATCTTCCGGTGGGCGCGGACCCCGACGTCGGCACTGATCTCGATGGTGCGGCCTTCGTTGTCGAAGAACCGGAACCCGTAACCACCACCGGGAGTCTGCAGGGTGCGGGGCTCGTGGACCAGTGTGACGCCGGCGGTCGCCAGGCGGGCGGCCAGGGTGTCGACGTCGGCCGCGGTGGCCACGCCGAAGGCGATCAGGTCGATACGTTTGTCCGTCGCCTGACGCAGCCGGACGATGTAGTGCTCGGGCGAGCCTTCCGCGGCGAGGAAGGCGATCCCGGTGTCGGTGTGCTCGGTCGTCAGTCCCCACGCGCCGGTGTAGAAGTCCTGCTGGCGGGCGAGGTCGGGCGCGGCGAGGTCGACGTGCCGCAGGTGCGTGATCAGGCCATCGGTCATGGCGTTCCTCCGGAAGGGTTCAGGCGGGCTGGGCGACGAGGGCGGCGACGCGGCCCATCAAGCCGGGTACGTCGCCCTGTTCGTGGTCGAGGAGCCACTGGCCGAGCTGGTTCGACGCTTCGACCACGGCCGTCGCCCGGGCGACGCGCCGTTCGGTGAAGGCGCTCCACACCGCGTCGTCGAGGGTTTCGGCGCCGAGCAGGAGTTCACTGAGGACAGTCGCGTCCTCGAGCGCTTGCGCGCCGCCCTGGGCCAGGGTGGGCGGGCACGCGTGCGCGGCGTCGCCGATCAGCACCACGCGCCCGCGGTGCCACGGCGCGGGCAGCACGTGCGTCTCGAACCGGGTGTAGTTGACGCGGGAGGGATCGTCGAGTGTGGCGAGGATGTCGTCCCACGGCCCGTGGTAGGCCGAGGCGAGTTCGCGCATGACGGCGAGCCGCTCTGAGGGGCTCAGGGCACTGCGGTCCTGCGCGTCTTCGACGACGTAGGCGTAGAGCGAGTTCTCCCCGGTCGGGCAGTAACCCGCGATGTAGCAGGGGCCGCCGTAGAAGAGGTCCGTGCGCGTGACCGACGCCGGGCGAGGACCGAAAGCACGCCAGATGCCCATCCCGGTGGGACGCGTCTCCAGCTCGATGCCCAGGAGCCGGCGGATCGCCGAGCGGATCCCGTCGGCGCCGACGACCAGGTCGTAACGGCAGGCGGTGCCGTCGGTGAAGGTGACTTCGACGTGATCGGCGTGCTGGACCAGCGCTGCGGCGGTGAGCCCGAACCGGATCTTCGCGCCGGTCGCGGCGGCGCGGTCGTGCAGGATGCGGGCGAGGTCGGGACGCGGCATGCCCAGGGTGGCGGGCAGATCCGGGCCGCCGGTGCGGGCGTCCGGGATTTCGGCCAGCAGGGTTCCGGCGGGATCGGGCGCGCGCAGCCCCAGGCTGTCGAACCCGTACCCCTTCGCCCGGACCTCCTCCCACACGCCGAGAGCGCGCAGCTCGCGCAACGCGTTGCCCTGCAACGTGATCCCGGACCCGATGGCGGCGACGCCGGGCTCGGCTTCGACGAGGTCGACCGCGACTCCCCCGTTGGCGAGGTGGATCGCGGTGGCCGTGCCGGCGAGACCGCTGCCGACGACGAGGACGGTGGTGACGGCGGGCATGGCGGTCCTCACTTGACGGCGATCGGGGCGACCGGGGCGCCGACGGCGCCGGTCACGGGCAGCGGGTCGGCGGTCAGCCAGAACTCGTACGTCCCGTCGGCGGCGCAGTCGGCCGCGAGGGCGTCGAGGTCCCACATCTCGCCGAGGAACAGCCCGATGTGGGGAATGGCGACCTGGTGCAGCGGCTGGAAGGCGTCGTCGAACTCGTTGGGCCGGACCTCGAAGCCCCAGGTGTCCGTGGCGATGGCGGCGATTTCCTTGCGGTGCAGCCAGTCCGCCGTGGTGAACGACAGGCCCGGGGCCGGGCCGCCCGCGTAGTCGCCCCAGCCTTCGCGCCGGGCGCGGGTAAGCCGGCCGGTCCGCACCAGCAGCAGGTCACCACGGCCGACGCGCGCGCTCTCGCCGTGGGCGGCGATGGTGGCCTCGAGGTGCTCGGTGGTGATCGCGAACCCGTCCGGCAGTTCGCCGTCGTCGCCGATCACGCGGCCGACGTCGAGGAGCACGCCGCGGCCCGCGATCCGTCCGGCCGTGGTCTCGATCCCGGTGACCTGGTCGCCTTCGCTGGTCACGACGTCTCCGGCGCGCCGGCCGTTCCACGCGACGCCGTGGTCGAAGATGTGGCCGAGACCGTCCCACTGCGTCGAGGCCTGCAACGGCATGAAGACGACGTCGTCGGCGCCGCCCAGCCCGTGCGGGAACCCTTGCCCGCGCTCGGCGTCGAGGCCGGTGTCGAGCATCGTGTGGATCGGGTTGGTGCGCCGTCGCCAGCCCTTCTGCGGGCCGTCCGCGTCGAAGCGCTGCGCCAGCGAGAAGCTCACCCCGCGCCGGACGAGCGCTGCGCCTTCCCGGCGTTTGGCCCCGTCCAGGAAGTTCAGCGTGCCCAGTACGTCGTCGTTGCCCCAGCGGCCCCAGTTGGAGCAGCGCTGGGCGGCTGCTGCGATCGCGCCTTCGGGATCGGTTCGGTCCACCCCTTCACTCTCGGGCCGGACGCGGTATCAGGGAAGAACAGATCGGTGATGCGGAGTATCGACAACGTTGATACCGTCGCTCGCTGTGAACCTGGCTCGACTGGACCTGAACCTGCTGGTGGCGTTGGACGCACTGCTGCAAGAACGCAGCGTCACGCGCGCGGCGGCGCGGATGGGGCTCGGCCAGCCGGCGGTGTCGGCCCAGCTCGCCCGGCTGCGCCGGCACTTCCACGACGACCTGCTCACCCGGTCCGGGAACCAGTACCGGCTCACCCCGCTGGCCGTGCAGCTCAAGGAACGCGTGCGCGTGGCCCTGTCCGGTGCCGAGCGGGTGTTCGCCGCCGAGCCCGACTTCGACCCGGCCTCCTCGGCGCGCGAGTTCTCGATGCTCATGAGCGACTACGGGGTGGCCATGCTCGGCCCCGGCATCGCGGCCCGCCTCGCCGACGAGGCACCGGGCACCCGGCTGCGGTTCCCCGCGAACACGCCGAGGATGGTCGACGCGGCCGCCCAGGAGCTGGTCCACGCCGACCTGCTGGTGATCCCGCACGGGTTCGTCGACGACCTGCCGCACCAGGACCTCTACCGCGACGAATGGGTGTGCCTGGTGGCCGCGGGCAACACCGCCGTCGGGGACGCCCTGACCGTCGAGCAGCTGGAGACCATGCCGTGGGTCGTGACCTACCACGGGCCGACGGCGTCGACCCCGGCCGCGCGGCAGATGCGCATGCTCGGGATCGAACCGCACATCCAGGTGGTCACCGAGACGTTCCTGACCGTGCCCGGGCTCATCGCGGGCTCCGGTCGCGTGGCGCTGGTGCAGCGCCGGCTCGCGGACGGGATCCCGGCCGAACTCGGCGTGCGGGCGCTTCCGTGCCCCTTCGACGCGGCCCCGCTCGTGGAGGCGATGTGGTGGCACCCGATGTACGACGACGACCCCGAGCACCGGTACCTGCGCGACGTCGTCCAGCGGGCCGTCGCCGCGATGATCGGCATCACCCCGGCTGATACCGGCCTTCGGAAGAAGTGATTTCCGCTCCGGCGCCGCGTTCCCGACACTTTTGCGGAAGCGATGCCGATCAGCGGAGACCGGCCGCCCGCAGGCCGGAGGCGCCATGTCCGATCAACTCGCGAGTCCCCAGCCGGCCACGGCCCCTTCGCCGGGCGGCCGCCGGCCGGGAACGGCTCAGCTGCTGATCCTGTTGTCCGCCAGCTGCTTGTCCGTGCTCGGCGCCGTGCTCATCGCGCCGGTGCTGCCCCAGCTGCAGGAGGCTTTCGCCGGCGTGCCCGGCGCCGACGTCCTCGCGCCGGTGGTGCTCACGGTTCCCGCACTGCTGATCGGGCTCACCGCGCCGTTCGCGGGCCTGATCGTCGACAAGGTCGACCGCAAGCGGCTGCTGCTGATCGCTTTGGTGTGCTACGCGATCACCGGCACCGCGCCGCTGTATCTGCCTTCCCTGCCGGCCATCCTGGCCAGCCGCGTCCTGGTCGGCGTGTGCGAAGCGGCGATCATGACCTGCGCGACGACGCTGATCGGCGACTACTGGTCCGGGGCGCGCCGCAGCCGCTACCTGAGCCTGCAGACGCTCGTCGCGTCGTTGTCCGCGACGGTGTTCCTGGCCCTCGGCGGCGCGCTGGGCGCGCACAGCTGGCGGACGCCGTTCTGGGTGTACGCGGTCGCGCTCGTGCTGGTCCCGCTGACCGCCAAGCTCATCTGGCAGCCGGACGGGAAGGCCGCCGCCGGCCGGCGGTTGGCGCCGCTGCCGTGGCGTGCCCTGCTGACGCCGTGCCTGGTCACTTTCATCGGCGGCATCGTGTTCTACACCCTGATCGTGGAACTGTCCTTTGTGCTCACCGAAGCCGGACTCGGCTCGACGGCGGCGATCGGCGGCATCAGCGCCCTGATGTCCGTGGCCACCGCCGCCGGGTGCGTCGCCTTCGCCCGGCTGTCCCACCGGACACCGCGCACGCTGCTGCCGGTGGGGTTCGGGCTGTCGGCGATCGGCTTCGCGCTCGTGTTCGCGACCGGTTCGGTCCCGGTGATCTCCGCCGGTGCCGCCGTCGCCGGGTTCGGCACCGGCATGCTCCTGCCCACGCTGCTGACCTGGGCGGTGAACGGGCTGGACTTCGAGCAGCGCGGCCGGGGTACCGGCGTGTGGACCGCCGCGCTGTTCATCGGCGAGTTCTTGTGCCCGCTGCTGATCGCCGCGATCGGTGCGGGCGCCGGCGGCCTGCGTCCGGCCATCGGCGTGCTGGGTCTCGCCGCCGCGGCCATGGCGGCGATCTGCGTGGTCGCCACCCGGCGGCACAACCCCCGGCTCGACGTCACCAGCGACTGACCGGAAGGCGCCGTCTCACGACGGTCTGGTGTCACGGCGGTTCCCGTCGTACGCTTCCCCCGACCGAGTACTCGGTTGGCGGAAGACGGTCGTCAAGGGAGACGCCATGACCAGCCCCGATCCAGCAGTAGCCTCCGCACCCCCGTCCGCACCGGCCGGCCGGGCCCGGCCCGTGGTCGTCGTGACCATGGCGATCGCCCAGTTCGGGCTGTTCGTGGGGCTGCTCGCCCCGGTGACCGTGAGCCTGGCGCTCAAGACCCAGACGCTTGTGCCGGGCGACGACGCGGCCGCCGTCAACGGCAACGTCCTGGCCGCCGCCGCGCTGTTCGCGCTCGTGGGCAACCCCGTGTTCGGGCGGCTCTCCGACCTGACGACCTCGCGGTACGGGCGGCGGCGGCCGTGGATGGCCGGGGGCGCGGTCGTGTTCGTCGGGGCGATGCTCATCGTCGCGCTGGCCGGCTCAGTGCCCGTCATGCTGATTGGCTGGTGCCTGGCCCAGCTGGCGGGCAACGCCATCCTCGCCCCGCTGCTGGCGACCATCGCGGACCAGGTGCCGCCGCAGCAGCGCGCGTCGGTGTCGGCCAACGTCGGCGTGATGCAGAACGTCGGCATCCTCGCCGCCGCCTACATCGCCGCCTGGTTCGTCGACAACATGGTCGCGCTGTTCGTGGTGCCCGGCGTCCTCGCCCTCGTTCTCGTCGGCGTGTTCTGCGCCGTGGTGCCGGACAAGCCCATCACCGAGCGGCCCGAGACCGGTGGCTGGCTGGCCCTGCTGCGCACGTTCTGGGTCAACCCGGTGCGGTACCCGGACTTCGGGTGGGCGTGGCTGTCCCGGTTCCTGGTGTTCCTCGCCTACTTCCTGTTCATCAGCTTCCGCATCTTCTACCTGCAGGAGCGGATCGGCCTCGAGCCCGCCCACGCCGCGAGCACCCTCGGCCTCGGCGCGCTGGTGTTCACGATCGGGCTGGTGATCACGGCGAAGGCCGGTGGCTGGTTGTCCGACCGGACCGGGCGGCGCAAGGTGTTCGTCGTGGTGTCGATCCTGCTGCTGGCCATCGCGTTCGCCCTGCTCGGAGTGGTGACGACGATTCCCGGGTTCCTGCTGGTCGAGGCGGTCATGGGGATCGGGTACGGCGTGTACTGGTCGGTGGACACCGCGCTCACCGTGGACGTCCTGCCGGACCGGGAGAACACCGCGAAGGACCTGGGAGTCATGAACATCGCGAACGCGTTGCCGCAGTCGCTGGCCGCCGCGCTGGGTGGCATCCTCCTGGTGATCGGAACCGGCGGCCCCGCGACGAACTACACGGCGCTGTTCGTCGGCGCCGGTGTCATCGGCGTGCTCGGCGCGCTCGCCATCCTGCCCATCCGTTCGGTGCGATAGGAAATCTGTGGAAACCTTGCTGGACAAGATGGATCTCCCGGCGATGGTCCGGTTGCTGACCGGCGCGGCGATGTTCGAGCTGCACGGCGAACCGGCCATCGGCCTGGAGCCGCTGGCGTTCTCCGACGGGCCCTCCGGGGTCCGCGGCCCGGTGTTCTCCGGTGGCCGACCGGTCGCGTTGCTGCCCAACGCGACATTGATCGCGTCCACATGGGACACCCGGGTCGCGCACGACGTGGGCGCCCTGCTCGCCGAGGAAGCCCATGCCCAGAACGTCCACGTCGTGCTCGGCCCGACCGTCAACCTGCACCGCACGCCACTGGGCGGCCGGTTGTTCGAGGCGTTCTCCGAAGACCCGCTGCTGACCGGCGCGCTGGCCGTCGCCTACGTCCGCGGCCTGCAGGAGAACGGCGTCGGTGCATGCCCCAAGCACTTCGTGGCGAACGAGTCCGAGACCGACCGGATGAGCGTGGACTCCCGCGTGGCCGAACGGGTGCTGCGGGAGGTGTACCTGCTGCCGTTCGAGATGCTCGTGGCCGACGCGAAGCCGTGGGCGATCATGGCCGCCTACAACGACGTCAATGGCGTGCCGGCGACCGAGCACGGCGAGCTGCTCGACGGCGTCCTGAAGGGCGAGTGGGCGTTCGACGGCCTGGTGATGTCCGACTGGTTCGCCACCAAGAGCACCCGGGCCGCCGCCAACGGGCTCGACCTGGTGATGCCGGGCCCGGCCGGGCCGTGGGGTGACGCGCTGGTCGAGGCGGTCCGCGCCGGTGAGGTCGGCGAAGATGCCGTCCGCGACCACGTCCGCCGGCTGCTGCGGCTCGCCGACCGGGTCGGCAAATCTGCGCCGGGTCCCGCCGTCGACCCGGCCGATCCCGCACGCCGCGAACACCTCCGCACGATCGCGGCCGCCGGCATGACGGTGCTGACCGGCGGCGACGTGATCCCCTTCGAGGACACCCCGGTGCTGCTGATCGGGCGGCACGCTCTGCGGACCGTCGCCCAAGGCGGCGGGTCCGCGCAGGTCCGGCCGCCGCACGTCGTGAGCATCGCGGACGGCCTGCGTGCCGCTCTCGGTGACCGGCTCACCGTGCTGGACGGTGTCGAGGTGCGCGCGACGCCCGAGCCCGCGGACCCGGCGTTCGTCTCCGACCCCGAAACCGGCGCGCCCGGCATCCGGGTCACCAGCCACCAGGCCGACAGCAGCGAACAGGCCTCCACTCACCAACCGGTGCCGTCGCTGCTCCTGGATCTGGAAGGCGGGCCGCACGACGGCGCCGCGAGCGTGGTCCTGTCGGCCGACCTGCCCCTGACCCACACCGGCGACGTCGAGGTCGGCGTGATCGGCACCGGCCGGTGGACCGTGCGCCTCGGCGACCACAGCCACGAGATCGCCCTGGACGCGACGGACGTCGGCCTGGCGGTCCTCGACCCTCCACACTGGACCGTCCGGCTGCCCGCGGCGCCCGGCAGCCGGCTCGTCGCCACCCGCCGTCCGCCGGACGAGGGCGCGCCCGTCGGCGTCGCGGCCTTGGTCGCCCGCCCCGCGCCCGCTGATGACGAAGACCTCATCGCCGCGGCCGCGGCGGCCGCCACCGGTGCCGCACGGGCCGTGGTCGTGGTCGGCCTGACCCCGGAACAGGAGATGGAGGCCAAGGACAAGACGACGCTCGCGTTGCCCGGCCGTCAGGACGACCTCGTCCGCGCGGTCGCGGCCGCCGCACGCAGCACGGTCGTCGTCGTCAACGCCGCGACGCCGATGCTGATGCCGTGGCTCGACGACGTCGACGGTGTGCTGTGGGCCGGTCTGCCGGGCCAGGAAGGCGGTCATGCCGTGGCCGACGTGCTGCTCGGCCGGTGCGAAGCCACCGGCCGGCTGGTCACCACCTTCCCCGCCGCGGACGGCGACGGTCCGGCGTGGTCACCTGTCCCGGTCGACGGCGTCCTCGACTACGCCGAGGGCCTGGGCGTCGGTTACCGCGGCTGGACGTCGGACACTCCGCTGTTCTGGTTCGGCCACGGTCTCGGCTGGACCACGTGGACCTATCACGGTGCCGAACCGGAGGGCCCCGACGCGCTCGTCGTCACGATCGAGAACACCGGAACCCGCACCGGCCGCGAGGTCGTGCAGGTTTACCTGCGCCCGGACGACGACCCGGTCCGGCTGGCCGGCTGGGCGGTGGCCGACGCCGTCGCCCCCGGCGAGCGTCGCGCTGTCCGGGTGACGCTCGACCCGAGGGTCCTGCGCCGATGGACGTCCGGCGGCTGGGGCCCGCTCGACGGTGGCCGGCTGGTGGTCGCCCGCGGCCTGGGCGACGTGCGGCTCGACGTGGCCCGGCCGGCGCCGGCGGATAGGTAACCTCGTCACCGTGTCGTTCCCCCGCCAGTACCGCCACACGCTCACCGGCCGCGCCAGCGCGGCCGGTGACGAAGCGCGGACGCGTGTCCTCGAAGTCGCGCTGGACCTGTTCGCGGCGTCCGGGTACCGCGGCACCTCGGTGGCCCAGGTCGCCCAGCACGCCGGCCTCAGCCAGGCCGGCCTGCTGCACCACTTCCCGTCCAAGGTCGCCCTGCTCACCGCCGCCCTGGAATACCGCGAGGAGACCGAAGGCACCCGGCTCGAGGTCGACGGCGTGGCCCCGCTCGGCTGGGCGGCGTTCGACGCGCTGACCGGCCTCGTCGACCGCAACGCCGCCCGCCCGTCCATCGTGCGGCTCTTCGTCACCTTGTCGGCGGAGGCCCTGGACGCCGCCCATCCGGCGCACGAGTGGATCCTCAACCACTACGACAGCCTCACCACCTGGCTCACCGCCGCGGTCGAGTTCGGCCGCGACCAGGGCGAGTTCCGGCCGGACACCCCGGTCGGCGCCCTGGTCCGCCTCACCATCGCCACGATGGACGGCCTGCAGCAGCAATGGCTCGCCACGAGCGAAGGCTTCGACATGGCCGAGGAGTTCCGCCGGTATGTGGAGAGCCAGAAGCAAGCTTGGAAGACCTGAGGGGTCACGCCCAGCGGTGGAAGCCGTGGCCGGTCTTGCGGCCCAGCTGACCGGCGGCAACCCACAGACGAGGGCGTGCCGAGCCGGGGAACCCTAACTGTCCACCGTGGACTCCCTAGCTCCACAGCAAGTGTCCGGCGGCGAACAGTCCGGTCACGCTGGTCGCCACCGTGATGGCGAGCAGCACCCTCGGTGCCACAGCCGGGCGCGGGAACAGCCCGGCCCATCCCGCGACCACCGTCAGCCCCAGCGCGCCGAACCCGGCCAGCAGGCCCGGCAACGAAGCTCCGAACAGCCCAGCTCTCAACAGCACGGCCGCCGTCACCGCGGCGGACAGCGCCGTGCGGCGCCAGGCCAGCGCGGTGCGCTCCGGCTGCAGCCCCGGGTCCCGCTCGCTCACGGCCGGTTGGTCAGCACGACGACCACCACGACGAGTCCGGTCACCGCCGCGATCGTGCCCATCGCCGCGGGGAGCCAGTCCATCGGCAGCGGTCGCTTGTGGCGCATCGCCCGCTGGACCCGCGCCCACCGCCGGTAGGCGAAGGCCGCCAGCACCGTGCCCGCCGCCGCCAGCAGCACCGCCAGCCCGGTGCGCAGCCCGGCGACCGAGAACGACGGTACGAGCTGCGCCAGTGCGACCGCGCCGGCGATCAGCGCGAGTGCGGTGCGCAGCCAGGCCAGGAAGGTCCGCTCGTTGGCGAGGGTGAACCGGTAGTCCGGCTCCTCCCCCGCCTCGTACCACCGGGGTTTCATGAGCCGGCCAGGAAATCCCGGTAGGTGCCCCGCAGCGGATCACCGGTCCGGTCCAGCCAGGTGAGCAGCTGCCGCCGCGCCGCGGCCAGGTCCTCGCGGTGCGCCGGGTCCGTGGCCAGGTTGGTCAACGAGTGCGGGTCGGCCTGCAGGTCGTAGAGCTCCTCCGGGGCGCGGTGCCGGTAGAACCCGACCCGGTCGCCGCCCGCTTCGACCATCGCCGGCCAGGTCAAGCCCAGCATGTTCTCGGCGCGGTACTCCGTGACGCCGTCCGACCAGGCGTTCCAGATGTAGCCGAACCGGGCGTCCTGGCGGCAGCGCATCTCGAACCGGCCTTTCATGGCCGTCTCGTGGAACACCGTGTGCACCGCGTCGCGGCCGTCCTGCGGTTCCCCGCGCAGCAGCGGAAGCAGGCTCTGCCCGTCCAGTCCGGACGGCACCGGCACGCCGGCGGCCGCGCAGAAGGTCGGGAAGAGATCCAGCGCCGACACGAACGCCGTGTCCTCCGCCGTGCCGGGCCGGGTGACGCCCGGCCAGCGCACGATCAACGGCGTCCGGCTGCTCTGCAGATAGCAGTTGGCCTTGGCGAAGGGCACCGCGATCCCGTTGTCCGAAAGGAAAACGACGAGCGTGTCCGCGGCATCCACGGCCCCGAGGACCGCGGCGACGACGTCGTCGCAGCGCCGCGACGAGCTCAGGTACTCGCGGTACTCCTGCCGCACGCCGGGCAGGTCCGGCAGGAAGCCGGGCACTCCGACCTCATCCTCCGAACCGAACACCCGGGACGGCGCCGGGTAGGTCGCCCGTGCTTCGGCGGGAAACCGCTCCTGTTCGGCCTGGCTGCCGGAGAACGGCCGGTGCGGGTCGTGCGCGTTCGCCATCAGGAACCACGGCCTGCCCTGCGCGGCCGCCTCGGCGCAGAAGGCCGCCGATGCCTCGCCGTAGGCCGCGGGGCTGCGGCCCATGCCCAGCTCGCGCATGCCCCGGACGAAGTCCCAGCCGAACCGCTCGATCGGTTGGAGGTGCTCGACCTTGCCGAGGATCCCGGAGAAGTACCCGGCTTCGCGCAGCACCTCGGTGAGCACCGGGACGCCGTCGGCGATCGGTTCGAAGCCCTGCGCGCCGTTGCGGTGCGGCCACCGGCCGGTCATGATCGCCGACCGGCTCGGCTGGCACACCGCGACGGCGACGTGCGCCCGCCCGAACGTCGTGCCTTCGGTGGCGAGCCGCTCGAGCGCCGGCGTGACACCGGCCGGGCCGCCGAAGCAGCCGGGGGTGTCGCCGCCCATGTCGTCGGCGGTGATCAGCAGGATGTTCGGCGGCATCACGCGCTCCCGAGCCGCAGGGTGGCACGGACGTCGCCGAGGCCGCGGGCGAGCAGCAGTTCCCCTTCCCGCGGCAAGTCCGCCCAGCTTCCCTGAGCGGTGTCCCAACGGCGCCGCAGCCGGGGATCACCGGTCACTTCGACCCGCGCGCTCTGCCCCGGTTCGACGGTCGCGGCGCCCCACCCGACGAGCCGCACGGGCTGGTCTTCATCGGCCGGGCGGAAGTACACCTGGACGACCTCGCGGCTGGTGCGGCCGCCCGTGTTGGTCACGGTGACCGCGACCCGGTGACCCACGTCGTCCAGCGCCGCGGCGTCGGAGTACGCCCAGGTCGAGTAGCCGAGCCCGTGCCCCAGCCAGAACGCGGGTGCGGGCGCCTTGTCCGCCGCATGGCCGCGGTAGCCGACGAAGGGGCCTTCGGCGTATTCGAGGCGGCCGGCCACCGGCGTCACCGACCACGCGGGACTCGCGCCATCCGCCGCGGGGAAGGTCGTGACCAGGCGGCCGGCGGGCTCGATGTCGCCGAGCAACGCGGCCGCGACGGCGTGGCCGCCCTCCTGCCCGGGCAGCCCCGCCCAGAGCACGGCGTCGACCTGGTCGAGCCACGGCATCAGCACTGGGGTCGCCGCGTTCACGACGACCACCGTGTGGGGTGCCACGGCCGCGACCGCGGCGACGAGGTCGTCCTGGGCGCCGGGCAGCCGCAACGTCGTCTTGTCGACCGCCTCGGTCTCCTGCTCCTCGGTCAACCCGACGACGACCACGGCCACGTCCACGGACCGCGCCGCCGCGACTGCCCGGCCCACCACATCGGCAACGTCGTCCGGGGCCGGTCGCGCCACCAAGCCGTACAGGCCCCTCCCGGCGTCGAGGGCGACGTCAGCTTCGAACAATTCGCCGGGCTCGACGTCCACGAGCACCGTGCCACCCGGCGGGCGCAGGACCGCTTCGCCCACGTCGCCACTGGTGAGCCCCAGCTCGAACCGCACGGTCTGGCCGCCGGCGCGCACTTCCCACGTGCCGATGCCGATGCCGCCGACCAGCATTCGCCCGCCGCGCGGCAGCCGCGCGGACAGGCGGACGACCCGCGGGGGCTCGGGCAGGTCGTCGTCGATACCGATCATGGTGCTCGCTGCCGGGCAGTCGCGTTCTTCGAGCTGGGAGCCGTCGGCCGCGTGCAGCGTCACCCGCATGCCGGGCTCCCCGGTGTCCGGGTGCACGGCGAACTCCGGCCCGGCCGGGACCGGACGCTCCCGGACCTCCACGCCGTCGACGACCGTGACCGCGAGCAACTCGGTCAGCCCCTCGGCGACGCTCACCTGGTACGGCGGGTTCACCTGCGCCGAGCCACCGCCCATGTCGATCGTGTCGACGGCGTGCCGGCCGATCAGCGCCACGGTGGTGTCCCGCCGCAGCGGCAGGACTCCGCCTTCGTTGGTCAGCACCGTCATGCCTTCGGCGGCGAGCCGGGTCAGCTGGGCGCGCCGGACCGGGCTGTCCGGCGCAGGCACCTCGCGAGACGGCTGCGGGGCCCCGACACGTTCGGCAAGCAGCAGCAGGCGGCCGAGGTGGTCGTCGATCACCGCCTCGTCGACCTCACCGGCTTTCACGGCGTCGACGAGCTGCCGACCCCACGGGCCGGCCGGGCCGGGCATCACCAGGTCGAGTCCGGCGTTGGCCGAGGGTGCCGTACTGGTCGTGGCCCACCAGTCGGAGACGACCAGCCCGCGGTAACCCCACTCCCCCTTCACGATGTCGGTGATGACGTGCGCCTGTTCGGTGGCCGGGGTGCCGTTGACGCGGTTGTAGGCGGCCATGATCGACCACGCGTCCGCGTCGGCGACCGCGATCTCGAACGGCAGCAGATACACCTCGCGCAGCGTCGCTTCGTCCACCACGCAGTCGACGGCGTGCCGCTCGGTCTCGGATTCGTTGGCCACCAGGTGCTTCAGGCACGCGCCGACACCGTTGTCCTGCAACCCGCGGACGTAGGCGGCGGCGAGCGCGCCGGAGAGCAGCGGGTCCTCCGAGTACGCCTCGAACAGCCGGCCGCCGAGCGGGCTGCGGTGCAGGTTGATCGTCGGCCCGAGCACGACGTGGATACCCTGGGCCGCCGCCTCCTCCGCCAGCAACCGGCCCACTTCGTAAGCGGTACCGGTGTTCCACGCCGACGCCAGCAGCGTGGCATTGGGGAACAGCGTGACCGCGGGGCCGCCGGAGAACGTCAGGCCGCGGACCCCGGTGGGCCCGTCCGACAGCCGCAGCTCGGCCAGCCCGATCGCGGGCTCCGGGCGCAGCGTGAACATGCTCGCGCCGGTCAGCAGCGCGACCTTGGCCGGCAGGTCCAGCGCACTGTCCACAAAGGAACTCATCGAAAGCCTTTCGGTCAGGCGGAATCGGCGGCGGCCGCGATCATCCGGTCCCAGGCCGCGTGCCGCTCGGGCGTCCAGGCGACGTCCGGGGCGTGCCAGGACACCGGCGTGGCTCCGGTCGCCGCGGACAGCCGTCCGGCGAGGTCGTCGGCGAGGTGGCCGCGGCCGGTGGCGCGCAGGTGTTCCTGGTAGCGGACGGGGTCGTTGTAGTAGACGGGCCCGACCTGCAGCGTCGTCTGCATCGGGTCGGGCAGCGCGCCCGGACGGCCGGCGTAGGTGTGCAGCCACTCCGCCAGGTGCGTGCGCATCCGGTCGGCCAGCTCCGGTTCCTTGTCGAGCAGGTCGGTCGTGAGGTGCGGGTCGGCGGTGACGTCGAACAGCTGCTCCCACTCCGCGCGGAACGCGCCGGGGTGGTACGTGCGGATGTAGAGGTGGTCCCGGGTGCGCACGGACCGCTGGTAGGTGTGGGCCCCGTGGCCGAGCACGAGGTACTCCCGGGACGGGATTTCGGAGCCGCGGACGGCGTCGGCGAACGACGTGCCCTGCCAGCCGCGGGGCACCGGCACCCCGAGCAGGTCGCAGATGGTGGGCGCGAAGTCGATGTTGTACAGCAGTGCGTCGCAGTGCCGGGCTTCCTCGGGCAGCCGGTCGGTGACACCGGGCCAGTAGACGACCAGCGGCAGCCGGTGGACCGGCTCGTTGGCCAGCCCGTGCTCGGCGTAGGAGCCGTTCTCGCCGAAGGACTCACCGTGGTCGGCGCTGACGATGATCGCCGTCTCGTCGGCGATGCCCAGTTCGTCCAAAGTGGCCAGCAGCTCGCCGAACAGGCTGTCCCAGTACATGATCGTGCCGTCGAACCCGTTGATCAGGTGCTCGAAGTCGGCCCGGGTGCGGATCGCCTCCGGCATGTTCTCCGGGTACGGCGACTTCCGCGGCCCCACCGAGTAGTGCAGGTCCAGCGCGCTGCGGGGACCGTAGACCTCGGCGTGCCCGTCGATGGCCTCTTGGTCCGGCCAGGCCGGGGCCGGGCCGGAGGCGGCCGCCCGCTCGGTCCACTCCTTCCCGGTGAGGTACGGGGTGTGCGGTTCCCAGTAGGTCAGGTGCAGGTACCAGTCGTCTTCGTGCGCGTGCCGGCGGATCCAGTCCAGTCCTACGCGGTTGATCTCCCGGCCGTCCTCGTCGTTGATCTCGTCGGTGGCCCGGATCGACTCGCGGAAGTTGCCGAGGAAGTGGTAGGCGCGATGGCGTTCGGCGAACATCGAGACGGCGGCGGTGTAGTGGCCGTGCTGTCCCAAGCGCTGGCCGAGCAGCGGGCGGTCCGGGTGCGGGGCGTGGCCGGAGTCGAGCCGGAAGCGGGCGGCTTCGCCGAAGTGGCCGATGACGCCGTTGGTGATGCCGAACTGCCCGCTCGTCATGGCGGTGCGGGAGGGCAGGCACGGCGAATCGGAGCAGTAGTACCGGTCGAACACCACACCCTTGTCCGCCAAGGCCTGCAGGTTCGGCGTGGTGGGTCGCTGGTAGCCGTACGGCTGCGTGTGGTCGGCGCGGAGCGTGTCGACGTCGACGTAGATGACGCGCATGTGAACCCTTCTCGTGGCGGCGGTCAGCCGGAGTCGCGGGCACAGCGGAACCCGGTGTTGCCACCGGAGCTGTCGGGGGTGTTGTGGGAGCGGGCGGCGACGCGGTAGCGGTTGCAGTAGGAGACGTGGCACAGGTAGGAGCCGCCGCGGGTCACCCGGTCCATCCCGGTGGCCGGTCCGGCCGGGTTCCGCGCCCGCGCCGGGTGGTCGGTCCCCCACCGGTCGGCGCACCACTCCCAGACGTTGCCGGCCATGTTGTGCAGACCGAAGTCGTTGGGCGGGAACGCGTCCACCGGTGCGGTACCGGCGTAGCCGTCTTCCGCGGTGTCGGTGATCGGGAAGCGGCCCTGCCAGATGTTCGCCAGGTGGCGGCCGCCCGGCGTCAGCTCGTCGCCCCAGGGGTAGCGGCGCTGGTCGTGGCCGCCGCGGGCGGCGTACTCCCATTCCGCCTCGGTCGGCAGCCGCTTGCCCGCCCACCCGGCGTACGCGCCGGCGTCGTGCCACGAGACGTGGACGACCGGATGGTCCGCGCGGCCCGCCAGGTCACTGCCGGGCCCCTCGGGACGCCGCCAGTCCGCGCCGTCGACCGCGGCCCACCACGGGGTGACGTCCGGGCGGGGCGAGATGCGGCGGAGTTCCCGGTTCAGGAACCGGACGAACACGTAGGACCAGCCGAGGCTCTCGGCCTCCGTCACATAGCCGGTGTCGTCGACGAAGGCGGCGAAGTCGTCGTTCGACACCGCGTACCGGTCGATGAGGAACGGGGACAGCTCGACGGTTCGGACCGGGCCCTCGCCGTCGGCTGGGAAGCCCTCGGCGTCGTCGGTGCCCATCCGGAACTCCCCGCCCGGCAGGGCCACCATCCCGGCGCCGGACCCCGGCCGCGTGGCCACCGGCGACTCGGGCGTCACGGCATCGCCCGGCGGCCGGCCCGGGGCGCAGCAGCTCATGCCACCGCCCCCGTCCGGGCCAGCTCGCCGGCGAAGTGGCAGGCGGCCAGCTGACCGCCGTCCGTCGCCGACAGCACCGGCTCCTCCTCGGTGCAGACCGTCCTTTCCGGACGGTGCAGCGGGCCGATCGGGCACCGGGTGCGGAACCGGCAGCCGCTCGGCGGCTCCTTCGGGCTCGGCAGGTCACCGCCCAGGACGATCCGCTCGCGAGTGCACCCGCCGGTGTCCGGGACGGGCGAGGACGCCAGCAGCGCCGCCGTGTACGGGTGCTGCGGCGACGAGTAGACGGCTTCGGCGTCCCCGATTTCGACGAACCGGCCGAGGTACATGACCGCGACCCGGTCCGACAGGTGCCGCACCACCGACAGGTCGTGGGCGATGAACAGGTACCCGAGGTCGAACTCGTCGCGCAGCGACTCCAGCAGGTTGATGATCTGGGCCTGGATGGACACGTCCAATGCGGACACCGGCTCGTCGAGGACCAGCAGCTTCGGCCGGGCCGCCAAAGCGCGGGCGATGCCGACGCGCTGGCGCTGGCCACCGGAGAACGCGTGCGGGTAGCGGTCGAGGTGCCGTTCGTCGAGCCCGACCCGCTCCACCAGCCGCACCACTTCCGTCGCGCGTTCCGTCGCGGGGGTGCCGCGGACGGCGAGCGCCTCGTCCAGGGACTGGCGGATGGTGCGGCGCGGGTTCAGCGAGGCGTACGGGTCCTGGAACACGTACTGCACGGTGTCGCGCAGGTGCGGTGAGCCCGCGGGTTCCTTGGGGCCGACGGTGTGCTCGCCGACGCGGACGGTGCCGGCCGCGGCCGGGTTGATGCCGACGATGGTGCGCGCCAGCGTCGACTTCCCGCACCCGGACTCACCGACGAGCCCGAGGGTTTCGCCGCTGGAGACGGCGAGGCTGACCCCGTCGACGGCGTACACGGGCTGATGCCGCCGGAACAGGCCGGTGCTTTCGGCGTTGACGTCCACGCGCAGGCCGGTGATGTCCAGCAGTGGCACCGGAATCCGTGCACGCCGGGCGGCGGCCGCGGCGGGCGGGCGCATCGGCGGGATCGCCGTGCCCGCCTGCGTCACGTGACAAGCGGCCGAGTGCCCGTCGCCCCGCCGCGGCACCAGCTCGGGCACCTCGCGCATGCAGACGTCCTCCTTCAGCCGGCACCGCGGGTGGAAGGCGCAGCCCTCCGGCAGGCGGGCCGGGTCGGGCGGGGCGCCCGGGATCGACGGTAGCCGGCGTCCGGTGGACACCTCGTCGATCCGGGGCATCGCGGCGAGCAGGTCGGCGGTGTAGGGCAGCTCGGGGTGGTCGAAGATCGCCGTCACCGGCCCGCGTTCCATGACCCGGCCGCCGTACATGACGACGACTTCGTCGCACATCTCCGCGACCACCCCCATGTCGTGGGTGATCATCAGGACGGCGATGCCCAGCTCGTCGCGCAGCTTGCCCAGCAGCCGCAGGATCTGGGCCTGGACGGTGACGTCGAGCGCCGTCGTCGGTTCGTCCGCGATCAGCAGCGACGGTGAGCTCGCCAGCGCCACGGCGATCACGACGCGCTGGCGCATGCCGCCGGAGAACTGGTGCGGGTAGTCGTCGATCCGCCGGTCGGCGTCCGGGATCCCGACCTGGTTCAACAGCTCCCGGGCGCGTTCCCGCGCGGGTCGCTTGGCGGTGCCGTGCACGATCATCGCCTCGGCGATCTGGTCGCCGACGGTCATCGCCGGGTTGAGCGCCGACTGCGGGTCCTGGAACACCATCGCGATCTCGCGGCCGCGCAGCTCGCGCATCCGCTTCTCCGGGAGCGTCAGCAGATCCGTGCCGCGGTAGCGCACTTCGCCACCGGCGATCCGCCCCGGCGGGCGGACCATCCGCAGGATCGAGCGGGCGGTCACGGACTTCCCGGACCCGGACTCGCCGACGATGCCGACGACCTGACCGGGGCGGACCGAGAACGTCACGTCGTTGACGGCGTGCACGACGCCGGCCGGGGTGTCGAAGTGGGTGCGCAGGCCGCGCACGTCCAGCAGGATTTCCTCGGTCATCGCCGGGTCGCCGCCTCGTTGAGCGCGTCGGACAGGAGGGTGAAGGCGAGCGCGAGCAGCAGGAGCACGAGGCCCGGCCCGAGCACGTAGGTCGGCAGCGAGCTGACGTAGCGCGCGCCGACGTTGAGCATCGCGCCGAGCGACGGGTTCGGCGGGTTGATCCCGAGCCCGACGATGCTCAGCCCGGCCTCGATGAAGATGGCCACCACCATGAACACCGTGGCCTGCACCAGGATCGGGTCGGCCACGTTGGGGAGGATGTGGCGCACGAGCACCTTCGGCCGCGACACCCCGAGTACCCGGGCCGCCAGCACGTACTCCCGCTGCTGCTGGGCCAGCAGGCCCGCCCGCGCGAGCCGCCCGAACCCGGGCAGGCCGGCGATCACGATCGCGACGAACAGGGACGTCCAGCCGGCCCCGATCATCAGCACGATCATGATGCCGAGGATCAGGCCCGGAAAGCCGAGGACGATGTCGAGCAGGCGCTGCGTGGCCGAGCCGAGGAGCTTGGACAGGTAGCCGGTGAGACCGAGCAGGGTGCCCAGCACCACGCTCACCGGGACCGCGGTGAGGATGAGGCTCAGGTCGGTGCGCAGCCCGTAGATCGTGCGCACCAGGATGTCCCGGCCGAACTCGTCGGTGCCGAGCAGGTGGGCCGCGGACGGCCCGGTGAGCGCGCCCTGGGCCTGCAGGTCGTAGCCGCCGGGCGCGAGGACCGGGGCGAGCACCGCGACCGCCACCAGCAGCGCCAGCAGCACCGCGGCCGCGATTCCCTTCGGGGTGCGGAACGCCTTCGCGTACCGGGCGAACGAGCCGCCCCGCTCGGGTTTGCGCGCGGCCTTCGGGGTGGCCACCGCCGCCGCCACGGGGGCGGCGACCGTCCTTTTCGGAATGACCATGGTCACTGTCCCCTCATGTTACTGTCCCAATCGGATGCGGGGGTCGAGAGCGGCGAGCGCGATCTCGGTGAGCAGCTGGGCGAGCACCGCGATGCACACCGTGCCGACGATGAGCACCTGGACGACCGCGTAGTCGGCGTTCTGGGCACCGGACACGGCCAGCTGCCCGAGCCCGTTGCGGGCGAAGATCGCCTCGATGACGACCGCGCCGGCGAGCAGGTCGCCGAACCGGATGCCGATCGCCACCACGGCCGGGCCGAGGCTGTTGCGCAGCACGTGCCGCACGCTGATCCGCCGCGACGGGACGCCCTTCGCGACCGCCAGGTCGACGAAGTCCTCCTGCCGCACGCCGAGCATCGACGTCTGGACCAGGCGGGCCACGCCGGCCGACATGGGCAGCGCGAGCGCCAGCGCCGGCAGCAGCAGGTACTGCAGCCCGATGGACGGGTTGTCGAGCACCGACGTCTCGCCGCTGATCGGCAGCAGCCGGACCGCCACGCCGAAGACGAGGATCAGCAGCAGGCCGACCAGGAACGGCGGCGCGGCCAGCAGGCCGGTGTTGGCCGCGCCGACGAGCGTGCGCGCCCATCGGCTGCGGGCCGATCCGGCGAGGACGCCGAGGCCGATGCCGAACACGACCAGGAAGACGCCGGCCAGCACCGCCAGCTCGACGGTGCTCTCGAGCCGGTCGCCGATGAGCTCGGCCACCGGCCTGCCGTACTGGAACGACTGCCCGAGGTCGCCGGTGAAGAGGCCGCCGATCCAGTGCAGGTACTGCGTCACCCACGGCTGGTCGAGCCCGAGCTGCGCGCGGATCGCGGCGATCGTCTGCGCGGACGCGTCCGGGCCGGCGATCACCGCGGCCGGGTCGCCCGGGGCCAGGCGGGGCAGCAGGAAGGCGATCACGCTGGTGGCCAGCAGCACCAGGACGATCGACGGGAGGCGGCGGACCAGGAACCTGCTCATCGGACCAGGCACGTTTCCCGGGCCAGCAGCCCGCCGGAGGTGACCGCGACCCCGCCGACCGCGGTGGACCGGACCATGATCCCCGGCG
The DNA here is from genome assembly GCF_030182635.1 of Amycolatopsis ponsaeliensis. NCBI lineage: Bacteria > Bacillati > Actinomycetota > Actinomycetes > Pseudonocardiales > Pseudonocardiaceae > Amycolatopsis > Amycolatopsis ponsaeliensis. The sequence goes on from NZ_JAPZLD010000002.1 coordinate 27,108, forward strand.
TCGTCACGACGACGTGCTGGACGGCCTGGTCGAGCATGTACGCGGTCAGGTCGTGCACCGCCTTGGCCGCGCCCGGGCCGCTGCCCGCCTGGATGACGCTCTGCACCAGCGCGGTGTACTCGGGACTGGTGAACTGCCGGTGGGCACCCTGCAGCCGCACGTCCGGGTTCGTCTGCGCGAGCAGCGACGGGGTATCGACGAGCCCGCGGAACGACAGGTAGTTGCCGCCCTTCTGCGCCGACAGCCGCGCCTGGTAGTCCGGTGCCGGCAAGGCGACGAGCGAGGGCTTGAGGCCGACGTCGGTCAGGTTGTTGGCGATGATCTGGTACTCGGCCTGCAGCTGCGGGTTGTTGATGATGGTGATCGGCACCGCGGCTCCGGCGGCGCCCGCCTGCTGGATCAGTTGCCGCGCCTTGGCCGGGTCGTACCGGTAGGTGTTCTCGAGGTCCTTCGGGTAGGTGCCGCCCTCCGGCCAGACCACCCCCGCGGTGGTGCCCAGGCCGCCGAAGACCTGCTGCTTGATCCGGTCGCGGTCGATCGCGTAGCCCACGGCCTGGCGGGCGGCCTTGTCCGCGAACACCCCGCTCGTCGTGTCGAGGACGAGCGAATAAACCGCCTGCAGGCTGTCCTGGAGCTGGAACTGGCCGCCTTGCCGGGTCACCGTCTGCGCGTCCTGCGTCGTCAGGCCCGAGGCGAGCTGGGTCCGCGCGGACCGCAGGGCCGCCAGCTGCGCGGTCGAGTCCGGGATGACCACGTTCTCGATCCGGTCCAGGTGCGGCAGGCCCGGCTGCCAGTACTTGTCGTTGCGGACCAGCACGATCTGCGACCCCGGCTGGTACTTCTCGACCTCGAACGGGCCGGTCCCGACGATCTTACTGCCGTCCGCGAGCCCGGCGTAGGTCTGCGAATCGACGATCGGGGTGTCGTCGAGGACGCTGGCGAGCACGGGCGACAGCGGTGTCTTCGACCGGATCGTCACGTCGTGGTCGCCGGTCGCCTCGAGCTGCCAGCCGGCGATGATCTGCTTGTCGTTCGACGGGCTCGCCGGGGCGAGCGCCTGCTTGAACGTGAACAGCACGTCGGCGGCGGTGAACGGCCGTCCGGTGTGGAACGTGACGCCCTGGCGCAGGGTGAGGACGGCGCTCCGGTCGTCGGCGCCGAGCTTCCACGCGGTCGCCAGCAGGGGTTCCGGGTTCTTGACGTCGCCGTTCTTCACGGCGAGCAGTGGTTCGAAGACGCCCCTGGCCCACAGCGTGTTCGCCGCGCTCTGCGCGAGGACCCGGGCGGGGAGCGGGGGCTGGGCACTCGCCACGACGAGGGTGCCGCCGGCGCGGCAGGCCGTCGACCCACCGGACGCCGCCTGCTGCTGCAGGTCCACGGCGGACTGGCAGCCGGCGACCAGGACGGCGGACAGGGTCAGCAGAAGAGCACCACGAATTCTGGATACGCCTGAGCGCATGGAGGACTCCTCGTTGAGTCGGGACCGACCTCGCCGAGCGCATGCTTCGCAGGCACGTCGCCGAGGGTGTGCGGCCGTGGACGGCCGTTGTGTGGGGAAAAGTTCAGGCTGTCGCCGCAGCGACAGCGCTTCGCGGAGCCGTCGTCAGTGCGCTTCGAGGCGGCGCATGGCCGCTTCGAAGATCGTGCACATGGCGACCGACGGGTCGCGAAGCCATTGCAGCTGCAGGCCGTTCATCAGCGAGACCAGTTCGGCGGCGGTGTCCGCCGGGTCGAGCGAGGCGGGCAGCCGGCCCTTCTCCTGGTCGCGTTCGATGAGCCGGGCGATGTGGCCGCGGACGCGGCGGTTGCGTTCGAGGAAGAATTCGTGGGCCGGGTGCGCCGGGTCGAGGCTCTCGGCCGCTTGGACGGTGAACAGCCGCACGAGACCGGGTTGCGTCTCGTTGCGGCGGCAGTGCGCCACCAGCCATTCCCGCGTGGAGGCCTCGGCGCCGGCGAACTCGGCCTCGACGGCTTGCTCGTCCTGGAGGTCGCGCTGTCGCAGCAAGGCGAGGATGAGCGCCTCTTTGCTCGGGAAGTGGTGCAGCAGCCCGGGTTGCGAGACCCCGACCTTCGCCGCGACCTCGGCGATGCTGGTGCCGTGGAAGCCGGCGACGGCGAACGCGTCCGCGGCGACGGCGAGGATCTGCTCCCGCCGCTCGGCGGCCGGGAAGCGGACCCGGCCGGACTGTGCTCGTGTCATGCGGCTCCTTCCAGTGATGCGGCTAACTTACCGAGTACTCGGTAAGTTAGGAAGTCCTACCGTCGGGTAACTTCTGATCGTCGCTGATCAGAGCGTCGCTCACCGCGGTCAGCTTTGCCCGGGGCAGCAGGCCGACCGCCGCCGCGGCGATCTCCACCAGGCTCAACCCACCGGCCATGGCGGCGAGCGGGCCCTCGAGCAGCCCGGGCACCCACACCTGGAGCACCGCACGGGCGCCGGGATCGGCGAGCAGCTCGCGCAGCGGGGAGTGCGCGCTCAGCGGCCCGTCCGGGTAGTCGTCACGGCGGATCGGTTCGCGGGCCGTCTCGACCTGCGTCCACTGCCGCCGCACCTGCAGGTGACCTTCGCCGGGATCTCCGTGTGCGGGCAGGCCGAGCCGCTCGTACTGCTCGGCCGGCGCGTCGGTCTCCCGCATCAGCCCGAGCAGGAGCCGGATCATCCGCAGCTCGAGCTCGTCGTCGACCAGCGGCCGTTCCTGGGCGGGGTCCTCGTGGAGGTCGAACAGGAGCGTGCCGAACGCGTACGGGTTGGACATCGCCTGCCCCGGCGTGCGCAGCACGGGAACGCCCTTGGTGAACGCGAACGGGGGCGCGAGTTCGGCGCCACGAAGCTCTTCGGGTGCGAAGCGGGCCGCCATGTGCGTCGGCATCAGCGTGTACTCCGCCAGCGGCGCGTTGGCTTCGGTGGCCGGCGCTCGCATGTAGACGTACCGGCCGTCCGTGACGCTCACATGCCCGCCGAACCCGCCGAAGAGCGCCGCTTCCCGGACCGGTTCATCGGCGGCGACGACGTCCCGCAGCGGCCGGCCCTGCATGTCCGGCGGCCGGGGCAGGCCGAACCATTCGAGCAGGGTGGGGCCGAAGTCGATCGTCTGCACCAGAGCCGATCTGCGCTCGCCGGCGGCCCCTGCCCGCGGGTCCCGGACGAACAAGGGCGTGTGGATCGTTTCGTCGTACCAGGGAGGCACGTTCTTGCCCCACCAGCCGTGCTCCCCCAGCAGGAAGCCGTGATCGGTCACGACCATCAGCAGGGTGTCCCGCCACAGGTCGAATTCGTCCATGCGGTCGAGCACGCGGCCCAGCGAGCGGTCGCACATCGACAGCAGCGCCGCGTACCGGTTGCGCACGTGGGTGACTTGCTCCGGGGTCTCCAGCACCTGGGCGTAGTCGGGCCAGTCGAGCTCCGGCCCCTCGTAGTCTTCGGGGTAGAGGTCGTGCCAGCGCGGGTAGCTGAAGAACGGCTCGTGCGGGTCGAACGTCTCGATCTGCAGGAACCAGCCGTCCTCGCCGTGGTTGACGTCCAGGAAGTGCAGGCCCGCGTCGAAAGTCCGCGTCTGCGGGTGGTCGGCCTCGTCGGCGAGGTACCGCCGGTTCACCTGGTCCTGGCGGTAAGCCGGCCGCCGGACGCGTTTGAGATCGGCCACCGGCTCCGGATCGGCGACCTGCCCTTGCCAGAAGTCCCCTTCCTGGCCGCGGAAGAACTCGTAGGTGCGGAACCGGTTGTGGTAGGTCGCGCCGCCGTCCTCCCAGTAGTGGGCGTGGTCGGTGACCAGGTGCGTGTGCACGCCGGCGTCGGTGAGCAGCTGCGGGGCCGAATCGTCGAACGGTTCCAGCGGTCCCCAGCCGCGGTGCAGGAAGTTGTGGCGGCCGGTGTGCATTTCCCGGCGGGCCGGCATGCACGGCATGCTGCCGGCGTAGCAGTTGTCGAACACCGTCGCCCGCTCGGCGAGCCGCGCGAAGTTCGGCGCGTGCACGCCGTTGGCCCCGTAGGCAGGCAGGTGGCGGCGGTTGAGGCTGTCGAACATGACGACGATCGCCTTCACGTGGCACTCCTTTACTTACCGAGTACTCGGTAGGTAGCCTGCCTCCATCCAAGCCCGGATCCGGCACGCAGGCAACCCTGGAGGCGTCGTGGCCCCACCTGACTTCGTCGTGATCGTCGCGGACCAGCTGCGCGCGGACGCGGTCGGCGCGTTCGGCGCCGAGCACGCCCGCACCCCGAACCTGGACGGGCTCGCCGCGGCGGGGATGACGTTCACCAACGCCTTCGTCCAGCACCCGGTGTGCTCGCCGAGCCGGGCGTCGTTCCTCACCGGCTGGTACCCGCACACCGCCGGGCACCGCACCCTGGACGGGCTCCTGCGGCCGGACGAGCCGAACTTCCTGCGGACCTTCCGCGACCACGGGTACCACGTCGCGTGGGCGGGCGACCGAGGCGACACGTTCGCCCGGAGAGCCACCGAACTCAGCGTGCACGAGCACGGGTTCACCGAGGTGCCGGCCGGGCCCCGCTGGGGCGGCGAACCCGCCGAACGACGGCGCCGCCGTCCCGCCGTTTCCGGCATCGAACCCGAAGACTCGTTGTGGGACCGGCTTTTCTACGGCGGCGAAGTCCTCGACGACGCCCTCGACTTCGACGAAGCCGCGGTCCGCACCGCCGAATCGTGGCTCGCCGATCCGCCGGAGCAACCTTGGATTCTCTTCGTCCCCTTGATCGCGCCGCACTGCCCGTTCGAAGCCGCCGAGCCGTGGTTTTCCCTCCACGACCGCGACACCCAGCCCGCTCCCCTGCCCCCGTCGGCCGGCCCCGCGTACCTCGCCGCCATCCGCGAGAAATACGGCCTCGACCGCGCGACACCGGCAGTGTGGCAAGAGGTCGCCGCCGTCTACCAAGGCATGGTGTCGCGACTGGACGCCCACGTCGGCCGGATCGTCGCCGCGCTCGCCCCCGAAACCGTCGTCGCCTTCTTCGCCGACCACGGCGAATACCTCGGCGACTTCGGCGTGATCGAGAAGTGGCCGTCGGCGATGCACGCGTGCATCACCCGCGACCCGCTCATCCTCAGCGGCGGCCCGGTTCCGGCCGGTCACCGCAGCGACGCGCTCGTCGAACTCGTCGACGTCTTCCCCACGTTGCTCGACCTCGCGGGGATCGAGCCCGACCACGTCCACTATGGACAAAGCTTGCGGCACCTGTTCGGCAACCCGGAGGGCGAGCACCGGCAGTACGCGTTCACCGAAGGCGGCTTCCTGGCCGAAGAGGAACCACGACTGGAGCGTGGCGCCTTCCCGTACGACCTCAAGGGCGAGCTGCAGCACGAAAACCCGCGGCTCGTCGGCAAGGCGTTCGCGGCCCGCGACCGCGACTGGACCTACGTCTGGCGGCTCTACGAACCACCCGAGCTCTACGACCGCCGGACCGACCCGGCCGAGACGCGGAACCTCGCCGGACGGGCGGAATCCGCGTCCGTCGAGGACCGGATGCGCGAGGCGGTCCTCACGTGGCTGGCCACCACGGCCGACGTCCTCCCCGCGCATCGCGACCCCCGGCGCCCCGCGGTCGATCTGCCGGTCCCGAAGCCGTAGCGATCAACTGCGAGTGTGCCTGCGCCGCTCACGAGGCCGCCGGGGTGGTCGCGAGGTCGGCGGCGGTCCAGGCCATCGCGATCGCACCGTCGAGCACGGCCCGGTCGGCGATCGCGGTGACGCAGGCCGCGGCAGCCGCCAGTTCGTCGCGGGCGGTCGCGGTCCGGACGACCCAGGAGGTGGTCTGCTGCTCTGTGGCACCCAGGATGCGGATCCGGTGCCCGGTGGCTACGACCTGGTGCGCCCGCTGCTTGTCACGAGCGCGCCGGTGCGGGTCGTACCGTTCCCACGAACCGCTGGAAGTCGGATGCGACGTCGTCGAACTGTTCGGGTGTGCAGGTGAGTACCAGTTCGAGCACCGTGCGCTGGTCGTGGACGTCGTCGATGGGCAGGTAGACCTGGCATTGCACGAGCCGCTTGCCCTCGTCCAGTTCGATGTCCAGCAACTGGGTCAGACCCGGCGCGTCGCCCTGGCCGAAATCCGCACGGTCGCGAACACGCACCGACTCGGCGACGTTCTCGACGCGGTGCACCGACTCGTCGGCGATCGTCGCCATCCGCACCGCCGGGTCGCGGATCTCTCCCGCGATCGTCAGGTTGGTGACGAATCCGCCGGCTCCACTCCGGGGAGAGACCGGACGTACCGCGACGAACGCGACCTCCGGTGCGCCGACCTCGTCCGGCGGAGCCGCCTGCCAGCCGTCCGGCAGCGCGAATTCGATGCGTACGGGCAGCTCTGTGACCATCGAACCGTGCTCCTGTCGGCAGTCCTCGGTTGACCGGATCAGCACGCAGGTCACCTTGGCGCCGCGCCTGGTGCTGATCCGGATATTCGCGTCAGTGCTCATCGGAGGTCCGGCACGACCGCCGGGTCGCGTCCGTCGGAACCGCCACGGTCAGAAGCCGCCGCCGTCGCCACCGCCGGACCCGCCACCCATGCCACCGCCGGAGTCTCCACCACCGGTACCTCCGCCTGAGTCACCACCGCCTGAGTCACCACCGCCTGAGTCACCACCGCCGGAGTCACCACCGCTGGAGTCTCCGCCCGAAGAGTCACCAGCAGAGGAGTCACCGCCGGCATCCCCCGTGCCGGAGTCGCCTGTTCCGCCCGCGTCACCGCTGCCGATCCCACCCTCGGAGCCACCGTCGCCGAAACCGCCCGCGGAGTCGGCGCCGTTGTCACCGGGAGTTTCGCTCGTGTTGCTGCTGGTCGCGGCGTCCGGGTTCGCCGGGGAGCCGGTCGCCGGATCGGCGGAGGAGCCGGGACTGTCATTTTCGCCCGTGGTTCCCGGAGTGGCACCGGAGTCGTCCGCGGACGCGGCGACCTCGCCGGCCGCCGGAGCCGGACCATCGCCGGGATCGTCGTTCGTCCCAGGAGCCGGGCCGGCGGGCTGGGAGTCGTCCGCGGCAGCCTCACCCGGAGCCGGACCAGGATCGGGATCATCGTTCTCACCCGTCGTTCCGGGGGTGGGGCCGGAGTAGTCCGCGTCGAAGTCCGACGGCGGAGCCTGATTCAGCGAAGCCGGCTGCTCGGCCGCCGGGTCCGGCTGGGGGGACTCCAGCTCGCTGGTCGGACTCTGCGGCTGCTGGGTGTCCTCCGCCGGTTCTCCCGGGTTCGGGGCGTCCATGTCGTCCGACACCGCCTTCTGGGGCTTGGCCGGGCTCACCGTGACGCTGAACCCGATCTTGCCCCCGACACCGACAGCCACTCCGGCGTCGGCGCCGATGGTGAACGAGCCGTCCGGGCCCCAGCCGAACCGCGCCCGTCCTTCGACGCCGAGGCCGTACCAGCCCTCGGCCGCGCCACCGACCCGCAGCCCCGCCACGTCGGCGTGTCCGTCGACGCCTGCCTTCGCACCGACGAACCCCTTCGCGCCGACGTCGACGCCTTCGGCCCCGAGGGCGGCATTCGCCCCGGCTTCGGCACCGACGTTGGCCTTGCCCTTGACGCCCACCTCGGCCGGGCCGTACGTCGCCGAGCCCTCGGCGGTCGCCTCGCCGAGGTAGCCGCTCGCGCCGATCTTCGCGTTGACGCCGTCCTTCGAGGCGCCCGCGCTCGCGTTGGCCTCTCCACCCAGGGCCTTGGCTTCGGCCTCACCGGAGACCGCGACACCGCCGACTTCCGTCCGTCCCTCCACGCCCACCTCGGCCGCGGGCCCCACCTTGACGCCGGTGGCCGCCGTGGGCAGGTTCGAGCCGTAGTCCGTGGTGCCGGCCTGTGCCTGCGCCGACTCGGCGGTCTGCTGGTCGCTGACGGTCGTCAGGGTGCCCACGTCGACTTGGCCGTAGGCCGCGGTTTCCGAGGTCACCTCCGCCAGGGAGCTCGGAGTCGTCCGGACGGTGACACCCAGCGCGTCGACGGGGTGGGCGTCGTAGGCGTCCCGTGCGGCCAGCTCGGTGGCGTTGTACTGCGTGGCGGTCTCGTTGAACCGCGCGATCGCGGCGTCCTGTTCGGCGACCGTCGTCGCGTTGTGGATGGCGCCGATGTCTTCGCCGAACCGGTCCCGGAAGCCGTTCTTGACGTTCGGGTCGGGCAGCTCGCTCAGCAGCGACCCGCTCATCTGCCGGTCGACCGCCTGCCTGTCCAGCGAGCCGCGCACGTCCGCGGGCACGGTCGAGGCGCGCAAGGCCTGCGCCGAGTACCGGCTGACGTAGCCCGCGGGCTCGGCCTTGGAGACCACGTCCCGCATCGCGGCGATCTGCGCCTGCGACAACGGAGGGGCGTCCGTACCGGGCACCGGTGGCGCCGCGGCGGGTTCGGATGCCGGGGCCGCGTGTTCCACCGGGACGGCCTGCTCGCGTCCGGGAGGCCGGCTCCCGACCGTCACCTCGTGCTGCTCGCCCGGCGGCCGATCGTGCGGGCCGATCAGGCTCAGGCCCGGGGCCAGACCGTCGGCCACCTGGATGACCGGGCGGAGCCTCGACGGTGGGCGTGCGCCGTCCGACCGCTTCGACCGCGCGCCCCGGTTCCCGGTGTCGCGGTCAGGGCGGACGACGTCGGTCGAGCGGGCAGGGTCGTCGGGCGCGACGTCCTGGAAGTCGGCGACCGTGTCGCCGTCGCGATCCGACACGCCGTAACGGACGTGGATGTTCTCCGCGGTGGTGACCTGCCCGTCGCTGTGCCGGGGCGGGGGGATCCGGAGCACCTTCGCGATGCTGTCGGCGATCGGGTTGGCGATCAGCGACGCGCCCTTGTCGTCGGGCCGGAACGGCTCTTGCCGGTCGCCCTGCTCGGTGAACGCCGAGTCGGGGGTGTAGATCTCGTGACCCGCGATCGCTTCGGCGAGGTCGGCGAGGGAGCCGCACCCGCAGAGCGTCACCGCGCGGTCGATCGCCTTGTTCAGGTCGTAGCCGAACTTCCGCACGCTGGTCAGATCGTCCTCGCCGACCACGCTCGCGGCGTGCGCGTTCTGCGGGTCCGCGGCCAGCGGGTAGGTGGTGACCACGATCTCGGCGTGCGGTGCACGGGTGGCGATCCCGGCCAGCACCTGGAGCATCCGCGCGACCAGCGTGGGTGCTTGGCCGGGTGGCGACGACTTGGCCTGGTCGAGGTACTCCTCGTCCGACGCCGTCCAGTCCAGCAGCGGGCCGAGTGCCCGGATCTCTTTGTCCAGGGCCGTGTTCGGCCCGCCGGTGGTCCGCTTGGCTTCGGTGAGCACCGTGGTCAGCCGGGCGTCGTCACCGCCGAAGCCGACGATGACCAGTTGGGCGTCCGGGCGGACCTGGTCGCGCTGCGGCGGGTTGACGACCCGGTTGTCCTGCCCGGTCTGGGCGAAGAAGAAGTCCGCGGTCCGCGCGCCGGCGGCGGCGACGAGGTTCGCGTCCACCTGCAGCGCCGAGTCGTCGCTCCGGACGCGGGCCAGCGCCTGCAAGGCCGGCGCGGTCGCGGACCGGTGTCTCGGGTCCGCGGGATCGGAGTAGGTGCCCGAAAGGCCGTCGCCCGCCATGTACGAGTCGCCGACGACGTCCACGGTCACGGACTGCTCGTGGGCAGGCCGGGCCTCCGCGGACGCGGGCGGCACAACGAGACCGGCGCCGATGAAGACGGCCCCGGTGGTGGCGACCGACAGCAGCCGCGGCAGCCGCGTGCACGCCGGGCCGGCACCACGCACCTTGCGGGCGGGGATGAACATCGCTATTCCTCCTGTGTGCCAAGCTCGTTCTCGGTCACGACCGCCCGGCTCTTAGAGCGGTTGCGGGGGCGTCGGTTTCCCACAGATCGTGGCGCGGGCCGTTCCGTGCGGTCCATGCCGCACAGGTGCGGCGTGGACCCGGGCGGGGTTCGGTGCCAGGCTTGGGGCCGGGTGCACGCCCAGGACGGAAGACCGAGGTGGCGGCAGTGATGGGTCTGCATCGCCAGGTGCGCGGGATCGTGGCGGCATCGGTGGTGTTCTTCCGGCTGGCCACCCTGGGCATGGTCGCCCTGAGCGTGGTCGGAGCCGTGCAGATCCACGCCTACACCAGCGTTCCGCTGGCGGCGTCCGTGTACGCGGCGCTGGTCGGGTGGAGCGCGGTGCTGATCACGCTGGTGCTAACCCGCGATGCGCTTCCCGGCTGGGTGCTGGCGGTCGACGTCGCGGTCACCGCCACCGGCGTGGTCGTGCTGCCGCTGGCGGTGTCCAACCCGCTTTTCGACACGCTGGCCAACCCGTACCTGGAGCCGGTCACGGTCAGCGTCGCGGTGGCTCTCGCGCTGGTCAGCGGTTCCCCTTGGGCCACGGCGGCCGGCTGCGCGGTGCTCGCCGCGGCGAACGTGGTGGGACAGGCGCAGCTGCTGGACCGGGGCGCCGACATCGCCTCGATGGCCAACACGATCGGCTGGCAGGTCGGTGCCGCCGTCTGCTGCCTGGTGTTCATCCGGCGGTTGCGGCGGGTGGTCCACCACCTGACCGTCGCGACCCAGCAAGTGATCTCCGCGCGGGAGCGGCTCGCCACCCAGCGCGCGCACACCGAGGAGCGCACCCGTCACTTCCGCGAGCAGATCCGCCGGTACCGCGCCCTGCACGACGGCCCGCTCCGGATCTTGACCGCGATCGCGGGCCCCGGCCCCGCCGCCCATCCCGACCCCGTCGTGCGCAGGCAGTGCGCGGTCAACGTCGACGTCCTGCGCGGTGCGGCACCGGACGACCCCGCGGGCAACCTCACCGACCTGTCCCTGGCACTGCTGGAGGCCGGCGGTGCCAGTGCCGCACTCGGGTTGCGCGTGGAGTACCACTTCGCCAACTTGCCCGACTCGCTCCCCAACGACGTGGTCGACGCACTGTGCCGGGCCAGTGCGGAGGCGCTCAGCAACGTCGCCGCACACGCGGGAACCACCCGTGCCCGCCTCACCGCGCTGGCCGTCGGAGAGGCGGTGACCGTGGCCGTCGTCGACCAGGGCGACGGATTCGACCCGGACGCCACCGAGTTCGGGTACGGCATCCGGCATTCGATCGTCGAGCGCATGGCCGAGGTCGACGGCACGGCCACAGTGGACAGTCATGTCGGCGAGGGCACCCGGATCGACCTGCGGTGGCCCGCATGATCCGCATCGCCGTGATCGACAACGACAAGCTCGTCCCCGCGGGCCTGCGGGCCCTGCTCGCCGGCACCGCCGACATCGTCATCGTCCACACCGCCACCACGGTCGACGGTTACCTGGCCGCCCGGACCGGCACCGCCGCCGATGTGGTGCTGCTGGACCTGAGGTTGGAGGACGGCAGCGACCCCGCCGCCAACGTCGCCGTCCTGCACGCGACCGGCGCCGCCGTCCTGGTGATCTCCGTGCACGGCGACCGCCGCCACGTCCGCGCCACCATCCGCGCGGGCGCTTCCGGTTACCTCATCAAGAACGACGACGCCGCCAAGCTCACCGAGGCCGTCCGCACCGTCCACACCGGACAGCTGGCGCTCACCGCCGAGCTCATGACCCTCATCAACGACGACCCGCCCGAACTGTCCCGGCAGGAGCTCCAGGTCCTCTACCTCTACGGCACCGGCAGCACCCTCGCCGCCACCGCCCGCCGCCTCGGCATCGCCATTCCCACCGTCCGCTCCTACCTCGACCGCATCCGCGCCAAGTGGGCGGCGACCGACGAGCCGGTGGAGGACATCCGCAGCCTCGTCCACGAGTACCCCCACCCCGACGGCAAATCCCCTTGGCAGGCTTGAGTTCCCGGGCGACCCCATCGACCCGGCACTCAGCTGCTCCCGGGCTTCCCGCCGATGGACTCCTGGTAGACGTCGGCGTAGGTGCGCGAATCCTTGATCAGGTCGTCGCAGAAGGCGGCGACGTCGGTGCCGATGAGTTCCAGGACTCCCTTTCCGGCCGCGACGCCCTCCTCGAAGAAATCGACGATCCCCGAGAGCAGCTGCCCGTCGGTCAAGTCGACCGGCCCGACCTTGAAGAAGTACTTCTGCATCTCCTTGTAGACGATCTGGTAGTCCGGCGGCAGCGCCTTGACCCGCGCCAGGTGCGCCCGCCATTGCTTCTTGCCCTCGACGATGTCCTGAATACCCACGTCAGCCTCCCAACCGGCCCAATTTCCTGGCGACGTTCCTGTTCACCTGCGCACGCCACCGATCGCGATAGCTCCGGGCCCCTTCCCCGCCGGCCAGCGCCGCGCAGAAGCCCGCGATGTCGGCACCCAGGACGTCGTCGATGCTCTGTCCGTCCGCCGCGGTCTCCTCGAGCAGCCCCAGCGCTCCGTCGAGGATCGGCATCAGGTTGCGGCCGCTGAAGTCCCCGTACGGGAAAAGGTGCGCCTTGATCTGTTCCCACGCCGCCCGGTAGTCGGCCGGCAGCACCTCGGCCCGGGCCTCGAACGCCTTGCAGTCCCTGGTGAGATCACTGCCGGTCACGGTTTCCCAGAGGTTCATCTCCCGCCCTCCTTGAGCTTGTCGATCCGGGACGAGAGGTACTCCCATTTCGCCCAGAACTTCCCGAGTTCTTCACGCCCCGCGTCGTTGAGGGCGTAGAACTTGCGCGGCGGCCCCACCTCGGACGGTCGTTTCGTCACCCGGACGAGCCCGTTCTTCTCCAGCCGCAGCAAGATCGTGTAGACCGTGCCCTCGACGACGTCGTCGAAGCCGAGGTCGTTCAGCCGGCGGGTGATGGCGTACCCGTAGGTCTCCTCGCCGCCGATGATCTCCAGCACGCAGCCCTCGAGCGTGCCCTTCAGCATCTCCCGCAGGTCGTCCATCGAGGACCCTCCGAGCTACCTCGTAGTACTAGGTACCACTACAAAGTATCACAGAGTACTGGACAAGTGGCCACTATTCAGCGTTACTATGTACTGGTACTCAGCATGACTGAGTAGCACGAGGAGGCGGTTCATGGGCAAGCAGATGACGGAGATGCTCAAGGGCGTGCTGGAAGGCATCGTCCTGGCGATCCTGGCCGGCCGGTCCGCGTACGGCTACGAGATCACCGCGTGGCTGCGGGAACAGGGCTTCGCCGACATCGCCGAGGGCACCGTCTACGCGCTGCTGATCAGGGTCGAGCAGCGCGGGCTGGTCGACGTCGAGAAGGTCCCGTCCGAGAAAGGACCGCCACGCAAGGTGTTCTCGCTCAACGACCAGGGACGGCAGTACCTCGACGAGTTCTGGAAGACCTGGGGCTTCCTCGCCGAACGGCTCGAGCAGCTCCACCAAGGAGGGAAATGACCATGTCCGAAACGGAAGACGGCGGCTTCATCTCGAAGTTCATCACGCTGGTCATCGGCGACAAACGGCGGTGGCGGCAGTACAAGGCGCGCGTCAAGCAGCTACCCCCGAACTACCGCACGGCGGTCGAGGGGATCGAGCGGTACCTGATGCACTTCGGGTCGATGGACAGCGACAACGCGGCCTCGTTGTTCGAGGACGTCGCGGACCTGTTCGAGCGGGCCGCGGCGGACGGGACGCCCATCCGCGAGATCGTCGGGACGGACCCCGTCGAGTTCGTGGACGAGCTGATCCGGAACTACTCCAAGGGCGGCTACGTCGCCCGCGAACGGCAACGCCTGATCAACGCCATCGACCAGGCCGCCGGAGAAGACGGGACAGCCCGATGACTACACCGGCGATCCACGTGCGCGGCCTGCACAAGTCGTACAAAGACCTCCACGTGCTGCGCGGAGTCGACTTCGACGTGGCCCGCGGCAGCATCTTCGCCCTGCTCGGCTCCAACGGCGCGGGCAAGACCACGGCCGTGCGCATCCTGGCCACCCTGCTCAAGCCGGACGGCGGGACGGCCGGTGTCAACGGCTTCGACGTCGTCACCCACGCCGACGACGTCCGCTCGGTCATCAGCCTCACCGGCCAGTTCGCCGCCGTCGACGAAATCCTCAGCGGGCGCGAAAACCTCGTGCTCGTCGCCCGGCTGCGGCACCTGAAGAATCCCGGCAAGATCGCGGACGACCTGCTGCGGCGGTTCTCGCTGACCGACGCGGCCACGCGAAAGGTGGCGACGTACTCCGGCGGCATGCGCCGGCGCCTGGACATCGCCATGAGCCTCATCGGGAACCCGCCGGTGATCTTCCTCGACGAGCCCACCACCGGGCTCGACCCCGAAGCGCGCCTCGAGGTGTGGGCCGCGGTGAAGGACCTCGCCGCGAGCGGTACGACCGTGCTGCTCACCACGCAGTACCTGGACGAGGCCGAGCAGCTCGCCGACCGGATCGCGATCCTGCACGAGGGCCGCATCATCGTCAACGGCACCCTCGCCGAGCTCAAGCGGCTGCTCCCGCCGGCCGAGGTCGAATACGTCGAGAAGCAGCCGACCCTCGAGGACGTCTTCCTCGCCGTCGTCGGCTCACACACGGAAAGGCCGTAACGATGACCACGCACGTCCTCGGTGACACCACTGTCCTGTTGGGACGGTCACTGAAACACGTCACGCGCAGCCTGGACACCGTCATCACGACCGCGATCATGCCGATCGCCATGATGCTGATGTTCGTCTACGTGTTCGGCGGCGCGATCGACACCGGATCGGGCTCCTACGTCGACTACATGCTGCCCGGAATCCTGCTGATCACGGTCGCGTCCGGCATCGCCTACACCGCGCTGCGGCTGTTCACCGACCTGAAGAGCGGGATCTTCGAGCGCTTCCACTCCATGCCGATCGCGCGGTCGGCCGTGTTGTGGGCGCACGTGCTGACCTCGCTGGTCGCCAATCTCATCTCCCTCGTGATCGTCACGGGCGTGGCCCTGCTCATGGGGTTCCGCTCGGGCGCGGGAATACCGGCCTGGCTCGCGGTCACCGGCATCCTGCTCCTGTTCACCCTGGCGCTGACGTGGATCGCCGTGATCGCCGGCCTCACCGCGAAGACGGCGGAAGGCGGCGGGGCGTTCTCCTACCCGTTGATCTTCCTGCCGTTCCTCAGCTCGGCGTTCGTGCCGACCGCGACGATGCCCGGCCCGGTGCGCTGGTTCGCCGAGCACCAGCCGGTGACGTCCATCGTCAACACCATCCGCGCCCTGTTCACCCAGCAGCCGGCCGGCACCGACATCTGGATCGCCCTCGCCTGGTGCGCCGGCATCCTCGTCGTCGCGTACGTGTTCGCCTCGGCCGCCTACCGCCGCAAGATTTCCTAGGCCGTGGCTGACCCGGCGGCCGCCCCGTCGTCGACCTGTGGGGCGCCTCGCCGATCCTGCCTCAGCTGACTCGGTGCCCCACCACGGCAGGTTCCCGCGCCGGATGGGTCGCTGCGCCCCGCAGCTACAAGCGTGGTCTCCGGTGTTCAGAGGTGCGCGGTGACGCGGAGCCGGGTGGCGTCGGTTCGGTCGAGCGTGTCGAAGGTGGCGACTGCGCGCCTTGCGACTCACCAGCGCTGAGCAGCGGCCAGCGGACACCAGGCCCCCGGGTTGGCCCACGGCGCTGACCACACGATCGGCGGTCGCCGCAGCGCTGCCGACCGCGTGTGCGGCGAGCGCTGTCGCCGATGCCGTCGACCAGGGCCCAGCCGTGGCGCGTGATGGACGCGTGGATGCCGGTGGCGTCGGCCTGGTGGGTGCGGGCGCCGATACGCAGGACCGCGCCGGGTAGGCAGGCCGGGTGGTCGGCGGCGTTGGTGGCGGGCCAGAACGCGGGCGGCACGATCGGATTCGGCGATCCCGGCCCACCCGCCGCGGCGTGATCCGATGAGCCGGTACCGTCGCTTCTCGCGGCGGCGCCGGCTCCGGCCGGGCTACTCCCAGCACCCGATGCAGTCGGGCCGGGACACCGGCCCGACCGGCTGTGCCGCGGCCGCCGGGGCGACCACCAGGACCGCCGCCGCGGCCACGAGCCCGGCGAGCGTGAGGATCTTCTTCATTTCTCCCCCTTTTGGTGAACAGCGGAAGCTCGAGTATGCCCGGGCCGAGCGGCCGCCAACCCGCCGAGCTGGTGCTCCACCCGTTCGCCCTCTTCGGCCCGGCCCTGACACCGGTACAGCTCCAGAGCTTCTTGCCACGCTTCGCGCGCTTCGCCGGTCCGGCCGAGGGCGGCGTGTGAAAGGCCGAGATGGTCGAGCGTTTCGGCGGACGCCGGGAGGTGCCCGAGACCGCGTCGGAGGGTGAGCGCCCGTCGGTGGAGGCCGATGGCCTCGTCGTGGTTGCCCGCGTCGTGTTCGAGGCGGGCGAGCCGGTCGAGGCTGTCGGCCTCCCCCGCGGCGTTGCCGTTCTCGCGGTGCAGAGTCAGGGCAGCGTCGAAGTGGCCGCGGGCGGTGTCGTGGTCGCCGAGCCGGGCAGCGTGCCAGCCCACCGCGTTGTGTCCGTGGGCCGTGCACACTGGCAGGCCGAGATCCTCGAACAGGCGCAACGCGCGGATGGCGTGGGTCAGCGCCAGCTCGTCGTCGTGCCGCTCCAGCGTCCGGGCGAGTGCCTGGTGGGCGTGGCCCAGTTCGTAGCGGTCGTCGTGGTCTCCGGCGAGACCGATGGCGTGCCGCAGCTGCCGGGCCGACTCCTCGCGCAGTCCCGACGCGGCGCATGCGCGCCCGAGGTGCCGATGGGCGACGAGCGCGGGAACCGGGCCCGGCAGCGAGGTCGCCGCGTGGACCGCGGCCCGCCATCCCGCGAGACGGTCGTCGCGATGGCCTCGCCGCTGGCGAGCCGTGTCGGTCGACAGGGCCAGCCACCACACAGTCTCGTGCTCGTCCCGGCTCGCGGCGGCGTCCTGGACGGCGAGCAGGGTGGCGCGCTCGGCTTCGAACCAGACCATGGCGGCCTCGGCGCCGGACAGCTCGAGGACGTACGGACCGGGTTCGGGCGGAGTGAGGTCGACCGGTCCGCGATGGGTGTCCAGCAGCAGACCGGCGTGGTAGGCGGTGTGGGCGCAGAAATCGAGGGCCCGGCGCACGGCCGCGTCCCGGACGCCGCCGGGCAGCGTCCGTGCGGTTTCGGCCGCGTAGGCGCGGACCAGGTCGTGCATCCGGTAGCGGCCGTCGGGGTCGTGCTCGAGCAGCGACATCTGCTCGAGGCCGCGCAGCACGGCCCGGGCGCGTGCCGGCGGCAGCCCGGTCAGGTTCGCCGCGGTGGCCAGGGCGGCGTCCGGTCCCGGCGCGAGGGCCAGCAAACCGAACACGGTGGCCTCGTCCTCGGTCAGCGCGTCGTACGACGAGGACAGCACCGCGGGCAGGCTCGCGGCCGGGTCGTCGTCGGCCAGGCTGTCCAGGCCCGACTCCCGCAGTTCCCCGGCCAGGACGGACAGTCGCGCCCCGGCCCGGCTGGCGAGCACACTCAACGCCAGCGGCAAGCCACCGCAGAGGCCGACCAGCTCGTCGACCGTCTCGCGCTCGGCGTCGACCCGGGCAGCACCGAGCCGGGCAGCCAGCAGCTCCCGGGCGTCCGCCGCCGGGAGCACACCCAGCGCAACGCTGCGGGCGTCATGCGCCGCGACCAGGCCCGCAAGCCCGTTGCGGCTGGTCACGACCACGGCGCAGGACGCACCCCCGGGCAGCAGCGGCACGACCTGATCGGTGCCGGCGGCGTTGTCCAGCACCACCAGCAGCCGCCGGCCCGCGGTCAAGGTGCGGAACAGCGCGGACCGGCCATGCAGGTCCGGCGGAATCGAACCCGGCTCGACGCCGAGCGCGGTGAGGAAACCGAAGAGCGCCGCGGCCGGCGTCATCGGTGCGCCGGCGCCGAAGCCGCCGAGGTCGGCGAAGAGCTGGCCATCCGGGAACCGGCCGAGCCGGCGGTGCGCCCAGTGCAGGACCAGCCAGGTCTTGCCGAGCCCACCGGTGCCCCGGACGACGGCGAGCATCATCGTGCCGCCCGCCCTCGCGGCGTCCAGTGTGGCGTCGAGCCGGTGTACGTCGTCGGCGCGGCCCACGAACGATGCGGGCGCGGCGCGAAGCTCACGCGGCACCGCCGATCGCGGTGGTCGGCCTGGCCGGCCGGTTCCGGTGGTCAGGAGCCGGCGGTGCAGTTCCTGCAGCGCGGGGCCGGGGTCGGTGCCCAGCTCCTCGACGAGCCGGGCGCGAACCCGCCGGTAGTGGTCCAGCGCCTCGGCGGTCCGCCCGGCCTGGTGCAGCGCCAGCAGGAACTGGCCCGCCGTGCGTTCGTCCAGCGGGTGCGCCTCGGCTCGCCCCGCCAGCTCGTCCACGACGTCCTCCCCGAGCCCGAGCCGGAGCCGGGCATCGGCGAGATCCTGCGCCGTGGCCAGCCGTTCCCGCTCCAGGCGCTCGCGTTCGGCTTCGACCCATTCGCCGACGAGCCCGATCAGTGCTTCTCCCTGCCACAGGCCCACCGCTTCGGTCAGCAGCGCCGTCGCGCGCTCCTCGTCGGCGCGGGCGTCCGCTCGCAGCTCGCGATACCGAAATAGGTCCACTGTGGACACTTCGGGCTCGGTCACCAGGACGTAGCCGCCGGAGCGGCGGGCGAGGGTGACTCCGTCGGCGGGCGCCAGCGCCGCCCGCAACCGCGAGATGTAGCCGTGCAGGGTGGTCCGTGTCCGCGGCGTCGCGTCGGCACCCCACACGCGCTCGATCAGCCGGTCTGCGCGCACCACCTGACCCGCTTCGAGCGCCAGCACCGCCAGGACGCACCGCTGCCGCGGGGTGCCGAGGTCGACCGGACGCCCGTTCACGAGCACGTCGACCTCGCCCAGCAACCGCACCACCGTGCCCACGGACCGTCCCCCTCCACGAGACCACGTCCCAGGGTAGCCGGTGCGACTCCGCGCCAGGGCCGTCGACGGCCGCTGAGCAGGCGTTTCCAGCTCGCCTGCAGAAATCCCGACGAACGGCCGGGCACGATCACCGGTGATGTCGGCCCAAGCCGGCACGGAAGGGGAGAATGACGATGAACAGACTGAAGCGACGGCTCGCGTCGGCGGTCGCGGTCTCCGGGATCGTGGCGACCGCGGTGCTCGGCGGTGCGGCCACCGCGTCCGCGACCGACCCGGCCGATGCCCCAGCCGGGTACGCCGGGCCGTACGCGACGTGCAACGGTGTGGCGCTCCCGCCCCTCCAGCTGTCCGGGACGCCCGGCTACGTCCAGCTCTGGCTCGACCGGTCCGGCAGCGGCACCTTCTGCGCGAAAACCTTCGACAACCTCGCAGGCGACCACCACACCGAGATCATCCTCCAGCGCGCGGACTGGCAGACCCGCTGGTACGACTCGGGAACGTACTCGACCTACGCGGGCGGCATCTACGTTTCCGGTGCGAACACCCACTGTTCGCGCGTCTACGGAGAGGTCACCGTGAACGGGGTCGCCCACCGGCTCCCGACCGTCGATGGCTGGGTGACGGTCTGCGCGAACTAGCGCGGAGGGGGCGGGTTTCCGGCACGTTCGCCGTCCGGTGAGCGCGCCGGGGACCCGGCCGTCACCTGCGCTGGGCGATGTCGAGCCACCCTTGGCAGTTGATCAGAACTCGCGATGTTTTGCTCGATCCTCCCGACTTGCCACGCAGCCGGCCCGGACGGCGAGCCACCCGCAATAGCCTGCCGCTCGGAAGCGATGCGGTCGTCGGGGTACCCGCACGCACTGCTGTCGGGTCGAGAGGAACACGATGACCGATCACACGCGCAGCGAGATTTCGTTGCGGGTCAACGAGGTGACGCACCGCCTGGCGGTGGACAACCGGCGGACGCTGCTCGACCTGCTCCGGGAGGACCTGGGTCTCACCGGGCCGAAGAAGGGCTGCGACCACGGCCAGTGCGGCGCGTGCACGGTGCTCTGCGACGACCGGCGAGTCGTCTCCTGCCTGACCCTCGCCGTCGCCGCCGACACCACCACGGTGACCACCGTCGAAGGACTGGCCGCCGCGGGCGAGCTGCTCCAGGAGGCGTTCGTGCGCCTGGACGGTTTCCAGTGCGGCTACTGCACTCCGGGGCAGCTCTGCTCGGCCGTCGGGATGCTCACCGAACACGCCGCCGGCTGGCCCAGCGCCGTCACCGCACCGGACCAGGCACCGGAACTGGACGAAACCGAAGTGCGCGAACGGATGAGCGGGAACCTCTGCCGCTGCGGGGCGTATCCGTCGATCGTGCGCGCGGTGCTCGAGACCGCGGTTCAAGACGGGGCGACGCGATGAAGGAGTTCGCCTACCAGCGCGCGACCGCGGTCCACGACGCGCTCAGCGCCGTCGCCGCCGACACCGGCGCCCGGTACCTCGGCGGGGGCACGAACCTGGTCGACCTCATGAAGAACGGCGTCGAGGAGCCGACCCGGCTGGTGGACGTGCGGCGGCTGCCACTCGACGGCGTCCGCGACGCACCGGACGGCGGCCTGGTCATCGGCGCGACCACCACCAACAGCGACGCGGCCGCGCACCCCGAGGTGCGCCGGCGGTTTCCGGCACTGTCGCAGGCCGTGCTCGCGGGCGCGTCCGGCCAGCTGCGGAACATGGCCACTGTGGGCGGCAACCTGCTGCAGCGCACCCGCTGCGGCTACTTCACCGACCTCTCCCGGCCGTGCAACAAACGCGTTCCCGGCAGCGGGTGCGCCGCGATCACGGGTGCCCACCACAACCACGCGGTGCTCGGCCACTCCGAGCACTGCGCGGCGACCCACCCCTCGGACATGGCGGTGGCCCTCGCCGCGTTCGACGCGGTCGTGCGCTACCAGACCCTCGACGGCGCCGGCGAGATCCCGCTGTCGCGGTTCTACCCGCCGGTCGGTGACCGTCCCGACCGGGAGACCGCGTTGCCGCCCGGCGCGCTGATCACCGCCGTCGTCCTCCCGGGGGCCGCGGTGAGCCCGCGGTCGCGCTACCGCAAGGTGCGCGAGCGCGCGTCCTACGCCTTCGCGACCGTCTCCGTCGCCGCCGCGCTCGACATCCACGACGGCATCGTCACTCACGCGCGCATCGCCCTCGGCGGTGTGGCATCCCACCCCTGGCGAGCCGAAGCCGCCGAGGCCGGGCTCCGCGGCACCCGACCGACCGCCGAACGGCTCCGGATTTGCGCCGAGGAGGCGTTGAGCGACGCGAAGCCGTTGCGCGACAACGCATACAAAGTGACCCTCGCACGCAACCTGATCCAGGCCGTGCTCAGTGAACTCACCGGAACGGAGATGGACCGATGAGCCCGGACCTCGGTGCGGTCGGCGCGCCACGCCCCCGGCTCGAAGGCCGGCTCAAGGTCACCGGCGCCGCCCGCTACGCCGCGGACTTGCCGATGCCCGGCCTGGCCCACGGCTGGATGGTGACCGCCACCGTCTCCCGCGGCCGGATCCGCGACCTCGACACCTCGGCCGTGCTCGGCATGCCGGGCGTCCTGGGGGTGCTCGACCACCGCACCGCGCCCCGGCTCGACCCCGGCGTCCGCAACTACTTCGGCCCGGACGGCAGCGTGCTGCTGCTCCAGGACGACGTGATCCCGTACGCGGGCCGACCGGTCGCCCTCGTGGTCGCCGAAACGCCCGAGCAGGCCAGGGCCGCGGCGAACGCTCTGCAGGTCACCTATGACGTCGAGCCGCACGACCTGGACCTCACCCCGGAGCACCCCGCGGCGCGCCCGGCGTCGACCGCCTTCGGGCCGGAAGCGGACACCGGTGACCTGGAGGCGGAGCTGGCGGCGTCCGCGGTCGTGGTCGAGGAGCGGTACCGCACCCCGGAGGAGAGCCACTGCGCGATGGAGCCGCACGCCGCGACCGCGTGGTGGGACGGCGACGACGTGCACGTCGTGGACTCCAACCAGGGCGCGTTCAGCGTGTCCGAGGTCCTGGCCGCGTTGTGGTCCATCGACCGGGAGCGGGTGCACGTGCGCTCCGAGCACGTCGGCGGTGGTTTCGGCGGCAAGAGCGCCTGCGGCCCGCAGGTGATCCTCGGGTCCATGGCGGCCAAGGTGTTCGGGCGTCCGGTGCGGATCGCCATGACCCGGGCCCAAGTCTTCGAGACGACGGGTGCCCGGCCCCGGACCGACCAGCTGGTCACCGTCGGCGCCGACGCGGACGGCCGCCTGCGGGCCATCCACCACCGGGCCGCCTATGCCCTCTCCCCCCTCGTCGAGTACATCGAGTGGTGCACCGAGCAGGCCAAGATCCTGTACGCGGCGCCGGCGATCCGCACGCGGCTGACCGCCGTGCCGCTCGACGTTCTGCCACCCGCTTCGATGCGCGGGCCGGGTGCGACGCCCGGCTCGTTCGCCCTGGAGTCGGCGATCGACGAAGTGGCGGAACGGCTGGACATGGACCCGCTGGAGCTGCGCCTGCGGAACCAGCCCGACGTCGCTCCGGTGTCCGGGCGGCCCTTCAGCACCCGCCGCCTGGTCTCCTGCCTGCGCGAGGGCGCCCGGCGGTTCGGCTGGGCGGCCCGCGACCGGCGGCCCCGCTCCCGCCGCGAAGGCCCGCTGCTGATCGGCACCGGCCTGGCCACCACGTCGTTCAGTGCCGGGGTGTTCCCGTCGACGGCCTCGATCACCGCGGAGGCGGACGGGACGTTCACGGTGGCGATCGGGGCGAGCGACATCGGCACCGGCGCCCGCACCGCACTGACCGCCGTCGCCGCCGACGCGCTCGGCGTCGCCGCGGAACAGGTCACGATCCGGCTCGGCGACAGCGACCTCGGCATGGCGTGGGGTGCGGGCGGTTCCCGCGGGACGACGTCGTGGTCCTTCGCCATCACCGAGGCCGCGAAGAAGCTGCGGGAGAACTTGGACACCCCCGTCCGGCCGGTCACCGCGACCGTGGACACCAGCACGATGATCGACTTCCAGCCGGACCGGGAGCGCCAGACCTTCAGCGCCGTGTTCGCGGAGGTCGCCGTCGACCCGGCGACCGGCGAGGTGCGAGTACGCCGGTTGCTCGGCATGTTCGCCGTGGGCCGGGTGATCAACCCACTGCTGGCACGCAGCCAGGTGGTCGGCGGGATGATCATGGGGCTTTCCATGGCCCTGCACGAAGAAAGCGTGCGAGACCCGCTGACTGGCAGACACGTCAACGCCGACTTCGCCGGCTACCACATCGCCGCGCACGCCGACGTGCCCGACATCGAGGCCGGCTTCGTGCCGGACTACGAGCCGCTGGACCCGTCGGGGTTCAACGGTCTCGGCGAGATCGGCACGTCCGGCACCGCGGCAGCGATCGCCAACGCCGTGTGGCACGCGACGGGCACTCGTCAGCGTGCCCTCCCGATCCGCCTCGACCGCGTCCTGGAACCCGATCGCCCGGTGCAGCTGCCGGTGAACCGCCTCAAGCCGGACGGCTCGAGGCACGGGTGATCGCCGCGAAACGCGGCTGGCCTTCCTGGCCGATGTCGGGTACCCGGAGCACGCTCACCGCGCCCGCCACGCTGAGCACGGCGAGGCAGGCGAACATCGCGAAGAACCCGCCGGCCGCGAGGAGGGCCGAGTAGGTCTCCCCGGCCGCGTGCGCAAGAGCGCGGCCGGGGAGACAGGTGGTCAGAACTCGATCACCAGGCGCGCCGGGACGCGGTTGGCCAGGACCTCCTCGAACGCGTCGTTGACGTCCTCCAGCTTGCGGGCCTCCGCGGTCACCGTCGTGCGGCCGGCGGCGTGCAGGGCGAAGACCTCCGCCAGGTCCTTGCGGGTGCCGACGATCGAGCCGATCACCGAGATGCCCTTGATCACCGCCTCGAAGATCGGGACCGGGAGGACGCCGCCCGCCGGGATGCCGACGCACACCAGGCGGCCACCCCGGCGCAGGGAGTGCAGGGCCTGTTCGAACGCGCTCGGGGCCGCGGCGAGCACGATCGCGACGTCGGCGCCGCCCTGCGCTTGGATGGCTTCGACCGGGTCGACGGCACTCGCGTCGACCACGCGGTCGGCGCCGAGTTCGCGGGCGAGGTCGAGTTTCCCGGGCTCGATGTCGACGGCCGTGACGAAGCCGCCGGCGATGCGGGCGTACTGGATGGCGAGGTGGCCGAGGCCGCCGACGCCGAAGATCGCGACCCGGTCCGCCGGCCGGACGTTGCCGACCTTGACCGCCTTGTACGTCGTCACGCCGGCGCACGTCAGCGGAGCCGCTTCGAGCGGCGGGACACCGTCCGGCACCGGGACCGCGAAGCGCGCGTCCGCCACGGCGTACTCGGCGTAGCCGCCGTCGATCGAGTAGCCGGTGTTCTGCTGTGTCTCACACAGCGTTTCCCAGCCGGAGACGCAGAAGCCGCACTCGCCACAGGCCGAGCCGAGCCACGGCAGCGCGACCCGCTGCCCGATCCGGCTCTCCGGCACGTCGGCACCGACGCGGTCGACGATGCCGACACCCTCGTGGCCCGGGATCAGCGGCAGCGCCGGCTTGACCGGCCAGTCCCCGTGGGCGGCGTGGATGTCGGTGTGGCAGATCCCGCAGGTTTCCAGCCGCACGAGCAGCTGCCGCGGGCCGGGCTCCGGGATCGGAACCTCACGCAGTTCGAGCGGGGACGAGAAATCCGTGACGACGGCGGCCTTCATGTTTCGCTCCTCTTCGGACGGTGGGACCGACGATCGCGGATCCGCCCGGGCACGTGCTGTGGCCGACGGTCACGAGCCCGCGGGACTTTGGTCATCCCGCCGGGCTCGCGGCGTCTGCAGGGCGGCCCACTCCCGCTGCCAGTCGGCGAAGCGGAACCGGTCCAGCACCATGACCACGCCGAAGTAGAGCCCCGCGAGCAGGAACACCACGCCCGCCCACAAGCCCGTGGCGATGACGACCGCGTCGATCGTCGCCGCGGCCGGGGCGAGCGGGTGATCGGTCGGCGTGCCCGTGGCGTCGAGCCAGATCGCGACCTCGTTGCCGGCGACCGTGCCGGCCGGGGCGTCGACCTCGCCGGTGCGCCGCTGACCGTCCCGGGTGATCCAGAACGCCGGGGCCGGGCCGGATTCGCCCGGGGTGCCGCTGCGGCCGACCGTGCCGGGAGCGGGCCCGTCACCCACCAGCACGGCGGTCGCGACATAGCGGGACGCGATCTGTTCGCGGGAATCGTCCGCTTCACCGGCGTGGATCCCGATCCCGAGCAGGACCGCACCCGCCGCCGCGACGAGCGAGGACAAGATCACGACCGTCAGCACGGCTGCCTGGATCCGGTCCGACGGGCGTGCCACCGTGTCGCGCCCGGGCAGGAGGCTGCGCCGCAGCCGGGTCAACCACATCGACGTGGACATCGCTCCTGCCTTTCGGATCACCGGATTCCGTGGTGTGACAAGCATGGCCGGGGACGACGACCGCACCGCAGGGCACACGGTCCCCCGGCTGCGGGTCATGCGGCCGTTTCGCCGCCGGGGTTTCGGTGACTTTCGTCCTCGGACCGGGACTTCCGGCGACGAGCCGGTGACCTAACGCCCTTCGCCGGCGCGCAGCGGGCATCGATCCTCAGGGGTATGAACGCGCCTTGGGCCGATGTGCACGAAACCCACATCGGCGCGGTCTTCCTCGTCGGAGACCTCGCCTACAAGCTGAAGAAGCCGGTCGATCTCGGCTTCCTCGACTTCTCCGCCCGCGAGACCCGGGAACGGGTGTGCCACCGGGAGGTCGAGCTGAACCGGCGGCTGGCCCCCGACGTCTACCTCGGCGTCGCCGACGTCACCGGGCCGGACGGCGCCGTGTGCGACCACCTCGTCGTCATGCGCCGCATGCCCGAGGACCGCCGCCTGTCCACCCTGGTCCGCCGGGGCTCGCCGCTGCACGTGATGGTCCGGCGGCTGGCCCGGCAGCTCGCCGTCTTCCACGCGCGGGCCGAGCGTGGCCCCGCGATCGACGCCGACGAGACCCGGGACGCGGTCCGCGCCCGGTGGCGCGCCAGCTTCGACCAGGTCCGGCCCTTCCACGGTGAAGTCCTGGACCCGGCCACCGCGATCGAGATCGAAGCACTCGCCGAGGACTTCCTCACCGGCCGCGAAGCGCTGTTCGACCGCCGGATCGCCGACGGCCACGTCGTCGACGGCCACGGTGACCTGCTCGCCGACGACGTCTTCTGCCTCGACGACGGTCCGCGCGTGCTGGACTGCCTCGAGTTCGACGACCACCTCCGGCACGTCGACGTCCTCGACGACGTCGCCTTCCTGGCCATGGACCTCGAACGGCTCGACGCCCCGGAGCTCGCGGAGCAGCTGCTCGCCGGCTACCGCGAGTTCGCCGGCGACCCCGCTCCCCCGGCGCTGGTCCACCACTACCTGGCCTACCGCGCGTTCGTCCGGGTCAAGGTGGCGTGCCTCCGGCACGCCCAGGGCGACTCCGCCGCGGCCGCGCTCGCCCGCGAGTACACCGAGCTCACGCTGCGGCACCTCCGGCTGGGTCAGGTGCGCCTGATCCTCGTCGGCGGGGAGCCGGGCACCGGCAAGTCGACGATCGCCGGCGACCTCGCCGACCGGCTGGGCGCGACGCTGCTCCAGTCGGACCGGCTGCGCAAGGAGCTGGCCGGGCTCGAACCGGTCCCGCGGGCCCCGGAGGACTACCGGGAAGGCCTCTACGACACCCGCCACACCGACGCGACCTACGCGGAACTCGCGCGCCGTGCCGGTGAGCTGCTCGCGCTCGGCGAAACCGTCGTGCTGGACGCGTCCTGGAACTCCGCCCGGCACCGCGCGCTCGCCGCCGAGGCCGCCGAGCGGACGTGCACCCCGTTGGCCGCTGTCCGCTGCCAGGTACCGGAAGAGACCGCGGCGCGCCGGATCGCCGGCCGGGCAGGCACCCTGTCCGACGCCACCCCCGACATCGCGCACCGCATGGCCGCGGACGCCGATCCCTGGCCCGAAGCACACCCGCTGCCGACCACGGGCACGCCGGCGGAGTCGTTCGCCCGCGCGCTGGCGTGCTTGGTGCCGGAGCACCCAAAGTCCCCCGGCCAGAGGCATTCCGGCCCTCCCGCCGGCAGGGCCGCCGGTGCGAGGGTCGACCCGACAGACGAACCCGATCCCGAGGCAGGCCGATGATGGAGCGAGCATTTCCGGACGAGTACACCGTCAGGACCGCGGTCGCGATGGCCGTCCGCGCGCCGTCGGTGCACAACTCCCAGCCCTGGTACTGGCGGATCGGGCACAGCTCGCTGCACCTCTACGCCGACCAGGACCGGCTGCTGCACGAGACCGACCCGGACGGCCGCGACCTGATCCTCAGCTGCGGCGCCGCCCTGCACCACCTCCGGATCGGCTTCGCCGCGCTCGGCTGGACCGCGGAAGTGCACCGGCTGCCGAACCCGGACGAGCCCGGCCACCTCGCGGCGATCACCCTGCACCGGCACGAGCCCACCCAGGACGAAATCGCGATGGCGGCGGCGATCCCCCGGCGGCGCACCGACCGGCGCCGGCACAGCTCGTGGACCGTGCCGCGCGGGCACGTCGAAGCACTCGCCAAGGCCGCGGCGCTGGAAGGCATCGTGCTGCAGGTCGCCGAGAACTCGACGCGCTACCACTTGGCCACCGCCATCGAAGAAGCCTCGCGGCGCCACGCCGCCGACCCGGCCTACCGCACCGAACTGGCCGCTTGGAGCGGCCGCCACGTCTCGCCCGACGGTGTCCCGGCCCGCAACACCCCGGCGCCGGACGACACCCCGGGTGCGCTGCGGGCTCGCGCGTTCGCCGACCCGCTCCTCGCCCAGCCCCCCGGGGCCAAGGCCGAGGACGACGAAACGGTGCTGCTGATCCTGAGCACCGCGTCGGACGACCGGATGTCGCGGCTCCGGGCCGGCGAAGCGACGAGCGCGGTGCTGCTCACCGCGAACGCCTTCGGCCTGTCGTCCTGCCCGCTGACCGAACCGCTGGAGCTCCCCGACGTCCGCGAGAACGTCACCGAGCGGGTGACCGGCGGCTCGTTCCCGCAGATGGTGCTGCGCATCGGCTGGGCCCCGGCCAACGCCGACCCGCTGGTCGCGACCCCGCGCCGCGACCTCGCCGACGTGCTGCAGCCGCTCGAAGCTCCCCCCAAGCACTTCCAGAACCACTAGAAAGGAGCCGGTCATGCCTTATTGGCACTACCCCGGAACGATGGGCTGGGCCGGCGGCATCGGCATGCTCGTGCTGATGGTGCTGGTGCTGGGCGCGCTAGTCAGCCTCGCGGTCGTCCTGGCACGCCGGGGGCCGCAGCCCCCGACATCGGCCGACACCGCCCGGCGGATCCTCGACGAGCGGTTCGCCCGCGGCGAGATCGACCAGGAAGAGTACGAACACCGCCGTGACGCACTGATGCGAACGAAATGACGTTGCGCGCCAAGGTGGTTCTCGTGGCCCTGCTGTGCGGGCCGGCGCTCGCCGGCTGCGGGAGCGACCAAGGCGCGCGACCGGTATCGAGCACGCCTCCCCCGGCTTCGGCGCCGGCGATCACCACGACGGCGACGACGCTCCCTTCGCGCACGGCGACACCGCCACCGGCGACCCCGTCGTGCGCGGAGACCTCCGGCTGGCGCACGGACGCGCGCGGGCCGGACACGATGAGCCGGGACGCGCTGTACCTCGTGCGGGCCGGCCGGCACGCGTGCTTCGACCGGGTGGTCTTCGACATCAACGGCCCGGCGGAAGCCGGGTACGTCGTGAGCTACGTCCCCGTGGTCGCCGCCGATCCGAAAGGCGACCCGCTGCCGGTTCCCGGCGGCGCGACCCTCGAGATCGTCATCCGGGCGCCCGCGCTGGGCACGGACGACGCCGGGCACCAGCCCGGCCGGGTGCTGGCCGCGACCGGCGACACCCTCGTGACCACGCCTGGCTGGCCGTCCCTGCGGGCCGTGCGTTACGCCGGTTCGTTCGAAGGCCAGAGCACCTTCGCGGCCGGCGTCCGCGCGAAGCTGCCCTTCCGCGTCATCACCCAGGCCGGACCGCAGGACCAGGTCCGCCGGGTGGTCGTCGACATCGCCCACTGAGAGGACGTCATGGACCGCCTGAGCCCGCTCGACGCGGCCTTCCTCGAAATCGAGGACGAAGACCCCAGCTCGTCCCTCGCCATCGCCTCGGTCGCGATCGCCGAAGGGCCCGCTCCGGGCCAGGACGAGTTCGTCGCCGCCGTCCTCGCGCGGCTGTCCGGGATCCCGCGTTATCACCAGAAGGTCCGCACGGTGCCGTTCGACCTGGGCCCGCCAGCGTGGGTGGACGACCCGGCGTTCGACGCCTCGGCGCACTTCGGGCGGATGGCGCTCCCGGCACCGCACGACGAGTCGGCGCTGTGCGACCTGGTCGCCCTGCTGATGGGCGAACGGCTCGAGCGCGACCGGCCGCTGTGGGAGTTCTGGGTCATCGAAGGCCTGCCGGAGGGGCGCTGGGCGATCCTGTCCAAGCTGCACCACGCGCTGGCCGACGGGCTCGCGGCGACCCGGCTGCAGACGATCCTCTTCGGCGACGTCCCCGCCCCCGCCGTCGGTGAGGCGTCGCCCGATCCCGGCGCGGCCAAGCTGCTGCTCGACGCCGCGGGCTCGCTGCTGCGCACTCCGTGGGACCAGACCCGCCTGCTGGCCCGGGAACTGCTGCACCCGAACCGGCTGGCCCGCCGCGTGAGCGACGCCGCCCGTGGCCTCGCCGCGCTGACCTCGGCGCTGCTGCCCGCGTCGCCGACCCCGCTGACCGGACCACTCGGGCGCGAGCGCCGGTACGCCACCGCGTCGGTGGCACTGGCCGACGTCAAGAAGGTGGCCAAGGCGCACGACGTCACGGTGAACGACGTCCTGCTGGCCGCCGTCGCCGGCGGGTTCCGTGAGCTGCTGCTGCACCGCGGCGAAACCCCGGCCGCGGACAGCGTGCGGTCGCTGGTGCCGGTGTCCGTGCGGACCGGTACGGCGGTGGACAACGAAGTCTCGCTCCTGCTGCCGCTGCTGCCGGTCGACCTGGCCGGCCCGGTGCAGCGTCTCATCCGCGTGCACCGCCGCCTGGGCGCGCTCAAGGAGGGCAAGGAGGCCGACGCCGGCGCCCTGGTCACCGCGACGGCCGCGCACGAGCCGTTCGCGCCGGTCGCCTGGGCGATCCGGGCCGCCGCGCACCTGCCGCAGCGCAACATCGTCACGGTGACGACCAACGTGCGCGGCCCGGCGAAGCCGCTGTCCGCGCTCGGGCGGCCGATCGTCGAGATCTATCCGTACGTCCCGATCGCGTTGCGGGTGCGGACCGGGGTGGCGATGCTCAGCTACGCCGGGCAGGTCACGTTCGGGATCACTTCCGACGCTGACACGGTCCCGGAGACGGATGTGCTCGCCAAGGCGATCGAGCGGGAAGTCGAAGCTCTGCGCGCCACGGTCCGCTGAACGGGCGTGCGTCACCGAACCCGCGAGGTGCACCGGGAACCACCCGCTCATGACCAGCGGAGCACCGCCGCTATCCCCGAGTCTTCGCGGCACCCCCGCCGTTGCTCACCGTGGCGAACTCCGCGGCCAGCCCCGCGACCAGCGCCTCCGGGTCCGGGATCAGCTTCCGGTCCGTGCCGAACCCGATCCGCACCTGCCCGGCGTAGCTGAACACGCAGATCGTGATCGCCTGGCGGCCGCTGCACGGTGCCCAGCCCACGATGCCCTCGACCTCCGCGCCGGCCAGTGTCATCGGGGCGCGCGGGCCGGGGACGTTCGTCAGGACCCC
Organism: Amycolatopsis ponsaeliensis; assembly: GCF_030182635.1. Classification (NCBI taxonomy): domain Bacteria; kingdom Bacillati; phylum Actinomycetota; class Actinomycetes; order Pseudonocardiales; family Pseudonocardiaceae; genus Amycolatopsis; species Amycolatopsis ponsaeliensis. Next base: position 57,566 of record NZ_JAPZLD010000002.1, read on the forward strand.
CACGGCCTTGCCCGCGAAGAACCGGCTCATCGCCAGGCCCAGCGGGGCCGGGCTCTGCGCGATCGCGTACTGCACCCCGAACGTCAGCACCGGCTCGTACGAGTCGCGGATCCGGGCGACCCGGCGGTGCACTTCGGCGAGGCGCTCGGCGAACGTCCGGCGCCCGAGCGGCAGCTGGGCCAGCACGAGCGAGAAGTGGTTGCCCAGGGTGGCCGGCAGCCCGTCGTCGAACGAGGACAGGCTCACCGGGATCAGCCAGCCGAGGTCGGACGGGCCGGGCCGGGCGGTGCCGTCCGCGGTGAAGTACCGGTCGAGCGCGCCGGCGACCAGCGCCGTGCAGACGTCGTTGACCGTCGTTCCGGTCTCGTGGCCGATCCGAGCCAGCTCGGCCAGCGGGATCGGCTCGCCCCAGGCGGCGGTCTTCTCGACCCCCGGGTCGCCGTCCCACAGCCCGGTGGCGGTGGACGGCGCCAGCAGGCCCGCGGCCCCGGTCGCACTGTGCCAGACCGTCGTCGCCGCGCCGGCGACCGTGTCGACCGCGCGGCGCGGCCCGCCGTCGAGTGCCGCCGCCAGGAAGCCCGCGACGGCTCCCGTGGCGCCCACCGCCGCGGTCGCGCCGAGCACCGGCATGGCCACGGCGGTCTCCAGCACGGGGTGCACACGGGCCGCCTGGTGCTGCGCCATCGCCCCGGTGTCACCGAGCGCGCGCAGGACGGTCGCCCCGAGCCGGACCACCGGCTGGGCCACGGCCTCCCGGTGCGGCGCGGAGCCGCCGACCTTCGCGTGCGGAGCGGCACCATCACCGTCGGCCGGGTCGAGGAGGCTGAACAGCACCTGCGTCAGCCGGATCCCGTCGGCCATCGCGTGGTGGGTGCGGCAGACGAGCGCACTGCCGCCGCGGTAGCCCTGCAGCAGATCGATGGTCCACAGTGGATGACCTGGGTCGAGCGGGGTGCTCCGGCGGGCGGCGACGAACTCCTCCAGCGCCGCCTGGTCCGCGGGCGCGGGAAGATCCTGCTCGACCAGGTGCTCGCCGAGGTCGAAGCCGGGATCGGTCTCCCAGGTGATCGAGCGCGCCGGGCCGTCGTGACGCACGGCTCGCTGCAGGTACACCGGGTACCGCGCGAGCAGCCGGTCCGACACGAGCGAGCGCAGCCGGGCCGCGTCCACCGGCGTCCTGGTCCACAGCACCGAGGTGACGACCATCAGGTTCTCCGGCCGGTCCAGGTGCAGCCACAGGCTGTCCTGCGCCGGCATCCGCCGATGCGGTCCGACCAGTTTCCGCGCCGTCATCGCCACCACTCCCGTCGCACTGCCCCACTCTCCACTCTGCGTCCCGGCCCGAAGCCGGGAAAAGGGCCGGAAGTCACCGCCGCGCACGGCCGAGTGCCCTGACAGCAGCACCACGCCGCTGGGCACTGTGGGGTTCTCTGCCGAAACTCGAGTATCGGAGACGCACATGTCCCCCAACCACGTCGTCGTGCTGGGCAGCGGGTTCGCCGGTCTGGAAACCGCGTTCGCGCTGCGCGCACTGGCGAACCCCGATCAGGTCCGGCTCAGCCTGGTCTCCGACCGGGACGACTTCCTCTTCCGGCCCAACAGCATCTACCTGCCCTTCGGAGCGGCCGAGGCGCCACTGCACGTGCCGCTGGCGAAAGCGTTGAGAAGGAAGGAAATCGACTCCCACATCGCGCACGCCGAAGGCATCGACACCGAGCGGGGCGTCGTGCACACGTCTCGCGGCCCGGTCCCCTACGACCAGCTGGTCATCGCCACCGGCGCCGCCATGCGTCCCGAGGAGGTGCCCGGTCTCGCCGAGCACGCCCACACGGTCTGGTCCCCCGGCCGGCTGCACGCGCTGGGCGAGCAGCTGCAGTGGGTGGTCCAGCACGCCGCGCACGCCCAGCTGCAACGGGTGCTGTTCCTGGTGCCGCCGAACAACAAGTGCGCCGGGCCGCTGTACGAGATCGCCCTGATGCTCGACACCTGGCTGCGCCGCCGCGAGGTCCGCGACAACGTCCAGCTCGCGTTCACAACGTCCGAGCGGAGCTACGTCCAGGCGTTCGGCCCCAAGCTGCACGACGTCGTGGCCGCGGAGTTCGCCGAGCGTGGCATCGAAGGCCGCACCGGCGCGGCCCCCGACAAGGTCAGCGAGCTCGAAGTCGCCTACACCGACGGCACCACCCAGGACTTCGACCTCCTCGTCGCGTTCCCGCCGTACGTCGCGGCACAGCGGTTCGAAGGGCTGCCCACCGACGACCGCGGATTCCTCACCTGCGAGGCGAGCACGCGCGAGGTGCTCGGGCATCCCGGCGTCTACGCACCCGGCGACGCCGGCGACTTCCCGGTCAAGCAGGCGTTCCTCGCCCTGCTGCAGGCACAGGCCGTCGCGGGCCAGATCGCCGCCGACGCGGGCGCGCACCTGCCGGGGGCCGGCTTCGAACCGGTGAGCATGTGCGTGCTGGAGATGTTCGACAAGGCGACCTTCGCGCAGGTTCCGCTGTCGGTCACCGGCGACCCCGCGCAGCCGGTGGTCGTCGACCCCGCGGCCGGTGACGCCTACCGCGTCGGCACCTCGGCCGCCTGGCGGCTGGGCAAGAAGGCGCTGGGCACGTACGTGCCGGGCCGGTTCCGCGCCGGGCTCCCGGTCCACGCCGGGACCGGCTGGGACGCCATGGCCCTGGGCCTGCGCGGCGCGACCCGCTGGCTGACGCGCTGAAGGCCGTGAATGCCCCCTTACCCGCTTTTCATGGCCGGTAAGGGGGCATCACGGACTTCGGGTCAGCGCGTCGTACTGCTTGACGATCCGGATCGAGAGGGCCAGCACGGCGAGGACGACCGCGGCGACTATCAACCACACGATCATCATGCGATTCCCTTCACCCGGCTCGATCCGCCCATCCGGTCGGACCGGCCCGCGGTCATCAGGTCGACGACCGTTTCCTTGGTGAGCTCACCGGTGGTGAACACCCCCGCCAGCCGGCCCAGGTAGAGCACCGCGATGCGGTCGGCGACGTCGAAGACGTCGTTCATGTTGTGCGACACCACGAGCACGCCCAGGCCGCGGTCGGCCAGCCGCTCCACCAGCCTCAAGACGGCCTCCGTCTGCTGGACACCCAGGGCCGCGGTCGGCTCGTCCATGATGACGAGCTTCGAGTCCCACAGCACGGCTTTCGCGATCGCCACCGCCTGCCGCTGGCCGCCGGACAGCGAACCGACCGCCTGCCGGACCGACGTCACCGTCGTGACGCCGAGGCTGTGCAGCGTGTTCTTCGCGGCCCGCTCCATCCGGTCCTCGTCGAGCACCCCGAGGCGCAGGTGTTCGCGGCCCAGGAACATGTTCTGCACGACGTCGAGGTTGTCGCAGAGCGCGAGGTCCTGGTAGACGGTCTGGATGCCGAGCGCGGCGGCGTCGCGGGGGCTGCGGATGCGCACCCGCTCGCCCTGCCACGTCAACTCGCCGGTGTCCGGGACGTGGATGCCGGCGATGCACTTGATCAGCACGGACTTGCCCGCGCCGTTGTCGCCGACCAGCGCGGTCACCTGCCCGGCCGGGATGTCGAGGTCGACCCCGCCCAGGGCCTGCACCGGACCGAACCTCTTGGTGACGCCCCGGACGCGCAGCAGCGGCGCCCCGTCCGATTCGTCGGTCGCGGTCATGACGGCCTCAGGACTTCGCCGGGGTCACGTCGGCCAGCCGGCGGCCCAGCGGGCTTTCCGGGGTGCGGGCGGGCGGCGGGATCACCGCGACCGGGCAGGTCGCGTGCCGCAGGCAGGCGCTGCTGACCGAGCCGGCGAGCACCTCGCGCAGCTTGCCCTTGCCGTGGCTGCCGACGACCAGCATGGTCGCGTCCTTCGCCCGTTCGGTCAGGACGCCTGCGGGATCGCCGTCCGGGGCCGAGCACCGCGCGACCACCCCGGCGTGGTCCTTCGTCACCGCGGTGACGAGCTTCTGCAGCTCGTGGAAGTGCACCCGCCTGGCCTCTTCGAGGTTCCGGTTCACCGAGGCGTCGTCGAGCATCTCGTCGTGCAGCCACACCGTCACGACGTCCAGCTCGGCGCCGATCGCCTCGGCCTGCGCGGCCGCCCAGACCAGTGCGGCCGTACCGGCGTCCGAACCGTCGACGCCGACCACGATCCGGCCCTTCACGGTTGCTTCCGTCATCACCGCTCCTCTTGTGTCGCAGTCCCCTCCGGTTTCCAGCCAACTCCGAGGGGCCGCGCGGCGAAGCGGGCATTCTACCCGACCGGCGAGGACCAAAGGCCTTCCGCGAGCACGGCCCGCACCGCGGCCGGGACCGCCGCGGCGACCGGCGCCGAAAGCCCTTGCCCCGGCTCGAAATCGACGCCCGCGACGCCGATCACGACCAGCCGCCGCGGCGACCGGCCCAAGGCCTGTCCGAGGTCGACCGCCGCCGCGATGTCGAGGGTGTGCCCACCCCGCCCGGCGCGACCGGGCCAGCCGTCTTCGCCGGTGAACCGCACGACCTCACCGGGTCGCAGCGGGCCCCGCACCGCATCGACGAGCACCGCGAGCCCGGCCTCCGCCCAGGTGTCGATCAGCGTCAGGGGATCGGCGATCCGCGGGACCACCCGGACCCCGGGCAGCGCCGGGAGCGCGGCCACGACGGCCGGGCCGATCCCGTCGTCGCCGCACAGCGCATTGCCCAGGCCGGCCACCACGGCCGTCACCGGCGGACCACGGTCAGGTCGAGGAAGTGCGTCGCGCACGAGATGCAGGGGTCGTGGTTGCGGATGATCCGCTCGCAGAACAGGGCCAGCGCGTCGTCGCCGAGACCGAGCCGCGTGCCGGCCAGCCGGCACAGGTCGTCCTCGATCGCCGCCTGGTTCTGCGACGTCGGCGGGACGATCGTCGCCGCGGTGACCAGTCCCGCTTCGTCGAGGGTGTAGCGGTGGTAGAGCAGCCCGCGGGGTGCTTCGCTCACCCCGTGCCCGGTGCCCGCGCGCGGGACGACGTCGACGCACGGCCGGTCGGGCCGCTCGTAGCCCTCGATCAGGCGTAGCGCCTCCTCGACCGCGTACACCACTTCGACCGCGCGGACCACGATGGACCGGAACGGGTTCCGGCACTCCGGTCCCAGTCCCGCCTCCGCTGCGGCCTCGCGGGCCGCCGGGCCGAGCAGGGCCGAGTTGAGCGAGTACCGGGCGAGCGGACCGGTCAGGTACCGGCGGCCGTCGAGACTCGCGTGCAACGCCGTGGAATGCGGGACCTGCCGCTCGACGACGTGGTCGGGGAACTCCGCGGCCGGGAACGCGGCGCCGGTGCTCGCGACGACGCTTCCCCGTTCGATCGGGTACCACCCCGGCTCGCGCGCCGAGAGCAGGTCGTGGCCGGTCTCGAAGTCGGGGAAGTCGAACCCGGACACCCAGCGCACGACCTCGCGCGCCTGCTCCAGCGCGCCCAGCAGCCGTTCGCGCATCGGGGCGAGCTCGGCCCTCGACGGTACCGAGTAGAACCCGCCGACGCGGACGTTCACCGGGTGGATGGCCCTTCCGCCGAGCAGTTCCATCAGCGCGTTGCCGGTCTTCTTGAGCGCGAGACCGCGTTCGAGGGCGCCGCGGTTCCCGGCCGCCATCGCGATGCCGTCCGGGTACCCGAGGAAGTCGGGTGCGTGCAGCAGGTGGATGTGCAGGGCGTGGCTCGAGATCCATTCGCCGCAGTACACCAGCCGGCGCAGGGCGGCGAGCGGCCCGTCGAGCTCGACGCCGCACGCCGCTTCCAGGGCGTTGCACGCGCTGGTCTGGTAGGCCACCGGGCAGATGCCGCAGATGCGGGACGTGATGTCGGGCGGCTCGGTCCAGTCCCGGCCGCGCAGCAGCGCTTCGAAGAACCGCGGCGGCTCGTAGATGTTCAGCTCGGCGGTGTGGATCCGGCCGTCCTCGACGACCAGCCGCAGCGCGCCTTCCCCTTCGACGCGCGCGATGGCGTTGACGGCCAGCCGGCGGGTGGTCACGGCCGTCGCTCCCGTGACACGGCGGCGAAGTCCGGCGCGGCCGCGTTGAACGTGGCGAAGACGCGGCCGATCGCGGGCTCGTCCATCCCGCAGGTACGCAGGATCGGCAGCAGTGCCGCGGTGTTGGGTTTCGCCATCGGCCCGAAACACCCGAAGCAGCCGCGGCGGTGGGCCGGGCAGAGCGCTCCGCAGCCGGCGTGCGTCACCGGGCCGAGGCACGGGGTGCCGTCGGCGACCGTCACGCAGGTGAGGCCGCGGCGCTTGCATTCGGTGCAGACGCTGGTGTCGGGCAGATCCGGTTTGCGCCCGGCGAGGAACGCGCCGAGCGTCTCGAGCAGCTGGTTCCGGTCGATGGGACAGCCGCGCAGTTCGAAGTCCACCGGCACGTGGGCGCTGATCGGCGTCGACGTGGCGAGGGTGCTGATGAACTGCGGGCTCGCGTAGATCGAGGCGGCGAACTCGGCGACGTCGCCGAAGTTGCGCAGGGCCTGGATTCCGCCGCTGGTGGCGCACGCGCCGATGGTGACCAGCACCCGCGACTGCTCGCGCACTTCGCGGATCCGCCGTTCGTCCGCCTCCGTCGTGATGGAGCCTTCGACGAGCGAGACGTCGTAGGGGCCGGGCAGCACCGCACTGGTCGCTTCGGTGAAGTACGCGATCTTGATGCGGCCGGCGAGGTCCAGGAGCTCGTCCTCGCAGTCGAGCAGGGTGAGCTGGCAGCCGTCGCAGGAGGCGAACTTCCAGACGGCGAGGGTGGGCAGGCTCATGTCACAGCTCCCGGACCAGGAGGAGGGGTTCGGCCTCGGCGTACGTCACGACCGGGCCGTCTCGGCAGAGCAGCAGCGGGCCGAGCTGGCAGTGCCCGCACAGCGCCGTGCCGCACTGCATGTTCCGTTCCAGGGAGACGCGGATGTCGTCCGGCGCCATTCCGGCCCGCAGCAGCACCTGCGCGCTGAAGCGCATCATCGGTTCCGGGCCGCAGAGGAACGCGGTGGCCCGGCCGGTGAAGGGGCCCACCTGGGCCAGGGGCTCGGTGACGAAGCCGACCTCGCCGGTCCAGCCGGCGGCCGGCTGGTCGACCGTGCGGCGCACCTCGATCGAGGTCTCCCACGCGGCGAACTCGTCGCGGTAGAGGAAGTCGGCGGGTGTGCGCGCCCCGGCGACCAGGACGACGCGGCCGTAGGCGGCCCGGTCGGCGAGCACCGCGAGGACGACCGGCCGCAACGGCGCCAGGCCCACCCCGCCGGCGACGATCACGACGTCGCCGCCGCGAGCCGATTCGACGTCCCAGCCGCGCCCGTACGGCCCGCGCACGCCGAGCACGATGCCGGGTTCGGCGTCGTGGAGGGCGTGGCTGACCGCGCCGACGTCCCGGACCGTCTGCTCGAGCACACCGTCCTCAGTGGACGGATCACCGCTGATCGAGATGGCGACCTCGCCGATCCCCCGCGCGTAGAGCATCGTGAACTGACCGGGCCGGAACCGCGGCAGGGCGTGGCCGGCCGGGACGAGCCGCAGCGTCGCCGTGTCCCGCGTCTGGGTCTTCCGCCGCTCGACCCGGTACGGCACCGGCAGCATCGGCTCGGTCACGAGCCGCTCCGGTAGAGGTCGAGCAGCCGGGCCCGGGTGCCCCGCAGGCGGTGGGCCAGCACTTCGAACAGGGCGCGGGTCAGGGCGTACCCGAACGCCGGGTCCGCGTCGGCGAGGTCGCGCAGGAGCTGCCCGTCCAGCTCGGCCGCGGTCACCGTGGTGAGCGCGCGGGCACCGAAGTCCCAGCGGTGCGGCGGGACGAGCCACGACCAGCCGAGCAGCTCCCCCGGCCCGAGCGTCTGCACGACGACGTCGCCGCGGCCGGGGACCGCGGTGTCCACCTCGACCCGGCCGCTTTCGAGCACCCAGAGCCGGTCGGCCGGACGGCCTTCCTCGCACAACCGCTCCCCCGCGGCGAAGGCGACCTCACGCTTCGCGCGGGTCAGCAACGCGGTCTCCGACGGCGTGAGCCGGGAGAACGGAGGCAACGCGGTGAAGCGGTCAACCGCCGACATGGCCGGCTCCTTCCGCGGCGAGCCGGGCCGCTTCCACGGTGATGTCGATACCGGCCGGGCACCAGGCGATGCAGCGCCCGCAGCCGACGCACCCGGACGTGCCGAACTGGTCGTACCAGGTGCTCAGCTTGTGGCTCATCCACTGCCGGTAGCGGCTGTCTCCCGACTCGCGCACGCTTCCGCCGTGCACGTAGGAGAAGTCGAGTTCGAAGCAGGACGCCCAGCGTTCGGCGCGCCCGACGTGCTCGCCGGTCACGTCCGTGACGTCCTCGGTGGTGGTGCAGAAGCACGTCGGGCAGACCATGGTGCAGTTGCCGCAAGTCAGGCACCGGCTGGCGATCTCAGACCAGACGGGTGACTCGCGCGACTCGCGCATCAGGGTCCGAAGGTCCCCTGGCGGCATCGCGCGGCCCATCTTCGCCGCCGCGGCTTCGACGCCTGCTCGCGCTTCGGCGACCTCTCTGTCCGCGGCGTCGCGGGTGGCGACCAGCCCGAGGACGCGCTCGCCTTCGGCGGACCCGACGTCGACCACGAACCGGTGGCCGTCGTCGTCGATCAGCTCGGTGAGGCCGAGGTCGTAGCCCCCGGACACGCCGGGCCCGGTGCGCATCGAAGCGCAGAAGCACACTTCACCGGGTTCGGTGCAGTTCGCGGCGATCGTGAACAGCCCTTGCCGGCGCCGGGTGAACGAGCCGCTCGCGGCGAGCACGGTGCCGAGCACGGAGATCGCCGCCAGGTCGCACGCCCGGACCCCGAGGAATGCGTAGCGTTGCACAGCTTCGGCCGCCGCGACGAACTCGCCATCGGGACCGGTGTGCCAGAGGGCCCGGTGCGGCGGGTGCAGGAAGCGTTTCCACGACTGGGGTCCCGCCGAATGGCCGAACACGGCCGCGTCCGTCCGACGGCGCAGCCGGTACCGGCCGGGCGCGGTCTCCACACCCCAGCCCGCGGGCAGCTCGGCTCCCGAGTCCAGCTCGGCCAGCACGATCGCGTCGTCGCGGACCGTCGGGCCCACGACCCGGTAGCCCTCGCCGAGCAGCACCTCGACCAGCCGGTCGAGCCCGGCCCGGTCGAGCACGCGGATGTCGGTGGCCATCGGCTCCCCTTTCGCCGTGTCCAGGGAAGCGGCTCACGTGCGCCGTCCCCTAGAGCCGAAGGTCACCGGTTCCGCCGGGCCCGGGGGCGTTCGGCCCTCGCCCCGGGGAACTTGGGCCCTACGGGCGCGTCCGCGGGTGCCGAACCATCGAGGAGGAACGGACGACGACAGGGAGAAGCAGATGACAGTACGGCTCGGGATCAACGGCTTCGGCCGGATCGGGCGCGACATCCTCCGGTGCGTGCTGGAAACCCCGGACAGCCCGATCGAGGTGGTCGCGGTCAACGACATCACGTCGCCGGAGATGCTGGCGCACCTGCTCGTCCACGACTCCACCTACGGCAGGCTGCGCATCCCCGTCGAGGTGGTCGACGGCGAGGCGCTGCGCGTCGGCGACCACCTGATCCAGGTGACCGCGAAGGCCGACCCGGCGGAGCTGCCCTGGGGCGAGTACGGCGTGGACGTCGTCGTCGAGTCGACCGGCAAGTTCCGCACCCGCGAAGCCGCGGGCGTCCACCTGGCCGCGGGCGCGAAGAAGGTCGTGATCTCCGCCCCCGGCAAGGACGTCGACGCGACGATCGTGCTCGGGGTCAACGAAAGCGACTACGACCCCGCGAAGCACCACATCATCTCGAACGCCTCGTGCACGACGAACTGCCTCGCCCCGATGGTGAAGGTGCTGCACTCCGCGTTCGGCATCCGGCGCGGGCTGCTCACCACGATCCACAGCTACACCGGCGACCAGGCGCTGCTGGACCGGCCGCACAAGGACCCGCGCCGCGCCCGCTCGGCCGCGGTCAACATGGTGCCCACCAGCACCGGTGCGGCCAAGGCGATCGGGCTGGTGATCCCGGAGCTGGCCGGCAAGCTCGACGGCGTCGCGGTGCGCGTCCCGGTCGAGGACGGCTCGCTGACCGACCTGACGGTGGAGCTCGAGCGCCCGGTCACGGCGGAGCAGGTCAACCACGCGTTCGCCGAAGCCTCCGATGGTGACCTGAAGGGCATCCTCCGCTACACCGAGGCGCCGGTCGTGTCCCGCGACATCATCGGCGACCCGGCCTCGTGCGTGTTCGACTCCCAGCTGACGAAGGCCGACTCGCACCTGGCGAAGGTGTTCGGCTGGTACGACAACGAATGGGCCTACGCGACCCGCACGGTGGAGCTGGTGGAACTGATCGGGCGGTCCTTGTCCTGACGACACTGCCTCGGGTGCCCGCCGGTGACCTGGCCCGGCGGGCATCCGTCCTTCACGGTCCCGCTCGCCGCGTTCTCGGCTACCGTGGCCGGCAGAGCGGAACTTCCCGCCGACGATGGGAGCGCCCCCGATGACCGGCCACCCCGCTGTCACCTCGATCGACGCACTCGCCCCGGACCTGCTCGCCGAAGCACGCAGCCACGCTTCCCGGCGGGCCGCCCGGACGCTGGTTTCCGGAACTTCGCAGCGCGCGACCCTGATCGCCCTCGCCGAGGGCGCGGAACTGGCCGAGCACGACTCACCGCCGGCGGCCACGCTCTACGTCGTGTCGGGCACCGTGCGGCTGCACAGCCACAGTGCCGAATGGACACTCGAGCGCGGGCACTTGGCGACGATCCCGCCGGAGCGCCACGGGCTCACCGCGCTCGACGATGTCGTCGTGCTCCTCACGGTCGCACTCCGGTGAAGGCCCGGCCGCTCAGCGCAGTTCCGTGGCGGCGCCGTCGTCCTGGGTGTACTTCAACCGGTTCCGCACGGCGACCACGCCGGGAACCGACTCGGTGAGCCACTCCGCGCGTTCGACCTCGCTGCGCCGGTCGATCACCCCGCTCAACGTCACGACACCCTCGTCGACCCGGACCTCGACCGTCGAAAGGTCCGCCCGGATCGACCGCTGCAGGACCTCACGCTCCACGGTCTCCTTGAGCTCCTCGTCCGGCCGCAGGAACGCGCGCAGGACGTCGCGGCGGGCGAGGACACCCACGAGGTGGCCCGCGGCGTTGACGACGTAGAGGCAGCGCAGGCCGGTCTCCACCAGCCGCCGGGCCGCGCCCGCCAGGGGTTCGTCCTTCGCGACGGTGGGCACGCGCCGCGTCATCAGCTCGCGCGCGGTCAGGCCCTGCGCCTTGGTCCACACCCGCAGCCGCCGGAGCCCGCGCTCGCGCCGGGCGTCCCGGCCGTGGCGGGCCAGCAGGTCGGCCTCGCCGACGACGCCGATCGGGCGGCGGTGCTCGTCGACCACCGGGATCGCCGCGATGCCGTTCCCGGCCAGCAGGGTGGCCAGTTCCTTGAAGGATGTCCCCGGGCCTGCCGACACGACCGGCCGGCTCATCAGGTCGCACACCAGCGGACCACGCATGACTCCACCTCCGTCGGAAACCGTTGTGCGATCAAATTAGGAGCCTTGGCGTGCTCCGCGCGGCGGGCGACGGTCCCCAGGCGAGGGGCCTTTGGCCCTTTTGCTCGGGGCGGCCGATGCCCTTGCCTGGACCGGACGGAAGGAGAACGGCATGGGAGACCGCAAGCGGTGGCGTGACCTGACTGCCACCCGGCGCACGGTGATCGGCACCGCGGCGAGCGTGCAGGCGCTGCTCGCCGCGGGTGCCTGGTGGGACCTGGCCCGCCGTCCGGCCGACCGCGTCCGCGGCCCGAAGTGGTTGTGGGCCCCGGTGATCGCGGTGAACTTCGCCGGCCCGGTGCTCTACTTCTCCTGCGGGCGCATCCCGCCGCGGGCGACCAGCACCGGGCAGAGCGCGTAGGACATCAGGGCCTGGCTCGTCGACCCGAGAGCCAGGCCGCACACCCCACCCCGCCCGCGGCTGCCGACGACGAGCAGCTGCGCGCGGTCGGCGAAGTCCAGCAGCTGCTCGGCGGGCCGCCCGACCGGCACGACCCGGTCGACGGTGACGTCCGGGTACTTCTCCTGCCAACCGGCCAGCCGCTGGGCCAGCAGCTCGTGTTCGTGCTCCGCCACCGCCGCGCTGTCGCTCGTCCAGTGGTTGTCGGGCCGGCAGTGCACCGCGACCAGCCGGGTGGCGCGCCAAGACGCTTCTTCGAACGCGGCCGCGATGGCCTCCTCGCTCGCCGGGCCGCCGTCGACGCCGACCACCACCGGTCCCTCGGCCGGCGGCCGATTCTCGCCTACGTGCGGACGGATCAGCGCGACCGGGCACTTCGCGTGCGCGGCCAAGGCCACCGTGACCGACCCGAACAGGATGCGGCCGAACGGCCGCAGGCCCGGGGTACCGAGCACGAGCAGCACCGCGCCACCCGACTCGTCGACCAGTGCCTCGGCGGGCCGCTCGGGCCGGAGCGCCGTCTCCACCGTGAGGCCGGGCGCCACCTCCGCCGCGGCCTCCCGCGCTTCGGCCAGCATGGCGCTTCCCTGCTCCGCGGCCACTTCCAGCAGCTGGTCGTAAGTCGGGTCCCCGCGTGGGTAGGGCGCGGGAAGCGTCGGGAGCGCGTGCACGAGGCGCAGGCCGTGACCCCGTTCGCGTGCCGCGCGCGCGGCCCATCGGACCGCCATGAGTGATCCGGCCGATCCGTCGACGCCGGCCACGAGTACCGAGCCGTTCATCCACTTCCCCTTCCGGTTTTCCGCCAGTCAACCGCCGGACGACGCCGGCGGCGCGAGGCTTCCGCCCTGGTTCGTGCGGACTTTGGTCCGTTCGGCCCGGTCCTCGTGAACCGGCGCCCAAGGACCTCCCGGCCGGGGACCTTCGACCCCAGAAACTCCCGCGGTACCGGAAGAAACTGACCGCAGCACCGAAAAGAACGGAGGTTTCCCCATGTCCATCCGACCGGAAGAGAAGAAGACCACCTCGGGCCACCGGGCCACCGAACCGGCGCCGGTCGCCGGCTTCGTCACCGAGTCCACGATCGCCGGGAAGACCCTGGCGGTCCTGCGGGTCGTCACCGGGTTCGTGTTCCTGTGGGCGTTCCTGGACAAGCTGTTCGGCCTGGGTTACGCCACCCCGGCGAAGGGCGCCTGGATCAGCGGCGGTTCGCCGACCAAGGGCTTCCTGAGCAGCGTCCACGTCGGCCCGTTCGAGTCGATGTTCCACTCCTGGGCGGGCACCTGGTGGGCCGACTGGCTGTTCATGCTCGGCCTGGGCGCCATCGGCGTCGCCGTGATCGCCGGGGTCACCCTGCGGCTGAGCGCGGTCGCCGGCTCGCTGATGATGCTCATGATGTGGACCGCCGAATGGCCGTTCGCGCAGAGCATGAGCACCGGTGAGGCAACGCACTCCACCAACCCGATCATCGACTACCACATCATCTACGCGCTGATCCTCATCGCGCTGGCCGCCGCTTCGGCCGGGCACACGTGGGGACTCGGCCGTCGCTGGGCGGACGCCGTCGGCGACCGCCAGTGGCTGCGCTGAACGCGATCGGTACCACGGGCGCCCGCCGGCAGGCGGGCGCCCGTTCCGCTGTCCCGGCGACGAATGAAGGCACTCGTGTACGACGGCCCCGGCCGGCGCGGATCGACGCGGTCACCATCTGCGGCACCGACCTGCACATCCTCAAGGATGATGTCCCCGAGGTCGAGCGCGGCCGGATCCTCGGTCACGAAGCGGTCTCTACGATCGTGGAGACCGCTTCCGCCGTTCTCGCCCGGCACGATCATCGTGGTCGACAAGGAACCGGCGCGCCTCGACGCGGCGAAGTCCTTCGGTGCCGACGTCCTCGTGCAGCCCGGCGAGGCGGCGGCCGAAGCCAGCGGTGGTCTGGGCGCCGACGTCGCGATCGAAGCGGTCGGCATTCCGGCGGCGCTGCACCTCGAGAGCTGTGGATCAAGAACGTCACCATCACCACCGGGCTGGTCGACACCTCCAGCACGACGAAGCGGCCACCGTCCGGATCGGACGGTGGCCGCTTTCCGCACCCGGTTCAGTTGTGCGGTTTGTGCGGGCTCAGGATCCCGACCGGGCCCGGCGGGACCGGGGACACGCCCCGGTCGTCGAACTGGCCCTTCAGGGTCTGCCGCACCTCGACGACGCCGTCGACCCGGCGGATCAGCGCCACGATCACCGGGATCATGCTCGTCCGCTCGACCGTGCCGTTGAGCGTGACGATGCCGTTGTGCACCGCGACGTACAGCGATGCGGGGTCCAGCGTCATCTCGCGCTCGAGCACTTCGTCACTGACCTCGGCGCGAATCTCCTGGTCGGTGCGCAGGAAGACCCGCAGCAGGTCCGAGCGGGACACGATGCCGGCGAGCTTGCCCGCGTCGTCCACCACCGGCAGGCGGTGGAAGTGGTTCTGCTCCAGCAGCTTCGCGGCGACGGTGACGTCGTCCTCCGCGCGGACGGTCACCGCCGGGCTGGTCATCAGGTCGGCGACGAACGCCGCGCCGGCCTTCCGCTTCGCCTGCCGTGAACCGGGCTTGAGCAGGCCGTGCGGCGCCTCGTGCTCGAGCAGGTCACCCTGCGAGACGACGCCGAGCACCTGCCCGTCCTCGTCCACCACCGGCGCCCCGCTGATGTTCCACGAGGCCAGCAGGACCGCGACGGCCTTGAACGGCGTGTCCGGCGCGACGGTCGCGACGTCGATCTTCATGACCGAACCCACCTTGCGGCGACTGGACATCACGATCTCCTTCACAGCAGCGGGCCGGGGTAGTACGTGGCCGCGGGCTCCGGCTCCGGCTTCGCGTCCTTCTCCGGTTCCGGGACGGTCCGGGCGGGGATGACCACCACGGGGCAGCTCGCCTCGCGCAGGCAGTGCTCGGCGACCGAGCCGACGAGCAGCTTCAGCAGGCGGCCGTGGCCGTGGCTGCCGAGCACGAGCATCGCCGCCGTCTTCGACGCCTCCTCCAGGGCCACCGTGGCCGAGTGCTCGACCAGCTCGGCCCGGACGGCGGCACCGGGGTGCTCGGCCCGCACTTCGCCGACGACCTCGTCGAGCTGCCGCCGCTCCCGGTCCGCGACCGTCTCCGGCGTGCCGGCGACCGCCGCGCCGAGGTCGTAGACCGGTTCGAACGTCCACGCGCGCAGTGCGACGACCTGCCGGCCGCTCACCGCCGCTTCCGACACCGCCCAGCGCAGGGCGGCCACGCTGACCGCCGAATGGTCCACGCCGACGACGATGTCGCCCTGGTTTGCCGTGGTCATGGGACTTCACCTTTTCTTCGTTGTCAGGAATGGGTCTTGCGGTCCTGCTCCTGGAGCCACTCCTGCTGCCAGCGGGCGAGACGGAAGCGGTCGAGGGAAAACACGGTCAGCCGGTAGCAGGCCGCGAGCAGCGCCAGCGCGGCCAGCCACAGGCCCAGCCCGATGACCACGGCGTCGATGACGACACCCGCGCCGCTGAGCGGGGGATCCACCGGGTCACCCGAGCGATCCACCCAGACGGTCAGCGTTTCGCCCTTGAGCGTGCCCCGGTCGGCGATCACCTTGCCGACGTGCCGGGCCCCGTCCGGGAGCGTCCACGCCGCGTCGGTGGGTGCACCGGTGCCGACGACGCCGGCCCGCGAGTTCACCGTGATGGCCGGGCCGTCGGCGAGCAGGGTCGCGGTCACCCGGGTGCGCTCGCCGAGCTGCTGCGCGGACTCCCCTTGCTGCCGCACGTAGGTTTCCGAGCCGATGCTGGCGGCGACCGGCAGCGCGGCGAGCGCGAGCAGCACCACGGACACCAGCAGCCCGGCCTGGAACCGGTCCGAGGCCCGCGCCACCGACCCACGGCGGGGCAGAACGGTGCGCCACATCCGCGCCACCGCGTTCGACGACGTGCTCATGATCGCTGCCCTCTCCGCGTCGGAAGTGCTTGGTAGGAACAGGATCATCGATTTCTCCCGTCCTCCGAAGAGGCCTTGGGCCCCGGTACCCCGGGACTGATCCGCCCCGCTTCGGAGGCCCTCCGACAGCCCGCTGAGGACTTAGGACCCTGTGCTGCCGGGAGAGCACCGGGAATGGTCGGGAAAACCCGACCGAAACGGAGCCCGGACCATGCGCGCACGCGAGATCATGACCACCCCGACGTTCGCGTTGACGCCGTCCGCGACGCTCGCCGAAGCCGCCGAGGTGATGACCCGCCACGGGTTCACCACGATGCCGGTGGTCGACGCCGACGGGCGGCTGCTCGGCCTGCTGTCCGAAGCCGACATCCTGCGGGTCCCCGCCTCGCCGGGTGACCCGGACACCGGCGTGATGCTCGACGGCGGCCCGCGCACGGCCGGCTCGGTCATGCGCCAGTCGGGTTTGGCCGTGCCGGCCGGCACCGAGGTGCGTGAGCTGGCGCGGCTGATGACCGACGCCGGGGTGCGCTCGGCGCCGGTCGTCGAAGACGGGCACGTGGTCGGCATGGTGACCTTCCAGGACGTGCTGCGCGCCACGGCCGGGCACGCTTGAGACGTCAGCTCGCCGGGACGTCCGGGCCGGTGCGCTGGGTCAGGACGTCCGCCACCGGCCGCCGGCCCGTCAGCCGGGTCGGGTAGCCGTAACCGATGCGCAGCAGGGTGTGCGGCTGCCCGATCCCGGCGAAGAGCCGGTCGATCGACTCCCGCGTCCGCGGCGTTTCGAACGGCTGGGACAGGAACGACGTCGCCAGGCCCTCGGCGGTCGCGGTGAGCAGCACCCGCTGCATCGCCATCCCGGCGCGGACTTCCGCGTGCGGCCCCTTGTCCCGGGTCAGCAGCGCGCCCAGCAGCGGCTCTTGTTCGTATTCGCGCTCGGGCAGCTCACTGTTCTCGTGCGACGCGCGCAGCGAGACGATGCCGGGGCTGTGCGGCGGCGGGCCGGACGCGATCTTCGGGACGCCGTCGGGGCTGTCGAGCTCGCGGTGGGTCCAGAACGCGGCTTCCGCCGCGAAGTCGAGGTCACCGGTCTGCAGCGCCTCGGCCTGCCGGACCAGCGAGGCCACCGGCGTGTACCGGCCGGAAGCGTCGAGGTACTCGATCTGCCCGCCCTCGCTCAGCGCCGCGGATTTCAGTGCCGCGCGCAACGCGGGCGGCACTTCCTTGTCCAGCAGCGGACGGCGGTTGGTGTGCCGGCGGAAGACGGCGTCGGCGAGCTTGCGCTCGACGGCGGTGGCCTTCTGGTTGCCGTCGAGCCGGATCACCGCGGCCAGGTCGGGCCGGGTCCGGTCGGGCAGCATCCGCACGGTCGCGGCGAGCCCGTTGGCGCGCAGGCAGATGACCAGGTTGAAGGCGGCCGCGCCACAGGCGAGCCGCGCCTCCCGCGCGTGCGGGTCGGCCACGGTGAGCAGCCGCTCGCGGTCCAGCCACACCTCGATCACGTCGTGCTCGACGGTGAACCGCCAGGGCTGGGTGTTGTGCGGCGAAGGCGCGCGCACGGCCGAGGCGAGGGCCTGGTCGAGCACGTCGGGCAGTGGTCGGCTCATCGTCGGGCTCCGGGTCGCTGGGGTACGAACCCACCCAGCATCACCGGCGGCGACGCTCCCCCGCGACGGCAACGCGTCACGACCCCGAAGGACCAAAGACCTCCCGTGCGAACCCGCGCTGAGACCGGCTTCAGGCGGCCCGTGGGATGCTCCAGCGGCGCGAGCGGAGGCCGAACCATGGACCGGCGAGCAGTGCACGAGCAGTGGGAGCGCGACCGCGCCACCCTCCACGAGCTGGTGGCCGCCGCGACGGCCGCCGATCTGCGCCGTCGGTCGCGGGGCACCCGGTGGACCAACGGGCAGCTGCTGTTCCACCTCGTGTTCGGCTACCAGATCGTGCGTGCCCTGCTGGTGCTGATCCGCGTCTTCGGCCGGCTGCCGGACCCCGTGAGCCGCGGGTTCGCCGCCGTGCTGAACGCGGCCACACCCCCCTTCCACGTGATCAACTACCTCGGGTCCTGCGGTGGCGGCCTGATCGGCCCGCGGCTCGCGGCCGCGTGGCTCGACCGCATCATCGCGTCACTCCACCGCAGCCTCGACCGGGCCGGCGAAGCCGACCTCGAGCGCGGGATGCACTACCCGACCCGGTGGGACCCCTTCTTCCGGCCGTACATGACGCTGGCCGACGTCTACCGCTACCCGGCCCG
Organism: Amycolatopsis ponsaeliensis; assembly: GCF_030182635.1. NCBI lineage: Bacteria > Bacillati > Actinomycetota > Actinomycetes > Pseudonocardiales > Pseudonocardiaceae > Amycolatopsis > Amycolatopsis ponsaeliensis. Next base: position 75,646 of record NZ_JAPZLD010000002.1, read on the forward strand.
GCACTTCGCCTTCCACCTCGAACAGCTCACCCTCGACGAGTAGTCAGCACAGCACACGTTCCGCTTCCTCCGGGACGACCGCGCACCACCCCGCCTCGGCGTGCAGCGCCTTCGCCAACGCGTACGACGGCGCCGGCTCGCCCTCGACGACGAAGGCCGTTTCCGGCGCCGGTGTCGCGGTCGCCCACGCCTGTACCTCCGCCGGGCCGGCGAACTCGCCGGTGCCGCCCAGCGCGGTCACCTCGGCCCGGACCGACACGTAGCGCCCGCGGATCTTGAGGTGCCGGGCGCCGTCCGCGAGCTGCGCGGCACGCGTTCCCGGCGCGGGGTGTCCCAGCAGGACGACGCCGTTGCGCGGATCCGGCAGCGCCGCGGCGAGGTGCCGCAGCACCCGTCCCGAGTCCGCCGTTTCGAGCCCGGCCACGATGATCGACGGCCGGTCCGTGACCTGCCCGGCCGGCCGATCGGGCACCGCCACCCGGCCGTCGCGGCGCAGCTCGGGCCACCGCTCGGCCATCGCCAGGCGGTGGACGTCGATTCCGGCCAGGCCCGCCGGGCTGTCGAGCAGGACCGGCAGCCGCGGGATCTCCTGGGCGTCCATGAGGTCCCGCACCATCGTCAGCAGCAGCTCGGTGCCCACCGCGGCCGCGGGGACGACGACGCTCCCGCCCCGCCGGACCGCACGGTGCACCGCCGCGGCGAACCGCCCCGGCAGGTGGCGGTCGCCGGGCTCCTGGGGAGCGGCGAGCACCAGGACGTCCGAGCGGGGCCGCGGGTCCGGCCGGCGCAGCAGCGGATGACCGGCCGCGCCCAGCGGCCCGGCGAACACGACCGAGCGGCCACCCGCGCGGATCCGCACCCACGCCGCCCCGAGCCGCCCGCCCGAGCGGCCGAACTCCAGCTCCGCGCCGTCGAGCTGCCGGAGCGTGCCGAATTCGACCGGCCGCACCAGGTCCACGGCCCGGCTGACGTCCTCGGCGCGGAACGGCGGGACGGCCGGGCCGGGCGGGCACCACCGGTCCGCGTCTTCCTCGAACTGTTTCGCGGCGTCGCCCAAGGCGACCGGGAGCAGCGCGGCGGTCCCGGGCGTCGCGAACACCGGCCCGTGCCAGCCCTCGGCGACCAGCTGCGGCAGGAATCCCGCGTGCCCGAGGCCGGCGCTCGGCAGGATCACCGCGTCGACCGCGTGCAGCTCGTCCGGGCAGGGTGAGAAGTTGCGGCGCCACAACGCGTCCGGCCCGGCGAACAGCCCGCACCCGACAAGCAGCTTCGCGTCCGGGGTCTCGAGCAGGTACCGGGCGCACCCGGCCCCGCCGAGGAAGCTCAGCACCGGATCGGGGCCGGCCGCCGCCCGGTGGCCGGTCACGTGGAGCCCGCCCGGCCACGGGCTGGTGCGGTAGCGCGCGGACGCTCGGCGGGCGGCGCTGAGCGCGGCGGCGCGGGAACCCTCGGACATCGGCTCATCCCTTCGTGTGTCAACCCGCGATGTCGCGCCGGCGGAACCCGGCTATCCCCGCCACGACCAGCGCGCCGCCCAGTGCGGTGAGCCAGAGCAACGGAGCGAGGTGCACGACGGCACCGGGCAGCTTCGGCGAGTGGGTGAACGGCGACAGGTCGAGCACCCACTGGTCGAGTTTCAGCAGCACCCCGAACTCGCCCAGCAGCAGGAACGTCGTCAGCGCGACCCAAGCCACGGTGACCGCGCACGCCACGAAGCCGAACAGTGCCGTCGCGAGCCCGGCGAGCACCCAGGCCGCGGGCAGCTGGGCCAGTGCCGCGCCGACCAGCCGGACCGCCTCGGCGCCGGGCGAGCCGGTACGGATCCCGTACGCCAGCCCGGCCGTGAGCCCGAGCGCCGTGAGCAGCAGCACCGGTGCGGCCACCGCGAGCAGGAGGTACCCCGCCAGCAGGCGGCGGCGGTCGAGCGCGGTGGCCAGCAGCGGTTCGACGCGCAGCGCTCGCTCCTCGCCCCGCAGGTGGACCAGGACGGTGATCGCGTAGCCGGCGGTGATCACCCCCGCCATCGAGAACTCGGCCGCGAGGAACGCGTTTTCGAGCGCCTGTTCCCCGCCGAGCGCCGTGATCAGCGCCCGGGCACCGTCGCTGTCGAGCATCTTCCCGACGTTGCCCGCCAGGCCGCCCAGCACCAGTCCGATCAGGACGTACCCGGCCAGCCAGGCGGCCAGGTTCGCGCGGTTGAGCCGCCAGGTCAGGCCCCACGCCCCGCCCAGGGAACGAGCGGCGTGCGCCGCGCCCGCACGATCCGGCAGCAGCCCGGCGTCGATGTCGCGGACGCGGGCCAGCGCGGCCGCCGCGGCGAGCAGTGCCGCGGTGACGAGCAGCGGAACGGCCAAGACCCACCACACGTCACCGGCGTACGGCCGGACCTGCCGGGTCCACCCGATCGGCGACGCCCACGACAACCAGCGCGGGCCGGCGGAGTCACCCACCGCCCGCAGGAAGTACGCCGCGAGCAGCGCGACGACGGCGAGGCCCGAAGCGGCTCTCGCGCTCTTGGTCAGCTGGGCGGTCACCGCCGCGACCCCGCCGAAGACGAGACCGGCGGCCGCCCAGCCGAGGCCGAACGCCAGCGAGCCGGCCACCGGCAGCCCCGCCGCCGCGAGCCCCAGCCCGCTGAAGAGGCCGAGGACCAGGCTCGACACCGCCGTGACGACGACGCCCGCCGCCAGGCCCGCGAACCGGCCGACCACCGCGGAGCCGAGCAGCTCCCGCCGGCCGGCCTCCTCCTCGGCCCGGGTGTGCCGGACCGCGGTGAAGATCATCAGCAGGGCGATCAGGGCCGCGCCGAACGCCGTCAGCTTGAACACCGACGTGGCGCCCAGCGTCGGCTCGTACACCGGGCCGTACAGCGCGACCAGGGCCGGGACCGAGTTGATGCTGTCGGCCGCGCCCCGCTGGTCTCCCGCGGCCGGGTAGACCGCCGCGGTCGCCGCGGCCGACGACGCCGCCACCGCGGTGAACACCGCCGTCCACACCGGCAGGCGGACCCGGTCCCGGCGCAGCGCCAGCCGGACCAGCGTGCCGGTGCCGGTCAGCGAGCTCATGCCGGCACCGCCGTCCGGCCCGCTTCGGTGCGGTAGTGGCGCAGGAACAGCTCTTCCAGGGTCGGCGGGTTGCTGGTCAGGCTCCGGACCCCGCACTGGCTCAGCAGTCCGAGCACCGACGCCAGCTCGGCGTTGTCGACGGTGAGCCGCACCTGGCCGCCCTCGGCGCTGAAGTCGTGCACCCCCGGCAGGTGCGCCAGGCCGTCCGCGGTGCCGGAAAGCCGCGCGGTGACGGTGGTCCGGGCGAGGTGCCGCAGTTCGTCGAGGCTGCCCGAGTCGACCAGGCGGCCGGCCCGGATGATGCTGACCCGATCGCACAGGGCTTCCGCTTCGGACAGGATGTGGCTGGACAGCAGGATCGTCCGGCCTCGCTCCCGTTCCTCGCGGACGCACTCGCGGAAGATCTGCTCCATCAACGGGTCGAGCCCGCTGGTCGGCTCGTCGAGCACCAGCAGTTCGACGTCCGACGCGAGCGCGGCGACCACGGCGACCTTCTGGCGGTTGCCCTTCGAGTACGCGCGGCCCTTGACCCGGGGGTCGAGCTCGAACCGGTCGAGGTAGCGCTTGCGACGCACCGGGTCCAGGCCGCCGCGCAGCCGCCCGAGCAGGTCGATGACCTCGCCGCCGGTGAGGTTCGGCCACAGCGAGACCTCACCCGGCACGTACGCGAGACGGCGGTGCAGCGCCACGGCGTCCCGCCACGGATCGCCGCCGAGCAGCCGCAGCTCGCCGGCGTCGGCGCGCAGCAGGCCCAGCAGCACCCGCAGCGTGGTGGTCTTCCCGGCGCCGTTCGGGCCGAGGAAGCCGTGCACCTCCCCGGTTTCGACGGTCAGGTCGAGCCCGTCGAGCGCCGTCGTCCGGCCGAACCGCTTGCGCAGCCCGGTGATTTCGATGGCGCTGGTCATCGGGTGCTCTCCAGCAGGATCCGCCGCTCGGCCGAGGCGATGGCGGCGCGGGACTCGCCCAGGACGTCCGGGTTGACCGAGATCGACGTGATGCCGAAGCGGACGAGGTGCTCCGCGAAGCCGGGCTTGGTCGAGGGCGCCTGGCCGCACAGCGACGAGGTGATGTTGCGGTGCCGGGCGATGCGGACGATCTTCTCGATCGCGTCCAGCACCGCAGGGTCGGCCTCGTCGAACAGCTCCGCGCACTGCGCCGAGTCGCGGTCGACGCCCAGCACCAGCTGCGTGAGGTCGTTGCTGCCGATCGAGACGCCGTCGATGCCCATCCCGGCGTACTCGCCCAGCCAGTACACGACCGACGGGACCTCGGCCATGATCCAGCGGTGCAGCCCACGCTGCCGCCCGAGCGGGCTGGCGTCGACCAGCTCGAGGCACTCCTCCAGCTCCCACTTGGTGCGCACGAACGGGATCATCAGGTGCAGGTTCGGCGTCTGCTCGCGCACCCTCGCGAGGGTCTCCAGCTCAAGGGCGAACAGGTCGCGCTCGCGGACGTACCGGTAGCAGCCGCGGTACCCGATCATCGGGTTGCTCTCGACCGGCTCGAAGGCGTCGCCGCCGGCCAGGCCGCGGAACTCGTTGGTCCGCAGGTCGGTCGCGCGGTAGACCACCGGGCGGGTGCCGAACGGCCGGGTGATCTTCAGCAGCGACTCCGTCATCTTGTCCACGAAGGATCGCTCTTCGCCCTTGGCGAGCAGGTCGCGCGGGTGCCGGCCGTCCAGGGCCTCGGTCAGCAGGAACTCCGCGCGCAGCAGGCCGACGCCGTCGACCGCCTGGGCGGCGACCTCTTCGGCGTGGTCGGGCATGGCGAGGTTGACGTACAGCTTGGTGCCGATGGCTTCCGGCGCCACCGGCCCGGCGACCGGTTCGGTGCGCGCCGGCGCCTTCTTGGCCGCACCGGCCCGGACCTCGCCCTTCGTGCCGTCGACGGTGACCAGCGTGCGGTCGGCCAGCACGCGGGTGGCGTCGCCGGTTCCGACGACGCACGGCACGCCCAGCTCGCGGGCGACCACGGCGGCGTGGCAGGTCATCCCGCCGCCGTCGGTGACCACGGCGGCGGCCCGGCGCATCGCCGGCACCCAGTCCGGGTTCGTCATCGGCGCGACGAGGACCTCGCCGTCCCGCAGGTGTTTCGCCTCGGCCGGGTCGTGCAACACGCGCACCGCGCCGCTGCCCTCGCCCGGCGACGCGGCGAGCCCGGTGACGAGCGCTTCGGTCGTCACCGCCGTCAGCGGCGGCAGCGTGGTGATCGGGCGCGACTGGACCAGGAAGATCTCGTCGTCGGCGATCGCGAACTCGATGTCCTGCGGTACGGCGTAGTGTTCCTCGACCCGCGAAGCCATCCGGGCCAGCTCCAGCACCAGGGTGTCGCTCAGGACGCGGCGGCCGCCCGCGGGCCCGGGCAGCTCGATCCGGACGTCGCCGCCGCCGGCTTCGGCGATGATCTTGTGGCTCTGCTTGCCGACCCGGACCGAGAGGACCAGCAGGTCCTTCTTGCCGACGACATAGGTGTCGGGCTCGACGGCACCGCTGACGATCGCTTCGCCTTGGCCGAACACGGCTTCGACGACCACGCGGTCGCGGTCGCCGGTGCGCGGGTCGGCGGTGAAGATCACCCCGGAGAGCTCGGACTGGATCATGCGCTGGACGACGACCGCGATCGCCGGCTCGCCGGTGAACCCCCGGCTTGCGCGGTAGCTGACCACGCGCGGGCTGAACAGCGACGTCCAGCAGTCGATGACGCGCTCGGCCACCGCGTTGTCGCCCCAGATGTTGGTGTAGGTGGCGTTCATCCCGGCGAAGGAGGCCTCGGCGCCGTCCTCCCCCGTGGCCGACGACCGGATCGCGACCGGCGTGGACCCGCCCAGGCCGTGGTAGGCCGCGGCGATCTCGGCACGCAGGTCGCCGGTGAGCCCGGCGAGGCGGACGAGGTCGCGCATCCGGTCGCAGGCCTCGGACAGTGCCGTCGTGTCGTCCACATTGGCCACCGCCTTGGCGTGCAGGTCGGCCAGCTCGGCGCGGACGCCGGCGTGCTCCAGCGCGGCCCAGTAGCCGTCGCGGGAGATGACGAAGCCGCCCGGGACGGTGAAGCCCGCGGAGATCAGCTCGCCGAGGTTGGCGCCCTTGCCGCCGACGGTCTCGTCGTCGGTGAGCCGGATCTCGGCCAGATCGCGTACGTAGGTCATCGGAGTCCTCCTGGTGGTGGGAACATCTCGCCGAGCGGGAGTCGTGGTGAGGGGGCGCTGGGAACGGCCGGGTATCCGTAACGGAAGATCGCCTGCGGCACACCCGGCAGGGCCAGCTCCGAGACCAGCCGCGACCGGAGGCCGGTCAGGTGCAGGGGCTGGGTGAGCACCGAGCCGACGAGGGCCTTCGCCGTCGCGGTCAGCCAGGCGCGCTGCAGGGCCGCACCGGCGGCGAGGTGATCGGTCCGGGTGTCGCCGTCGGTGCAGACGACCAGCAGGTTCTCCGCGGCCAGCCGTTCGGTGAGCACGACGTCGTCGGGCACGGGGGTGCCGGTGCGGACGAGTCCCGCCACCGGCAGGGCTTCGGGGCTCAGCGCGTCCTCGGGGACGCCGTCACCGATCGCCTCCCAGCCGTGGGTGTGCGCGGTCCACAGCTCCAGCTCGCGCTGGTAACCGCGGTCTTCGCGGAGCACGCGCGTGGCGAAGCCGAGCAGCTCGGCCAGCTTGTCCAGCCGGCCGGGCACGACGAGGTGGATGCCGGTCGTCTCGCCCGCGGCGACCACCGCGGTGTGGACGGCCGCCGGCACCCGGTTGTGGTAGAAGTGGCGCCGGTGGCTGCGCCGGCGGTTGATCGCCTGGTACAGCGCGAAGTCGCGGGCGGAAGGCGTCCGCGGGCGGCCGATCGTCACGGTGGCGACGACGTCGTCGTCCCGGAACCCGACGTGGCAGTCCCGGCCGAGAGCGCGCACCGCGAGCTCCAGGTTGGCGACGGCGGCGCCGCAGGACAGCAGCCGGTCCCGGCCGGACGGATCGTGCCGGCGCAGCCCGACGTCCCGGCGCTCGAGCAGGTCCACCTCGGTGCCGCGGACGAGCAGCTGCCACGGCTGGCTGTTGTGCACCGAAGGCGCGCGGCTCACCGCGCGGGCGAGCACGCCGATCTGTTCGGAGGTCAGGGCTGCCGGTGCTGCGGCGGTCATCGCGGTCACTCCCGTACGCGGAGCCGGGCGCTCCGCCGAAGTCATCGTGAGTCCGCGGTGGGTACGGGCACCGGAGCACAAAGTCCTCTGCTCCGGCGTAATTCGGCCCCTACCGGCCTCCCCGCGAGCGGCGCACGATCGCGGTGACATCGAAGAGGAAGAGAGGCTCGCCATGGTTTCGCGTACTGGTCGTGTGATCGTCGTCGGCATGGACGGCACGCCCCGCGGCGACGCGGCACTGCAGTGGGCGCTGGAAGTCGGTGCGCACAACGGAGACACGGTCCGCGCGATCCTCGTCCGGCCCCGCGACGCACTGCTGCCCGGGACGTCGTTCGCCATCCACCCCCACGGGCGCGTGCCGGAGGCCGGCTACTCCCTGGACGAGCACGTCGCCGGGCTGGCGTTCGACACGACGGCGGAGCTGGAGACCCGCACGGTCCACGGCGACCCGGCAACGGAGCTGGTGACGGCCTCGGCGGACGCGGACCTCCTGATCGTCGGCACCCACCGCGGCGGAGCGCTCACGGATGTGGTGCTGGGCAGCGTAGGGCGGGAGTGCGTGCGCTTTTCGCGGTGCCCGGTGGTGGTCATCACCCCGGAAGCAGCCCATCGGCTCGCTCCGGCGTGATCGCCCGAGTTCGAACGCCGGGATTCCTCAAGCCGCAGGAGTCCCGGCGTCGATGTGGTAGTCCCAGCCCGAGTGCGGCAGCACGTATTCACCGCCCCTGTCTCGGCGGGTCGTATCGCGGCAAACGTGCCAGTAGAGGTTCGCGAGGTCCGGCGGCCAAAGCGTGAGACCCGTTCCTCCGACCCGCCCACCTTCGTCCCGCGACGCGATGCGCAGCAGGTTGGGCATCAATGCCGTGGCATAAGGGCTGCCCGCAACTGCCCCGACAGTCACACCGGCAACCAGATCGGCAAGCTGCAACTGCGGAACGTGATGAGACGGCGCCATCAAGATCGGCATCACGATCCGCGTGGGCGCATTGAACTTCGTCCCCTTCGTCGTGAGGGGAAGTGTGTCCGCAAGCCAAGCGTGCTGTTCCGCCGAGTTGCCGCCTGGTTCGTCGGCCACGACGATTCCGCGACCCTGTGGATCCTGGTTCCTCAGAAAATTGGACACCTTGTCGTAGAGAAAACCCAGCACCATCGCGCGCACCCGGGGGATCTCCCACTCAAGACGGCCGCGAGCCCACACCACCGAAATCGACCTCGCCCCGGCCTCGACCGCCGCGTCGATCATCCTGCGCTGCAGCTCGGCGCGCACCGGTCGGCCTTCGGCCGTCTTGAACCAGCTGCCGCTCTTGGGACTCCACTTGATTTCCGCAATCGGCGGCACGCCGAGTTCCGCCCGGGCAGCCTTGATCCGAGTGCTGTACAGGGCCACGGTTTCCTCGGGGAACAGAACTGCTCCCAGGCCCACCAGGTGGCCCAGTCCCGCCCTGCTGGGATTCAGTTGTTCGGAGTCATCGCACAAGACCAACCACATCGGACACCACCAGCCTCGAACGAAACAGTCGTGTCACCTCTGAGTCGCTCCGGAACGCCGATTCGTAACAAGCCGCTGTCCCGGATTCACCGTGTCTTTCTTCGCCTCGCCCCGGCAAGGCCGACCACCAGCAGCCCCTGTGGGATGCCGGGTAGCAGTTCGGTGTTGCGGGCCCGTTCCGCGGCCCCCTGGACCGGCAGCGGGATCTCCCGGGAGGTGAAACTGCGGACCGCCGCGGCCAGCCGGGTCGCGTGCAGGGCCGCGCCGGCGAGGACGTGGTGGCGGCGGCTGTCGCCTGGCGTCGTGATCAAGAGCGGTGACTGCCCCGCGAGGTCGGCGCCGAGCCGCCTGAGCGTCGGTACCCACTCGGGGCGGACTATCCGGACATCCGTCTCCGGCCAGAAGTCGTCGCCGGCCAGTGCCCCCAGCACGGCCAGGCTGACCGGCCGCAAGGGGCCGTCGTGGTGGGTCTCGCCCACCGTGCGCAACGCCGCGTACCGCGCCCATTCGCCGCTGGTCGAACCGCGCGCGGCGCCGACCCGGACGACCGCCACGACGTCGGGGCGGGCCGGGTCGTACGGGAAGGTCGCCGCGGGCTCGCGACCCAGCACCCGCACGACCGTCCAGATCGTCGACAGCACCGCGCCGCATTCCAGCAGCACGGTCCCCCCGGCCCGGTCGCGGCGGCCGGGCGGCTCGGTCAGCACGATCTCGTCGGGCCGGACCTCCGCGACGCACCGGGTCGGGCCGAGCCGCATCAGCGCGTCGCCGAGGACGGCTCGCGATGAACGGTCCCACCGGAACGCGGGCGAGATCATCCGCCGACGCCGGCGACACCGAGGTGTCTCGACGCGGCACGGCACGTGGCCAGCAGGCCGTCGACGTCGATCACGGTGACGCGGTTCTCCAGGCCGGGCGGCACTCCGGCCCGGACGTCGGGATCCGGCGAGACGAGCGCGACCGGCACGTGGTCCCGGATCGCGCAGACGACGCCGAACTCGCGGGCGGTCAGCTCGGCGGCCTGGCCGCGGACGTCGACGACGAGGTCGGGCTGGGCGAACGGTTCGTCGAGCGGGCAGTGGCCCCCGACCGCGAGGGCGCGGCAGAGCCCGGCGCGGCTGTGGCACCGGCTGACCAGGCAGCCCGTGTCACGCAGGGGCTGGAGCAGGAAGTCGGAGTCGCCGAAGGAAGATTCGGTGAGAAGGACGTGCATGGTTTCACCTCACGGACACTCGGGCGAGCGCCTCTTCGGCGCCGCGGGCCAGCTCCAGGTCTTCCCGGGGCAGGACGATCAGGGCGGGCACCGGGGAGTCCGGTGCGGTGATGACCCGGTCGATTTCGGTGTGCGGGACGTCTCCGGCACGCAGACCGAGGACGCCGAGCCCGCCGACGACCGATGTGATCACCTCGGGCTGGTGCTCGGCGACACCGCCGGTGAAGACCACCGCGTCCAGCCGCGACAGGCTCGTCGCGGCCGCGCCGATCTCCCGGCGGAGCCGGTGCCGGTAGACGTCGAGGGCGACCTCGGCGTCCTGCTCGCCGTGGGCCGCGGCGGCCAGCACCCGGCGCAGATCGCCGTTCGTCCCGGTCATCCCGGCCAGCCCCGAGCGGTGGAACAACGCGTCGGCCATCTCGGCCGCGGTCATCGGCACCGTCTGCATCACGTGCAGCAGCAGGCCGGGGTCGACCGAGCCGGACCGGGTGGCCATCATCGCGCCTTCGAGCGGGGTGAACCCCATGCTCGTGTCGACGCCGTGGCCCTCGCGGATCGCGGTCACCGACACTCCGGCGCCCACGTGGGCGCAGACGAGCTGGAGTTCTTCCGGCGGCCGGCCGAGCAGCTCCGCGGTGCGCCGCAAGGCGTACTGGCAGGAGAGGCCGTGGAAACCGTAGCGGCGCAAGCGGTTCTGCGTGGTCCACGACTTCGGCAGTGGGTAGCGGGCCGCGGCTTCCGGCATCCGGGCGTGAAAAGCGGTGTCGAAGCAGGCGATGACCGGGACGTCCGGCAGGAGCCGCCGGACCTCGCGGGTCACCGTCAGCGAGAGCGGCTGGTGGTTCGGCGCCAGCGACGTGAGCCGCTCGAGGTTCGCGAAGAGGGCGTCGTCGACCACCTCCGGGGCCTTCTGCGAGCCGCCGTGGACGAAGCGGACGGCGACCGCGTCCACCTCGGACCAGCGGCTGATCGCCTGGGCGACCACGCCGGGAACGGCCAGGTCCCCAGCGGCCCAGCCGACCGCCACACCGTCGGCGACCAGCGACACCTTCAAGCTCGACGAACCGGGGTTGAGGGTCAGCACACGCACGGTTTTCCTCCGGTTTCAGTCCCGCAAGCGGCGCAGGAACGGGTCGGCGGACGTGGACCGTTCGAGCCGGGCGCGGACGTCGAGCGCCACGCAGCCGTCAGAACGGGCCCGCACCGGGTTGAGGTCCAGCTCGGCCAGCTCGGGGACGAGCTCGGCCAGGCGGCTGACCTTCAGCAGCAGTTCCTTCACGGCCGCCCGATCGAGCTGCCCGGACGACCAGAGCGCCTTCGACGCCCGCAGTCCGTCGAGCAGCAGGTCGGCGTCGGCGCCGGTGAGCGGGGCGAGCCGGGCGGCGTGGTCGGCGATCAGGTCCGTGTCGACGCCGCCGAGGCCGAACACGACCAGCGGCCCGAACGTCGGGTCCGACCGCACGCCGACCAGCAGCTCACGACCAGGTTCGGCCATCGGCTGCACGGTGACCCCGCGCAGGGCGGAGCCGAACCGGGAACGCAGCGTGCGGAACGCCTCCAGGATGCGGTCGGCGCCGTGCACGTCGAGGAGCACGCCCCCACCCGCGGTCTTGTGCAGCAACCCGTCGGCGTCGGCCTTGAGCACGACCGGCGAGTCCAGGTCGGCGGCCGCGGCGGCCATTGAATCGTCGGCTTCGACGTAGCGGGTTTCCACCATCGGGAGGTCGGCCAGGCGCAGCAGCTCGACGGCGTCCCGGGGCGGCAGCCAGCCTTCGCGCCCGGCGGCGAACGCCCGCAGCGCATCGGGATCTTCCAGCGGCGCAACGGTTTCGTCGCTCTCGGGCCGGTTCAGCCACTCTTCGTAGCGGACCAGCCGGGCCAGGACCGCGGCGGCCGCGGCCGGATCGTCGTAGCAAGCGGTCACACCGCTGCGGCCGTCCGGGACGAGCGGCGCGACGCGGGCGCGCTGCCCGGGCCGGACCGCGAAGACGGTCTTGTACTCGGGTGGCAGCACCTCGGCCAGCGACGAACCCGGATCGCCGACCGCGGTCGGGACGGTCGCGGCGATCACCGCGTCGACGCCGTCGTCGGCGAGCACGGCACGCAGGGCTCCGGCGAACACCTCCGGTGAGACGGCCGCGGTCGTGTCGACCGGGTTCCGCACCGCCGCTTCGGCCGGCAGGACCTCGGCGAGCCGCTCACGCGTCTCGTCGGACAGCTCCGCCATGACCAGGCCTTCCCGCTCGCAGGCGTCGGCGGCCAGCACCCCGGCACCGCCGGCGTTGCTGACGACGGCCACGCGCCGCCCGCCCGGCAGCAGCTGCCAGGACAGTCCGGCGATGACGTCGACCAGCTCGGCGACGGTGTCCACGGCGATGACGCCGGCCTGGTCGAACAGCGCGTCACGCGTGACCGCCGGAGTGGCGGCGGCCGCCGTGTGCGAGGCGGCGGCGCGCTGCGCGGTGTCGCCGCTGCCGGAGCGGACGGCGAGCACCGGGCGGGTACGGGCCAGCTGCCGCGCCAGGCGGCCGAACTTGCGCGGGTTGCCGAAGGACTCGAGGTAGAGCACGGCCAGTTCGGTCCGGCGGTCGGCGGTCCACCACATCAGCAGGTCGTTGGCGCTGACGTCGTACTTGTCGCCGGTGGAGACCAGCGTCGACATGCCGAGACCGAGATCTCCGAGGGACTCCGCGAGCGCGATGCCGACTCCGCCGGACTGGGTGACGACGCCGATGTTGCCGGGCTTCACGCGGGTGCCCAGGAAGGTCAGGTCGTAGGGGCGGTCCGGGTCGGTGGACACGACGCCGAGGCAGTTCGGGCCGACCAGCCGCATGCCGTGCTCGCGCACCGCCGCGTGGACCCGGTCCCCCGCCTCGGTGCCGGTCAGTCCGGAGGAGATGATGACGACCGCGCGGACGCCGCGCTTGCCGCATTCTTCGACCGCGTCCGCGGCGGCCGGCGCGGGCAGGCAGACCACGGCGAGCTCGGGGGTGCGGCTCAGCGCGGCCACGGACGGGACGCTCGGCACGGCAAGGATCTCGCGCGCGTGCGGGTTCACGACCTCGACCGGACCCGGGTAACCGGAGGCGACGAGATTGGCCAGGACCGCGTGGCCGACCGAGCCCGGCCGGCGTCCCGCGCCGATCACGGCGATCGAGGACGGCTCGAAGAGGTGCTTCAGGCTGGCCGCGTCGGCGACCGAATCGCGCTCCAGCACGGCGTCGAGGTAGGCGGCATCCTCGTCCAGGATCATGACGACGTCGCGCTCGGGCCCGCCGATGCTGGCTTCGAACCGCAGGCCGAGGTCGGAGAAGACGTGCAGCACCTTGGCGTTCTCGGCGAGCACCTCGGCGAGGAACCGCTTCAGCCCCGCTTTCCGCGCGTGGGAAACGAGGTGTTCCATCAGCAGCGTCGCGACGCCCTGGGTGCGTACGGCCGCGTCGACGACGAGGGCGACTTCGGCGTCCGTGGATTCCTTCAGGACTTCGTAGTTCGCGACGCCGACGAGCTCGCCACGCCGGTAACACCCCACTGCGTAGTGGTCCGGACCGGGGTCGGCCGTCATCTCCGCCGCCAGTTTGTCCAAACCGGACGGTGCGCCGAAGAAGCGGAAGTAGGTGTCCTGCTGGGTGAGCCGGGTGTGCAGGCCGAGCACCTCGGCGGTGTCGGCCGGGTGCAACGGGCGCACGAGCACCACGTCGCCGCCGGAGAGCAGGGCCCGGGAGCCCGCCACCACGCTCATCTGTTCTCCTCAGGGCACGGGGGGTGGGCGCGACCGGCCAAGGGGCCGCGCCCACCGCGGTGGCCACCTAGTCCTTGGTGACCTGGATCTTGACGTGCTTGTCGCGCGGGTGCTCCGAGACCGGCATCGTGATCTCGAGGATGCCGTCGGTGTAGGTCGCCTTGACCTTCGCCGGGTCGGCGCCGGCGGGCAAGCTGACCGTGCGGCTGAAGGTGCCGTAGAAGAACTCGCTACGGCCTTCGGCGTTTTCCTTCGCCTCACGTTCGGCGGAGATGGTCAGCAGCCCGTTGTGGGTCGTCACGGAGATGTGCTTCTCCGGGTCGAAGCCGGGCAGTTCCGCACGCACGAGGAACTTGCCGTCCGCGGTCGACTCCTCGATCCGCACGGGGTTGTGCTCGGCGAACGGCCAGGGGTTCTCCAGCCATGCCGCGATGCTCGGCAACGCCAGGCGTGAACCCGGCACCAGGGCAGTCATCGTGTTTCTCCTTTCTCGCGACGACGGGCGTCGCAGGACAAGGAGACCTCGCGGGACGGGTGCGGCGACGCGGCCGGACTGCCCGAACCGCGAGGACCTTCGTCACCGAAGCCCGCTCGGGGACCAACGGCTCTGGTACTCGTTCCGGCCCCGCTGTCACCGTCGGCGGTCCGGGGAGAACGGAGCAGGAGATGGACCAGCCAGCGAAAACCTGGAGTTTCGACGTCGCGGTCGAGCACGGGCCGAACCGGACCCGCGCGCAGATCGTGCTGCACACGCCGGAGGGACACGAGTTCTCCGGGGTGGGCCTCGCCCACCGGGCCGCGCACGCCCGGATCGCGGGTTACCTCGCGCTGGGCCGCGCCATGTCCGACCTCACCGAAGAGCTGGTCGAGGCCGCGACGACGGAGCTGGAGGACGAAGCCGGCCGGGCGTGGAGCACCTGAGGGCTACGGACGGGCGCGGGGCAGCGCGCCGAGGGGGGAGGGAGCGCACCGGCCCGCGGGCCCGACGCTACGCGAGGCATCATCCGTGCCACGGCGGTGGGTGCCGGGCGAGGTCTTCCCCACCTCGCCCGGCACTCACGCCAGACTAGAACACCTGTTCGATTCACCGCAACCCGGAGCGCGTTCAGCCGACGGGCGCCGACCACTCCACCTTCAGGCCACCCTCGGGACCGGTTCCCAGCGAGAACGAGCCGCCGGAGGCTTCGGCGCGGTCACCAAGGTTGCCCAGCCCGCTCGGCGAGACGTCCGCGGGCAGCCCACGGCCGTCGTCGAGCACCACGACGCGGATCACGTCGTCCTTCACCGCGACCGAAACCGACAGCGTCGAGGCTTCCGCGTGCCGGACGGCGTTGCTGACCGCCTCCCGCACCACCGCCTCGACGTGCTCGGCCAGCTGCGTGGGCAGCGTGTCGATCGACCCGGACATGCTGACCGTCGGGTGCACCGGCGCGTCATCGGTCAGCTCGGCGACCGCGTCGTGCAGCCGGTGCCGCAGCCTCAGCCCCGTCTCCCCCGCCGCGCCGCCGTGCAGGTCGAAGATCGCCGTGCGGATCTCCTGCACGATCTCGTGCATCTGCTCGATGCTGTCCCCGAGCCGCTTCTGCAGCTCCGGCGACTTCGTCCGGCGCTGCGTGCTCTGCATCGACAAGCCGACGGCGAACAGCCGCTGGATCACGTGGTCGTGCAGGTCTCGGGCGATCCGGTCGCGATCGCCGAGCACGTCCAGCTCGCGCGCGGCCCGCTGCTGCGCCGCCAGCTGTAGGGCCAGCGCCGCCTGGTCGGCGAAGGACGCCACGACCGACAGCTGGGCCGACTCGAACGACCCGGCCCCGGGCTCCCGGGCCGCGATGAGCACCCCGGTCGTCCGGTCCCCCGCGCGCAGCGGAACCACCAGTGCGGGACCGAAGCGGTGGTCACGCAGCCCGAGCTCGCCGACGCTGCGGGGCGTCCGGTCCCGGTAGACCGCGCCGGGAACGCTGTCTTCGAGGTCGATGTGGGTGCCCGACAGCTCCGCCGCCCGGGTCCCGGCGCAGACCGTGACCGTCAGGTCGTCGACTTCGTCGCCCCAGTCCTCGTCGACGTCGAGCCGTCCGGAGTTCGGCAGCGCGAGCATCGTGACGTCGGAGCCGGTCAGTTCCAGGGCCCGGGTCGCGATGGTGTTCAGTGCCTCGGCCGGGTCCGTGCCGCCGAGCAGTTCGGTGGTCACCTCGCTCGTGGCCGCCAGCCACTGCTGGCGCACCTGAGCCTGCTCGTAGAGGTGCGCGTTCTCGATCGCGATGCCGGCCGCGGCGGCCAGGGCCTGGACGACGACCTCGTCGTCGTCGGTGAACGGCTCCCCGTTCTTCTTCTCCGTGAGGTACAGCCGGCCGAACACCTCGTCGCGGACGCGCACCGGGACGCCCAGGAAGGTGTGCATCGGCGGGTGGTGGGCGGGGAACCCGACCGAGGCCGGGTGGGCGGAGATCTCCTCCAGCCGCAACGGTTTCGCCTCGTCGATGACCACCCCGAGCACGCCGTGGCCTTCGGGCAGGTCACCGATCAGCCGGCGGGCCTCGTCGTCGATGCCGACGTAGATGAACTCGGACAGCGAGCCGTCCTCGGCCAGCACCCCGAGCGCGCCGTACTTCGCTTCGCCGAGCTCGATCGCGGCGTCCACGATGCGGCGCAGCGTGGTGTCCAGCTCCAGCCCGGACGCGACGGCCAGGACCGCGTCGAGCAGGCCGTCCATCTTGTCGCGCGTGCCGATCAGCAGCTCGATCCGGTCCTGGAGGTCGCGCAGCAGTTCGCGCAGCCGCAGGCCCGACAGCGTGCCCGACATCCGCCGCTGCCCTGTGTCCGACTGCTGTCCCGGCTCGCTGATCATGACCTCCACATCGTCTGCCCCACTGGTGACTTTCTCCCCTTTCCGCACTACTGCGGTACGAGAGACCGTCGCGGGAAGCCTTCCGGAACGACAGTGTGCCGCTCCCCGGCACCAAGGGGAAACCATGACACTACCCATCACCTCGATCGGCTTGCTGGACTCCGATCAGGTGAAGTCCGTGATCGGTGCTGCGGTGCTCGCGCCGTCGACGCACAATACGCAGCCCTGGCGGTTCCGCTGCACTCCGGCGGGCCTCGAGCTGCACGCCGATCCGGACCGCGCGCTGCCGGTGGCCGACGCGGACCAGCGGGAGCTGCTGCTCTCGTGCGGGGCCGCCTTGTTCAACCTGCGCACCGCGATCCACGCTCTCGGCGCGCACCCGGCGACGACCCTGCTGCCCCGGCGTGACGATCCCACGTTGCTCGCGGTGGTCCGGCCGTTCGCGGTCCGCAAACCCGATCCCCGGCTGGTCGAGCTGGCCGACGCGATCCCGCGCCGTCACACCAACCGCACGCCGTTCGAAGCGGCCGCCATCCCGCCCGCGGTGGTCGCCGAGCTGCGGCACGCGGCCGAGGTCGAGCAGGCCTGGCTGCCCCGGCTGGACGCGCAGCAGCGGGAGCACCTGCGGGAGCTGGTGCACAAGGGACACCAGGCCCAGATCGCCGACCCGGCCTTCCTGGCCGAGTGGCAGCGCTGGACGGCGCGCGACCGGAGCAGCCGCGACGGCGTCCCCGAGTACGCGGCCGGGGCCATGCCCTCGGACAACGGCGGCTGGGTGTTGCGGGACTTCGGCTCGCGCCGCCGCGACCGGACCGACCACTCCGAGCCACTGGTCGTGGTCATCGGCTCGTTCGACGACACGCGCGCCGACCGGATCCGCGCCGGCCAGGCGATGCAGCGGGTCCTGCTGACGGCCACCGCCGCCGGGCTCGACGCGTCGTTCATCTCGCAGCCGGTCGAGGTCCCGTCCGTGCGCGGCGAACTCCGCCACCTGCTCGGTGGTGGTCTGTGGCCGCAGATCGTGCTGCGCCTCGGCCGCGGCGCCCCGGTGCCGTGGACCCCGCGCCGGTCGTTGGAAGACGTCCTGCTGGATGCGGACCGGCTGAGTGCCTGAGCCGCCAGTGAGACGGCGGGCAAGTCAGGCTGAGCGCACCGTGTTCGCCTCGACGGCCTGCTCCGCCGGCGGCCTCGACCGCCTCCAAGGCGGCGTTGCACCGACTGGTGGCGGACCCACCCAGGCGCCGGTCTCTTTGTCCCTCGGCGCCGTCCCGAGCAGGGCCCGGAAACCTGCTTCGGTCGCACATTCCCGGACCAGTTTGGCGATGTAGGCCTCGGTGTAGCCGTAATCGTCGTGCCGCTCGTCGTACAAGCAGTACCTCTCGTCCGTCCTCTCCGGCTGCGGATCGCCGACCAGCGGCCGGACACCGAGCTTCTTCCAGGCGATGGTGAAAAGCGCCGTGGTGAACCCAAACGGAATCCGGTCCTGGACCGTCCGCGCGGCCTGTGTCGGTTTCAGCAGCCCGTGTCCGACGACGGGTCGCTTGCGCTCTCGGACTACGACGTAACCTTTCCTGCCGATCGCTTCGACGGCCTCACGTTGCTCGTCCGTCAAATCGTCGTAGCGGGTGAACTGGACCGCGAGCGCGTCCGGATCCTTGGGCGCGAGTTCCTGGAGGACCCGCAACCGGAAGTCGTAACGCGGATCCCGGCCGACCGATTCGTCGAGACCGGCGTCGTATTCGGCGATGAAGGTCCGCAGCGATGCCGGGAGCTGCGAGCGCAGCCGCCGCAGCGTGCGCTCGCCTTCATCGGTGAAACTCCCGATGAACACCGGGAAGCGCAAGCGGGTGGCGAGAGACGAGCCGCGACCGAACTGGCCGGTCAGCTCCTCTTCGTAGTTGAGCAGGAAGGCCTGGCTCTGGCCTCCCACGGCGGCCGTGAGAGCTTGCTGCTCGCGGGCGTACCGGTGCTCGATCTTGTTGCGCAGCGCTATGAAGAACTCGAGGTTGGCTCGAACCGGGTCCGCGTCGCCGGACCAGCGGTGCCGCACACAGGTGGCCAGGTCCCAGCGCTTCGGCTCACCGTCGATGCGTTCGAGGCGCCGAGCGCGTCCCTGGGTGCGCCAGTATCGGAAGTCGACGTCGTCCCGCGTGAGCTCGGCGTGCAGCAGGTAGAGCCAGGCTAGGTGCATGTGGACGACGAAGCCCTCGAACGAACGGATCTCCGAAGGGTCGTTGTAGAGACGCACGGCCAGCTGCGCCTCATCGCGGGACGCGCCGACCATGTGCATGAATCGTGGACGCGGTGCCATGGATCCAAGGTCGATATTTCATCACCGGCTGTTACGCCCGAAATACCGGACCGTGCTAACCGTTCTGGTTGCGCAGCTCGGTGGCGAGGACCGCGGCCTGGGTGCGCCGCTCCATCCCCAGCTTCGTCAGCAGCCGCGAGACGTAGTTCTTCACCGTCTTCTCGGCCAGGAACATCCGCTCGGAGATCTGCCGGTTGGTCAGGCCCTCGCCGATCAGCTCCAGCAGTTTCTTCTCCTGGTCCGAGAGGTCGGCGAGCGGGCCCTTCTTGGCCTGGCTGTCGCGCAACTTCGCCATCAGCGCCGCGGCCGCGTGCGCGTCGAGCAGGGATTTGCCCGCGCCGACGTCCTGGACCGCCGAGACCAGGTCCATGCCCTTGATGTCCTTGATGACGAACCCGCTCGCCCCGGCCATCACCGCGTCGAGCATCGCCTGCTCGTCGGTGTAGCTGGTCAGCATCAGGCACTTGAGCTCCGGCAGCTTCGACCGCAGCTCACGGGCCAGTTCGATGCCGTTGCCGTCGGGCAGCCGCACGTCGAGCACCGCCACGTCCGGGTTCAGCGCGGGGATGCGGGCCAGCGCCTGCGAGACGCTGCCGGCCTGGCCGACCACGGTGAGGTTCTCGTCCTCGTCCAGCAGGTCGGCGACACCACGGCGGACGACCTCGTGGTCGTCTACGAGAAATACGCGGAGCATTCCGACCTCCCGGGAAACGGTTCGACGGAGATCAGCCTACGACCACAGGGCCCCGGATGGCAGGGACCGGCGACCGTCGCGGAAGTGACCAAGGACCCTCTCGCCCGAGGGCCCGCGAACCGGATGCTGCCGGAGACAACAGTGACAACCGGGGCTTCGCCCCGAGCCGGGGGCTCCGCCACCCGGACCCCCAGAAAGCGGATCAAGTCCGCGCGATCAGGAGAACCGGATGAGCCCCCTGGACCTCGCCCGATGGCAGTTCGGGATCACCACCGTCTACCACTTCATCTTCGTCCCGCTGACCATCGGCCTGTCCTTCCTGGTCGCCGGGATGCAGACGGCGTGGGTGCGCACCGGCGACGACAAGTACCGCCGGATGACGAAGTTCTGGGGAAAGCTGTTCCTCATCAACTTCGCCATGGGCGTGGCGACCGGGATCGTGCAGGAGTTCCAGTTCGGGATGAACTGGTCGGACTACAGCACGTTCGTCGGCGACATCTTCGGCGCGCCGCTGGCCATCGAAGGGCTGCTGGCGTTCTTCCTCGAGTCGACGTTCCTCGGCCTGTGGATCTTCGGCTGGGACAAGCTGCCGAAGAAGCTGCACCTGGCGACGATCTGGATCGCCTCGATCGGCACCGTGCTCTCGGCGTACTTCATCCTCGCCGCGAACTCCTGGATGCAGCATCCGGTCGGCTCGATCGTGAACCCGGCGACCGGCCGCGCCGAGCTCAAGGACTTCGGCGCCGTGCTCACGAACTCCACCGCCGTCGGCGCGTTCGCCCACACCATCACCGCGTGCTTCCTCACCGCCGGCATGTTCGTCGTCGGGATCAGCGCGTGGCACCTTCGCAAGAGCCGCTCCGCCGACGTGTTCCGGCCGTCGATGAAGCTCGCGCTCGTCACGGTCCTGATCGCCAGCCTCGGCGTCATCGTCACCGGTGACCTGCAGGCCCGCCTGATGACCGAGCAGCAGCCGATGAAGATGGCCGCCGCCGAAGCGCTCTACGACACCGTCGCGCCCGCGTCGTTCTCGCTGTTCACCATCGGCTCGCTCGACGGCTCCCAGGAGAAGTTCAGCATCCGCCTCCCCGGCGTGCTGTCGTTCATGGCCACCGGCACCTTCGACGGCAAGGTCGAGGGCATCAACAACCTCCAGGCCGCCGAACAGCAGGCGTACGGCCCCGGTGAGTACCGGCCGGACGTCCCCGTCACCTACTGGACGTTCCGCCTGATGATCGGCTTCGGCTTCCTCTGCCTGCTGATCTCGCTGGTCGGCCTGTGGCTGTTCCGCCGCGGGCGCACCCCGCGCGCCCGCTGGTTCTTCCCCGTCGCCACTGCCGGGATCGCCCTGCCGTTCCTCGCGAACAGCGTCGGCTGGATCTTCACCGAGATGGGCCGGCAGCCGTGGTCGGTGTTCGGCGTGCTGAAGACCGCCGACTCGGTCTCGCCCACGGTGCCCGCGGGCACCGTGCTCACCTCGCTGATCGTGTTCACCGTGCTCTACGGCGTCCTCGCGGTCGTCGACGGCGTCCTGATGGTCCGCTACGCCAAGGCCGGTCCCCCGCCACCGGAAGCACCCAGCGAAGACACCGATTCCGACGAGCCGCGGCCCGCGGCCTTCGCCTACTAAGCGCCGGAGACCCGCCATGGCCCTCACCGACATCTGGTTCCTGCTCATCGCGGTCCTCTGGACCGGCTACTTCGTCCTCGAAGGCTTCGACTTCGGCGTCGGCATGCTGCTGCGCGTCCTCGGCCACGACGACACCGACCGCCGCGTGCTGATCAACACCATCGGCCCGGTCTGGGACGGCAACGAGGTCTGGCTGCTCGTCGCCGGCGGCGCCACCTTCGCCGCGTTCCCGCTCTGGTACTCTAGCCTGTTCTCCGGCTTCTACCTCGCCCTGCTGCTGGTGCTGGTCGCGCTGATCCTGCGCGGGGTGGCGTTCGAGTTCCGCGGCAAGATCGACAGTCCCCGCTGGCGGAACACCTGGGACTGGATCATCGTCTTCGCCTCGGCCGGCCCCGCGTTGCTGTGGGGGGTCGCCTTCGGCAACATCGTCCACGGCGTCCCGCTCGACGCGAAGCACCACTTCACCGGCACGTTCTTCACCCTGCTCAACCCGTACGCGCTGCTCGGCGGCCTGGCCACCTTGACGCTGTTCGCCTTCCACGGCGCGGTTTTCCTCACCCTGAAGACGACCGACGCCCTCCGCGACCGGGCCCGGACGCTGAGCCGCGCGCTCGGCGGCGCCGCGATCGTGTTCGGCGGCGTGTTCCTCGGCTACACCGCGATCGAGCACGGCGGCTGGGCGTGGCTGACGGCGCTGGTCGCCGCGGCACTGCTGGTCGCGGGCGTGCTGTTCGCCGCCGGTCAGCGCGAGGGGTTCGCCTTCGCGAGCACGGCGGGCGCGATCATCGCCGTCACCTTCACGCTGTTCTGGTCGCTGTACCCGAACGTGCTGCCCTCGACGACCGACCCGGCGTTCAGCCTGACCACCACGAACGCTTCGTCCACGCACTACACATTGCAGATCATGACCTGGGTCGCCGTCGCGTTCACCCCGATCGTGCTGATCTACCAGGCGTGGACGTACTGGGTGTTCCGCAAGCGGATCGGCCGGGCCTCGATCCCGGCCGGCGGCGGCCTGCCGGCGGGCCGCCCGTGAGGCCCCTCGACCCACGGCTGCTGCGCCACGCGAGCGCGGTCCGGCCGTTCGTCCTCGCCTGCGCCGCGCTGGGCGTGCTCACCGCGATGCTGGTGCTCGCCCAGGCGGAGCTGCTGGCGAAGACGATCACCTGGGCCTTCCTCGACGGCTTTGCCCTTCAGCATCTCCTGCTCCCGGTCGGGATGCTCCTGATGGTGGTGCTCGCCCGGTCCGGGATCACCTGGCTGGCGGAGACGACCGCGCACCGCGCCGCCGCGCGGGCGCTCTCCCAGCTGCGGGAGACGGTCGTCGCCGCGGCGCTGCGGATCGGCCCCCGGCAGGCGGACCGCTCCCCCGCCGAAGTCGCCTCCTTGGCGACGCACGGCGTCGACCGGCTCGAAGGCTATTTCGCGCGGTACCTGCCGCAGCTGCTGATCGCCTCGGTCGTGCCGCTGGTGGTCGGCGTGCGGATCCTCCTCGCCGACTGGGTCGCCGCGGTGATCGTGGGCTTCACCGTGCCGCTGATCCCGCTCTTCATGATCCTGATCGGGCTCTACACCCAGCGCGACGTCCGGCGTCAGTGGAAGACGCTTTCGGTGCTGGGCAACCACTTCCTCGACCTCGTCGCCGGGCTGGCCGAGCTGACCGCGTTCGGCCGCGCCCGCGCGCAGATCCGGTCGCTGCGGGAGATCACCGAGAAGTACCGGACACAGACCATGCGGACGTTGCGCGTCGCGTTCCTGTCGGCGCTCGCGCTCGAACTCCTGGCCACGCTGTCGGTCGCGGTCGTCGCCGTGTCGATCGGGCTCCGGCTGCTGGCCGGCGAGCTGGACCTGCAGACCGCGCTGGTCGTGCTGATCCTCGCGCCCGAGGTCTACCTGCCGCTGCGCTCGGTCGGTGCCCGGTTCCACGACAGCGCCGAAGGACTGGCCGCGGCCGAGGAGATCATCGCGCTCGCCGACACGCCTGCGGGTGACACCGGCACCCGTACGGTTCCCGACCTCACGCGGGTCGCGCTGCGCTGTGAGGACGTGACGGTCGAGGGCCGGTCCGGCCCGATCCTCGACGGCTTCGGCCTGCGCTTGCCCCCTGGCGAGATCGTCGGGGTGACCGGCCCCAGCGGCGCGGGCAAGTCGACGCTGCTCGACCTCCTGCTCGGCTGGCGCCGGCCCGACGGTGGCCGGATCCTCGTGGGCGACACCGACCTGGCCGACATCGGCCGCGCCACCTGGCACCGGCACCTCGCCTGGGTGCCGCAACAACCGCACCTCGTCGCCGGGACGGTGGCCGGGAACATCCGGCTCGGCTCCCCCGACGCCACCGATGACGCGGTATTCGCCGCCGCCGACACCGCGGCGCTCGACGTTCCGCTGTCCACTGTGGTCGGAGAACTCGGCTCCGGGCTCTCGACCGGGCAACGCCGCCGCGTCGCACTGGCCCGCGCGGTCCTGCTGGATCGGCCGCTGATCCTGCTCGACGAACCCACCGAGGGCGTCGACGCGGAGACCGAGGCCGCCATCCTGGAGCGGCTGCCGAAGGTGCTCGCCGGGCGGACCGCCGTCATCGTCAGCCACCACCCCGCGGTGCTGGCGCGCTGCGACCGGGTCGTCTCCCTGGGCGGTTCGGTGCCGGCCTCCGCGGGTTCGCCGTCCGCGGTCTCCCGGCCGACGGTGCGCGCCGCCCTGCCGGCCACCGCTACGCCATCCATTGTGGACTCGGCCGGCCCGAAGTGGCGGCCGTTGCTCGACGCGATCCGACCTCACCGGTGGCGGCTGGCCCTGGCGTGCCTCGCCGCAACCGCCGCGCTGGGCTGCGGCGTCGCGCTCACCGCGACATCGGCGTGGCTGATCGCGAGCGCGGCACTGCACCCGCCGGTGCTGAGCCTGATGGTGGCGATCGTCGCGGTGCGGACGTTCGGCCTGGCGAAGGGGATCTTCCGCTACATCGAGCGGCTGCTGTCCCATGACGTCGCGCTGCGCGCCTTGGCGGAGCTGCGGGTGCGGGTGTGGGCCCAGCTGGTCCGGATCGGGCCGGCGGGCACGGCGCGGTTGCGCCGGGGCGACCTGCTGCACCGGCTCGTGTCCGATGTGGACAGCCAGCAGGACGTCCTGGTGCGCGGCCTGGTGCCGGGGGTGTCGACGTTCGTGGTCCTCTCGGCGACGGCGGTCACCCTCGGCGTGATCCTGCCCGGCGCCGGAATCGCGGCGGCCTCGGGGTTGGTGGTCGCGGGAGTGCTGGCGCCGGTCGTCGCGGCCGCGGCGGGCCGCCGGGACCGGCAGGAGACGGCGCGTCTGCGGGCGGACCTCACGGCGGGCACGGTGGAACTGCTCCAGGCGTCGGCCGACCTGATCTCCCACGACGCGGCGGCCCGCCGCCACGCACGGCTGCGCGAGCTCGACTTCGCGGTGACGTCCCTCCAGCGCCGGTCCGCCGCGTGGCGCGGGCTGGGCGGCGGGATCGCCACCCTGGGCGTCGGGCTGACGTCCGTCGCGTGCCTGGCGCTGGGCATCCTGGCGGTGCGCGCGGGGACGATCCCCGGCCCCGCGCTGGCCGTGCTGGCCCTGGTTCCGCTGGCGACGGCCGAGCTGGTGGCCGGGCTGCCGGAGGCGGCGCAGCGGTTGCTCGGAGCCTCCGGTTCCGCACGACGCCTCGCCGAGCTCGACGCCCTTCCCACGCCCCACACCGTTTCCGCGGGCCCGGCCCCGGCCGCCGCCGAGCTGACGGCCGAACGCCTGTCGGTGCGCTGGCCGCAGGCCACGACCGACGCGGTCCACGACGTGAACCTCCACCTCGGACAGGGACGCCGGCTCGCGTTGACGGGCCGATCGGGCGCGGGCAAGAGCACGGTGATCGCGGCGCTGATGCGCTACCTGGACCCCTCGGCGGGCCGGGTCCTGCTGGACGGCACCGACACGCTGGCGTGCGACGGCGACTCGGTGCGGGAGCGGATCGCCTGGTGCGGACCGGAAACGCACCTGTTCGACAGCACGCTGCGCGAGAACCTCCGGGTGGCCCGGCCGTCCGCCGGCGACGCCGACCTGCGCGCCGCGCTCGATCTGGCTCAGCTGGGGCGGTGGCTCTCCGGGCTGCCGGACGGCCTCGACACGACGCTGGGCGCCCACGGAACCCCGGTCTCGGGCGGCGAGCGCCAGCGCATCGGCGTGGCTCGGGCCCTGCTGTCGGACCGCCCGATCCTGCTGCTCGACGAACCGACGGCGCACCTGGACGCGCCCACGGCGGCGGCGTTGGCGGCCGATGTGCTGGCGGCGACGGAAGGCCGGTCGGCGCTCGTGGTCACGCACCGGCCCGCGGACTTCTCCGCGCTGACGTCCGTCGCGCTCGACCCGGGCCCGGTGGCTGAACGGGCGGCGGCCAGCTGATTGGGGGCTGTGGCCGCCGCCCGTCCGGAAGCGACGATCCCGGAATGGGGGTGGTGGGATCGCCGCCGGTCCGTGGTGGTGAGGACTCAGTGCGTGGGGTGCGCCGGCGGTCCGGACGAACGGGTGGGCGGCGGGCCGGTCGGGTGGGTGGCCGGCGGACCGGCCGAATGGTTCTGACCGTTTTCCGAACGGCCCGGAGAAGCAGGTGCTCCGGGCGAGCCGGTGACGTGGGCCGGTGCCTTGCCGTTGATCAGGCCCTCGCAGTAGCCGTCGACCTGGGTCTTGTCCCCCGCGGCCGTGACGAGCGCCGCGAACGCGGGGCTCTCCAGCGCCCGGCCGTGGTCGGCCTTGTCGCCGGCCCGGTAGGCCTGGCACAGGCCCACCAGCGAGGGCGCTGCCACCGGCGAGTGACCGGGCCCGCTCTCCTCGGGTGCCCGCGTCGTCGCGGGCGTGGTCGACGGCCCGGCCGCGGGTACGGCGGGACGGGACGCGGAGGGAGCCGGTGCCGAGCCGCCTGCCGGGAGCGGCAGCGCGCCGGTGACGGCGGCCGTGGCGACCCCGCCGACGACGAAGATCGCCGCCACGGCGGCCGCGACCTTGGCCGTGAGCAGCCGCGCCCACCTGCTCTTGGTCATCGAGGGACTCCGGGGTCGAGGGGCGTGGGCGTGCTGGGCCGCCTCGCGGAACGCCGTCACGGCCGCTCGTTCCCCGCCGAGCTCGCCGTCGCGCGGTGGGGCGGCCGCGGCGGCGAGCAAGCCGGTCAACGCGTCCGGGGCATCGACCCGCGCACCTCGGAGCGCCTGCTCCGCGGTGTGCCGATCGATCCGGCGCCCTTGCTGCTTGCCCATCACAAACCCTTCAGCGCCGGGCGGCTCGAAAGTGTCACACCTGCCCGCCGAGGCGGTCGGCGAGCGTGCGAAGTCCCCGGTAGGCGGCGGTGCGCACGGCGCCCGGGCGCTTCCCGAGCACCGCCGCGGCGGCCTTCGCGTCCAGGCCGACCACGGCCCGCAGCATCACGGCCTCGGCCTGGTCACGGGGCAGGGTCGCGATCAGCGCCAAAGCGGCGTCGGTCGCCGCCGCTTCGATCGCCGCGCCGGCGGTGTCGTCGGGCGCCGGCCGATCGGGAAACCACTCGGCCGGCGCGTCGGCGACCGGGCGGCGGCGCTGTCGCCGCAGGTGGTCCAGCGCCCGGTTCCGGCCGATCGTGGCGGTCCAGGCACGGAACCCGTCGAGGTCGCCCTCGAACGACGCCAGGTCCCGGGTGATGTGCAGCCACGCCTCCGAGGCGACGTCCTCGGCATCCTGGCCGACCAGGACGCGCAGGTACCGGCAGAGCCCAGGATGTACCGACCGGTACAACGAACGGAAAGCGTCCTCGTCACCCCGCCGCGCTCTCCCGAGCACCGCCGCCGGGTCGCCGTCCACCACCGGCTGCCCACCACGACAAGGGCCCGAATCCACTACCACGCGCATCCTTTGCGGTCTGCCCCACCGCGTTGACGGCGCCATCATGATGCATCGACCCGGTTCGCGAAAGCCCGGCCCCGCCCACCGTGGCGCACGCCTCCATCAGGAGAACGGCACCCACCAGGTCAGCTCGCGCTCACGCACCTCCGATACCCCGCCCCGGCGGCTCGCCAGCTCGGCGAGCCCGGTCAGCTCCACACCCGGCGCCCCGGCGAGCGGGCCACCGTCGTGGGCGAGGACCACGGTCAGCCGCTCCGCACCCGAACGCACCGAGACCTCGACCGCCCCGGCCCCGGTGTGCCGGGCGATCAGTCTCAAGCCTTCGCGCAACGCTGTGACCAGCTCGTCCGCCAGCTCCTCCGACTCGATCGCGTCGAGCTTGCCCGAGAATTCCGTCGACGCGGTGAGGCCCAGCTCGGCGCCGACCTCCGCCAGCACCTCCAGCACCCGGTCGCGCATGCCGGTCGCAGGCCGGGGCAGCACGTCGTCCAGCTGGAACACCGTCTCGCGGATCTGGGTGATGACCGTGTCGAGGTCGGCGATCGCCGTCCGGATCCGGCGGCCGACCACCTCCGAGCGAGCCGCGCCGGCGGTCGTCTGCAGGGACAGGCCGATCGCGTACAGCCGCTGCACGACGTCGCTGTGCAATTCGACCGCGATCCGGTCGCGCTCGTCGTAGAGCTCGCTGCGCTGCTGCTCGGCGCGGGCGTCGGCCAGTTCGATCGCCACCGACGCCTGGCCGGCGAACCCGGCCGCCATCTCGAGGTCGTCGGACGTGAAGCCCGGCCTGCCGATCTTCCGGGCGGCCGTGAGCACACCGTTCACCTGCCCGGCCCCGGTCAGCGGCACCACCAGCACGGCGTCGAGATCGGCCCGGAGCGGGGCGGCGCCCTCCAGCTCACCCTGCCGGTCGACCCAGGACGCCACCACCGGCGCCCCGCTGGTGAAGACCTGCCCCGACATGGTGCCCTCGACGTCGACCAGGCTCCCCTCCAGCTCGCCGGCACCGGCCCCGACGGCGACCTCGATCCGGAGGCGATCGCCGTCCGGGCGCAGCACCGTGACCAGATCCGCGTCCGCGAGATCGAGGGTGTGCTCGGCGATCAGCGCGAGCGCGCTCCCGGACCGGGCGGAGAGCAGTTCGCGCATGATCGCGCCGGAGGCGGCCAGCCACTCCTGCTGCTTGCGTGCCTTCTCGTAGAGCCGGGCGTTGTCGATGGCCTGCCCCGCGGTCGCGGCCAAGGCAAGGGCGAGCTGTTCGTCTTCCGCGCTGAACTCGCCGTGCCGGCATTCGGTCAGGTACAGGTTGCCGAACACGACGCCGCGCACGCGGATCGGCACGCCGAGGAAGCTGCCCATGGGCGGGTGCTCGTCGGGGAAGCCGGACGAGCGCGGGTCGTCGGTGATGCCGGCCAGCCGGATCGGGCGCGGGTCTTCCACCACGGCACCCAGCAGGCCCTTGCCTTCGGGCAGCCGCCCGACCCGCGCCACGGTTTCGTCGTCCATGCCCACGTGGATGAACTCGGCGAGCTGGCCGTCCGGCCCGATCACGCCCAGCGCCGCGTACCGGGCACCCAGCAGTTCGCGCCCGGCCTCGACGATCCGGCGCAGCAACGTCGGCAGCGCGAGGTCCCCGGTCACCATCTGGCTCGCGTGCAGCAGGCCGCGCAACCGGCCCTGGGTACCCATCACTTCCTGGGCGCGTTCGACCAGCTGGCCCAGTAGCTGGTCCAGCTCCATGCGCGGCAGATCCGGGAACGTCAGCCGTTCCGGGTCCGCCTGCTTCTCGCGGTCTTCGCCTGCCCAGCTCACATAGACCACTCCGGTTCGCCCCATGCGGTGGTGTCGAACCAGTCTCCCGCCCCGGCCGGGGGCAAGGTCAAGCCGTCATGCGCACCAATGCGGTGACTTGTTCACCGGAGCCGGGCATTCAGGAGTTTTCGCGGGCGGCGTACCAAGTTCGGCGCCCCAATCGCTGCACAGCCGATGCAAGGTCCTCGACGCGGCGGTGTCCAAAGAGGACATCGCCGCGTCGGCACGCCCGGAGGCGCCCGAGCACGTCCGGGTTGCGCGGCAGGAACCAGGTCTTCGACGCCTTCACACGAACCACCTCCACAGCGGGAGCGCGGCGGTCACACTCAGCCCTCCCAGGCCCAGTCGCGGATCTCGGGCAGGTCCTCGCCGTGCGCGAGGATCCAGCGGCGGTGGCGCCCCTGGGCCTCGGTCATCCGCTGCCGCAGCACGCCCGCCGTCGCGACCAGGCCCGGCACCCGGTCGATCACGTCGATCACCAGCTGGAACCGGTCCATGTGGTTGAGCACCAGCATGTCGAACGGCGTCGTCGTCGTGCCGTGTTCGATGTAGCCGCGCACGTGCATGTCGTGGTGGCCGGTGCGGCGGTAGGCCAGCCGGTGGATCAGCCACGGGTAACCGTGGTAGGCGAAGATCACCGGGCGGTCCGGGGTGAACAGCGCGTCGAACTCACGGTCGCCGAGGCCGTGCGGGTGCTCGACCGCCGGCTGCAGGCGCATCAGGTCGACGACGTTGACCACGCGCACGGCCAGGTCCGGCAGCGCCGAACGCAGAATCTGCGCGGCCGCCAGCACTTCCAGCGTCGGGGCGTCGCCCGCGCAGCCGAGGACGACGTCCGGCTCGCGGTCGGTGTGCGTGCTCGCCCACTCCCAGATACTGACCCCGCGCGCGCAGTGCAGCGCGGCCTGCTCGGCGTCGAGCCAGTTCGGGCTGTCGTTCTTGCCCGCCACGATGACGTTCACGTAGTCCCGGCTGCGCAGGCAGTGCGCCGCGACTTCGAGCAGCGTGTTGGTGTCCGGCGGGAAGTAGATCCGCACGACCTCCGAGCTCTTGTTCGCGACGTGGTCGACGAACCCCGGGTCCTGGTGGGAGAAGCCGTTGTGGTCCTGCCGCCAGACGTGCGAGGTCAGCAGGTAGTTCAGCGACGCGACCGGGCGCCGCCACGGGATCTGCCGGTGCACCCGCAGCCACTTGATGTGCTGGTTCACCATCGAGTCGACGATGTGCACGAACGCTTCGTAGCAGTTGAACAGGCCGTGCCGGCCCGACAGCAGGTAGCCCTCCAGCCAGCCCTGGCACAGGTGCTCGGACAACACCTCCAACACGCGGCCGTCGTGGGAAAGGTGCTCGTCGACGGGTTCGGTCGCGGCCTGCCACTGCTTGGCGGTGACGTCGTACACCGCGTCGAGCCGGTTGGACGCCGTCTCGTCGGGGCCGAAGAGGCGGAAGTTCGCCCGGTCGGCGTTGAACGCGAAGACGTCCCGCAGGAACCGGCCCAGCGCCCGGGTCGGCTCGGCCGCCGTCGCGCCCGGAGCCGGGACGGCGACGGCGTGGGCCGCGACGTCCGGCAGGGTGAGCGGACGCAGGAGGACACCGCCGTTGGCGTTCGGGTTGGCCCCCATCCGCCGCTCCCCCGCCGGGATCATCGCCGTGACGTCCGCGACCGGGCGGCCGCGGTCGTCGAACAGCTCTTCCGGGCGGTAGGAGCGCATCCACTCCTCCAGCTGCCGGAGGTGCTCCGGGTTGCGCCGGACCTCCGACAACGGCACCTGGTGCGCACGCCAGGTGCCCTCGACCGGCTTTCCGTCCACGACGGACGGGCCGGTCCAGCCCTTGGGGCTGCGCAGCACGATCATCGGCCACGCCGGCCGGGTGGTGCTCCGCCGGATCACCGCGAGGTCGGCGACCGCCGAGTCGAGAGCGGCGGCCATCGCCTGGTGCATCGTTTCGGGATCGCTGCCCTCGACGTAGATCGGCTCGTACCCGTACCCGCGCAGCAGCGCGTCGAGCTCGGCCGGCGCGATGCGCGAGAGCACGGTGGGGTTGGCGATCTTGTACCCGTTGAGGTGCAGGATCGGCAGCACGGCGCCGTCGCGGACCGGGTCGAGGAACTTGTTGGCGTGCCAGGACGTCGCGAGCGGGCCGGTCTCGGCCTCGCCGTCCCCCACCACGCAGGCGACCACGAGACCGGGGTTGTCGAACGCCGCGCCGAAGGCGTGGGCGAGCGAATAGCCCAGCTCGCCGCCTTCGTGGATGGAACCGGGCACCTGGGGTGCGACGTGGCTGGGCACGCCGCCGGGGAACGAGAACTGCTTGAACAGCTCCCGCATGCCCCCGCCGTCTTGAGTGACTTCCGGCCACGCCTCGGTGTAGCTGCCTTCGAGCCAGGTGTTGGCCAGCAGCGCCGGGCCGCCGTGGCCCGGGCCGGTGACGATCATGGCGTTCAGGTCGTGGGTGAGGATGGCGCGGTTGAGGTGCGCGTAGACGAAGTTGAGGCCGGGTGAGGTCCCCCAGTGCCCGAGCAGTCTCGGCTTGACGTGCTCGGGGCGCAGCGGTTCGCGCAGCAGCGGGTTCGCCATCAGGTAGATCTGGCCGGCCGCGAGATAGTTCGCGGCCCGCCAGAGAGCGTCCACCTGGGCGAGCTCGGTGCTGCCGAGTACCGCGGGCCGGGTGCCGAGCGCGGTCACTTCGTCCGCTCCGGGCGGACGACGAGCACCGGGCAGCGGGCGTGCTGGACCAGCGCCTGGCTGGTCGAGCCGAGCAGCATCCCGGTGAAGCCGCCGCGGCCGCGGCTGCCGACGACGACCAGCCGGGCCGTCTCGCTCTCCTCGATCAGCGCGTGCCGCGGCCGGTCGCGGACCAGCCGCCGGCGGACCTCGACGTCGGGGCACTTCTCCTGCCAGCCCGCGAGCCGCTGGCCGAGCAACCGCTCCTCGTCCTCTTCCAGCGCTTCCGGCTGGGTGAGGATCCGGGCGGTGGCGCGGGTGTCCTCGTAGGTGACGTCGTTCCAGGCGTGCACCGCGACCAGCGGAGCACCGCGCAGTGACGCTTCCTCGAACGCGACGGCGATGGCCTGCTCGCTGTTCGGGCTGCCGTCGATGCCGACGACGACCGGCCCCTCGTCCGGGATGACCGTGGTGTCGTGGCGGCCGCGGACGATCGCGACCGGGCAGTGCGCGTGGCTCGCGACCGAGGCCGCGGTCCCGCCCACCAGCATCTCGGCGAAGCCGCCGGTCCCGGTCCGGCCCACGACGAGCATCCGGGCGTGCCGGGACTCGTCGATCAGCAACGGCACCGGGGGTTCGGTCGGCAGCTCCGTCGTGATGACGAGGTCCTTGCCGATCGACGCGGCGAGGCTGCGGGCCTCGGCGATGACCCGCTCGCCGTCGACCCGGATCGCGTCGAACAGCGCCGTGGCGCTCGCACCGGACACGCCGCCGCCGTAGTAGAGGCCGGCGAGCTGCAGCCCGTGCACGATCCGGAGCTCGAGGTGCCGCCGGGCAGCGACCTCGGCGGCCCAGGTGACGGCGGCCGTGGAACCGGCGGAGCCGTCCACGCCGACGGTGATCCTCGGGTCGGTGGTGGTCATCGGTTCTGCTCCTCACCCGCGTAGGCGGTGTCTGCGGCGATGACGCCGGGCACGGCGAGCGCCAGCAGCCGGGCGACGTGCCGGTCGGTGTCGTCGTCGTACTGGTCGGTGATGTGGACGCAGCCGTCGCGGACGTCGATCTTCCAGCGGCCGCTGCCGCCGTAGATCTCCAGCCGGTGCTGGACGTCCCGGGCGATGTCGGTGTCTTCCCGTGCGAGCATGCGGACGACGTCGCCGCGGGTGACGATCCCGACGACGGCCGAGCCGTCGACGATCGGCATCGCGCGGATCCGGGCGTCCACCAAGGCCTGGCACAGGTCCGAGACGTCGGTTCCGGTGCTCATGGCGGTGGCGGGGCTGGTCATCACGTCCCCGACCGTCTTGCCCGCGACCGCGGCTTCGCGGTGTTCGTGGGCGTGGCGGGGGTCGGCCGGGATCCGGCCGCGGATCAGGTCGGCCTCGGTGACGATGCCGATCAGGGCATCGTCGTCGTCGACCACGGGGAGTGCGGTGAAGCCGTGCATGGACAGCAGCTCGGCCGCCTCCTTGGCGGACGTCCACGGCTGCACGGTGATCACCGGCGTGGTCATCAGGTCGCGTGCGCGCATCGGGAGTTCCTTTCGTGTCACCTCCCAACCTAGGAAGGCCGGACCCGGGTCACCGCTGGCGTCGGTCACCGGTCGTGAGGACTTACGTCCCTTCGCCGGATCACGTCCACAAAGGACGAAGGTCCCGCCGGAGGCCGCGCCACGCCGACGGCAGGGCCTCGACGCACCGGGCGGCCGCGGCGACCTCGCCGTCGTGGACCGGGCCGTCCCGGACCTCCAGCGCGCGCAGGTGCTCCCGCGCGACGACGGCGTCCTGGAACTCGCCGAGCAGGTCCTGGAACTCGTGCGGCGCGGGCTTCGCGCCGGCGGCCTCCAGCGCGTACCGGAGCCGTTTGGCGGCCTTCCGGACGTCGTGGACGGCGCGGTCGCGCTCCGGCCCGGCGGGCAGCGCGGCCACCCGGGCCACCCGCTCGCCGACGTCCGCGGCCACGACGTGGACCAGGCGGGGCAGTACCTTCGCGGCGGGACGGCGGGCCGCCTTCCGCCACTTGCGCCGCGGCTCTTCGGCCAGCACCAGCTCGAGCACGTCCAGCGCGTTCAGCAGCTGGACGTAGCGACGGCTGTCGAGCGCACGACGGACCAGGACCTCGGCTTCCTCCGTAAGAGTCGCGAAGTAGGCGTCCGAACGCTCGTTCGCCCAGGGGCGCGAACGTGCCCATTGGACCTCGGTGTCGCGGGCGGGGGCGAGTTCGCCGCCGAGCCAGCGCAGCGAGCCGCTGATCTCCCGCAGGAGTTTCCGCCCGCCCAGCACCTTCGAGTACGCGGAGAAGACGCCGCGCAGCCGTCTCGCGGCCACGCGCATCCGGTGCACCGCGTCCGGCTCGCCCTGCCGGGTCGCGAGGTCGGCCATGGCGAGCGCGCCGATCTGCGTGCGCACGTACCGGAGGACCACGCCTCGCGCCGAGTCGTCGGGCGGCCGGGCCGGCGTCACGATCCGGCTGCCCAGCACCGCGTGCAGCTCCGCCACGCCGCCGTCGTGGAGCTGCGCGACCGGCACCAGCCGGTCGTCCCGGGTGTAGGCGCGCACGAGCCGGGCCAGGGTCGGCGGGACACCGTGGTCGGAGCCGGCGAAGCGGACCGGCCCGTCCGGGGTGTCGAGCCGCCACTCACCGGCGTGGAAGCCCACCGTCAGGCCGTTCCTCAGCAGGCGCAGGGAATCCGTGTCGAAGAACCGCGTGTCCGTGATCGTCGTGGTCATCGCGCCGCCACCCGGTGCCGGGCCAGCAACGCCAGGCCGAGCAGGACGACCACCAGGCCGGCAGTCACCCACTGGACGGGCGCGCGCACGCCGATCACGCCGAACTGGATCGCCAGCCAGCCGGTCAGCACCGCGCAGGCCGCCAGTGCCGCGATCGGGGCGCGGAAGTCGATCCGCCAGGCGAACACCGAGGCCCAGGCCAGCGTGCCGCCGATGCCGAGCGCCAAGGCGATCCCGGGCAGCACCCAGCTGGTCAGCCCGAGCGGGGCCAGCCACTCGACCGGCATCGTGAAGCCCGGTGCGCCGGCGACCAGCGAGATCCCGCCGTAGACCGCGCTCACGGCGAACAGGGTCTCGAACGTGGCCAGCAGCCGCATCGTGGCGCGGGTCCGGAGCGTGGTCACCTCGCCCTCCCGGTCCGCTGGGGCCGTACCACCGCCACCGGGCACGGCGAGTGCGCGATCAGCGCCTGGCTCGTCGACCCGAGCAGCATGCCGGTGAACCCGCCGCGGCCGCGGCAGCCGACCACGATCAGCTGCGCACGCTCGCCGCGTTCCAGCAGCGTCCGCACCGGCCGGCCGCGGGTGACCTCGAACTCGATCGCCAGGTCCGGGTACTTCGCCTGCCAGCCGGACACCTGCTGGGCGAGCTTGTCCCGCTCGGCGCCTTCGATCGCGGCCGGGTCCTCCTCCATCGGGTGCGCGCGCAGCATCCCGTCGGCGAGGACGTCGCTCCAGGTGTGGACCGCGACGAGCCCGGTGCCGCGCAGCCGGGCCTCCTCGCAGGCGAACGCCAGTGCGGCGTCGCTGTCGGGCGAACCGTCCGCGCCGACGAGCACCGGGCCGTCGTCCGGCGGCGGGTCGTGCGCGGTACGGCCGCGGACCACCACGATCGGGCAGTGGGCGTGCGCGACCACGGAGACGGCGGTGGAGCCGACCAGCAGGCCGGTGAACCCACCCAGGCCGCGGGAACCCAGCACGACCAGATCGGCGTGCTGGGACTCCTGGATCAACGCGGTGACCGGGCTCCATTCCCGCGCGGCCGTGCTGATCTCGAGGCCGGGGTGCGCGGCGAGCACGGCGTCCCGAGCGTCGGCGAGCCAGCCTTCGGCCCGCTCGGCCAGGCCGGCCCGGACCTGCTCGTGGGTGCCGAACGCGACCGGAGCCTTCACCTGCGGCAGGGCGTAGACCTGCACGAGCCGCAGCGGGCGGCCGCGGCGGCGGGCCTCGGCTCCGGCCCAGACGGCGGCCTGCACGGCCGAGCTCGAGCCGTCGATCCCGGCGACGACCGTCGTGTCAGTGAACCCGTGCATGGCCGCCCTCCTCGTGGATCAGGTGCCGGACCCGGTCGTACCGGGTGCGGGCCCGCTCTTCGGCGGCCAGTTCCTCGGCGGCGGTCAGCACGACCGCGTCGGGGCCGGGGAAGACCGTCGACACGTGGTCGTCGGCGGTCCAGCGCACGACGTACGGCGGCGTGCCGTCCACGGAGCGGACCTCCAGGATCCGCCCGCGCTGGTCCGGCGCGTCGACCCGCGGCCCCTTGATGACGAGCCAGTCGCCCGGTTTCGCGTGCATGGTCCTTCCCTTCTCAAATGTCCACAGTGGATGGCTCGGGAGTGGTGGGCTGCTCCGGCCGCCGCGACGCCCGGTGCGCCGCGACGCCGATCAGGACGGCGCCACCGGCCAGCGCCGCGAGCCCGGCGGCCAGCAGGCCGAGCGCGATCCAGCCGACCACGGGTGCGGTCGCGCCGGCCTCGGCGCGCACGGAGATCCCGCGCGAGGCGTCGGCGTTCATCACGACGGCGGTCCACTGCCCGTCGAGCACCGGCCACGCAAGGGTCTGCGTGCCCGCGCCGGACGTGCTCGCGACCCACACGCCGGCGTCACCGGGCTGGCCGGCCGGGGCGCCGCCCGGGTGCGTCCGGCCACCCGGCGCCGTGTATTCGGCGGTGGCCAGGTAGCGCTCGACGACGTCGGAGCGGCCGATGCCCACGAAGACCGGGCGGCTGTCCGCGCCCGTGGCCCGGATCCGGACGTCACCGACGGTTCCGGCGACCGCCGGCGCCGACACTCCCTGCAGCCGCACGGGGTCGGTCGTGACCGCGTACCCGCCGGACGTCAGCGTGGTCGACGCGCTGAGGTAGCCGTCGGCGTCGCGCTGGGTGCGGTCGGCCCAGAGCAGGGCCCCGCCGCCGGTCAGCAGCCCCATCGAGCCCAGCACCAGCACGGCGCCGGTCACCACGGCGGCGATCCGCCCACCGGTCCAGCCCGCCGGTCCGGCCGCGCGAGCCTGCGGGTGCGGTGGTTCGTGGCCGGCTTCGGAGCCGCCCATGTCGAGGCGGAACGGCGGGTACTCGTCGGTCATCAGCGACACGTACGCCGCGACCCGCAGCACCCAGCGGTCCATGCCGAGCACGAAGTCGAAGATCGGCCGCGGGTAGCGGCCGGTGAACAGCAGCACGACCCCGGCGACCACGACCAGCACGCCCACGAGCCCGCCGGCGGCCCAGTCGAACCCGTCGTCCGTCCCGGAGCGGAACGCGAGCCAGCTCCCGCCGCCGGCGAACAGTCCGATGATCACGAAGTGCGGGATCGCCAGCAGCCACCACTTCACGAGGACCAGGCCGCGCGAAAGCCGTTCGGGGTAGGCGATTTCTAGCCGGGCCGGGTAGTCCGGGACGTCGGCGAAGGTGAACGGCGGGTACCGGTCGGTGCCGAGGGCGGCGTAGGAGTAGTACTGCACCCGCCAGCTCCAGCGCAGCACCCCGGAGGTGAACTCGAAGAGCGGCCGCGGGTAGCGGCCGGTCACCAGGATGGCGAAGAACGCCGCGATCGTGACGAAGGGGTAGGCGAACCACAGGAACGCCAGGACGACGTAGTGCGGCACGGCCAGCAGCCACTTCACGAGCCAGAGCCCGCGCGACAGCGGTTCGTCCAGGGTCGCCTCGACCCGGACGGGATAGGTCTTCGGGGTCGTCATGACACGCTCCTCGCGGCTTGGGCCAGACTGGCGCCGATGTCCCGGCCCCAGGCACGGATCGACGGCCAGTCGCGGTTGTCGCCGTCCGCGACGCGCAGGGCCGCCACGACGGCGCGTTCCGGGAAGTGCAGGGCGCGGCGGTCGAGCTTCCCGCCGAACAACCGGTGGCCGCGGGCGCCGAGCAGCCGGACGAGGTCCTCGATCACGACCGGTTCTTCGGCCGGTTCGACCTGTTCACCGAGGGGACCGCTGGAGAACAACCAGACCGGCACCCGGCCGAGTTCCTCCTCGAAGGACTCGGCGAACTTCCGCGCCGGCTCCAGCCAGTGCCCCAGGTAGACGGCGCTGCCGAGCACCACCGCGTCAAAGCCCTCGACCGAGTGCACCAGGGCCGCGTCGCGGACCTCGACCAGCGACCACACCCCGGCCTCGGTCAGCGCGGAGCCGACCGCGGTGCCGATGTTCTCGGCGATTTCCCTGGTGGCGCCGTGCCGGGTGGCCACCGCGACGAGGATGTTCATTCCTCCAGCGTCGCGCCGGTGAGCCACTCGGCTTAGGGTCCGACGACCTCGCGCGGCTCGCCGAAAGTCACCGAGGTCTCTTCCCAGAGCTCCACGCCCATGACGCCGTAGACCGTCTTCGCCAGCGCGGTCACGACGCGGCGCTCGGCCTCGTCGGTGAAGACGCCGCGGATCGTGACCATCCCGCCGGTGACGGAGATCGACCACCGGTCGCGGTGGCCGGCGTAGTCGGTCAGCAGCGCGTGGAGGTGCGAGGCGACCGAGTCGTCCTGGCGCACCAGCGGGCTGAGCATGTCGCGGCGGCTGACGATGCCGAGCAGCGCGCCGTCGTCGTCGACCACCGGGATGCTGCGCAGCCGGTCGCCCAGCATGTGCCGGGCGATCTCGGTGACGTCGGTGTCGAGCCCGACCGTTTCGGCCGGCGTGGTCATCATCGAACCGACCAGCACGTCCGGCGCCGGTCCCGTCCCCGCCACGCCGCTGCGGAGAGCGTCCGCTTCGGTGAACATGCCGAGCACGGAGTCCTCCGCGCCGACCACCGGCAATGCGGCGACGCAGTGCTCGGTGAGCAGCACGATGGCTTCGCGGACCGGCGTTCCCGGGCCGACCCGCACGACCGGCCTCGTCATGATGTCGCGTGCCTTCATCGGCGGTACCTCACTTCGGTTCAGTGCACGACCGCGACCGGGCAGGCCGCGTGTGCGAGCAGGGCGTTGCCGGTCGAGCCGAGGACTCCGCCCGCCACGGGGCCGCGGCCCCGGGTGCCGACGACGATCAACCGGGCGTCGGGGACGGCGTGCAGCAGCGCGCGGGACGGGTTGCGGTCCGCCACGGCGTGCGCGGTGATCTCCAGCGCCGGGTACTTGCCGGCCCAGCTCGCGATGCGCGTTTCCAGGTCGTGTTGGCAGGTGGCGCCGTCACCGCCGTGCCACGCGTGCACGACGTGCACGGGAGCGCCGAGGGAGGCGGCCTCGTCGAGGGCGAACCGCAGGGCGTGCTCGCTCGAGTCCGACAGGTCGAGGCCGACCACGACCGGCCCGGTCCGGTCCGGCCGGGGCGCGGGCGCGGGCACGACCACAACCGGAGCGGACGCGCCGGCCGCGACCCGCAGGGCCACCGAGCCGATCAGCGCCCCGCGCAAGCCGCCGAGGCCGTGGGAACCGAGCACCACGAGCGCCGCGCCGGGCGACTCGGCGAGCAGGATGTCCACGGCGAGGCCGAGCTCGACCGAGGTTTCGACCCGCACGCCGGGCGCCCATTCGCGGGCCACGTCGGCGGCGCGGCGAAGCCACCCCTGGACGTGTTCCAGCAGGAGTTCGGAATCGTCGGTCACTCGCTCGGGCGCGCCTTCGAAGACGCACGCGTGCAGCAGCCGCAGCGTCGTGTCGCGCCGCCGTGCTTCCTTGGCCGCCCAGCGGACGGCGGCGGACGAGGCCGCCGAAGCGTCCACGCCGACGAGCACCGGCCGGTTCGCGGTTGCGGTCATCAGTTTCCTCCTGCGGGGGTCTCGGAGTCAGCATGACCGGCCGCATACTCACCGGTCAGGGCACGAAGTCCTTTTCACCGGGGACCAAATCCGCCTGTCCCCCGGCGGGTCGTCACCCACGCTGGGACGATGACCGAACCCGACCTGTTCATCGACCACTTCCTGCCGCACCCGCACTTCGAGCTGGTGCGCTCCGCCATCGTCGACGCGCCCGTGAAGGAGACCTATGCCGCGGCGCGCGAACT
The DNA here is from genome assembly GCF_030182635.1 of Amycolatopsis ponsaeliensis. Taxonomy (NCBI): domain Bacteria; kingdom Bacillati; phylum Actinomycetota; class Actinomycetes; order Pseudonocardiales; family Pseudonocardiaceae; genus Amycolatopsis; species Amycolatopsis ponsaeliensis. The sequence goes on from NZ_JAPZLD010000002.1 coordinate 115,057, forward strand.
GGACTGCACCGACGTCCGCGGCGGCGTCGTTTCCGCGGCCGGCTGGCTGCGGATGCTGCCCGAGCGTTGGCACGGCCGTCGGCACGGTCCACCGCGGCGGCCCACCCGGCTGACGATCGACGACCTCGACGCCGGCTCGGCGTGGGCATTGCTCGGCGACCGGCCGGGCAGCGAGTTCGCGCTCGGCGTCGCGGGCAAGTTCTGGAAGCCGGTGATCGCCTGGCGGCGGGTGGAAGCCGACGACTTCACCGCGTTCGAGGAACCCGGCTTCGGGAAGCTCGTGCTCGCGGTGTCGGTGGTTCCCTACGGCCCGCACCGTGCTCTGGTGACGGTGCACACGCGGGTCCGGATGACCGACCCGGAAAGCTGGCTGAAGTTCCGCCGGCACTGGCGCGCCGCCCGGCCGGTCATCGGCTCGGTGCACACCGCCCTCATCCGCACGTTGGCCGCGAACGCCCGGAAGCGGGCACTCGCGGCCTATGCGCGTACCGATCAGGCCTGACGTTCGCCCGCCGGCTCCCGGGGAGCGTCCCCGGCGGCCGGGACGACGTCTTCCTCGTTCTCCTTGACGGCGTGGTGTTCGACCGCGTGCAGGTAGCGGCCCAGCTTCGGGCCACGATGTCCGCGCTCCGCGATGTCACGGCGAGCCTCGGCTTCGATGGCGGCCTTTTCCTTGTCTTCCATGGTTTCTCCTCCTCCGGTTCAGTGCGGCAGCAGGGTCGCCGCGTGGTCGGGTACGTGGGTCTGCAGCCGCCGGTCGGGCCGGAAGTAGCCGGTCGGCTCGGGCCGCGGCGGCAGGGAAACCGCCTGCCGGGACACCTCGTAGTACGGGACGGTGGAGAGCAGGTGCGCGATCATGTTCAGCCGCCCGCGCCGCTTCTCTTCGCTTTCCACCACGTGCCACGGCGAGTCGGCGGTGTCGGTGTGCACGAACATGTCGTCCTTCGCCCGCGAGTAGTCCTCCCAGTGCGTCACCGACTGCAGGTCGATGGGCGAGAGCTTCCAGCGGCGCATCGGGTCGTCGATCCGCGCGGCGAAGCGGCGCTCCTGCTCGTCGAGGCTGACGGAGAACCAGTACTTGCGCAGCAGGACACCGTCGTCGACGAGCAGGCGCTCGAAGATCGGGCACTGCTGGAGGAACCGCCGGTGCTCTTCGGGGGTGCAGAAACCCATCACGCGTTCCACGCCGGCGCGGTTGTACCAGCTGCGGTCGAACAGCACGATCTCGCCGGCGGCGGGCAGGTGCTCGATGTAGCGCTGGAAGTACCACTGCGTGCGTTCGCGTTCGGTCGGGCTGGGCAGCGCGGCGATCCGCACCACGCGGGGATTGAGGTGCTCGGTGACGCGCTTGATGGTGCTGCCCTTGCCGGCGGCGTCCCGGCCTTCGAACACCACGACCAGGCGCGCGCCTTCGGCCCGCACCCATTCCTGGAGCTTGACCAGTTCGGCTTGCAGCCGCAGCAGCTCCCGCTCGTAGACCTCGCGCGGGATCCGCGCTTTCTTCTTACCCGCCATGCCCTTGACGCTACGAAGCCGCCGGGGAGGCGGTCTGCGGTCGGACGTCGGCGTTGCCGGGGCCTTTGGTCCTTCACACCGGGGCGGTGCGGCCCTCCCCGTGCGCGCCCGCGAGGAGCACGGTGCGGGAATGCATGCCACGTTCCCGCTCGGGCGCCCGGCCGGTATCCGCGTCGGCGCGCACTGGTCCGTCCTCCTGATCATGGCCCTGCTGGCCGAGCTCCTGGCACAGTCGCTGCTGCCCGAATCCGTGCCGGGGCTGTCCCCGGTCACCTACTGGGTGGCCGGCGCGGCCGGGTCCGTGGTGTTCCTCGCGTCGTTGCTGGTGCACGAACTGGGTCACGCGCTGGTCGCGCGCCACCGCGGGCTCGCCGTCGACCGCATCACGCTGTGGCTGCTCGGCGGCAGCACGGAAATGCCCGACGAGCCGCCCAGCCCCGGTACGGCCTTCGCGGTCGCCGTCGCCGGTCCGCTGGCGAGCCTGCTGACCGGGGCCGGGTTCCTCGGTCTCGCCGTCGTGCTCCCGGTCGCCGTGCCGCCCGTCGTGGAGGTCACCCTGGTCTGGCTGGGCTGGACGAACCTGGTCCTGGCGGTGTTCAACCTGTTGCCGGGCGCACCGCTGGACGGCGGCCGGGTCCTGCAGGCCGTCGTCTGGAAGTTCACCGGCGACAAGCGGCGCGCGCAGACCGTGGCGGCCCGCTCGGGCAGCGTCCTGGGCTTGGTCCTGGCGTCGGCGGGGCTGGTCGAGGTGCTGTGGTTCGGCAGCATCGCCGGGCTGTGGCTGTTCGGCATCGGCTGGTTCCTCGGCTTCACCGCCCGGGCCGAGCTCGCGGCCGGCCCGGCGCGCGAGGTCCTCGGGCGGATCCGGCTCGGCGAGATCATGACGCCGGACCCGGTCACCGCACCCGGCTGGTTCACCGTGCAGGGGTTCGTCGAGCAGGCCGCGTCCGGGCGCTACCGCAGCTACCCGGTGGTGACGTTCGACGGCCACCCGGTCGGCGTGGTGAGCCTGGCGGCACTCGCCCGCGTACCCGACGCCGCACGCACTTCGACCCGCGTCGAGGACATCTGCACGCGGCCGCCGTCGGTGGCGATCGGCTCCCCTGGCACCCCGCTTCCGGCGGTCCTCGGGCGGATCGGGAACCGGCCCGGGCAGGATCTCGTGCTGGTGGTCGAGAACGGGGTGCTGGCCGGGGTCGTCAGCCCCGGCGACGTCGCCCGCACGCTCGAGCTGGCCGCGCTCGGCGCCGAAGCCCACCGCCCGGCTCGGTGAGGGGCGGCGCGAGCCGTCCGGTACCCGGCGCTCCCGGCCTCACGACGACGGCAGCGTGAAATACGCTTCCTCCTCCTGCGCGAAGTGCAGGGTCAACACCGCATCCAACCCGTAAAGCGTCGCGCGGAGATCGTCGACCTGGTCGGGCTGGATGCCCTCCGGCGCCTCCGCCAAGTGCCGCTGGAGCCTGCGGGCGAGCCGGCCGATCTCCGCGTGCTCGCGGCTCATCGTCACCGTGCCTTCGGGGCCGCCCAATGCCGGGGCCAGTGCCGGGTACAGCTCGGATTCCTCGGCCTGCTCGTGCGGCAGCAGCTGCTCGGCCACCAGCCGGGCCGCCGTCCGGACGGCGGTGTCCGCGGTGGTGGTCGCCCCTTCGGCCAGTGCGTCCGCCGCGTGCCGGACCGCTGCTCGGGCGGGCAGCAGGTGCTCGTGCTCGGACTCGAACCGCCGCACCAGCTCGGCGGGCGCCGGACCGCCGCGCTTCGCACCGCCCAGCGCGCGCAAGGCGTTCAGGATCACCGCGACGTCGATGGCCTCCTGCACCAGGGCCCCGGCGACCGGCACCAGGAACCCGCCGGCCGCGGCGAGCATCGCCACCAGCGACAGCAGGGTTCCGGCCACGGCGCTCTGCACGGCGAGCCGGCGTGAGCGGCGGGCGATCTCGGCGGCGTCGGCGAGCCGGTCCAGGCGGTCGTCGAGGATCACCGCGTCGGCGGCCTGCGCGGCCGCGGTCGCGCCCCGCGAGCCGAGCGCGACCCCGACGTCCGCGGCGGCCAGCGCGGGCGCGTCGTTGACGCCGTCGCCGGTCATCACCGTCACCCCGCGGGCGCTCGCGGCTTCGACCGCGCGGACCTTCTCCGCGGGCGTCACCTCGGCGTCGACGTCGTCGAGACCGAGCATCGCGGCGACTTCGCGCGCGTTGCCGACCCGGTCGCCGGTGAGGAGCCGGACCTCACCGATGCCCGCCGCGCGCAGCCGGCGCATCGTCCGGGCGGCGTCGGGCCGGATCGGGTCCTTCGCGAGCAACGCGGCCACCGGTTCACTGTCGAACTCGACCCAGAGCACCGAAGCCAGGTCCAGCCGGCCACGACGGGCCGCACCGGCCGCCCACGCCGGCCGCCCGGTCCCGGACGCGCGGCCGATCCGGACTCGGAGTCCGCGCACCCGGCCCTCGACGCCGAAACCGGGCTCCTCGGTGACGTCGTCCGCGGGCGCCGGCGTGACTCCCGCCGAAGCCGCCGCCCGCACCACGGCCGCGGCCAGCACGTGCGGCGAGTACTGCTCCACCCCGGCGGCGAGCTCGAGGACCCCGGCGATGTCGTGCCCCGGCGCGCAGACGACGTCGGTGATTTCGGGGCGCCCCCGCGTCACGGTGCCGGTCTTGTCCATCAGCAGCACCGAGGCCCGGCCGAGCGCTTCGAGCGCGGCTCCGTCCTTGACGACCACCCCGGCCTTGGACGCCCGCGACATGCCACCGGTCACGGCGATCGGGACGGCCAGCAGCAGCGGGCACGGCGTCGCGGTCACCAGCACCGCCACCGCCCGGCCGGGCTCGCCGCTCACGGCCCAGGCCACAGCCGCGATCAGCAGGGAAGCGGGCAGGAACCAGAGCGCGACGCGGTCGGCGATCCGGGCCACCCGCGCGGTGCGGGCCGCGGCCTGTTCGGCCAGCCGCACGACTCCCGCGTAGGCGCTCTCCGCGGCCGCCGCGCTTGCACGCACGTCCACCGCGGCGCCGGCGTTCACCACTCCACTGTGGACGGTGTCGTCCGCGGGCCGGGACACGGGCAAGGGCTCGCCGGTCAGCGCGGACTCGTCGAAGGTCCCGCCGTCCGGCAGCACGCCGTCCACCGGCACGACCTCGCCCGGCAGCACGACGATCAGCTGGCCGGACCGCACCTCGTCGACCGGCACGGTCTCGTGGCCGGTTCCGGTGCGCAGGTGCGCCACGCGCGGAGCCCGGTCGAGCAACGCGGTCAGGTTCCGGCTCGCCCGCCGCCGGGCGCCGGCTTCGAGGACCCGCCCGGTGGCGATCATCGCCGCGACGATCGCGCCCGCGAGGAACTCCCCCACGGCGAGGGTGGCCGCGAGCGCGAGCACCGCCAGCAGGTCCGCGCCCCAGCGTCGCGCCCGCAGGTCGGCGGCGACCCACACCACGGCCGGCCCCAGTGCGACCACGTCCGCGGCCGCCCAGACGACGTCCGCCGCGGTCGGTGCCCCCGCCCACCACGCGACCCCGCCGGCCGCCACGAGCACCACCACGACACCCAGCAGCGCGACCTCCCGCAGCCGCGAAGAGCGCTCCTCGTGTCTCCTGTCCGGTGCGGTGGCGGTGCTTTCCGCGGGCGCGAAGGGATCGTTCGCGTGCTGCATGACTCCTCCGAGGGTCGGACCGGGACCCCAGGTTCGGCCGCCCGCGCGTCCCGGCAAAGGGCCTTAGGGCCTCGACCGGGTCACCTCGGCGAAGTCCTTCGGCCCTGGGGCTCGGCGGCCCGGCGCGACGAGCATGAGGGCAGCCCGATGCGAGGAGGAAGCGATGAACCGGAACCTGCCCGACGCGTACACGGTGAAGGCGGCCATCGCCCTCGCGGTGCGGGCCCCGTCGGTGCACAACTCACAGCCGTGGGACTGGCGGTTCACCGGCCGCACGGTCGAGCTGCGCGCCGACCCCCGCCGGCACCTGAGGAACGCCGACCCCGACGGCCGCGACCTGCTGGTCAGCTGCGGCTGCGCCCTGCACCACTTCACGGTCGCCGCGGCGGCCATGGGCTGGGCCGCGCAGGTCCACCGGCTGCCGGAGCCGGGACTGCTCGCCCGGATCGACCTGGTGCCGCACGACACCCGGGACGGCGACATCGCACTGGCCGCCGCCATCCCGCGCCGCCGGTCCGACCGGCGCCGGTTCGCCGAGCGGCCGCTGCTCGTGCGGGACGAGGTGTTCCTCCGGAAGAGCGCCGCCGACCAGGGCGCCGCGCTGCGCATCGTCACCGACGCACCGCACCTGACGGCGCTCACCAGGGCCGCCGCCGAGGCCGGCGGACTGCACCGGGCCGACCCGGACTACGCGATCGAGCTGGCCGCCTGGAGCGGACGGCACTACGCCCCGGACGGTGTGCCCGCGCAGAACGCCGTCCTCGCGCACGCGGCTACCCGGGAGCTGCGCGTCCGCGACTTCGCCGACGCGGGGCTGAGCGACACCGAGGGCCGTGACGGCGCGGTGCTGACCGTGCTGTCCACCACCGGTGACAGCGCCCTCGATCGCCTCCGCGCGGGAGAAGCCGCCGGCGCGGTCCTGCTGACCGCGACCCGGCTGAACCTCGCGTCGTGCGTGTACACCGAACCCCTCGAGCTCACCAGCACCCGCGGCCTGATCCGCGACTGCGTCCTCGACGGCCACGGCGAACCGCAGCTCGTCGTGCGCATCGGCTACCACCCGGAGGGGGCGGAGCCGCTCCCGGCGACGCCGCGACGCCCGATCGGCGAAGTCCTGCGGCCGGTGCCTCACCCTTACGGTGCCGGACTTCCGATACCGGCGCAGCTACGCGGCCACTGAGCTCAGCTGATCGTGAGGTGCTGGGCGGTCGTGTTCCCGCCGTAGGCGTTGAGACCGAACCTTCCCGCGGCGTAAGCGGTGTCGGTCGCGTCGATGACCGGCGTCGCGCCGTCGCCGAGCCAGACGCGGATGCGGGTGCCTGCCGTCTGCACCTTCAGGTGGTAGGTGCGGCCTTCGACGATCGGCGTGGGGTACGTCGCGATGTCGCGGCCGGGCCGCCAGAGCTTGACCACGCCACCCGTGTCGACGTTCGCCGTGTAGCCGGCGCCGTCGGCGATCGCCCGGAACGTCAGCCCGGCCGCCACGCCGTTGGTCACGGACACGTCGCCTTCGTAGGTGAAGTCGCTTCCGGTGCGGTCACTGAGGTAGAAGCCGTCGCCGCTGGAACTGGCGCGCAGCCCGTCCGGAGTCGTGGTCCAGGTGCCGCCCTTCGCCGTCCACGGGCCGGAGGTGAACGCGGTGAATCCCGCGGGTCCCGTGTTCAGGTTCTGCACGGTCGCCGACCCCTGGTAGGCGTTCGCCCCGAACCGGCCCGACGCGTAGGCGTCGTCGGTCGCGTCGATGACCGGGGTGGTGCCGTGGTTCAGCCAGACCTGGATGCGGGAGCCTGCGGTCCGGACCCGGAGGTGGTAGGTGCCGTCCGCGGAGACGGCCGTCGGGTACGTCGCGATGTCCCGCCCGGGCCGCCAGAGCTTGACCACGCCGCTCGTGTCGACGTTCACCGTGTAGCCGGCGCCGTCGGCGGTCGCCCGGAAGGTGAGCCCGGCCGCCCGGGCGGTGCCCAGGCGGACGTCGCCCTGGTAGTCGGCGTCGCCCGCGGTGCTCGCGCTGAGGTAGAAACCGTCGCCGGTGACCTGTGCCTGCTTGCCGCCGCCGACGTCGGTCCACGAGCCGCCGGCCGCGTGCCACGGGCCGGCGAGGTTGCTCTGCAGCGTGGACTGTGCCGTGCCCCAGCTCGTGCTGAGCCGGGTGAACGTCGCGTTCTTCAGCCGCACCTGCCCGCCGGTCGCGAAGAGCCGGATGCCCTGGCTGACCGCGGCGGAGTCGAAGTTCACGTTGTCGGCGATGGAGAACTGGCCGGTGCCGTCGAAGATCTCCAGCTGGCCGCGGTCGACCAGCAGCCGCATGGTGACCTCACCGCCGGTGGGCGGCAACGGCTTGCCGTCCAGCGTTCCGGCCGCCCGGTCGTACGCGACGGTCCGGTCGGCGCTGCCGTCGGACCGGCTGTGCAGCGCGAACCCGAACTGGCCGGCGGTCGCACTCGCGACGTCGAAGGTCGCGGTGATTTCGTAGGTGTCGGCGAGGATCCCCGCGAACGGATTCGGCCCGCCGGCGCGCACCGTCTCGTTCCGCCAGGTCCGGCCGTCGGCGCGCAGCGAGCTCAGCTCGGCGACCGGGGTCCGGGTGATCCGGGGGCCGTCGGGGGAATCCACCAGCCCGAGCGCGACGGGGAACGTGGCGTTGCCCGTCCAGGAGCTGCCGCGGTTGCCGCCCTGCCACGCCATCTGCACCACGCGGCCGTCCGGCGAGCCGGTGAACGTCTCGGCGGCGTAGAAAGTACCCCCGGCGTAGGTGGTGCCGAGGTTCATCTTCTTCGGCTGCGGCCGGTCGGTGTGGAAGGCCTTGCCGTCGAAGGTGCCGACGACGTATTCGCCCGTCGCCGACGTGAGCACCCACCGGCCACCGTCCAGCGGGAACAGGTCGGGGCACTCGAAGAGCCAGTCCGCCGCGTACCGGCTGGCGAAGGTCCAGTGGAGCAGGTCGGGCGAGGTGTAGACGTCGACACCGTTGCCGCCCCGGTTCGACCACACGACCATGGCCCACTGGTGGCGCGCGGCGTCCCAGACCACCTTCGGGTCCCGGCTCTCCGCCGGGATCTCGATCTGCTTGCGTCCGCCGTCGTAGGCCTGGAAACTGCGGCCGTTGTCGTTGCTGTAAAAGATGCTGACGCCGTCGGTGTTGCTGAACACCACGATCGGGTCGAGTGGGCCGGTCTTCAGCCCCGAAGTGTTGTCCCGGTCGACGACACCGCCGCCGGAGAACAGGATGCCGGGGTGCACGCCGGGCTCCAGCGCGACCGGTTTCTGCGTCCAGTGCACCAGGTCCGGGCTCGTGGCGTGGCCCCAGTGCATGGTGTCCCACTCGAGCCCGTGCGGGTTGTGCTGGTAGAAGAAGTGGTAGAGACCATTGGCGTACACCAGCCCGTTGGGGTCGTTCGTCCAGCCGGACTGCGAGCTGAAGTGGAACTGGCCCCGGAACGGCTCCTGGTACGTCGTCGCCGGGTAGGGGAACTCCGGGTACTCCCACGCCGTGCCCGCCGTCGCGGGGACGGCGGGCACGAGGAGGGCCGAAGCGATCACGAGGACGACGACGAGTAACGCGCGGGCGCTGCGAACCACGTGGCCCCATCCCTTCCGCGGCGACTGTGCCTGCTTCGACGGTCGCACAAGCGCGGAGAAGGCCACAACACCCGACCGGACAAGCATCGGGACAAGATCTCAGGCGACGTCGTCCCAGACGAAGTCCAGGCGGTTGCGCACCTCGACCACCCCGGACAGCTCCTGGATGAGCCGCGTCACCGGGTCGATGTCGCTGCGGCGCTCCACACGCCCGACGACGGTGACGATCCCGGCCCGCACCTCCACGCGCACCCGGTCGGGCCCGAGGTTCAGCCGCTCGCGCAGCACGCGGTCGCTGACCTCGCGCTCGAGGTCGGCGTCCCCGCGGGTGAACACGCGCACCAGGTCGCGGCGGGACAGCACGCCCGCCACCTTTCCGGCCCGCAGCACGAACAACCGCCGGACGCCGGCGTGCGCGAACTCCGCCGCGGCGGCGGCGAGCGGCGCGTCCGCGTCGATGGTGACGGCCGGGCTGGTCATCAGGTCCTGCGCGACGCACGCGGTCGCCTTGCGGGCCAGCCGGCGGTCGCGCCACCGGGGCTTGCGGTCCTCCCACAGGTGCGGGAGCAGGTCGGCCTCCGAGACGACGCCCACGAGCGCGCCCGTCTTGTCGACGACGCCGACCGCGCTGATCCCGTTGCCGGTGAGCAGTTCGGCGATGTCCTTGAACGGCGTCTGCGCGGAGACGGTGATCGGGTCGGCGGTCATCACCGCGGACACCTTGCCGGCGTTCATGTTCAGTTCTCCTTCTCGGTGCGGACGACCATGACCGGGCAGCTCGCGTGGTGCAGCAGAGCCTGGCTCGTCGAGCCGAGCACCAGCCCGGTGAAGCCACCGCGGCCCCGGCTGCCGACGACGACCAGCTGCGCGTCGTGGCTCGCGGAGAGCAAGCGGGAGCGGGGCTTGTCGTGTTCGACGCGGCGCTCGACGCGGACGTCGGGGTACTTCTCCTGCCAGCCGGCGAGCCGCTGGGCCAGCAGCCGTCGACCGGAGTCCTGCAGGCCTTCGCCCTGGAAGGCGACGTTGCCGTCGCTGAACAGGCCGGCGGTGTCGCCGTCGTGCCAGGTGTACAACGCGACGAGCGGGGCGTGGCGGATCGAGGCTTCCTCGAAGGCCCAAGCGATCGCGGCCTCGCTGAGCGGGCTGCCGTCGGCGCCGACGACCACCGGGCCGTCGACCGTCTCGGTGCCGCGCACGACGACCACCGGGCAGTGCGCCTTGGCGGCGAGGTCGACGTCGGGCGAACCGCTGAACAGGCCCGCGAGCGCGCCGACCGGCTCTCCGGTGACGAGGATCCGGGCCTTTTCCGAGACCTCCAGCAGCGCCGGGACGGGTCCGCGGTCGCTGGTTTCGGTGACCACTTCGAGCCCGGGGACGGCGGCTTCGAGCGTGGTGCGGGTCTGCCGCAGCAGCTGGTCGGCTTCCGCCTCCTTGACCGCGAGCCAGTCCGACGGCGGGTAGATCTTGCCGCCGAACGCGGCGTCTTCGAAGCCGTACGCGGTGAAGACGAGCAGGGACGCATGCCGGCGGGCTGCTTCCCCGGCCGCCCACAACGCGGCCGCCGCCGCGGTTTCCGAACCGTCCACGGCGACGACGATCGGCGGGTTTCCGGTTGCGCTCATGACCTGTTTCCTCCGGGTTCCGGTGCGCACACCGCGCATCCGAACCGACGGTAGGGCGCGCGGCCGCGCCGTCGCTGCGGTCGTTCGTCCCCGGGCCCGGTGACTTTCGGCCGCTCCGGCCCGCCCGGCCGGCGGCGCATCGTGGACCTCGAGGAGGTGTCCCCGCGATGCAACGGGAATGGCGAGACGCGGTGGCGACCGTCCCGGTCCTGCTCACCGCCGCCCTGTACGTCGACTACCTGGACGACGGGACCGCTTGGTGGGTACACGGGTCCCGCGCGATGGCGGCGAGCGCGCTGGCACTGGGCCTGGCCGCCTTCGTGCTCGGCGCGTGGACGTGGACCGGCGCGGCGAAGTGGCTCAGTGCCCCGCTGGGTGCGGCCGCCCTGCTGCTCGCGGTCTTCACGCTGGTGACCGGCGACGGCGGCACCCTCGCCGTGCTGGTCGGGCTGATCGTGGCGCTGTGGCTGATCTCGACCGTCCGGCACCTGCGGACACCGGCGGGGCGGCCGTGACCGTCCGGCTGGTCCTCGTCTCAGCGGACCCGCAGCACGGCCGCGCCGTTCACCCGGTCCGCGGCCAGGTCCGCGAGCGCGTGGCCGGCCTGGTCCAGCGGGTAGGGCACCGTGCTGACGCTCAGGTGGTGCTCACCGGCGAACGCCAGGAACTCCCGCGCACCGGCCCGGGTGTTCGCCGTGACACTGCGCACCTGACGCTCCTGGAAGAGGTGCTGGTCGTAGTTCAGCGGCGGGACGTCGGACAGGTGGATGCCCGCGATGGCAAGCGTCCCGCCGCGGTCCAGCGCTTCCAGCGCCGGCAGGACCAGCGCACCGGCCGGCGCGAAGAGGATCGCCGAGTCCAGGGGCTCCGGCGGTGGCTCGGCGGCGTCCCCGGCTGACGCGGCACCCAGCTCGAGCGCGAGCTCGCGGGCCTCGGCGCTGCGCGTCATCACGTGGACCGTGGCCCCGCGGGCGATGGCCACCTGTGCGGTCAGGTGGGCGCTGCCGCCGAAGCCGTAGATCCCCAGCCGCCCGCCTTCGGGCACCTCGGCCCGCTCCAGGGCGTGGTAGCCGATCAGCCCGGCGCACAGCAACGGGGCGAGTTCGTCGTCGGAGTAGCCGCCGGGCAACGGCAGCGCGTAGGCCGCCGGGACCACGGCGTACTCCGCATATCCGCCGTCGGCGTCCCAGCCGGTGTAGCGCGACTCGGGGCACAGGTTCTCCCGGCCGCGCAGGCAGTACCGGCAGCGCCCGCAGGTCCCGCGCAGCCAAGCGATGCCGGCGCGGTCGCCGGTCGCGAACCCCGTGCCCTCGCCGCCGACGGCGACCACCTCGCCGACGACCTCGTGCCCCGGCGTCACCCCCGGCCGGTGCACCGGCAGGTCACCTTCGGCGACGTGCAGGTCCGTCCGGCACACGCCGCACACGAGCACCCGCACCAGCAGCTCGCCGGCCCCGGGCCGGGGCACCGGCACCCGCGCCCGGTCCAGGGGACCCGAAGCCATCGGCCCGGGCCGGGCGACCCGCCACGCGGTCATCGTCGTCGGCGGGTTCGTCACGGACGGCCTCCTCGGTCACGGCACTCCAGGATGCCGGAAGTCCTCGCCGCCGGGGACTTCCGGCCGCGGCGGACCCCCCGGCGGCGCACCTACGGTCGGACCACGACAACCACGTCAGGAGCCGCTGATGACCGCCTCAGCCGCACAGCCGATCGTCGTCGGGGTGGATGGATCGGCGGAGTCGCTCGATGCCGTCCGCTGGGCGGCCCGCGCCGCTCGCCGGCGCGGTGCGCCGCTGGAGATCGTCTACGCACTCGACTTCTCGGCGCTGCTCGCCGGCGGGGTCGTGCCGCCACCCGAAGAGATGAAGGACGTGCTGCGCGTGCGCGGTCACCGGTATCTGCGCACCGCCGCGGAACTCGCGTCCGCACAAGGCGTTCCGGACGCCGCGACCCGGCTCGACCCCGACCGCGCCGCCCAGGCCCTCGTCGACGCGTCCGGAGCGGCCGCGCTGCTCGTGGCCGGGTCGTCCGGCAAGGGCCGGCTCACCGGGCTCCTCGCCGGATCGGTCGCCTCGGCCGTCAGCGCGCACGCCCGGTGCGACACGGTCATCGTCCGCGGTGACACCTGGGACGAAGCCGAACAGGCGAAACAGCCCATCCTCGCCGGTATCGACGGTGGCGAAGCGAGCGGCCGCGTTCTCGCCACCGCCCTCGACGAAGCCGCCGCCCGCCACGCCCCGCTGGTCGTGCTGCACGCGTGGGCCGACGACCCGCCACCGCACGAAGCGGGCCACCCCGAGCACCACGAATCGGTGGCCGGCGCCGGCCACCGGCTGCTGACCGACCGGCTCGCCGGCCACGACACGGGTGACGTCGAAATCGATCGCGTCGTCGTCCGGACCCACCCGCGGCGCGAGCTGATCGAGCGCAGTGGCGCCGCCCAGCTCGTCGTGCTCGGCGACCGCGGCCGCGGTGGCTTCCCGGGCCTGCTGCTCGGCTCCACCGGCCAAGCCCTGCTGCACAACGCGGCCTGCCCGGTCTACCTCGTGCGAACCTCCTGAGGAACCGAAAGTCCTCGCGCCCGTGGGCCTTCGACCCACCGGAACCGGTGTCCGTGGGCCTCGGGACCGAGGACGGTACGGCTCTCGTCGCCCGGCCCCGCCCGGCGGAGTCTGGGACCAGACGAAAGCGAGGCACACCATGGAAAGCCAGCACTCCCCCCGCGGATTCGCCCCGGCGACCACAGCCGAGCCCATCGCCCCGCGCCGCAACCGCCGGGACCGGCTCGCGCTGCAGCCGGCCGACTTCGTGGCTCCCCGCTTCGCCGACGTCGCCGACCAGCGCCTGGCGACGGCACTGACGGCGGAGGACCGGTCCGAAGAGGACGGTCTGGACCCGCTGGAGCGCGTCACCTGCCGGACCCACCGCCGCTGGCTGCACGACTGCGTCTCCTCACCGCTGCACGTCGTCATCGTCACCGGGACGCGCTGGTGCCGGAAGTGCGAGTGCGCGCTGAACGTCGCGATCGACCAGCCGGCCGGCGACGTCGCGGTCCGCTGCCCCTCCTTCGACGAGACCCCCGCCACCCGCGCGACCCGCCAGCTGGTCCGCGCGTGCCGCGCCGGCCTGGCCATCGCCTCGGACCGCTGAGCCGATCGTGACCCGTAGCCGGCTGTACCGCAGCGGAGTCCTCGAGCTGCAGGACTTCCCCGCCGCCGAGGCCGCGCACCACCTCGGCGACCCGTCGGTCACGCTCTGGCTGGACCTCGACGCACCGGCTCCCCAGGACCTCGCCGTGCTCGCCGCCGCACTCGGACTGCACCCGCTGGCCGTGGCCTCCGTACTGGACGACGACCACCAGCGGCCCAAGCTCGTCCACTACGACCGGCACTCGTTCCTCGCCGCCTACGCCGTGCGCGTGAACGCCGACGACGGCGTGCTCACCGCTTCCGAAATCGACGCGTTCGTCACCGACCGCGTGCTGATCACCATGCACCGCAACAACACCGCCGACATCGACGCCCTCACCGCACGCTGGGACAGCACGCCCGAGCTGGCCAAGAGCGGCGCCGGGTTCCTGCTGCACGGCCTGCTCGACCACCTCGTCGACGGGCACCTCGACGCGATCCAGCTGCTGGACGAGCGGATCGAGGAGCTCGAGGACCTGGTCTTCGCCGACCACGTCGACCACACCGACCTGCAACGCCGGTCGCTGCGGCTGCGCAAGAGCCTCAGCCGGCTGCGGCACCTGGCCGTCCCGATGCGGGAGATCGTCGGTTCCTTGATGCGCCGGGAGATCCGCTCGGTCGACGACTCGCTGCAGCCCTACTTCCAGGACGTCTACGACCACGTCCTGCGCGTGACGGAGTGGACGGAGTCGCTGCGCGATCTCCTCGCCACGATCCGCGAGACGCAGCTGACCATCCAGGGCAACCGGCTCAACACGATCATGAAGAAGGTGACCAGCTGGGCGGCGATCATCGCGGTGCCGACGGCGATCACCGGCTTCTACGGCCAGAACATCCCCTACCCCGGCTTCGGCCAGGCGTCCGGCGTGTGGGTGTCGACGCTCGCCATCCTGGTCATCTCCACGACGCTGTACGTCCTGTTCAAGCGCCGCGATTGGCTGTGAGCGATCAGCCGGCGGGCTGGAACAGCTCGACGAGGTTGCCGGCCGGATCGGCGAGCAGGATCTGCCGGCCGCCCGGACCGGCGACCAGGTCGCTTCGGAACGACAGCCCCGCACCGCGCAACCGGCCGATTTCGGCGTCGAGGTCGTCGACGATGAGGTGGATGCGGTTGCGGCCGGCGGCGGTCGCGTCCGCGGGCGTGGCCCGGGCGCCGGAGCTGGCCGGGCCCGACAGCAGCAGGCGCAGCGGGCCGCGGACCACGTCCGCGAAGGCCGGGGCGGCGCTCATCCGCAGGGTGAAGCCGAGGTGGGTCGTGTAGAAGTCGACGGCGGCCTGGACGTCGTCGACGAGGTAGCGGACGCCGGCGAGCTGGTCGGGTGCGGTCACGGCTGAACCTCCGGGGGTGCGGTGGCGGCGAACACGGCAAGCAGGTGGCCGATCCGGGTGTCGAGCTCCCGGGCGGCGTCGGCGAAGGCCGGGTAGGTGTCCTCGGCGGCCGCCGGGTCGGGGAGGCTCCAGTGCACCGGCCGGGGGTCGTCGCCGAACTCGGGACAGACCTCGCGGACCTTGTCGCAGACGGTGATCACGTAGTCGAACCGGCGACCGGAGAGGGTGTCCAGGTGCCGGGGGCGGCGGTCGTCGAGGTCGATGCCGAAGTTCTCCCGCAGCACCCGGATCGCGTCGGGGTGGATGCGCGGCTTGGGCCGGCTGCCCGCGCTGGTGACGTCGACGTGGTCACCGGCCCGGTGGCGCAGCAGCGCTTCGGCCATCGGCGAGCGGGAGCTGTTGCCGGTGCACGCGAACAGCACCCGGACGCGGCCGCCGGCTGGCAGCGCCGGCGGTGCAGGCGGACGCAGGCGCAGCACGGGGTGCAGGTCCGTGCCGGTGGTCGTCATCGCGTCGGAGCAGCGGTCCAGGTCCAGGTGGTAGTAGCTGTCACGGCCGTCGAAACTGCTGCGCCGCGCGGTGACCAGGCCGCCGTCGCGCAGCAACCGCAGGTGGTAGGAGACCAGGTTCTGCGGCTGCCCCAGTCGTTCGGTGAGCTCGCGGACCCGGTGGTCGCTGCCGGCCAGCTCGGTCAGCAGCCGCCACCGCAGCGGGTGGGCTGCCATGCGCACGAACGTCGGCGCGGCTTGACCGGACGGCACCATGCCCCCGATGATACATCAATCTGATTTGATGGAATAGAAGGAGCTGCTTCGTGGCCGCATCGGGAACCGGCGCGCTGGCGCGGCGGCTGGGCACCGGCGACGCCGTGGTGATCGGGCTGGGCTCGATGATCGGCGCCGGGGTGTTCGCCGCGTTCGGCCCGGCCGCCCGCGCGGCCGGCGCCGGACTGCTGATCGGCCTGGCGATCGCGGCGGTGATCGCCTACTGCAACGCGATGGCGTCGGCGCGGCTCGCGGTGGTCTACCCCACCTCGGGCGGCACCTACGTCTACGGACGGGAACGGCTCGGGCCCTGGTGGGGATTCGCGGCGGGGTGGGGTTTCGTCGCCGGCAAGACGGCCTCCTGCGCGGCGATGGCACTCACCTTCGCCTCCTACGCCGTGCCCGGGCCCTGGTGGGCACAACGGGCTGTGGCGGTGGCCGCCGTGCTGGGCCTGACCGCGCTGAACTACCGCGGGGTCACCAGGACCGCCCAGCTGACCCGCGTGCTGGTCGCCCTCAGCCTGACGGCGCTGACGATCGTCGTGCTCGGGATCGCCACCGGCGGGCACGCCGACGCGGCGAACCTGACGGAGTGGCCGGGCACCGGCGGCGCTTACGGCGTCCTCCAATCCGCCGGGCTGCTGTTCTTCGCCTTCGCCGGCTACGCGCGCATCGCCACCATGGGCGAGGAGGTCCGGGACCCGCGGCGCACCATCCCCCGGGCCATCCCGATCGCCCTGTCGGCCGCGGTCGCCGTCTACGCGGTGGTGGGTGTCGCGGCGTTGCTGGCGGCGGGGCCGAGCCGGCTGGCCACTTCCGCCGCGCCGCTGACCACCGCCGTGGAAGCAGCCGGGGCCGGCGGGCTGGCGCCGGTCGTCCGCGTCGGCGGTTCCGTGGCCTCACTCGGCGCACTGCTCGCCCTGATCGCCGGCATCGGCCGCACCAGCCTGGCCATGGCCCGCCACCGCGACCTGCCCGGCGGGCTCGCGGCCGTCCACCCTCGCTTCCAGGTCCCGCACCACGCCGAAATCGCGCTGGCGGTGGTCGTCAGCGTCCTGGTGGCCACGGTCGACCTGCGTGGCGTGATCGGCTTTTCGTCGTTCGGCGTGCTGATCTACTACGCGATCGCCAACGCCGCGGCGTTCACCCTGCCCGCCGAGCAGCGCCGGTGGCCCCGCTGGGTCACCGTGCTCGGCGCGGCCGGCTGCCTGACCCTGGTCGCCACGCTGCCGTGGCAGTCGGTCCTGGCCGGGGTGGTGATGTTCGCCCTCGGCCTCGGCGGCCGGGCGGTCGTCCTGGCCACGCGTTCCCGGCACGCTGATCACACTCGGTAGCCGTCCACTTCGGACCGCGAAGTGCAGTTTGATCACGTAGTTGGAAAAACACCAGGTAGACAGCGGAAAAGTGGGCCACAATCCGGGCCGGAAGACCCTAACCCGGTGGCTACCGAACGTGGCTACGCTGACCGCCATGACCAGCACACCCGCCAGACTCGCGCGCGCCCGGCTGCCGAAAGCGATACAGCGCGCGAAACGCGCGGCCATCGAAGCCGAGAAACTGTTCCACCGCGCGCTCGCGACCGTCGGCGCCCGGCAGTCCCAGTCCCGGATCGCCGCCGACTCCCAGGACTACTGGCAGCACCAGGCGGACGCGAAGTGGCGCGGCAACGCCCACTGGCGAGACGCTCCGGTGTTCGGCGACACCGGCCTGTGGCACAAGATCGGGGCAGAGCACCTCGAACTGTTCGACGCCGGGGCGCGCATGTGCGGGTTCGACCGGCCGTGGAACCGGGTGCTCGAATGGGGTTGCGGCGGTGGCGCCAACGCGGTCCACTTCGCCCCGCGCGCCGGGGAGTTCATCGGCGTCGACATCGCCGCCGAAACCCTTGACGAGT
Source organism: Amycolatopsis ponsaeliensis (assembly GCF_030182635.1). Lineage (NCBI taxonomy): Bacteria > Bacillati > Actinomycetota > Actinomycetes > Pseudonocardiales > Pseudonocardiaceae > Amycolatopsis > Amycolatopsis ponsaeliensis. The sequence continues at coordinate 132,594 of NZ_JAPZLD010000002.1, forward strand.
GCCGGAGACAAGTCGGCGCGGTGTGCGACACCCCGTTCCGGCCGGTCGCGATCGACGTGGCGGACCCCGAGTCCGCCGTGTCGCGCGTCGAAGGCTGGTGCGACGTCTTCCTGTCGTTCTACGTCTTCGAGCTCATCCCCACCCCCGAATACGGGGAACGCCTGCTGCGCATCGCCCTCGAGCTCCTGGCCCCGGGCGGGCTGGCCCTGATCCAGATCAAGTACGCCGACCGCCGGTGGCGCACCCGGTCCCGCCACCGCGCCTACCGCAGCGGCCTGGCCGAGATGACCACGTACCCGATCGACGAGTTCTGGCAGCTCGCCCAGCGGTGCGGGTTCACCCCGAAAGCCGTCAACCTCGTGCCCCGCAACGAACTCGACGAGCGCTACGCGTACTTCTTCCTCCTTCGCGAACCGGAGGCCGGCGAGCGATGACATCGTCCTTCAGCGACGCCCTACGCCACCCTTGAACCGGTGCCACAGCAGCTTGTCCCCCTCCACCACCACGAAAGCCACGACTGCCGCGCCCAGCACCCACAACCAGGACGCCGCACCCACGGGCGCGGTGTGGAACCACGTGTTCATCACGGGCACATAGGTCAGCAGCAGCTGGAGCACGGCCGTCAGCCCGATCCCGAGCGCGAACATCCGGCTCCGGCCCGGCCAGGCGCGCAGGACCGGCCGGTCGAGCGAGCGGCAGCTGAGCAGGTACGCGGCCTGGACCCCGACGAACACGTTGATCGCCGTGGTCCGCGCCTCCGCGAGCGACACGCCCGCCGCCACCTGCGCGCGGTAGGCGCCGAACGCCGCCACCACCAGCAGGAGCGACACCAGGACGACCCGGCGGAGCAACGCCGCCGTGAACAGCGGGCGCTTCGGCGGCCGCGGCGGCCGAAGCATGATGCCGGACTCCATCGGCTCGAAAGCCATCGTCAGGCCGAGGAACACCGCGGTCGTCATGTTGATCCACAGGATCTGCACCGGCACGATCGGCAGCGTCGCGCCGAGCAGGATGGCGACCAGCACGACCATGCCCTCGCCGATGTTGGCCGGCAGCGTCCAGGCGATGAACTTCCGCAGGTTGTCGAAGACGCTCCGGCCTTCCCGCACCGCCGACTCGATCGACGCGAAGTCGTCGCCGGTCAGCACCATGTCCGCGGCCTGCCGGGCGGCGTCGGTCCCGTTGCGGCCCATCGCGACACCGATGTCCGCGCGGCGCAGCGCCGGTGCGTCGTTGACGCCGTCGCCGGTCATGGCGACGACGTGGCCGCGCCGCTGCAACGCTTTCACCAGCTCGAGCTTCTGCCCGGGTGACACCCGCGCGAACACCTGCGTCCCCGCCACGGCCTCGTCGAAACCCGCCTCCGGCAGGTCCGTCAGCTCGGCGCCGGTCAGGACCCGCGCCGACGCCGCGTCGTCGACCAGCCCGACCTCGGCCGCGATGGCCCGGGCCGTGCCGGCGTGGTCGCCGGTGATCATCTTGACGTCGATGCCCGCGCTCCGGCACGCCGCGACCGCGGCGACCGCTTCCGGCCGCGGCGGGTCGTGCATCGCCTGCAGGCCCACCAACGTCGGCGCGGACCCCGGGGTGAACCGGGCGAACGCGAGCACCCGCAACCCCCGCGTGGTCAGCTCCCGGTGCAGCCGGTCCAGCGCGTCCGCGTCGAGCGGCCGGACACCGCCACCGGGAAGCAGCTCGTCCGCGCACCGGGCCACGACCTCCTCCACCGCGCCCTTGAGGTACCCGACGTCGCCGTGGACCGTCGTCATCGTGCGGGTCTCCGACTCGAACGGGACGGTGTCCGTGCGCGGTGCGGCGGCGCGGAGCGCCCGCGGATCCAGGCCGGCCGCGAGCGCCGATTCGAGCAGCGCGATCTCGGTCGGGTCGCCTTCCTCCAGCTCCGCGTCGTTGCACAGGACGCCGGCGACCAGGCACTCCCGGGCCTCGTCCGGAGAAGCCGGCCGCCCGGCGACGGCCAGCGTCGTCACGGTCATCCGGTTCTGGGTGAGCGTCCCGGTCTTGTCGGTGCAGATCACCGTGGTGCCGCCCAGGGTTTCGACGGCGGGCAGGTTCCGCACGATCGCACCGCGCCGCGACATCCGCACCACGCCGATGGCCAGCACGATCGCGACCGCGGCCGGCAGGCCTTCCGGGATGGCGCCGACGGCGAGGGCGACGACGGCGGTGAACATCTCCGGTACCGGAGTGCCGCGGACTACGCCCAGCACGAACGCGAACGCGGCGACCGCGACGATCGCCACGCTCAGCTGCCGCGAAAACCGCGCCAGCTTGCGGGTCAGCGGAGTGGCGACCACCTCCGCGGTGGCCACCAGGTGCTGGATGCCGCCCAGCTCGGTCCCGCCGCCGGTCCCGGTGACGACCGCGCGGGCCCAGCCCCGCGTCACCAGCGTCCCCGAGTAGGCGCAGCAGGTCCGGTCGGCGACCACGGCCGCCTCGGCGACGGCGTCGGCGGTCTTGCGCACCGGCACCGACTCCCCGGTCAGGGCCGACTCGTCGATCTCCGCCAGGCGGACTTCCGTGAGCCGCGCGTCGGCGGGAACGCGGTCCCCCGCGGCCAGTTCGACGACGTCCCCGGGCACGAGCCGATCCGCCGGCAGCCGCCGGGGAACGCCGTCGCGGAGCACGGTGGCTTCCAGCGGAACCATCCGCGAGAGCGCTTCGAGGGCACGTTGCGCCCGCGACTCCTGCACGAAGCCGACCACGGCGTTGAGCACCACGACCCCACCGATCACCCCGGCGTCGACGTACCCGCCGAACGCCGCGGTCACCGCGCCGGCCAGCAGGAGGACGTAGATGAGCGGGTCGTGGAACTGCCGGAGCAGCCGGAGCAGCAGCCCCGGCCCGGACGGCGCGGTCACCGCGTTGGCACCGAACCGGTTCAGGCGCTCCGCCGCTTCGTCCGCGCCGAGCCCCCGGCTCGGGTCGACGCCGAGCCGTTCGGCCACGGCGGCCGGCGGCTGGGCGTGCCATGCCTCGGGGTGGACCGTCGTCTTCACTGTGCTGCCTTTCGTTCCTCGGCCGACGTGACCGGCCGTTCAGGACACGGTCCGGAGAACGGCCGCTCCGAGCGCCGCGCCCCACGCCTCGGCGCGGGCGAGTTCACCGGGTTCCGGGCCGACGTCGACCGGTTCGGTGCCGACGAAGAAGCTCTCGGCGGGCGCCGCCAGGCGGCCTCCCAGCCGGGACAGCCGCTTCGCGATGCCGAGCGACGCGGCGCCGGTGAACACGCGCGGCTTGTCGATCCGGGTGTCGAACGCCGCGACGACGAGGTCGTGCGGAAGCGGGCCGAGGGAGCCCAGCCATTCGCGGATCCCGGTCTTCGACCGCATCTCGTAGGCCACCTGGTCCGCAGCCGACTTGCGGGTCGCGGCGCGGGTCATCCCGTGCACGTGGGTGGGGCCGCCGACGACCAGCAGGTCGACGCCGGTGAAATCGGTGGGTGCGTCGTCGACGTTCAGCACTTCGGCCCCGGCCGACACGGCGATGCCGTCGGCGACGGCACGGGCGAACTTCTCCGTCGCGCCGAACATCGACTCGAAGACGATGACGATACGCATGCCTGCACTCCTCAGGTTTCGAGCCGGACCGGTTTGCGGGTCAGCTCTTCGATGTCCCCGGCGGCGCACTCGAGCAAGTTGTGCGCCAGGTCGCTCAGCGCGCGTGACACGGCGAGCTCGTCGCCGACCTCGGGCACGTTCCGGTCGACCGGGTTGAGCCGGGCGGTCCCGGTCCCGGAGAGCCGGGTGTCGTCGGCGGTGTGCAGCCGGGCCGTGGCCCGCGTGCGCCCTTCGTCTTCGTCGATGATCACTTCGATGTTCCAGCGCTTCTCCCGCATGATTCCTCCTCAGGTTTCCTCGGGCACCATTTCGATGGCGCCGCTGGGGCATTCGGCCACGCAGATCCCGCAGCCCTTGCAGTAGTCGAGGTCGATCGCGTACCGCTCCCCCGGTTCGAGCTTGACGACCGCGTTGTCCGGGCAGACGCCGTAGCAGTTGTCGCATTCGAAGCAGCTGCCGCAGGACAGGCAGCGGCGGGCCTCGAACAACGCCGTCGACGCGTCCAGCCCGCCCTTGATCTCGTCGAAGGTGGACACCCGGCGGGACTGGTCGAGGTGCGGCCGGACGGTCCGGTCGGCGTCGCTGTAGTACCAGGTGTTGAGGTTTTCGAAGGTCGCCGGGCGCGGGTCCGGCGGTGCCGGGACGTGGGTTTCGCGCAGCCAGGCGTCGATCTCGCGGGCGGCCTTGGCACCGTGTCCCACCGCGACGGTCGCGGTGCGGCCGGAGGGCACCATGTCCCCGCCGGCGAAGACGCCCGGGTGCCCGGTCATCAGTCCCGTGCCGACCCGCACGACGCCGCCGGTGTGGTCGACGTCCGGCAGGCTGTCCACCAGGGACAGATCGCTGTCCTGGCCGAGGGCCAGCACGACGCTGTCGGCGGCCAGCCGCTCGAACTCGCCGGTCGGCTGCGGGAACCCGGATTCGTCGAGCCGCATCTTCTCGACCGTGATGCCCTCGCCGTCGATCTCGCTGATCGTCGAGAGCCAGCGCATCGCGACGCCCTCTTCGACCGCCTCGGTCACCTCGGATTCGTGCGCGGGCATCCGGTCGCGCGTGCGGCGGTAGACGACCACGGCGTCGGTCGCGCCGAGCCGCTTCGCCGTGCGGGCGGCGTCCATCGCCGTGTTGCCGCCACCGTAGACGGCGACGCGGCGGCCGAGCAGCGGCCGCTCGCCGCTTTCCATGTCGTGCAGCAGCGACACGGCGTCCAGCACGCGTGCCGAGTCGCCCGCGGGGATGTGGGCCCGCTTGCCGAGCTGGGCACCGACGGCCAGGAAGACCGCGTCGAAACCGCCTTCGGCCATCGCCTTCGCGGCGTCGGTGACCCGGCTGTTCTGCTCGAAGGCGACCCCCATGTCCCGGATCCGGCCGATCTCCGCGTCGAGGACTTCGCGCGGCAGCCGGTAGCGCGGGATGCCGTAGCGCATCATCCCGCCGGGAGCGGCTTCCGCGTCCCGGACGGTGACCGCGTGCCCGAGGCCGGCCAGGTGGTAGGCGGCGGACAGGCCCGCGGGCCCGGCGCCGACGACCAGCACCCGCTTTCCGGACGGCGCGGAGACCGGCATCGACCAGCCCTGCTTGATCCCCTCGTCACCGAGGAACCGCTCGACGGAGTTGATCCCGACGGCCTCGTCGAGCTGGCCGCGGTTGCACGCGCTCTCGCACGGCCGGTAGCAGATCCGGCCGAGCACGGCCGGGAACGGGCTGTCGACCATGATCCGCCGCCACGCGTCCTCGTAGCTGCCCGATTCCGCGTGGTACAGCCACTTCTGGATGTCCTGACCGGCCGGGCAGGCCTGGTTGCACGGCGGCAGCAGGTCGACGTAGACCGGCCGCTCGGACCGCCACGCGCCGGTTTTGTTGGCCCGGCTGGACCCGACGTCGAGCGTGATCGCGAACGGCTTCTCGTGCTCCATCTCAGTCCTCTCCGAGCAGGCCGTAGCGGCGGATGTTCCGGTCGGCCTGCGCCTGGATCCGCGCGATCACGTCGGTGCGGGGTTCGTCGCCGAACAGGTGCGCGTACCGGGTCTGGCGCCGCAGGTAGTCCTCGACCGGCACCTGACGCCGGATCTTCGCCGTCGCGACGATCTCCCCGTGCTCGGCCTCGAACACCGGGAACATCCCGCTTTCCTTGGCCAGGCGGGCGATCAGGATCGTGTCGTGCGACGCGCTGCCCCAGCCGAGCGGGCACGGCACCAGGACGTGCAGGTACCGGGCGCCGCGGAACTCCATGGCCCGCGTCACCTTGGCTTCGAGGTCGCGCAGGTCCGCGACGGTCGCCGTCGCCACGTACGGGATTTCGTGCGCCAGCGCGATCATCGGGACGTTCTTGCCCTGCCCGAACACCGCGCCGGGCTCCGATCCCACCGCGGGCGTCGTCGCCGTGCGGGCCGCGGCCGGTGTCGCGCCGGACCGCTGGACGCCGGTGTTCATGTAGGCCTCGTTGTCGTAGCAGATGTAGAGGACGTCGTCGTTGCGCTCGAACATCCCCGACAGGCAGGCGAACCCGATGTCGACCGTTCCGCCGTCACCGCCCTGGCCGACCACGCGGACGTCGGTGCGGCCCTTGGCCTTCATCGCCGCGGCGACGCCGGTGGCCACCGCGGGCGCGTTGCCGAACAGCGAATGCAGCCACGGGATCCGCCACGACGTCTCCGGATACGGCGTCGAGAAGACTTCGAGACAGCCGGTCGCGTTGACCGCCACCATCTGGTTCCCGGTGGCGCGCATGGCCGCGTCGAGGGCGTACCGCGCGCCCAGCGCCTCACCGCAGCCCTGGCACGCCCGGTGCCCGCAGTCGATCGAGTTGATCCGTTCCCGGTCGGACTGCACACTGCGCTGGTCGTCGCCGAGCAGCCGGCCACCGACCGCGAAACTGCCGGTCTGGTAGAACTTGAGGGGCGTCACCGCCATGTCATCACCCGATCCGTGAGGCGACCGCACCGAGGTCGCGCAGGAGGTTTTCGGCCGTCGGACCCGAGCGCCGCGCGGCGGCGAACCGGCCCAGCTCCCGGTCGATCAGCGAGTGGTCGAGGTCGAGGAAGGTCAACGGCGGCAACCGGTCCGTACGCAACATCCGGGTCAGCGAGTCCTGGGTGATCGCGCGGCCGCCCAGGCCCGCCACCACCGTGTGGATCTCGGCCGCCGGTGCCGCCGAGACGACGTTCTGCGTCACGATCCCGCCGACCCCGGGTTCGAAAGCCCGTTCCAGGACGACGACGCGCCGGGCGTGCCCGATCGCCGCACGGACCGCGTCGGCCGGGAACGGCCGGAAGCAGGTCAGGCCCAGCACACCGACACGCAGGCCGGCTTCGCGCAGGTCGTCCACGGTGTCCTTGAGCGTGCCCAGCACCGAGCCGAGCGCGATCACGATCGTGTCGGCGTCCTCGGTGCGGTACGACCGCGTCAGCCCGCCGGAGTTGCGGCCGAACACCTCGGCGAAGCGCTCCGAGACGTCCGGGACGACGTCGAGCGCCTCCATCAGCCGGGCGTGGGCGAGGTAGCGGACTTCGGTGAAGGCCTCGGGCCCGACCATCGCCCCGATGGACGACGGCTCGGCCGGGTCGAGCACCTGCCGGGGTTCGTACGGCGGCAGGAAGGCGTCGACCTGGCCCTGGTCCGGCGTGTCGACCTGCTCCCACGCGTGCGTCAGGACGAAGCCGTCCATGCACACCATCACCGGGGTGGACAGCGCTTCGGCGATCCGGAACGCCTGGACGTGCAGGTCCGCGGCCTCCTGGTTGGTCTCGGCGTAGAGCTGGATCCAGCCGGCGTCGCGCAGCGCCATGCTGTCGCTGTGGTCGTTCCAGATGTTGATCGGCGCGCCGATCGCCCGGTTGGCCACCGTCATCACGATCGGCAGGCCGAGCCCGGACGCGTTGAACACCGCCTCGGTCATGTAGAGCAGTCCCTGGCTGGCGGTGGCGGTGTAGGCCCGCGCACCCGCGGCGGACGCGCCGATCGCGACGGACATCGCCGCGAACTCCGACTCGACGTTGACGAACTCGCACGGCGTGAGCGCGCCCGACTTCACCAGCTCCGCCAGGCCTTCGACGATGTGGGTCTGCGGCGAGATCGGGTACGCGCAGATCACCTCCGGGCGGCACAACGCGACCGCGTCGGCGACGGCCCGGGACCCCTCAATCTGCCTGAGCACCGGTCAGCTCCTCCCGTTCGGCGCGGACGAATCCGTAAGCGGCGGTGGCCGCGGCGATGTTGCCGTCGGCCTTGGCCCCGGTGAACCGCCCGGAGATCGCGGCGATCACCGAACGCAGCTCGACGACGCCGGTCAACGCGGCGAACCCGCCGAGCAGCGCGGCATTGGGCATCGGCCGGCCCAGGTGCTTCTTCGCCAGCTCGCTCGCAGGCACGACGAGCAGGCGCTCACGCCGGAACCCGCGGACGAACTCCGCGAGCCCCAGCTCCTCGAAGCTGTGCGCCGAGTTCACCAGCAGGTAGCCCTCGGGCCGCAAGCCCTCGAAGACGTTCACCTGGTGCAGCAGGGTGGCGTCCTGGATGATCAGCACGCTCGGCCGCACGATGGGCTCGCGCGTGCGGATCACCCGGTCGGAGATCCGGCAGAAGGACACCACCGGCGCACCGGTGCGTTCGGAGCCGAAGCTGGGGAACGCCTGCGCGTGCCGTCCCTCGGTGAACGCGGCGACCGACAGCAGCTCGGCCGCGGTCACCACGCCCTGGCCGCCGCGGCCGTGGATGCGGACCTCCGTCATGCCGGGGCTACGCCCCGGGCCGGGGGCTTCGCCACCCGGACCCCCGAAGGATGTGGTGGTCGTGCTCATGCGCTGGGGTACTTGGCGAGGATGTCCCGGAGCGCGGAGACGAACCGCAGGGACTCGTCGTGGTCGCGCTGCCAGACGTTGCGGCCGAAGATCAACCCGGTCGCACCGGCCTCCATCGACTCGCGCGCCTTCTCCAGCATCGCGTCGTCGCCGGCCTTGCCACCACCGGAGACGAGCAGCAGCGTCCGCCCGGCCGACCGGACGACGGCGTCGATCGCCTGCTGGCTGGTGGTCTCCTTCGCATACGGGGCCGGGACATTGTCGATTTTCGTGGGATGCGGGAAGTTGACCTTCACGACGTCGGCGCCCAGTTCGGACGCGGTCCGCGCGGCGTAGTCCACCGCGTAGAACGAGTCTTTCCCGCCCTTGGCCTCGATGGCCGAGCCGCGCGGGTAGGCCCAGACGATGAGCGGCATCCCGAGCCGGTGCGCGTCGGCGCGGACCTGCCGCAGCTGCGCGAAGTCCTGCTCCTGCGCCGGTGTCCCGACGTAGAGCGTGTAGCCGACGGCGTCGGCACCGAGCCGGACGGCGTCCTCGACGCTGCCGTGCAGCGGAGAAAGCGCTTCGGCGTCGGAGGGGATCTCGGTCTTGCCGTTGAGCTTAAGCACCAGCGGCAGCTCACCCGCGTACTCCCAGTAGAACTTCTCGGCCAGGCCGATCTGGATCGCGATCCCGTTGAAGCCGCCCTCGACGGCGAGCTTGAGGATGTACTTCGGGTCGGTCGCCGCCGGGTTCGCGAAGAAGTCGCGCGGGCCGTGTTCGAGACCCTGGTCGTAGGGCAGGAAGAACGCGGTGCCGTTGCGCAGGCCGTGGTCGTGCAGGATGCGGTGCAGGCGCGCCTTCTTGCCGGTGTTCAGCCCGAGTTCGGCCAGTGGCGGACGGTGGACCATGACGGCCTCCGGGGATCGCGGATTTCTTGGTGTGCCCAGCAGATCGCGCGAGGGCCCCCGGCCGCAGCAGCCGAACGCCACCGGCTCCCGAGGCGGCCGTCCGGAACTCCGGTGACCAAGGACCCTAGCGACCCGGGGCCGCCCCGCCGTCAGACTTGGCCGACCACGAACCCACCTGGAGGCCGCCCGTGAACGTCGACGAACTGCTCGCCAAGGCCAAGAACGGGCTGGAGACCAAGATGGTCTACGGCGAGCCGTACGAGAAAGACGGCGTCACGGTGATCGTGGCCGCCGCGGTCGGCACCGGCGGTGGCGGCGGCGACAGCCGCGACGAGAAGGGCCGCTCGGGCGAAGGCGGCGGCTTCGGCCTGTCGGCCAAACCGGTCGGCGCGTACGTCATCAAGGACGGCAAGCTCCGCTGGGAACCGGCGGTCGACGTCAACCGGCTGCTGGCCACGGCCGGCGCGATCGCGGTGGCAGCGCTCTTCGCGGCCACACGGCTGGCGAAGCTCAAGTACCGGGCGCAGGCGGACGACGATCGGTGACATCCCGGCCGGTGAAAAACCGTGACCAACCGGCAACGCCGGCCGGCACCGGAGGTGCCATGCTCATCGAGTCAGGCCAGAACGACTCGAGCCTTGCACACCCAGGACCCCGGTTGGGGGCTCGGACCGCTTTTTCCCCCCGTGGAGGCGGCTGTGCAACCAGCACGACGGCAGAACGACGAAGGACCGGTACTCCCCGCCGCCGGGACGTCCCCGGCCCGACGCGACTCGAGACACTGTGACGCGTGCGGACAGGCGATCGCACCGGAGTGCGTGATCCGTTCGCTGGTACCGGATTCCTCCGTCGTCGACGCGTTCGACCGGGCCTGCGACGGGCAGCGCACGGTGACGGTCTGCGGGACCGAGCACCTCCACCTGCTCAGGCGGCTCGGCCGGGAGGCCTGGATCGACGAGCAGCTCTGGCTCGGCCGGCTCGCCCGGGCCAGCACCCAACCCGGAATGCGCCGCGCGCCCCTCCTCGCCGTCGCCCGCCGTGCTTCACTCACCGCGGAGCAGCTCCAGGGCCTGCTGGCCTGGAATTCGGCCCGTCCCGGCTCGGCGTCTTCCCTGCCCGGCGGCCAGTCCCTCGATCCCGCCGCGACGGCACGTCCGGCAACGATCGAAACATAGGGTGAACCGCTACCCGCTGCGTTCCGCGTCCGGTGTGCAGGACCGGGTGGCCTCCGCACCCCCGGCCCGCTCGGTGAGCGCGGCCGTGATCTCCGCCCGCTGCCGGGCCCGGTCGCGGAGTGCTTCGGCTATCTTGGTCAGCACGACCGTGAACTCGCGCACGTGCGCGGGCTCCGACCGCTGGACGGACGCGTAGACGTCGTCACTGAAGAGGGCGAACATCCCTTCGATGGCGACGCGCCCGGCCGGAGTCAGCACCACCAGGACGCTGCGCCGGTCGCTCGGGTGACGCTCGCGCCGGGTCAGCCCGGCCAGTTCCAGCCGATCGAGCAGAGCGGTCACGCTCGCCGACGCGATGCCCAGCCGCTTCACCAGCGCCGACGGCGGTATCGGCCCCTGGTGCAGCAGTTCGCCCAGCGCGGCGGCTTCGTGCACACCCACACCGAGCGCGGACGCCATCGCCCGCCGGTATTCGTCGGTGGCCACGATCACCGCTCGCAGCTGCTCAGCCAGTCGTTCCATGTCGCTCACCACAAAGATCGGAAACCAAGAAGCTAGCTAATCTAGATACTAGACGAGCTCGCCACGCTGATGAAGAAATTCACGTAGCGCCGGCGGCGGCAAGATGCGGATAGCCCCCGCAGTGCGGAGAATCTCGGTTTCCGAGAATTGCCGAGCGCGAGATTCCAGCCACCGCGCGCCGAAGAGCCGGCGAGCGGCCACCGCCCCACGGAATACCGGTCGACAATTTCCGACCAAAGCATTCCCGCGCCACGTTTCCACACCGAATTCCTTGATTTCCGAAAATCTCGGCGAACATCAAGGGGACCACCGAACGGCACATTTCCGATTTCCCGGATACGATCGTCACCAGAAAGTCGTTTCGAGGAGATTCACCGATGCGCGACAAACCGTTTCCCGACCCCCTCACGCCCCAGCCGGAGGTCACCGCCCTCCGCCGTGAGCGCAACCGCTGGCTGCGCCGCGAAGCGAACCTGGCGCTCGGCCGGGACGCCACCGACGAGGCCGCGACCCAGCAGGCCCGGACCGCCCACCTCGTCCTCACCTACGCCCTCGCGGTCATCGAGCAGCGGCCCGCGGTCATCGGCTCCTTCGCCGACCTCACCCGGGAATGCCGCGGTCAGGGCTGAACCCCCGCTCCGGCACCTCGGCGCGTTCGCGGCGGGCCACCGGCGCGGGCAGGCACCGCAGGCACACGACGGCGATGTCGTCCCGCGCCGCCGCGGAGCCGACGAGTGCGTCGAGGAGGCCGTCGCACAGTCCACCCGGGTCCTGCCGGGCGTACCGGGTGGCCGCCGCGAGCAGCCCGGCGAACGCCTCGTTCGCCGGAAGGCGGTTCTGTTCGATCAGCCCGTCGGTGTAGCAGATCACCATCGAGCCGGGCAGGACGGCCGACTCGGCTTGCGGGCGCCCGTGCCGTGGCGGCAGGCACAGCAGGGGCGACCGGGCCTGGTCGAGCAGCGTGGCCGAGCCGTCCGGAGCGACGAGCACCGGCGGCGGGTGCCCGGCGACCGCGTAGCGGAGCCGTCCGCCGGCCGGGTCGAGCTCGGCCACCAGCGCGGAGGCGTGCTCGGCGCCGGCGGTGCGGGCGGCGACGAGGTCCAGCCGATCCAGCACCGCCGACGGCCCGAGGTCGGCCAGGATCAACGCCGTCGCCGCGCTGCGCATCTGCCCCATCGCGGCGGCGGCCGCCAGCCCGTGCCCGACGACGTCCCCGACCGTCACCGTGACCCGCCCGTCCGGGAGGGCGACGAGGTCGTACCAGTCGCCACCGATGGACAGGTTCCGCTCGCTGGGCCGGTACCGGGCGGCGGTGGACACCCTGCCGGTGACGGGCACGTGGTGCGGCAGCTGGCTGGTCTGCAGCGTCAAGGCGATGGACCGCTCGCGATCGGCGCTGTGCGCGGCCTGCAGGACCAGCACGGCGCGCGCGGCGATGTCGCCGGCCAGCGCCAGATCCTCCGCTGTGAAGCGCCGGCCGGAGGCCACGTGCCCGAGAACCAGCGCTCCCTGCACACCGCCCTCCGCCGTCATCGGTACTCCGAGCAGGGAACCGGGGCGGGGCCGGCCCTCTTCCGCGGCCGGTCCGAGCGGGTCCCGGCCCATGTCCGGGACGAACAAGTCCTGTCCGGTCGCCAGCACGGTCGTCAGGGCGGGAACACCCGGGCCTCCGGTCCGCCAGGCGGTGAAGGCCGCCCGGCCGTCCTCGTCGCGATGGGCGGAAACGGCGGCGGGCGTGTCGTCGCCCTCCCCGCCGAACTCGACGACCGCGAAATCCGCGAACACCGGGACGAGCGTGTCGACGAGCCCCTGCGCGCGCTCGACCATGGTTCCCGGCGCGCTGATCGCGGCCATCACGTCGCCGATCAGCCGCTGCCGCCGTTCGCCGTCCTCCGCGCGTCGGCGCAGGCGCTGCTCGGCCTCGTACAGGTGCGCGCGGTGCACCGCCTGCGCGACCTGCGCGGCCATCGTCAACAGGACGGTGCGCTGCGCCTGGGGGAAATCACGAGGCTCACGGAACCGCAGTTCCAGGAATCCGAAGACGTCCCCGGAAGTGCGAAGCGGCAGAATCGCGGCGGCGTGCCCACCGGGCACGGCGGCCAGGTAGCGGGGCTCGCCGTCTCGCACGACGCCCGCTTCGGGTGCCGCGGCGGCGGCCGGCACCGTGTGTTCCCGTCCCGGCCCGTCGCCCGCCCACGTCCACACCTCCAGCACGTCGCCCTCGGCGAGGACGCCGACCGCCGCGGCGGCCAGCACGCCTTCGTGGACGTCCGCCAGCGCGGGAGCGATCTCGGCCAGGTCGGTCGTGGCACCGAGCGCGTCGGCCACGGCCCGCAAGAGCCGCGCTCGTTCGTGTGCCGCGTGCTGCGCCTCGGCCACCGACTGCGCGCGCTGCCGCCGCTCCACCTCCGCGGCCGCGTGCCGCACCGCGGCGTCCCGCTCGGTCACCGTCACCGCGAGCACCAGCATGGTCACCAGGACCAAGGCCAGCACCAGCTGCAAGTGGACCAGGCCCCGTTCCGGAGCGGCCTCGGCGCCGGCCCACGGCCCGTGGCCCGTGGCGGTCGCCGCGGTCGCGGCGAAGGCGATCACGACCCCGCCCGCCGTCACGGCCCGCAGCCCCCACCGCAACGCCACCCAGACGAGCGCGACCACGCCGACGTACCCGGCCTCGACCACGCCGGCCCAGAACACCAGGACCGCGAAGCCACTCATCACGACCGCCGCCGCGACCGGCCCGGGCCATCGGCTCCGGTCGTTCCCGGCGCCACGGCTTCCCCACACCAGCAGCGTCGTGCCGATCACCAGGACACCCAGCCCGTCCCCGAGCCACCACCGGCCGGCGATCTCCCACCAGCCGGTCCGGCCGGTACCGGCGGACACCACGGTCGTCGCGCCGAGCAGCGCCCCGACGGCCGGCGCGGCGAGCACCGCCGCGGCCAGGAACCTGGTCAGACCACCCCACGTGCCGATCCGGACGCTGCCCGGCCGGGTGCCCGTGAGCAGGAACGCGCCCAGCAGCGGCTCGACGGTGTTCGCGACGGCGAACCCGATGGCAGCGAAGGGGCCGAGGCCCTCGATCAGGTCCACCCCGAGCTCCGCCACCGCGATGCTCGAGGCGACGAACGGCCAGGCCCGCCGAGGCAGCAGGCACAGGAGCGCCAAGCTCAGCCCGGCCGAGGGGAAGAAGGTCGGGCCCGCCCCCGTGGCGTCGAGCACCGTGAACGCCAGCTGGGAACCGGCCGCGTACCCGCCGCCGGCCACCGCGCACCACAGAGCGATGCGGCCCGGACGCCGCCGCGTCCCCTTCTCGCGCACCACAGCCACTCCCCTGCGCACCGTCCGGTGCGCCCGGCCCACTCTGGTGGACCGCGGCCCGGCGGAGCAATAGCCCGCGCCGAGCGGTACCTCTTCGTTTCCGTGATATTCCGCGGCGAAACGGTTCGTGTCGAGGAGGAAAGCACGAAAGCGAATTTCCCACTTCGCCGCCGCGGCGAAGCCCCGGTCCGGGTTAACGGTTTCCGTTCTGGTCGTCGTCGGCCGCGCGGGACGGGGACTCGGCGATGACCGGAACCGCCCGCACCTCGTGCCGCACCGCCGCCGGTGAAGACGACCGGGGCACGCACGCGGGATCGTCGTCGAGATGGGAAAAGCTGGTCAGCGTGGCGAGCAGGGGATGCGTTTCGTCGCGGAACCGCCGCACGACATGGTCGCCCCCGGCGGCGATCGTGCACCGACCTGTCCGGACCACGGTGCTGCCGGCGACCCGCGGGGCGAGGCCGCCGGCAGCAGTTTCCCGGGTGTGTCATCCGAGCCGGGGGGCGGTCGAACCCGGGCGACCCGTCCAGGCTGACATCCGGATTCCGGTGAACGAAGCCGCCGAACGGAGGAGGATTCGCCGGAGATTTTCGGAATACGAAAATAGTCGCTGTCGAGAGAGCCGCCGCAATGGGCGCTCCACCGCGGGCGCGCACGCGTTCGACCGGTGAACGCACCTCGGCAGAGCGGACTTCGGTCCCACCGCCGAGTGACCTCGGCCCCTGGCCGGGACGGGCACCGCCGGCCGAGGATTCCTTGGTCAGCAAGCATCCGGCACCGGGACGGCCAGTGGGCAAAACGGAACTGCGCGAGGTGAGCACCGGTAACTGCCGCGTGCTGCTCGAATCCGTCCCGCTCGGGAGGCTGGCTTTCGTCCACGACGGGCTGCCCGTGATCAGGCCGGTCAACTTCACCGTCGCCGAGGACGCGATCTACCTGCGCGCGGGCCGCAACTCGTGGGCCGACCGGATCAGCGGGCAGCCGGTGACCTTCGAGGTCGACGGCTACGACCGGGCGGACCGGACGGGCTGGAGCGTGATCGTCACCGGGATCGCCACCCTGGCCACCGACATCGAGACGGTGGCCGGTCAGTTGGGTAACGACCTGCGCTCGTGGGCCCCGCCACCCCGGGACCGCTTGCTGCGGATCGCCATCGGCCGGATCGACGGGCGGCTGATCGCGCATCCCGGCGAGAGCGGAACGACCGAATGAGGGAAATCGTGAACGAGCACCGCGACCTCCGCCGCCGGACCGTCCTCGCGGGTGTCATCGCCGCGCTGGGCCTGCTGCTGGCGGCGTGCGCTCCGGCCGCGAACACCTTCGCCGAAAGCGTTGCCCAGCCCGGCTTCTGGCCCGGCCTGTGGCACGGGTTCATCTGCCCGATCAGCTTCCTCGTGTCGCTGTTCAACGACCACGTCGGGGTCTACGCCGTGCGCAACAACGGTCACTGGTACGACTTCGGTTTCGTGCTCGGCATCGTGATCGCGGCCAGTGTCTTCCACGGCCCGGGCTTCGCCCGCGGGCGAAGTGCCCGGCGCAAGCGGTGACCGCCGGTTTTGCCTTCCGCTAACCCTCCACGGGCACCACGAAAACCCGACGCGACCCGGCGGTCGCGCGCGGGCATGATGGCGGCCATGCCGCACCGCGTCCTGCTCGCCGACGACGACCGCGCGATCCGCGAGTCCCTCGTCCGGGCCCTCGACCTCGAGGGCTACCACGTCACCGAGGTGACCGACGGCGTCAGCGCGCTGGCCACCGCCCGGCGCGAAGCTTTCGACGTGCTGATCCTCGACGTGATGATGCCCGGCGTCGACGGCCTCGGCGTGTGCCGCGTCCTGCGCGCCGAGGGCGACCAGACGCCGATCCTCATGCTGACCGCCCGGGTGGAGACCCCCGATCGGGTGGCCGGGCTGGACGCGGGGGCCGACGACTACCTGCCCAAGCCGTTCGAGCTCGACGAGCTCCTCGCCCGGCTGCGCGCGCTGCTGCGCCGCACCTCCGCCGAGTCCGGGACGGCCGCCCAGCGGACGCTCCGCCTCGGCGAGCTCGCGGTCGACCCGGCGGGCCGCCGCACGTGGTGGCAGGGCACCGAGATCACGTTGTCGAAGACCGAGTTCGACCTGCTGGAACTGCTGGTGCGCAACGCCGGGATCGTGCTCGACCGCACCACGATCTACCAGCGCATCTGGGGCTACGAGTTCGGTTCCGAGTCGAAGAACCTCGCCGTCTACATCGGCTACCTGCGGCGCAAGCTGGAGCAGGCAGGCGCGGCGGAGCTGATCCACACCGTGCGCGGCGTGGGCTACTCGGTGCGGCCGGCGTGAACCTGCGCAGCAAGCTCTCGATCGCGTTCGCCGGCGTCGGCGCGGCGGCGGCGATCCTCGTCGGGGTGTTCAGCTACCAGGCCGCCTCCCAGCGGATCGGCGCCGAACTCGACCGGTCCCTGCTGACGACGTCGGCCGAAGTCGCGGCCGGGGCGACGCAGGTGCTCGCCCCGAGCCCGGTCACCCGCGGCCCGGACGACGACGACCACGACGAGGCCCAGCCGATGGTGGCCCAGGCGATCGCCCCGGACGGCAGCGTCCGGCCGGTCGGCGGCCGGCACGTCCGGCTCGCCGTCGACGACGCCGACCGCGCGCTCGCCGCGACCGGCTCGTTCGGGAACCGCCGCTACCAGGACTTCACCGTCGCGCCGGACGACTACCGGGTCATCACCGTCGCGCTCGGCGGCGATCGCGGCGCACTCCAGCTCGGCATCGACGTCGACGAGTCCCGGCACGTCCTGGGCGAGCTGGCCGCCCGGATCACCGGTGTCAGCGCGCTCGTCCTCGCCGGGGCGGCCCTGGCCGGCTGGCTGCTGGCCCGGCAGATCACCCGCAGGCTGGTCCGGCTGACCCAGGCGACCGAACAGGTCGGCGACGGCCGCCTCGCCGACGTGGCGGTCCCGGTCGGCGGGCGCGACGAGGTCGGCCGGCTCGCGACGTCGTTCGACCGGATGCTCGGCAGGCTCGCCGACGCCCGCGCCGACCAGGAGCGGCTCGTCCAGGACGCCGCCCACGAGCTGCGGACCCCGCTGACCAGCCTGCGCACCAACGCCAGCGTCCTGCGCCGCTTCGCCGAGCTCAAGCCCGACGCCCGGGTCCGGCTGCTCGACGACGTCGACGGCGAAGCCCGCGAGCTGACGCACCTGATCGACGAGCTCGTCGAGCTCGCCACCCGCCGCTACGAGGCCGAAGAACCGACGCCGGTCGAACTGGGTGACGTGGCCGAGCGCGCCGCCGACCGCGTCCGGCGCCGGTCGGCCCGCGCGATCACCGTCGAAGCCGACGCGTCCGCCCTGACCGGCCAGCCGAAGGCACTCGAGCGCGCGGTGTCCAACCTGCTGGAGAACGCCGTGAAGTTCGCCCCGGACGGGCCGATCGAGGTCGTCGTGCGGGACGGCCGGGTCCAGGTGCTCGACCGCGGACCGGGCATCGGCGACGAGGACGCGGCCCGCGTGTTCGACCGGTTCCACCGCGCGGACGGTGCCCGGGGCCTGCCCGGATCCGGTCTGGGCCTGGCCATCGTGCGGGAAATCGCGCTCGCCCACGGCGGCTCCGTGTTCGCCGAGCCGCGGCCCGGCGGCGGCGCGGTGGTGGGGTTCACCGTCGGCGCCGATCTTCTCTTACCGATTTCTCACCCTGGTCACGTCGACGGCTAACCGGGCTCCGGAAGGGTTGGTCCGAAGCGATCACCCCCGAGGAGCCCGATGTCCACCACTCTCGCCGTCCGCCGCGTCGCGCGGCCCGCGGTCCGCGCGTGGTGGCGGGACGCCGCCGGCCTGACCGCGTGGCTGAGCGTGCTGTTCGTGGTCGCGCTGTGGGTGTCGGGCCGCGGCCTGCAGGACCTCGCCTCCCCCGCCGGGTTCCTCACCTCGGCCGGACGGCTCACCGGGCTGGTGTCGGCCGACCTCCTGCTGCTGCAGGTGCTGCTGATGGCGCGGATTCCCTGGGTCGAGCGCAGCTACGGGCAGGACGAACTGGCCCGCCGGCACCGGCTGGCCGGGTTCACCTCGATCACGCTGCTGGCCGCGCACCTCGTGTTCATCACCCTCGGCTACGCCGCGACCGACCGCTCCGGCGTCCTGGCCGAGGCCTGGGCGCTGGTGACGACCTACCCGGGCATGCTCCTGGCGACCGCCGGGACGGCCGCGCTGGGCATGGTCGTGGTGACGTCGGTGCGCGCGGCCCGGCGGCGGCTGCGCTACGAGTCCTGGCACCTGCTGCACCTCTACGCCTACCTCGGCGCCGGTCTCGCCCTGCCGCACCAGCTGTGGACCGGCGCCGAGTTCACCGCCTCGCCCGTAGCGACCTTCTTCTGGTGGGGCGCTTACGCCGCGGCGGCGGGTGCGGTGCTCGTCTTCCGGGTCGGGCTGCCGGTGTGGCTCAACGTGCGGCACCGCCTCGTCGTCGACCAGGTGGTCCGGGAGGGCCCGGGCGTCGTCTCGGTGTACCTGACCGGCCGGTGGCTCGAGCGGCTGCCCGTGGCGGCGGGCCAGTTCTTCGTCTGGCGGTTCCGGTCCGGCCCGGGCTGGACGCGGGGCAAGCCGTTCTCCCTGTCGGCAGCACCGGACGGGCGCCGGCTCCGCATCACGGCCAAGGACCTCGGGCCGGGAAGCCGTCGGCTCGCCACCCTGCGACCCGGCACCCCCGCGCTCTTCGAAGGCCCCTACGGCACGCTCACCGAAACCGTCCGAAAAGGACCGAAGCTGGCGATGTTCGCCTCCGGCATCGGGATCACGCCCCTGCGCGCGCTGCTGGAGGACCTGCCCTACCGGCCGGGCGGAGCCGTGCTGTTCCTCCGCGCCGGGAGGCAGCGAGACCTGCTGTTCCGCGCCGAGCTCGAGGACTTGGCGGCGCGGCGCGGAATCCGGATCCACTACCTGCTCGGCCGCCGCGCCCGCGAGCGTTCGTCCTGGCTGCCGGCGGGGTACGCGCCGGTGCCGGACGACGTGGTGCTGCGCCACCTGGTGCCCGACATCGCCGACCACGACGTGTACGTCTGCGGCCCGGACGCCTGGACCGAAGCGGTGCTCGACAGCGCAAGCCGCGCGGGTGTCCCCGCCGGTCGCGTCCATTCCGAACGGTTCGGCTGGTAGGAAAGGACTTCCGATGCGCAGGATCGCCATCACCTTCGCCGCGACCGTCTCGGTCGTGGTGCTGCTGTTCAGCTACCGCACCAGCACCGACGAGACCCCGGTCGCCACCGGACGTCCCCTCGGTGGCGGCGGCACGCAGCCGACTCGCACGACGAGCCCCGCCGCACCCGCCACGCCGGGTTCGAGCGGCGGGGACGGCACGTTCACCGGCGACGCCGCCGACACCCGCTACGGCCCCGTGCAGGTCCGGATCACCGTCAGCGGCGGCAAGATCACCGACGCCCAGGCCGTCCAGTACCCCCAGGAAAGCGGCCGGGACGTCCGGATCAACTCCGCCGCCGTGCCGGAACTGAACCAGGAGGCGCTGCAGGCCCAGAGCGCGCAGATCGACACCGTCAGCGGTGCGACCTACACCTCCGAGGGCTACCAGCAGTCCCTCCAGTCCGCGATCGACGCGGCCCACGGATGACCGCGTCCCGGCGACGACGGGCCTGGACCCGGCCCGTCATGGGCACCCAGGTCAGCCTCCACCTGCGCGGCGACCGCGTGGACACCGATCCCGCGGTGGAACCGGCCGTCGCGGCGGCGTTCGGGGACCTGCGCGCCGCCGACGAGCTGTTCAGCACCTACCGGCCCGGCAGCCAGGTCAGCGCGATCCGCCGCGGGGAGCTCCCCCGCGACCGCCGGCACCCCTGGGTGGCCGAAGTCGTGGCGCTGTGCGAAGAAGCCCGGGACCGCACCGACGGCTACTTCGACCCGTGGCGCCTGCCCGGCGGCTTCGACCCGTCCGGGCTCGTGAAGGGCTGGGCCACCGAGAAGGCCGCGGCCCGGCTCGCGGGGCTGGGCGGATACGACCACTACCTCAACGCCGGCGGCGACATCACCGCCCGCGTCCACGGTTCCCGCGCCCCGGCGTGGCGGGTCGGCGTCCAAGACCCCGCCGACCCGGCCGCCTTCCTCGCCGTCCTCGAACTGCGGACCGGCGGCCTGGCGACGTCGGGCTCCGCCGCACGTGGCCCGCACATCGTCGATCCGCACACCGGCAGCCATCCCGGCGGCCTGCTGGCCGTCACGGTCACCGGCCCGACCCTGCGGTGGGCCGACGTCTTCGCCACCGCCGCGTTCGCCCGCGGCGGCGACGTCGCCCGCTGGGTCGCCGCCCGGGCTCCGGGGTACGAGGTCGCGGCCCTCGCCCGCGCTCCCTGACGTGCCGCTCCGCACCGGCTCCTCGACCGATACTCCACAAAGGACACCATGACCACCGTCAACGGCCTGCCCGCCCACATCCTGCTCGTGCACGCCATCGTCGTCCTGCTGCCACTCGCCGCGCTGCTTCTCGTGCTCAGCGCGCTGTGGCCCGCCGCCCGCGCCAAGCTCGCCGGGCCGAACGCGATCCTGTCTGTGCTCGTCCTGGCCCTGGTGCCGGTCACGACCGAAGCCGGCGAGTGGCTCGAACGCCGCGTCGCCCGGACCCCGCTGGTGCGCACCCACACCGAGCTCGGCGACACCGCCCTCTACGTCGCGATCCCCGTCGCCGTCCTCGCTGTCGTGGTGTGGTGGCGGCGCCGCGAAAGTCTTCGGAGCCAAGCGGCCGACGTCGCGGGCACCGGCTCGACCGCGGTCGCCACCCGCCGCCGGATCTTCCTCGCCCCCGCGTCGACCACGGTGACCGTGGTGATCTCGGTGCTGGCGGTCCTCGCGGCGGGCGCGACGTTCTACGACATCTACCGCATCGGCGACTCCGGCGCGCAAGCGAGCTGGCAGGGCCAGTTCAGCTCGACGCCGGCGCCGCGCACCCCGAACGGCTGAACCCGCGCGGCCGGGCGCGGCTTCCGGCCGCCCCGGCGGGCGGGCGTCACCGCCGCCGGCGGGCGCGCAGTGCTTTGTGGACGGTGTCCGCGAGCCACACCACCGGGACCGAGACCAGCGCCCACAGCCAGCCCGACAGCCCGGGCAGCGTACCGCCGAGCAGCGCGGGCAACGGCGGCACGAGCAGGAACACCGCCAGCATCGCCGCTTCGAACAGGATCGCGTAGCCGAGCAGCGGGTTGCCACCGAAGCCCACCCGGCCGATCCAGCGGGACTCGCTGCGGCAGGCGAAGGCGTTGGCGAGCTGGCCCAGCACGATCGCGGCGAACGCCGTGCCCGAGGCGATCGCCAGCAACGGTCCGTCCGGTACCGCCCCGAACTTCCAGCCGCCGCCGAGCAGGACCGCCAGGAACGCCAGCATCGCCGCCACCGCCTCCGCCGGACCGAGGATGCCGAACGCCCGGCGTACCACCCGGCCGTCGATGAGGTTTCCGCCGTGCGCGGGTCCCGACATCGTGCGGCGGTTGGGCGGCTCGGCACCGAGCGCGAGCGCCGGCAGCAGGTCCGTGCCGATGTCGAGGGCGAGGACCTGCAGCACGGTGATCGCCAGCGGGATCTGCCCGCCGGAGAGTGCCCACACCACGAACGGCGTGAGCTCGGCGACGTTGTCGGTGAGGTGGTAGGTGAGGAACCGGCGGATGTTGGCGAACGTCGCGCGCCCGAGCTCGATCGCGGAGACGATCGTGCCGAAGTGGTCGTCCAGCAGCACCAGGTCGGCGGCCTCGCGGGCGACGTCGCTGCCCGAGGCGCCCATCGCGACCCCGATGTCGGCCGTCCGCAGCGCGGGGCCGTCGTTCACCCCGTCCCCGGTCATGGCCACGACGTGGCCGCGCTGCTGCAGCACCCGGGCGATCCGGAGCTTCTCCTCCGGCGCGACGCGGGCGACGACGACCCCGTCGGCATCGAGCAGCTCGCCCAGTTCCTCGTCCGACTCGGGCAGGTCCTTGCCTTCGAGGACGAGCCGGTGCTCGCCCAGCAGCCCGACCTCCGCGGCGATCGCGGCGGCCGTGCCGGGGTGGTCCCCGGTGATCATGGCCAGCTTGATCCCGGCCTGCCGGCACGCCGCGATGGCCGCGCCGACGTCCGGCCGCGGCGGATCCTGCAGGCCGACCAGGCCCAGCAGCTCCAGCTCCTGCTCTTCCACCGCGCTGCCGTCGGCGGGCCGCGCGCCACGGCGCCGTGCCACGGCGAGCACGCGGAGGCCGCGGCCGCTCATCGCCGTGACGGCCGCGTCGGCTTCACCGTTCTGTCCCGGGCACAGGGGCAGGACCGTGTCCGGCGCGCCGGTGACGTGCAGACCGTCCGCGTCGACCAGCGACGACCGCCGGCGGTGCGGGTCGAAGGGGTACCGGGCGGCCGGCTCGGGCGGCGCCGGGACTGCCGCCCGCGCGGCGAGCACGTGCAGCGCGACCTCCATCGGATCGCCGACCGGGAGCCACTTCCCGGCTTTCGCCAAGGCATGCGCGTCCGGCGAACACCGCGCCGCGCTGTCGGCGAGCACTGCGGCGGCCGCGACGGCTTCGGCGGAACCGGTCAGCTCACCGGTGGGCGCGTAGCCCTCGCCGGTCACCTCGACGGGACCGGCCGGGGTCCAGACCCGCACGACCGACATCTCGTTGCGCGTCAGCGTGCCGGTCTTGTCCGTGCAGATGAAGGTGGTCGCCCCCAGCGTCTCGACCGACTCCAGCCGGCGGACGAGCGCGTGCCGTCCCGCCATCTTCTGGGCGGCGCGGGCCAGCGACAACGTGACGGTCGGCAGCAGGCCCTCGGGAACCAGGGCGACGGTGACGCCGATCGCGAACAGCAGGCTGTCGGTGCTCGTCCGCCCGAGACCGAGCGCGGCGAGGAAGAACACGACACCGACGGCGACCGCGATCATCGCCACGACCCGCACGACGCGGTGCAGCTGCGCGGCCAGCGGACTGCGCGGGCGGACCGCGCTCGCGGTGATCTCGGAAATCCCCGCGAGCCGCGTGCGGGCACCGGTCGCCGTGACGACCGCGGCGCCGTGACCTTCGGTCACATACGTGCCCGCGTACACGGGCTTGCCCTCCTCCGGGCGAACGGGCTTGCTCTCACCGGTGAGCATGGACTCGTCGACCGACAGGCGCCCGCTCTCCACGAGCGTGGCGTCCGCGCACACCCGGTCGCCCGCTTCGAACAGCACCAGGTCACCGGCCACGAGCTCGCCGGCGTCGATGACGACCGCGCTGCCGTCGCGGCGCACGGTGGCTCGGACGGGCAGCAGGTCCCGCAGCCGCTCGGCGGCCCGGTCGGCGCGGTACTCCTGGGCGAAGGAGAACGCGCCGTTGAGGACCACGACGACCCCGATCGCGATCGCCAGCGCGGGCATGCCGGCGAGCAGCGCGAGCCCCGCGGCGGCCCACAGCATGAGGGCGAAGAAGTGGACCATCTGGCCCGCCAGCACGAACACCGGGTTGCGCCCGCGCGGAGCCGGCAGCGTGTTGGGCCCGTCACGGCGCAAGGCCAGTTCGGCTTCCGCGGTCGTGAGACCGGAGGCCCGGCCCACCGTCTGTGCGCTCGCCACGCCGTACCCCCGTGCCCGTCCGGAGAACAACCGGGCCGATCCCGGCTTCCCGGTCGATGGTCGCGCTCCGGCGGCCGGGCGCGGGAGGGCGTAAAGCATCCGGAAGCAGGGTCCAACGGCCCGAACCCGACACGTCCGGGCCGCTCGTCGTGGGCACAACTACCCGGCCGGGCGGGAAGATCGGCCCGTCCCGGACTTGCCCTTCTCCTCTGCCGGCTCCGCCCGCCGGGCGGCACCATCGAGAGGGACCTCCGGCACCTTCCTCCGGAAAGAAGGCTGACATGCGCTTCGCCCACGCCACCCGGCACCTCGGCCCCACGAGGGAGGGCGGGTTTCCCGCCGGCCTGCACGTACGCGCGCACGGCGGCCAGTTCACCGGCCGGACCGGAGTCGTCGTCGACCGCACCCCCGACCTGCGGCCCGGTTCGATCTGGGTCGAGTTCAACCCCGGCCACCCGCGTCTGGTGCCCGGCTACCGGCTCGACGTCGCGGAGAACCAGGCCGGCTGAGACCGATCCCGGCCTCGGGGCCTTGCTTTCCAGCACGCTCTCGAGCTTCCGCACACGCAACGCCGGTCCACCCCGTCGGCACCGACCGCGATGCCGTCGCCGAAGGGGACCACAAGTCCGTAGCCCCGGTGACCAAATGCCCTGAGCGGAACCGGCGGCGGACCGGCATGGTGGAAGGGCGATCGGTTCGGAAGTACGGTGACCGACAGGGGATCGAAATGCCCGGCATCACACACGTCACGCCGCTGACCGCGGAGGAGCGGCGCCGCGCCGTCCGCGTGGTGGAGCGGCACGCGCACGACGGGCACGACGAGGCCGAGCTGCTGGCGATGCTCGGCTTGGACCAAGCCGAAGCCGCACCGCCGGCGCCGCACCGCCCGCACGGCGCGTTGTCGGCCGCCGAGCTGGTCGAACTGCTCGCTCCGTTCGCGGCGGAACGCAGCGGAACTGATCCGCTGATCCGCTGCTGACCGAGTCAGCTCGGCTCGACCGCCACCGGGGTGAGCAACGCCCGCAGGGGGTGCGGCAGCGCCGCCGGCACGTGGTCGAGGTTCCCCGCGGAGCACAAGGTGTCCACGGCGGTGCTGACCGCAGCGATCGCGTCGGCAACTGAGCGGAGAAGTGCACGGCGAGCCCAACCGGCAGCCGGTCGCGGGCCGCGTGCAGCCACGCCCGCAGCACCCGGTCGGCGGTCCCCAGTTCCCGGCCCACCACGGCAAGCCACTCGTGGGCGGTGGCTTCGGCCCGGCCGAACGGGTCGGCAATGACGGACGTCACGCATCCTCTCGACAAGCAAGTCAACTGCTTCGTCGGCCGAACCCAGCGCCGCACGCTCCCTCCCGGCTCCCGGCTCCCCGCTTCGGCGCCCGGCATGAGGCGGGCCGTCTCCGGAGGTCCAGAGACGGCCCGCGTCGTCGTTCGGCGCCCGGTCACCAGCGGTGGTCGACCGCCCCCGTCGCCGGCGTGTACGTGATGTAGCCACCCTGGAAGTCGCTGCGGTACACCCCGCTCGTCACGTACTCGTCCGTCGTCGGGTACCGCAGGTACGACTTCTCCCAGAGAAGTGCCGCCCAGCGCTTGCGGATCTCGCCCTTGATCACGTGCGCGCCCGTCGCGTTCGTGAAGTAGATCGAGTGGCCGAGGCTGAAGTGGTTGAACCGGCCGATGCCGTCCGGCGTCCCGTCCTCGTCGTTCGTCGGGTAGCCGAGACCGCGTTCGTACCCGTACGCGGCCCACTTCTTCCGGATCTCGCCGTAGATCGCGTGCGCGCCCGTCGTGGGCGTGTAGTAGATCGAACCGACGTTGTTGCCCTTGATGAAGTGGTTGAAGCGGCCGACGCCGTCGGGCGTCCCGTCCTCGTCGTTCGTCGGGTAGCCCAGGATCTGCCCGTAGCCGAGCGCCGCCCACTTCTTCCGGATCTCACCGTAGATCGTGTGCGCACCCGTCGCGGCCGTGTAGTAGATCGACCCCAGGTTGCCGTTGTTGGTGAAGTCGTTGAACTGCGCACCGTCCGTTGTGGTCGCGGTGTCGGTGGCCGGCGGGCCGAGCTTGGTGAGACCGCCGACGGCGAGGTACTTGTCCAGCACCGGGCCGGTGAGGAACTTCGTCCCGCCCACGACACTCCAGTACAGGCGCCCGTTGGCGTAGGCCCGGTAGTGGACGATGCCGTCGGTGACCTCGGTGCCCGTCGGGGCCCCGAGCATCGTCCGCAACGCCGGGTCGGCGTTGTAGCGCTGGTCGATCGGGGTGTCGTAGTTCGCCGTCAACGTCAGGTCACTCGTACCGACCGTGACGACCCACGTCGTGTCCGTCGGACCGCCCTGCCAGCCGGCGAACTTCGAAACGCCGTCGGTGCCCAGCGGCGCGGCCTCGACGTCGAAGCTGGCGCCCTCGGTCACCAGCGCCGTGTTGACGCCGCCCTCGACCGGGATGCTCAGCGCCGCGGGCTGCGTGCTGAGCAAGGTGATCCGGTGCTGGCGCGGCATCGCCGTGTACGTCTTGGACGTCGTGACGCCCGCGCTGTCGGTCACCGTCGCGGTGAACTCCATCCGGGAGTCCGGGTGCTCGGTGAACGGCTGCGCGAAGCTCGCCCCCGTCCCGCCGATACCGGGGTGCGAGTGGCAGGTCGCCTCGCTCGGGCAGTGCCGGACCGCGGTGGTCCACGTAATCGGCAGCGTGCCGTCCTCGGCGTCCGTCACGGTGGCACTCAGGCTGACCTGCTGGTTCACCGCGAACGTCGCGGTGTCCCCGGGCGTCGTCACGACGAGCTGCGGGGTGTGGTTGCCCGGCGCCACCGCAATGGTCGTCGAACCGCTGGCGCCCAACGGGTCCCGGACCGTCAGCTTCGCGGTGAACAACCCGGTGCCCGCCGCATAGGCGTGGCTCACCTTCGGACCGGCGTCGGCCACCGTGGCGCCGTCGCCGAAGTCCCAGTCGTACTTCAGCAGATCGCCGTCGTAGTCGACCGACGTGGAGCCGTCGAACGACACCGTCCGCGTGTCCGGGTTCGTGGTCGAGGAAGCGTTCGCCACCGGCGCGGTGTTCCCGGCCGAGTAGCTCAGCCGGCGCAGCTTCCCGGACAGGATGTCGGCGTAGACGATGTCGCCGTTGACGGCGGCCGCGAACTTCGTCGGGCCGCCGACGTCGGTGAAGACCGGCGGGTTCTGCGGGGCCTGCGTGAGCCTGCCCTGGTCGTCGTACTTCATCGTCCAGAGTTTGTGCGTCACGTAGTCGCCGAAGAAGTACGAGCCGCGGTAGGCCGCCGGGTAGCTGGATCCGTTGTAGACGATCCCGCCGGTGACGCTGTTGCCCTGCATCGGGCCACTACCGTGCTGGTACTCGAAGATCGGAGCCTGGTTCGCCACACCCGCACAGCCCGCCAGCGTGCTGTAACCCGGCGTCGGGTGGTTGCCCTCCCAGCACGGCCAGCCCTGGTTGGAGCCCCTCTGCACGACGTCGACCTCTTCCCAGGTGTTCCAGCCGACGTCACCCACGACCGGCAGGCCGGAGTACTGGTCGATGGTCATCCGGAACGGGTTGCGGAACCCGCGCGCGAAAACCTTGCTGGCACTCGAAGCCGGGTTGGCCGCGTCGTAATACGGGTTGCCCGGCACACCCTTGCCGTCCGCGGCCAGGTGGAAGATCTTGCCGTACGGCTGGTTGATGTCCTGCGAACGCAGTGCACCCGCGTCCACCTTCGTGAAATCGCCACTGTCTCCGATGGACAACCACAATGTCCCGTCCGCGGCGGGAATCACGCTGTTGATGCCGTGGACATCGAAGAAGCCCGGCACTTCGAACAGCGTCTGCTCACCGACGAGCGACGCGGGCGCGCCGGCCGCGTCCAGGCCCACCGTGAACTTCGACAGCCGCATCACCCAGCCGCTGCCCACGTTCAGCGAGCGCGTCAGGTAAATCGCGTGCGACGTCGGGTAATCCGGCGTCACGGCGACGCCGACCAGACCGAGGTCGCTGACGGACCGGGTCGGCAGCGTCGCGATCGTCTTGCCGGTACCGGTCACGGGCAGCCAGCGGACCCGGCCGTCCTTCGCCGTGGCGAGGACGGAACCGTCGGGCAGATAGGCGAAGTCGGTCAGCTGATACTGCCCCAGCCCGGTGTCGGTGTCCCGCAGGACGAAGCCCGGCGGGAGAGCCGCCGCCGCTGCCACTCCCGTGGACACGACAGGCAGCATTGCCCCGGTCAGCACAGCTGCGACCAAGGCGTGGCGGAGTGCTCGAAGTTTTCCCAAGGCCATGACGGCCCCCTTCCCAGCCGGTCATGTATCGCCCGCCGAAGGCCGTCAGTTGCACTTGCCCCGGTAATTTGACCGTTTTGTGACCGGCGCGAGCGGCGCCGGGAAAGCGCAGTCAGGGCGGCTCCACGATTCCCCAGCCGTGCAGGAAAAGCACCGGCGGCCCGGTGCCGCCCACCCCGTAGTGCGAGGTGCGTCCGGCTCGCCATGATCATTCCCCCTGTGGCCGCAGTGATTCCACCCGTGCTCCGCCGAACCGTCCGAAGGTCCTCGGGGCCCGTGACTTCCAGCTCTGTCCGCCGGCGACCGGTCCGGGCAGGGTGGCGGTACAGCCGACGACGGGAGGGCCCCATGCGGTTCCGGGACCGGCGGGAAGCCGGCCGCATCCTGGCGGCACGTCTGCGTTACCTGCGCGGGCACGAGCCGATCGTGCTGGGGCTGCCCCGCGGTGGCGTGGTCGTCGCCCGTGAGGTCGCCAACTCCCTGCACGCCCCCTTGGACGCGCTGCCGGTGCTGCAGATCAGGATCCCCCGCCGGCCGGAACCGGTCTTCGGGGCGGTCGGCGAGCGGGAAGTCGTCGTGCACAACCCGAAGGCCATCCGGGCGTTCCGGGTCACCCCGGGCGAGCTCGGCCGGGCGACGCGGTCGGCGAAGATCGATCTCGCGTGCCACGCGGCGCTCTACCGGCAGGGCCACCACCCGCTGCGGATCACCGGCCGGACCGTCGTGCTGGTCGACGACGGCATCACGACCGGCGCCACCGTGCGGGCCGCGATCCGGGTGCTGCGGGCCCGGCAGGCGGGCCGGATCATCCTCGCCGTGCCGGTCGCGCCGCTCGCCGTCCTGCGTTCGCTCTCCGCGACCGTCGACCAGACCGTCTGCGCCCTGCCGCTGGCCCGGCTGGACTCCGTCGGCGCCTGGTACACCGACTTCGAGCCGGTGGACGACACCGAAGCACTCCGCCTGCTGGCCCGCGAACCGGCCGAAACCTTTCTGGCGCAGGCGAAGAGGGCCTGAGGTCCCGGTACCCGCACACCTTGGAGGAGAACATCGTGGGCAAGTTCGGATTCGGCACCCGCCCGGCGGCCTTGACCGCCCTGACACTCCTGGCCGTGGCCGCATGCGGCTCGGGACCCGGTTCCCCCGGACCGAGCCCCACCACGGGAACAGCGCCACCACCGACCCCGACGACGACGGCGCCACCAGCTCCGGCCACGACCGGGAAGCCGGGCACCACCACCCCCGCGATGCCGGTCGGGCAGTGCACGACGGCCGCCCTCGCCGTCAATCTCGGAACGAGCGAAGGCGCCGCCGGGCACCGCTACACCCCCATCGTCTTCACCAACACCGGCGGCTCCTGCCGGATCACCGGCTACCCGGGGGTGTCCTTCTACGCCGGCGACGACCACCACCAGGTGGGCGAAGCCGCGACCCGGGACGCGGGTTCCACACCGGCGGTGGTGCTGCAGCGCGGTCAGTCCGCCTCGGCGTGGGTCGACCAGCTCAACCCCGGGCTCTTCGACCCCGCGCAGTGCGGCCCGACGCCGGTGACCGGCCTGCGGGTGTACCCGCCGGGCAACACGGTTTCCGTGCTGCTGCCCCAAGCCGACGCCCAAGCCTGCGCCAAGGTCATTCCGGGACAGCGGCTGCTGAGCGTCCGGGCCGTGCAACGCGGCAGCGGCGAGAACTGACCGCGACGAGGCTCCGGTGCCTCACGCCCGGCGACGGCGGCCCGTCATCACGATCGTCGCCGGCACCAGCCAGAACAGGAACGTGGGGTAGAGCGCGTAGCTCAGCCAGCCGTCCGAGGCCAGGGGCCCGCTGCTGACGACCGTGCTGCCCCACAGCAGGAGCTGCGCGCCCGCGGCCACCACCGCGACCCAGCCCAGCCAGGCCGGGAACGCGTGGTGCCGCACCGTCACCACCGCGACCGCGGCCAGCAGCACGGCCAGCGGGAGGGCGGAGATCGTGAACACGGCGTTCATCGTGGCGATCAGGGCCGGGAGCGCCGCCGCGGCGGGTGCGGCGGCGAGGCCGATCTGGAAAGCCTGGGCGATCATGCTGAGCCCGATCCAGACCGCGCCGGCCCCGAACGCGATCGCCGACACCCGGCCGGTACCGCCTTCGGCGCGGAGCAGAAAGCTGCGAAGGCTGCCCAGGAACCACAGGTAGATCGCGGCGCCGGCGAGGAACAGCATGCTCTGGGCGAAGATCGCGCCCTGGTTACCAGTGTAGTGGGCCACGACCGCCTCGGCGGAATCGGCCGGGCGGACCGCGCCGCGTTCGAAGATCATCGCCGCGGCACTCACCACGATCACGGCGAACCCGCTTGCCGCGCCCCACCGCTCCGAGCGGTCGGCGGAAGTGGTCACGACGTCACCTTTCCTTGGTCGGGCAAGGCTTTCCCGGCCACGAGCCGAGCACGAGGCCGAGTTCGGCGCGCAAGCCGTCGGCGAGCGTGCCGAGGTCCGGGAAGCGGTCGCGGTCCGCGACCACCGAGATCGTCACCGTTTCCGCGTAGGACAGCACTTCGAAGAACACTGTCAGGTTCCCGCCGTCGCCCACGCCGACCGGGATCGCCGAGCGGACCGGCATCCCCCCGAACGTGACCGGCTCGGCCGGGCCGCGCACGTGGCTGACGAGCGTGTGCATCCGCCGCTGGTGGCTCATGTACCACCGGTAGCCGCCGACCGCGGCCAGCAGCCGGAAGAGCCCGCCCAGCACGGCGATCGGGGGCGGTCCGGTCGCGGCGGCCTTGGCCGCCCGGACCTCGGCCGCGACCCGCTCGAGCCGCCCGGCGACGTCGCCGGTCCCCGGGACCTGGACGAGCATCGGGCTGACCATGTTGCCCAGCGCGCCACCGCGGCTCGCGCGCCGGCCGGACACCGGTACGGCGACCGCGAACGTGCCGACGGACTCGCCGCGGGTCACCAGCAGCCGGTGCAGCGCCCCGGCGACGGCGACCAGGACGGCGTCGTTGACCGACGCGCCGTGGCGGTGCGCGGCCGCGGCGAGCGCCGGCCGCTCGGTGCGGACCACCGCCAGCCGGTGCCGCGGCCCGGTGGGCCGGATCAGCGAGCACGGAGCCGCCCGCGGCGGGCGCAGGCCCCCGGCCGCGCTCATGGAGGCACGCAGCGCCCGGACGGCCCGCCCGCACCGGCGCAGCGCCCGCATCCGCGCGAGGACGTTGTCCCGGGCCAAAGCTCCAGCCGTGGGCCGCGGCCGGGGAAAGGACACCTCCGGCGTCCCGGTGCCCTGGTCCACCAGATCGGCCAGGACCGCGAGACCGCCGACGCCGTCCGCGAGGACGTGGTGCAGCACGATCACCAGCGCGACCCGGCCGTCGGCGAGACCGGTCACGAACGCCATCGACCACAACGCCGCATCCCGCGGCAATGGCGTCTCGACCAGGTCCACGGCGGTGTCCAGCAGCGCCCGCCGGTCCCCCGGCGGCGGGCACACCACGGCCCGGACGTGGCGGCGGACGTCGAAGCTCCCGTCGTCGACCCAGACCGGCCCGCCACCGCCGAACGGCGCCCGGACGAGCACCTGGCGCAACCGGGGAACGGCCGGGACGCGCCCGGCGACCAGCTGCCGGGCTCGCGCCAGGTCGAACGCGGTGGCCGGGCCGAGGTCCAGGAGCACCCCGAACTGCTCGGGTACGGCACCGGTGTCCATGGCCAGGAACGCGCGATCCGCGGAGCTCGCGCGGTCGACGACCGGCGGCGGGGACGGGCTGCTCCGGGGCATGGCTCCAGTCGACCGGTCGCGGCGAGCGCCCGGCCAGAGTCCGAAGTCCCCGCTCCTGCCGCGTCTCCGGGCCGGCTGGTGCCTTCCGGCCCTGGACGGACCGGCGCGCCGCGAGGACCGTGACCCCGGAAAAGGTCGGCGATGCGCGGCAGGCTTTCCCCGTGACCGGCACCCGGCGCTGGCTGGCGTGCGGGATGCCCGGCGTCTCCGACGCCGGCGACTGGCTGTCGCCGGCCGAGTCGATGCGGCTGGCCGAGTTCCGCCACCCGAAGCGGCGGTCCGAGCTGCGGTTGTCGCGGTGGACGGCGCGCCCGTCGTCTTCCACGGCGAAGTGCCCGCGCCCGTGTCGGCGTCGCTGACCGATCGCGCGGACTGGGCTGGGCTGCGACCTCGAACTGATGGAACCGCGGTCGGACGCCTTCGTGCGGACCTGGTTCACCGACCGCGAACGGGATGCGGTCTTCGCCGCGGAGACGACCCGTGAGCGCTTCCTGCGGGCGAACCTCTTCTGGTCCGCCAAGGAAAGCGCGCTTCCTCGTGGACCCGTTCGATCCGGGGTGCGACAGCCGGCGCCCGGTGACGGTCTGCGGCTCCGACCACCTCCGCCTCCTCCCCGACCGCGGCCGGAACCCGTGGATCGACGAGCAGCTCTGGCCGGGTCGGCTTGCCCGGGCGACCGACCTCCTCGCCGAACTGCAGGTCACGGTCGGTGAAGGCCCCTGTGTCGAGCTTTCACCTCGTTGCGGAACCAAGCGCGTGGTCACAACCCCCGCGCCGACCTAGTCGTCGTCCCCGGGCAGGGCGGTGTCCGGCGGGTACACCCAGGTGATGGCCAGCGAACCCAGACCACGAGCCACCAGGTCCTGCCGGATCTCGTGGGCGGTGCAGCCGCCGTAGACCAGATGAGTCAGCCGCAGCGTATGCGCGTCAGGCAACGGCAGGGCGATCATGCTGAGCACACCGCTACCGTAGGAGTAGTGCTCGACCTGCTCGCCGGGGCCGGCGTACTCAGCGGCGATCATGGTCTCGTAGTCGCGGCGCCCCTTCTCGGACAGCGTCGCGTACAGCTCGTCGACGAGGGCTTTGACCTGGGGCGGGTGATCCATGTGATGGGTGATCAGGGTGCTCCGCCGCCAGCTCTCGTCGTCAGGTGCTCTCCAAGACACGCTGTTCTTTCCTTCCGGGGGATGGCCATGTCGGGTAGTGCTCGTGCCGCGCTGCTGTCAACGGCATCATCATGACGACCTCCTCGGCGGCGGAAGTCTTTCCGCCGCATGTGTTGTCGGTCAACGGGCTCGCGCCCGTCTGGTCTTCACCTGCTCGGCGCATGGCCCTTCTTCCGCGCGTCTTCGGCGCGCAGGGGTGCGCCGATCTCGCGGACCCGACTCCCGCTGAGTCGAAGACGCGACAGAGTCCATGGTTCGACCTCCCGATCGTGATTCAGGCCGGCGCCCGAAGGCGGCCGCCTTCCGCTTCCCACCGCTGCCGGGCCGATGCCGTGCCGTCGGCTCCCAGCAGCGCCTCGGGGCTCTCGACGTTGCCCGGCTCCGAGGCCGTCCGCAGCACCTGCCCGGCGATCGCGGCTTCCGTCCCGGGCGGCACCGTCAACAGCGTGAGCCGGCGCCGGCCGCCGGCCCCGATCACCGTCAGCGTGTCCGGGTGCTGCGAGCGGAACCCTTCCGGCCGCACCGCCCTGCCGTCGATGACCAGCCGGCGGCCCGGCGGATCCCAGGCCGTCAGGTGGTAGGTGACCCGCTCGGCGAGCCCCAGCCGGCCGGTCAGGGCGGCGAGCAGGTCCGGCAGCTCGGCGGCCAGGCCGGCCGTCCGCGGCCACCAGGCGCCGTCCACGAAACCGGCGGGCGAACCGGCCGGCTTCACCGACAGCCGCGACGTCCGGTGCTCCGAGCTCGTCTCGACGAGTGTCTCGTTTCCCATGACAGCCTCAGCGGACCTTTTCGGGAATCTCCTCGAGCGTCCGCAGCAGCCGGATGGCCAGCGCGCGCGCTTCTTCGCCGGACAACGAAGAATTGTCCTTCACCACGTCCTCGACGAGCTTCACGCGCTGCTCGTAACGGGACACATAAACGGTTTCCATGTCCATCCTCTTCTTTCTCCTGATGACCCGGTGTGCGGTGCGCTAGGCCGAGGCCGGAGCCGGTGCGCCGCCGTTGGCCGGCGTTTCCCGCGCCGGGACGACAACGGCGTCCGGCCGGGCCGGGACCGCGGCAGTAGCCGAAGCGGCCTCGCGCGCCAGGAACGTCCCCAGCTCCCCGATGGTGCTCATCAACGGCGCCGGGAACACGACCGTCGTGTTCTTGTCCACGCCGATCTCCACCAGGCTCTGCAAGTTCCGCAGCTGCAACGCCAGCGGATGCGCCATCATCGTGTCCGAGGCGTCACCCAACGCCGCCGCGGCCTGCGACTCACCCTCCGCGTTGATGATCTTGGCTCGCTTCTCCCGCTCGGCCTCGGCCTGCCTCGCCATCGCCCGCTTCATCGACTCCGGCAGCTGGATGTCCTTCAGCTCCACCAGCGTTACCTCCACGCCCCACTCGGTTGTGGTGACGTCGAGGATCTGGCGGATGTCGGTGTTGATGGCGTCCGTTTCCGACAGGGTCTCGTCGAGGGTGTGCTGCCCGACGACCTTCCGCAGGGTGGTCTGCGCGATCTGGTCGATCGCGGAGTACACGTTCTCGATCGCGACGACCGACTTGGTCGCGTCGACCACCCGGAAGTACGCCACGGCCGACACATCGACGCTCACGTTGTCGCGGGTGATGATCCCCTGCGACTGGATCGGCATCGTCACGATCCGCAGCGACACCTGCCGCAGCACGTCGACGATCGGGATGATCAACCGCAGCCCCGGCTCGCGCACGCCGATGACCCGGCCCAGCCGGAACAACACACCCTTCTCGTACTGCTTCACGATCTTGATCGCCAAGGCCAGCACGAGCAGCACGGCCACGACGATCGCGGCGATGATCCAGCCATTCATGACGAATTTCCCGTCTCTGGTGTAACCCGGCCGCCGGAAGTCTTCCGGCGGTTCCTGACGTGCCTGCCGCCGCGGGCCGCACCACGTCCATCCGGCTCACCAGCCGAGGATTCGCCCGGTGGCCCGATGGCACCGCCGTCGACCGGCACCGGTCGGCGCACCCGCGGCGCGCCGGCCCGAGCGGGGTCTTGGCTCGGCCGATCGGTTCCCGGTGACGACGTGCCGGCGGGCCGGCGTCCTCGTCCCGGAGTCCAGGCGGACGGCCGCCGTCCGGCGGCCGTGATCCAAGTCAAGCGCTCTGGTACTGGCACAGCAATGGCCGGAAGTCACCGTTTCCCAGGACCTCAGGCCCTCCGGCCGAGGCCGGGCCACGGTGGTCGAGTCCCGTCGACACCACGCTCAAGGGGCGTAGACCCGCCACAGCGACAGGGCTACCGTCGAGGAACCTTCACCACACCACGTCGCCCCGGGCACGACGACAACTCCCGCCTCGACGCCGATCAGCAACCACCGCCCCGCTGGTCAGCGGATGTCGTCACGCCCGACCACGCTGACTCACCGAAGTCCTTCCCCGAAGGGTCCATCGGCCGCATCGGCGCCACCGCCGGCGCGGCACGCTCGCCGTACACGTCAGCCTTTCCGGCCCGCGCTGCATGACCTGCCCGATCGACCGCGACCCGAGCTGAACGGAAACCGGAATGGCCTTCAACCTGCGCAACCGCAGCTACCTGACCGAGCTGGACTTCACCCGCGACGAACTCGTCTTCCTGCTGGACATGGCGGGCCGGCTCAAGGCCGCCGCCTACGCCGGAACGACCCGGCACCGGCTGGCGGGCAAGCACCTGGCGCTCATCTTCGAGAAGGCGTCCACGCGCACCCGCTGCGCGTTCGAAGTCGCCGCGGCCGACGAAGGCGCCACCACGACCTACCTCGGCCCGCAGGACACCCACCTGGGGCACAAGGAATCCGCCCGCGACACCGCCCGCGTGCTCGGCCGGATGTACGACGGGATCGAGTACCGCGGCCACGACCAGCGCACCGTCGAACAGCTCGCGCAGTTCTCCGGCGTGCCCGTCTACAATGGACTCACCGACACCTGTCATCCGACCCAGTCGCTGTGCGACGTGTTCACCATGCGGGAGAACAGCGGCAAACCCTTGCGGGACATCGCGTTCTGCTACCTCGGCGACACCCGGAACAACGTCGCGAACTCCCTGCTCGCGATGGGCGCGCAGCTCGGCATGGACGTCCGGCTGGCCGGACCGCGCGCGCTGCACCCCGATGAGGAGCACCTGGCGGCCTGCCGGCGGGTGGGCGCGACCAGCGGCGCCCGGATCACCGTCACCGACAACGTCGACGAGGCCGTCGCGGGCGCGGACTTCCTCTACACCGACGTCTGGGTGTCCATGGGCGAACCCGCGGAAACGTGGCACGAGCGGGTCGAGCTGCTGGCGCCCTACCAGGTCACGGCGAAGACGCTGGCGGCCACCGGCAATCCCGGCGTCCGGTTCCTGCACTGCCTGCCGGCCCTGCACGACCGCGACACCGAGGTCGGCGCCGAAGCCTTCCGGGAATTCGGTCTCGACGGCGTCGAGGTCACCGACGAGGTCTTCGAGTCACCGGCGTCGCTGGTGTTCGAGCAGGCGGAGAACAGGATGCACACCATCAAGGCGATCCTGGTCGCCACCCTGGGCGGCTGAGCCGTGCGGATCCTGGTCGCCCTGGGCGGCAACGCGCTGCTGCGCCGCGGCGAACGGCCGGACGCGGACCTGCAGCAGGTCAACGTGCTCGCCGCCGCCGAGGCGATCGCGGAGCTGGCCGCCGAGCACGAGGTCGTGCTCACCCATGGCAACGGCCCCCAGGTCGGGATGCTCGCCCTGGAAAGTGCCGCGGACCCCGCGCTGACCCGGCCGTACCCCCTCGACGTCCTCGGCGCCCAGACCCAGGGCATGATCGGCTACCTGCTCGGCCAGGCCCTGCGGAACGTCGTGCCCGGCAGACAGGTCGCGACGCTGCTGACGCAGACGCTCGTCTCCGTCGCCGATCCCGCGTTCGCCGACCCCACCAAGTTCGTCGGCCCCGTCTACACCGAGGACCAGGCGGCCTCGCTCGCCGCCGAACGCGGCTGGACGGTGCGACAGGACGGCCCGGCGTGGCGCCGGGTCGTCCCGTCGCCCCGCCCGCAGCGCGTCGTGGAAACCCGGGTGATCCGCGCACTCGTCGAGGCGGGCACGATCGTGGTCTGCGCCGGCGGGGGCGGCGTTCCCGTGGTGCGCGACGAACACACCGGGCGGCTGCGCGGCGTCGAAGCCGTCGTAGACAAGGACCAGACTGCGGCGCTGCTCGCCGAAGCCCTCGACGCCGACGCCCTGCTGCTGCTCACCGACGTACCCGCGGTCGTCGACCACTACGGCACTTCTCAGGCCACTCCCATCCACCGCACCACACCGGCGCAGCTGCGGTCCCGGGACTTTCCGGCCGGCTCGATGGGTCCCAAGGTCGACGCCGCCTGCCGCTTCGTCGAACTCACGGGCAACGTCGCAGCGATCGGTGCACTCGACTCCCCCGCCGCGATGCTCCGCGGCGCCGAAGGCACCATCATCACTCCGGCCGGCCGGCCGCGTGAGGCACACAGTCACTGACGGATCTCGCTCGCGTGGCTCGGAGGCAGCGCCGCAGTCGAACGGCACGGGCACCACACTGGTGCCGGCCGTTACCCCGATTCGCCTTCGTGGGCGGCCGGCCAGGGCACGGCGTCCTGCCCAGAGCACGTTCGCGCACACTCGTTACAGCGCGCGGCCCGGCTCCAACGCTCGTCCATCCTGGTTTCGAACCCCTCGGGCGAGCGTTGCGCACGCTCACGATGTCCGAGAACCAGGTGGTTGCGGCACAACCCGGCGCCGCAATCCACGCAGACCGCTGAGGCCTCCGCCACGAGACCGGACACCGCACAATCCAAACACCGCATCTCGACCCCGCATCGCGCGAACACCACCGGGGCCGCGCCGACGACGCAGCACCCGAGGTGTGAAGGCCTGCCCGGGGGCGGAACGCCCCGTCTTGCGACATCGGGATCCAGACCTGCGGGCCTGGCCACCAGTCCGGTACCTCGGGCGGGTTACCGGTTTTCCGGCAGCACCAGCCTGCCCCGGCCGGCTCGCGCCGTGAGGAGTCCAAAGTCCCGATTCCCCGGGCAGTCCGTCACCGATCCGGGAAGACAGTCGATGAGCGCGGAGACGGCCGGGTCGCCCGTGCACGGACCGGCCCAGGCGATGACGAGGCCGGGCAGGCGTGGCAGATCGGCGTCACCGCGACGCCGCAACCCCCATCGCTCATCGCATCGAGGGCGCGCACTCCGCTCGACACCCCTCACGGCGACGCACCCGAGCAGCCTGAGCCCGCCTGGAGCACGCCGGTGCCGCTGAGGCAGTTGTCTCGTAGGATGTGACGGTGAGTTACTCGAGCGATCCGCGGGCGGAACGCAGCCGGGAGGCGATGCTCGTCGCCGCTCGGCAGCTGCTGGCGGGCGAGGGGCCCGGCGCGGTCACCCATCGGCGAGTCGCTCAGCGGGCCGGCGTGGGCCGGGCCACCGTCTACCGGCACTGGCCACAGCCGGATCAGTTGCTGCTCGATGCGATGGGCGGCGCCGACCTGCCGCTCTTCAAGAGTCCCGAGGCGCCGATCCGCCCGTGGCTGCGGCGGGAGCTTCGGCGGATGGCGGACGAGCTCGCCATCCCGGCCGTCGCCGCGGCCGCCCTCACCTTGGCGCAGTCGGCGCTCTGGGACGCGGAGATCGCCCACCGGCAGGACGAGTCGGTCAAGACGATCGCCGAACGGATCCACGCCGCGGTCCGCTCGGCCGTCACCTCCGGTGAACTGGCGTCCGACGTCGAACCGGCGGACCTGACGGCCATGCTGATCGGGCCGATCGTCTATCGCACGGCCATGCAGCGGGACGCGGTCTCCGGCGACCTCGTCGACCGGCTCGTCGACAGCATCGGGACCTGGCGCGTCTGACGCGATCGGCATAGTTCGCCGGCATTCTCTGAGACAGTTGACTCACAGTGTGCTTCTGTGCCAATCTCGCATTCTGCGAGACAGAAGTCTCAGAGAATGTCATCGAGGAGAACCATGCGGATCGCCGTACTGGGCGCCACCGGAGCCACCGGCCGCCACGTGGTGGCCATCGCGCTCGAACGAGGCCACGAAGTCGTCGCGCTCGCCCGGCGCCCGGACGCGCTGTCGGACCTCGCGCACGACCGCCTGACGACCGAAAAGGCCGACGTGCGCGCCCCGGACACGATCACCTCGGCCTGCCGCGACGTGGACGCGGTCATCAGCGCACTCGGCATCAGCAAGGGCGGGCCGGCCGACACCCTTTCGGCCGGCGCCCGCGCCGTGGCCGACGCCAAGCCGCCCCGCCTCGCTTGGATGGGCAGCTTCGGCGCCGGAGCTTCCCGGCACCGCGCCGGGCCGTTGTACGACTTCACCCTCCGCCGCGTACTGGGCGACGGTTTCGCCGACAAGGAAGCCGCGGACGAAATTGTCGCGGGCCCGCACAGCACGGTGTTCCACCCCGTCATGCTCACCGGCAAACCCGCGGCGAACACGACACGCGTCGTCGCCCTCGACGCGCTCGAGCGTTCCTGGCGATTCATGCCGCCCCGGATCGCTCGTGCCGACGTCGCCGCGGCAATGGTCGGCGAAATCGAGAACCCGGCCCACGCCGGCCGGACCGTCGCAGTCTTCTGAGGAGAGATCTCCCTTGTCCACCGATACCTGGGTGCTGCTCTACGGAATGTTTTCCGCCTACTGCCTGGCCGGCTGCCTCATGGAGCACTTCGCGGTCTTCTCCGGCTGGCCGGCCGTCGGCTCCGCGGAGTTCAAGTCCGTCCAAACGGCTCAAGGCCACGGCAGCGGCATCGTCTACGTGCTCCCCAAGACCGTGCTGACCGCGCTCGTGATCGCCATCCTCGTCGCCGCACCGGACGGCCTTCCGCGCTGGCCCGTCTGGGCCGCGTTGGCGGCGCTGACCGCCGGCTGGGTTTCGGCGGCCGTGATCCAGGTGCCGATCCAGCTGCGCATCCGGCACAGCGCCGACCGCCGGGAAATCGCGCGGCTGCTGCGCACCGACTGGATCCGCGTCGCCGCGATGGTGGTCCACTTCGGATTCGCCGTCACCGCCATCGCCATCGCCGGGACGGGCTAGCTACTCATCGCCCGGGTCAGTTCTCGAACGCGGCAAGGTGGTGCTGCGAAGCCATCAGCAGGTGCTGGTAGATCCGCTGGACGTCCGGCGCGGTGAGCCCGTCGAGGGACGTGCGCAGGTCGGCGATGTCCGTCGTCTCCACCGTGCGTCCCACCTCGAGCGCCGCGACCTCGCTGCTCGCGCCCTGGGCCAGCAGCTTGTCGTAAGTGGCCTGCACGGCCGGGGTGACGAAGTGGCCCTGCGCCTGACCGGCGGTGGGATCGGTGACCCCGTAGCGGGTCATCAGCGTCCGCACGGCGTCCAGGTGAGCCGTCTCCGCCCCGGCGATCCGGTCGAAGACCACCACGTCGTAGCGGCCGGCGAACTCGGTGTAGAGGTCGTGCGCGAGCTTCTCCTCCTCCGCGTTGGCCGCCAGCGTCGTGCGCTGCGCCTCGCTGAGCGTGCCGCTCGGGTCGGCGACACCGGTGAGGCATCCGCCACCCCGGTTCATCCCGCCCCGGACCATGAAGCCCGATCCAGGGGCACCGCCGAGTCCGGCACCGGTCTGCGGTCCACCGGCGAACGCGGGGATCGCGACGAGCGCGCCCACGCTCAGGATGCCACCCGCGGCGATCGTGGTGATCAGTGTGCGGGTCCTCATGACTCCTCCTTCTCCGGTTTTCCTCGGACACCGTCAGGGTGGGTCCCGCGCGGCGAGATCCCGTGTGATCGGTGTGGAGATGACGTGGAGACGGGCACCGGGGACCTTGGACCCTCGATCCGCCCGTGCCGCCCCGGGTAGACCTGCCGGTGTGAGTGCCACCGTGCTGGTCGTCGAGGACGAGAAGGAGATCCGGGAACTGCTGCGCCGGTACCTCGAACGCGCCGGCTTCGCCGTGGTCACCACCGGATCCGGTGCGCAGGCGCTCACGATGCTCACCGCCCACGCCGCCGAGATCGTCGTACTCGACCTCGGGTTGCCGGACATCGACGGCCTGGAGGTGCTGCGCGCCGCCCGCACCGACAGCCGGGTGCCGGTCGTGGTGCTCACCGCCCGCGGCTCCGTCGACGACCGGATCCACGGGCTCGAGCTGGGCGCGGACGACTACGTGACCAAGCCGTTCAGCCCGACCGAAGTGGTGCTGCGGGTCCAGGCCGTGCTGAATCGCACGACCGGCTCCCCCGCCCCGGCCACGACGTCGTACGGAGACGGCCTGCTATGCCTGGACGAGTCACGGCACGAAGTTCGCTGGCACGGAGACTCACTGGAGCTCACGCCCACCGAATGGGGCGTGCTGGCCACCCTGGCGGCCGTGCCCGGGCGGGTGTACTCCCGCTACGAACTGATTAACCGGGTCCGCGGCTACGAATTCGAAGGCTACGAACGCACCATCGACTCCCACGTGAAGAACCTGCGCCACAAGCTCGGCTCCGCGGGCGCGGACGTCGTGCAGACCGTGCTCGGCGTCGGCTACCGGCTGGGGCTGCGCCGTGACCACTGACCGCCACCCGCGCTGGGGACCGCTGGCCTGGCGGCTGCTGGCGGCCTTCGTCCTGGTGGCACTGTCATCCGTGCTGGTGCTCACCGGTGCCGCGCTGCTCGGCACCGACCGGGGCCTGGCCGCCGCGGAACGCGCCGGCCGCGAGCAGGCCGCGGGCCAGGTGGCCGCCGCCGCGGGCGCCGCCTACACGCGCGCGGGCAGCTGGACCGGCGCCGACCTGGACGCGGCCACCGCGATCGCCACCGGTGCCGGGGCCCGGCTCGTCGTGCGCGACACCGGCGGGTCGCCCGTCACCGGAAGAGGCCATGGCATGCCTGGGATGGGCAACCCGATGGCCGGCGCGCTCGGCGGTGGCCGCGTCGACGCACCCGTCGTCGTCGATGGCGAGACCGTCGGGTCAGTGCAACTCGCGTTCGGCACGTCCACCGCGTCCGCGGCCAAGGACGTCGCGTGGGGCTGGATCGTCCTCGCGGCCGCGGTGGCGCTGCTGCTCGCGGTGACCGCAAGCTGGTTCGTCAGCCGGCGCATCGCCGCTCCCCTGCTCCGGCTCACCACCACGGCGAAGGACATCGCCGCCGGCGACCGCTCGGCCCGCGCCCGGCTCCGGGCCCCCGGAGAACTCGGTGAACTGGCGGACGCCTTCGACCACATGGCCGACCAGGTCACCCGCGCCGACCGCGCCCGGCGGAACCTCACCGCCGACGTCGCCCACGAACTGCGGACCCCGCTCGCCACCCTGCAGGCCGGGCTGGAGGAGCTGCGCGACGGGCTCGAACCACCCGACGTCGAACGGCTGACCAGCCTGCACGACCAGGCGCTGCGGCTCGGCCGGGTCGTGCAGGACCTCGCCGACCTGACCGCCGCGGAAGACGCCGCCGTCTCGCTGCGGCTCACCGACCTCGACCTCACCGCATTGATCGGCGAAGTGGTGACGGCCCACAGCGCCCGGCTGCGCGCGGCCGGGCTCGACGTCCGCACCGAGCTCGCCGGGCACATCCCGGTGCGGGCCGATCCCGACCGGCTGCACCAAGCGGTCGGAAACCTGCTCGGCAACGCCGCCCGCTACGCCCGGCCCGGCGACAACGTCACCATCCGGACCCACTCCACCGGCGACAACGCGACCATCGAAGTCTCCGACACCGGCCCGGGAATCCCCGCCGACGAACTGCCGCACGTGTTCGAGCGGTTGTGGCGCAGCCGCGCCGGGATGTCGATCGCCGGGGCGGGCATCGGCCTGGCCGTGGTCCGGGAACTCGTCACCGCCCACGGCGGCACGGTCACCGCGACTTCAAAACCGGGTGGGGGCAGCACATTCACCATCGCCCTCCCGCTGAAGGGCTAGCGATTCACAGCTCTCGCGCTTGGCGCAAGACGGTGCGCAGGGCCAGCGAGTCGTCGAGCACGAGGACGTCCGCGCGGTTTCCCGGACGCAGCAAGCCGATGTCGCCTCGCGAGAACAGCTCGGCCGGGGTGCGGGTCGCCGCGTTGACCGCGATCTCCAGTGATATCCCCGCCGCGCAGGCGTCGCGGACCGCGTCGAGCAACGTGATCGTGGTGCCGACCAGCGTGCCGTCAGCACGCCGCGCCGTGCCACCGGACACGTCGAACTCCACGTCGCCGAGCCGGTAATGGCCGTCCAGGCAACCACCGGCGGCCAGCGCGTCGGTGACGAGCACGACCCGCTCACGCGCCGCCTGGAAGGCCAGCCGGACCGCTTCCGGGGAGAGGTGGCTGGGATCGGCGATCACCCCGACGAAGACGTCGTCGCGAGTCAGCGCCGCACCGGCGATGCCCGGGTCGCGATGGGTGAACGGGCGCATCGCGTCGAACAGATGCGTCACCGACCGCGCGCCGACGTCGAACGCGGCGTGCGCCTCGGCCGCCGTCGCATCGCTGTGCCCGCAGGCCACGAGCACACCGGCCCGGACGCAGGCGCGGACCACGTCGAGCGCGCCGGGCAGTTCCGGGGCCAGGGTCACCTGTGTGACCGGCCCGGCGGCCAGCAACCGCCCCAGCAGTGCGGTGTCCGGCGCCCGCAGCAGAGCGACCGGATGGGTCCCGGGCCGGGCGGGCGAGAGGAACGGCCCCTCCAGGTGCACGCCGAGAATCCGCGCACCGCCCGGCGCCGCCTGTGCTTTGGCGGCGGTCTCGATGGCGGCCACGGTCTGCTCGGGCCGGCTGGTGATCAGCGTGGGCTGGTAGGCCAGCACCCCCGTGCGGGCCAGGGCCATGCTCGCGTGGGCGTACCCATCGACGTCGGCGTTGAGGAAGTCGACGCCGCCGAATCCGTTGACCTGAAGGTCGACCAGGCCGGGAACGGCGATCCCCGAGCCGGG
Source organism: Amycolatopsis ponsaeliensis (assembly GCF_030182635.1). Taxonomy (NCBI): domain Bacteria; kingdom Bacillati; phylum Actinomycetota; class Actinomycetes; order Pseudonocardiales; family Pseudonocardiaceae; genus Amycolatopsis; species Amycolatopsis ponsaeliensis. Next base: position 176,465 of record NZ_JAPZLD010000002.1, read on the forward strand.
ACCGGCCACGCCGATCGCGGTCACCAGACCGCTTTCCCGGTCCACTTCGACATCGCCGCGCCGGTACGCGCCACCGACCAGAGCACCCGCCACACCCAACCGCACGACACGCCTCCGTCCGGGCAGCACTTGCCGCCCCGCTCGATCAGCCCACTCTCGCCCTTCACCGTCGGAGGCGGGCAGTGCCCGAGGACCTCGTGCGATGGGACCTAAGACATCGAGCCGAGCGCGACGCGGCCGCGAGCAGGTGCGGTCGGAGACCGGATTGATGGATTGATAGAATCATCAATCCAGGAGGTGCCCATGCCCGCGAGGTCCCGCACGACCGAGCCGCTCTACCGGATCAAGGCCGACCTGTTCAAATGCCTGGCCCACCCGACCCGGATCCAGGTCCTGGAGGTGCTGGCCGCGGCCGGCGAGGAGGGCGCGCCGGTGACCCGGCTGCTCGATGTGACCGGCTGCGAAGCCTCGCAGCTGTCCCAGCACCTCGCGGTCCTGCGCCGCACCGGGGTCGTCACGTCCACGCGCAGCGGGAACGCCGTCGAATACTGGCTCGCGCAGCCGCTGGTCGCCGAGCTCCTCGTGGTGGCGCGGGCGTTCCTGCTGGCGAGTCTGCGGCCCGGTTCGGACCAGCTGGCCGCCGCCCGCGAGCTGCCGCCGCTGCCCGGCGCGAGCCCCCAGGCCGTGCTCGACGCGATCGCGCACCGGGCGTGAGCGTCCTCGCCGCGGCCCGGGACCTGCTCCCCGGCCGGGACGACTACGACTTCCGTCCCCCGGTACTGCGCGCGGACCTCCTCGCCGGGGTCACCGTCGGCGTCGTGGCCCTTCCGCTGGCACTGGCGTTCGGGGTCAGCTCGGGTGCCGGCCCCGCGGCCGGGCTCGTCACCGCCGTCGTGGCCGGGATCGTGGCCGCGGTCTTCGGCGGCTCCCCGGTCCAGGTGTCCGGGCCGACCGGCGCGATGGCCGTCGTGCTGGCCCCGATCGTCGCGGCCCACGGCGCGTCCTCGGTGGCCCTCGTCGCGGTCCTCGGCGGGCTGGTCGTGCTCGTCGCCGGCACCGCCCGGCTCGGCAGGCTGGTCGGCTACCTCCCCTGGCCGGTCGTCGAAGGCTTCACGCTCGGGATCGCCTGCATCATCTTCCTCCAGCAAGTCCCCTCCGCCGTCGGCACGACCGCGCCAGCCGGCGAGAACCCGTTGCTGGCCGCGGGAAAGGCCGTCGCGCACGCGGTGACCGGGGACGGCGCCGCCGTCTGGACGACGACCACCGTCGCGCTGGTCGCGGTGCTCATGCTCGCGCTGCCGAAGCTGCACCGCGGAATACCGGCGTCGCTGATCGCGGTCGCCGTGGCGACCGTCGCCGCGGAGATCCTCCACGCGCCCGTCCCGCGGATCGGCGGCTTGCCGAGCGCGCTGACCCCCGCGTTGCCGTCGTTCACCCCCGGCGCGGTCCGCGACCTCGCCGGAGCCGTCGTCGCGGTCGCCGCCCTCGCGGCGATCGAATCCCTGCTCTCCGCCCGCGTGGCCGCGACGATGACCCGCGGCGGCCCACCGGTCGGCCCGACGCGCCCGGACCGCGAACTCGTCGGGCAGGGACTCGCCTCGATCGCCAGCGGCCTCTTCGGCGGCATGCCCGCCACCGGCGCGATCGCCCGCACCGCGGTCAACGTCCGCTCCGGCGCCCGCACCCGTTTCTCGGCCATCACCCACGCCCTCGTCATCCTCGCGGTGATCTACGCCGCGACCGGGCTCGTGTCCAGGATTCCCCTGGCCGCGCTGGCCGGCGTCCTCATGGTCACCAGCTTGCGGATGGTGCCGCGCGCCGCGATCAGCGAAGTCGTCCGCGCGAGCCGGTCCAGCGCCGTGACCTTCGGCGCGACCGCGCTCGTGACCATCGCGGCCGACCTGATCCTCGCCGTCGAGATCGGCCTGCTCGTCGCCGCCTTCTTCGCCCTGCGGCACCTCGCCGGCGCCGCGCAGGCCCGGCGCGAACCCCTGCCGGGACCCGCCACCGCCAGCGACGAGCACATCGCGGTGTTCCGGTTCGAGGGCGCCATGTTCTGGGGCGCCTCCGAACGCGTCCTCACCGAGCTTTCCGGCACCGCCGACGGCGTCGACGTCGTCGTGCTCCGGCTGTCGGGGCTGCACATCCTCGACGCGACCGGGGCCAGAGCCCTCGGCGAAACCATCGAAGAGCTCGAGGCACGCGGTGTCACCGTTCTGGTCAAAGGCATCCGGCAGCACCACCGGCACCTGCTGACCGCCACCGGCGCCCTCGGCAAGCTCCGCCACGGCGACCACCTGTTCACCAGCTTCGAGGAAGCGGTGACGCACGCCCGATCACACGTGCGCGCACCCCGGGACCCCGTGCCCGGGAAGTGACGCACCGGCGAGTGCCCGATACACCGGCCGGAGCAGCTCGGCGACGTCTTCGCCGCCCGCTGTGATCGCGAACGGCGGGGCCTGGTCCAGCAGCGCGTCGCACGCCGTCCGAGACCCGTGCAACGGCGCCGCGCCGCCCAGGCCCGGCGCCTGGCCGCAGTCGAAGAAAGTGTCCATGACTTCGGTCAGGGCCGGAGACCGGTCTTCGGGATCGAGCGGCTCGGCGGAGATGAGCCGGTTCTTCAACTCCTCGAGCAGCATTTCGCGGTCCCGGCCGCGCAGCGCGAGGATCGTGAACGGATCGTCGCCGACCTGCGCCACGAGCGCGGAGAACACGGCGTTCAGGTGGCCGCACGGCACCTCGATGTCCGGGCAGGTGCAGTCCAGTGACACCTCCCGCGCCGACGACGGGAACAAGGGCAGCCGGACCGCTTTGAAGATCTGTTCGACGTCTCGGGGCAGTTCGCCGCTGAGCAGCTGGACCGTGGCCGACGCCTTCGCGGCGAGCGCATGGGTGATCGTCGCCCAGTCCGCTTTCCCGAACGCCGTCAGCCCGATCCGCACCTGGTAAGGGCGATCGTCCTGCACCTCGGCGTCGACGCGCCCGGCGCCGACCTCCAACGACACGACGCGCCCCTGGGCCTTCGCAGGCAGGAGCACGCCGATCGCTGTCAACGCCCGGATGAACCGGGTCGCCCACCACGGGAGTGGCTCAGTCATCGATCGCGTCCTCCCCCAGGGTGAGCACCCCGCGCAGTGCGTCCGTGGACAGTTCGGTGAGCCAGCTTTCGCCCTCGCCGACGACCATGCCCGCCAGCGCGCGTTTCCTGGCGATCAGGGTGTCGATGCGGTCCTCGATGGTGCCCGGGCAGACGAACTTCCGGACCTGGACGGTCCGTCCCTGCCCGATCCGGAACGCCCGGTCGGTGGCCTGGTTCTCGACGGCCGGGTTCCACCAGCGGTCCAGGTGCAGGACCTGGCTGGCGGCGGTCAGCGTCAGCCCCGAGCCGCCTGCTTTGAGCGAGAGCAAGAGGATCCGCGGCCCGTCGCCGGCCTGGAAACGTTCCACGATCGCGTCCCGCGCCCCCTTTGCCAGACCACCGTGCAAAAACGCGACTTCGGTGCCGAGCCGATCCGACAGGTGGGGCACGAGCAGGTGGCCGAATTCCGTGTACTGCGTGAAGCACAGGACCCGATCGCCCGACGCCAGGATTTCCGCGAGGATCTCTTCGAGGCGGATGACCTTGCCGGAGCGCTGCCCGATCGGGGAGCCGTCGTGCAGCAGGTGCGCGGGGTGGTTGCAGACCTGCTTGAGTTTCGTGATCGCGGCGAGGATGTTGCCGCGGCGCTTGATGCCTTGGCTGTTCTCGATCTTCTTCATCATCTCGTCGACGATCGCGCTGTAGAGCGTGCCCTGTTCGCGGGTGAGCCGGTACTCCTGCCGGATTTCGAGCTTTTCCGGGAGCTCGGGGACGATCGCGGGGTCCGTCTTCACCCGGCGCAGCAGGTACGGCTGTGTGAGCCGGCGCAGCTCGGCGGCCGTCGCGGTGTCGCCGCCGCGCTCGATCGGGGCCGCGAACCGCTGCCGGAACTCGAACCTGCTGCCGAGCAGCCCGGGGTTGAGCAGGTCCAGCACGGACCACAGGTCCGCCAGCCGGTTTTCCACCGGGGTGCCGGTCAGCGCGAGCCGGTGCCCGGCCGTGAACCGCCGCACCGCCTTGGCCGTCGCGGTGTCGGCGTTCTTGATGGCGTGCGCTTCGTCGAGCACCAGGCGTCGCCAGGTGAACTTCTCGAGCTCGTCGGCGTCACGGGCGGCGGTGGCGTAGGTCGTGACGACGAGGTCGGCCGCGGCGACCTGCTCGGCGAGCGCGTCCCCGTGCGCGCGGGCACTGCCGTGGTGGGCGTGGACCCGCAGGCCCGGGGCGAAGTTCGCCGCCTCCCGCTGCCACATGCCGACCAGCGACATCGGGCACAGCACCAACGTCGGCCCGCGATCGTCGTCCGCCCGCTCGACGGCCTCGAGCGCCAGCGTCTGGACGGTCTTGCCGAGGCCCATGTCGTCGGCCAGGCACGCGCCGAGCCCCATCGATGACATGAAAGCCAGCCAGGCAACGCCCCGCTGCTGGTAGGGGCGCAGCGTGGCCCGGAACGACGGCGGCAGCGCGACCGGCCGCAGTTCCTGGTGGACCCGCTCGGCCAGGACGTCCCCGACCCAGCCGCCGGCGCTGACGCCGGTGACCGGGAGCGGCGTCTCCTGCCCGACGTGGACGAGCTCCAGCAGCTCGGCCGCGGTGATGCCCTGGGCGTGCCGGTGCGGGTCGCGGCGCAGGAACTCGAGACCGGCGCGGAGCCGGTCGGCGTCGACACTGATCCACCGGCCCCGCAACCGCACCAGCGGCGTCTTCGCCGCGACGAGCCTGAGCAGCTCTTCTTCGCTGATTTCGACGTCGCCCACCGCGATCGACCAGCGGAACGCGGCCAGCTCGTCGCGGCCCACCCGGCTGCGGGTGACGACCTGCTCCGACGGCGTGCTGTGGACGGAGAGCCGCAGCCCGAGCCGTCGCCGGCCGTCCCAGGTGGCCGGCAGCTGCACTTCGAACCCGGCCTCGACCAGCCGGGTCGCGCCCGAGGTGAGGAACTGTTCGGCTTCCTCGACGGTCAGGTCGTACTCGGACGGCTGGGTCCGGCGCAACGCCGGCGCCAGCATCGGTTCCACCAGCGCGGCCCGGCCCAGTTCGGCGACGAACAGTCCCTTCGGGTCCCTGACCAGCCCGTGCGCCTCGCCCGACCAGATCTGCCCCGCCGACAGCAGCAGGCTCGGATCGGCCGTCGCCCGCAGGAGGAACTGCAGCTGCCACTTGGTGCTGTCGCCGGTCTGGTCGTCGGGGTCGTCCGCGTCCGGCGGCCGCAGGGTGCCGACTTCGGCCAGCCGGAAACACGCGCGGCCGTCGACGACGTCGGTGTCGGCGACCTCGTCCCACTTGGCGACGGCGTCGGCCAGGACACCGAGCTCGGCCAGCGGCAGCTCGACGCGGGGAGCACCGCCCTGCAAAGCGGCCAGCCACACCCCGGCCGTGCCCCGGCCTCCGCGCAGGTCGACGGGCGGATCCGCGCGCGCCAGCCGGTCCCGGACGGTCGCGTCGACCAGGGTGTGCAGGGCATCGGTGACGAGCGCGCGCGGCGAGGCCCCGGTGAGCGGCGCGACCTGCTCGGCCCGCCCGACCGGCGGCATGGCCGCGACCAGTGCGTCGAACGCGACGAAGTCCACGCCTTGGAGCACCGGGCGCCACCGGGCCTCCGCCGCGTCGCCCTGGCGGACCAGCGTCGGCAGGACCCGTCCACGCCCCACCAGATCCGTGGCCAGGCGGGCCACCGCCCGCAGGTAGGTGACCGAAGCACCGTAGGAGGCCGAGTCGTCGAGGTCGTCCAGCTCGGTGGCGTCCACGATCAACGCGGGCACCGACCAGGGCCGCAACGACGGCGCCGGGCCACGCCGCTTGCCGCCCGGCTCGGTGGAGGCGAGCGGCCGGTTCGCCCGCGACGGCAGCAGCAACGTCGCCGACGTGGGTTTGCCGGGGTGCAGCGCGGTCAGCCGCGCGCTGGAGACGGCGAACGGATGTGGAAGCGCCATCCGCGCCGAACGGCTCGACGTGCCGGCCGGGCGCCGGTCTTGCTCGGCCCAGAGCAGCAGACCCCGGCCCGGCGACCACAGAGCGTGCACCAAGGGCAAGGTCTGGGTCTCCTTCGTCCGATCCGAGGTCGCCGCCCGGGAAATGCGCTGGCTCGTCCGGCGCATCCCACCTTACGGTGACGAAATGAGCGATCACCCGGCGGCGCCCGTCGAGGCTTTCGAACCCCCTTACTACGTGGCCGTCTTCACCACGGTGCGCACCGAGGAGCAGAGCGGCTACCGCGAGACCAACGCGCGCATGGAAGAGCTCGTGCAGGAGGTCCCCGGGTACCTGGGGATGGACCACGCGCAGACTCCCGGCGGGCTGTCGATCACGGTCGGGTACTTCCGCGACGCCGACGCCCTCACGCGGTGGCGGACCGACACCGAGCACCGCGCGGCGCAGGCGGGACGAGTGGTACCGGAGCTACACGCTGCACGTGGCCAAAGTGGAGCGGAGCCACGGGTTCACGCGAGCGTAGGCTCGTCCACTTCGGACAGTGACGGTGGCCGGGAGCCGCGCCGCGACGCCGTCAGATCTGGTTCTCGCCACCGTCGACGTACAGGTTGCTGCCGATGATGAAGCTGCTGTCCGGGGAGGCGAGGAAGACCACCGCGGCGGCCGCCTCGTCCGGGTGGCCCATCCGGCCGATCGCGATGTCGCCGGCCAGTTTCGCCTTGAACTCGTCCTCGTTCTCCTCGCCGACCAGCTCGGTGATCCCGTTGGTGTCGATCGGTCCCGGCGAGACGGCGTTGACGCGGATGCCCCGGCCCGTGAGCTCGTGGGCCCAGGTCCGCGCGAACGACCGGACGGCGGCCTTGGACGCCGCGTACACGCCGAAGGCCGGGGTGCCGTTGTCGGCGGCGGTGGAGGCGTTCAGGATCACCGAGGCGCCGTCGTTGAGCAGGGGCAGCGCCTTCTGCACGGTGAGGAGCGTGCCCTTGACGTTGACGTCGAAGATCCGGTCGTACTCCTGCGCGGTGACCTGCTCGAGCGTCGCGAAGGCGGCGGTGGCCGCGTTCGCGAACAGCACGTCCAGGCCCTGACCGCGATCGCGGACCGCGTCGTAGAGGCGGTCCAGGTCGGCCGGGTCCGTGATGTCCCCCGGCACCGCCGTGACGTCCCGGCCGATGATCTCGACGGCCTCGTCGAGTTCGGTCTTGCGCCGGCCGGTGATGAACACGTGCGCGCCTTCGGCGACCAGCCGGGCGGCGGTGGCCCGGCCGATCCCCCGCGTGCCGCCGCCGGTGACGACGGCGGTCTTTCCTTGCAGCTTTCCCATGTCCGAACCTCCGCAGATTTCAGCACCGATCGGTACAGATTTCGACCGTAGCACTTCCAGACCGACCGGTACCGAAGGGGTATGATCGGAGCCATGGACACCGCCGGGAAGACACCGATCGGCCGGCCACGCGGGTTCGACGCCGACGCGGCGCTCGAGCGGGCCATGGTCGTCTTCTGGGAGCAGGGGTACGAAGGCGCCAGCCTGACCGAACTGACCGCCGCCATGGGCATCACGAAGACGAGCATGTACGCCGCCTTCGGCAACAAAGAGGACCTGTTCCGCAAAGCCTTGGAGCGCTACGAGGAAGGCCCAGCGGCCTACGTGGCCCGGGCGCTGCGGCAGCCGACGGCGCGAGAGGTCGCGACGGCGTTCCTCGCCGGCTCGGTCGGGGCGACCACCCGCCCCGGCTGCCCTTCCGGATGCCTGGGCGTCCAGGGCTCGCTGGCCGCGGGCGAGGCCGGGCGAACCGCCCGCGACACCCTCACCGACTGGCGCGACAAGGGCCGACTGCACCTCCAGGACCGGTTCCGGCGAGCCGTCGACGAAGGCGACCTGCCCGAGGGAGCCGATCCGGGGCTGCTCGCCCGGTACCTCATGACGGTGGCGAACGGCATCGCCGTCCAAGCCGCGGGCGGCGCCGGACGGGATGAACTCCTGCAGGTGGCCGACGTCGCCCTGCGGAACTGGCCGCCTGCCTGACCACCGCCGGTTCGCGACCGACCGCACCGGCCACCGTCACGCGGCGGCCGGTGCGGTGCGGTCGTCAAGCGAGCGGGCCGTACAGGCCGTTGCCCGGAGCCTCCGGGTCGGTGCTGGTGAAGTACTGCCGGGTGGCAGCCGAAATTTCATCGCGGGTCAGGTAACCGCTGCCGTCGGCGTCGAGCAGGCCGAACGTGTACTCGGCATCGGATTCCGAGGTGCCGTAACCCATCTGCAGGCGCACCCACTCCGCCTGGCTGAGCTGCCCGTCGCCGTCGGCGTCGCCCATCGCCAGCAGCGCGTCGATGGCCGGCTGGAACAGGTCCTGGTAGCGATCCCCGTCGGCGAAGACGGTCATGCCACCGGTGAACTCTTCGCGCGACACCCGGCCGTCACCATCGGTGTCGAGGTTGCCGGCCAGCGACTCCCAGACGCGCTGGAAACCCGACGTGACCGCCTGCGCCGCGGGCGTCTCGGTGGCGTACCCGAACGCGGCGGCCACCTGAGCACCCCGCAGCACGAAGTCGTCGTGCTCGATGAAGCCGTTGCCATCGGCGTCGAAGTGCCGGAAGAAGTTCGACCACTTGCGTTCGAGGAGGTCCTGGGACATCGAAGTCCTTTCGTTCGGGAAGAGCCGGAGCGCGCCACGCTAGCCAGGACCTGCCGTCCCCGGCCGAGAACGGTGATCGCCACCCTCCGCAGCCGCAGGCGCGCGGCATTCCGTGACCGCGCGCCCCGAAAGGGAAAGGACTCACGAGACCGGATGACGCCGCCTTGCCGATCGTGCACCGCGGCACCGAAACCGCCCGCCATGCGGCATTCACCTCAGGTTCACCCTCTGGTCGCTTCCCCGGGGCACCCCACCGCAGACGGCCCCAGTCGGCAGGAAGGATCGCGATGCGCACCCCGACCCTGGACACACTGGCCACCGAACAGCTCGACATCCACTTCGGCCAGCTCGAGGACCGGCTCAGCCACGACTACACCGACGTGACCCGGACCCGGCTGCACGACCTCGTCAGCCGGGAACGCGCCCGGTTCACCGGCGCCCGCATCCACGCGTTCGTCCCGATCCTGGTCGAACGAGCCGTCCGCACCACATTGACCACACCACCGGGCAAGCATCGCCGCGCATAGCCACGACATGAGCGGCGGGTGCCGCCGTCCTGAGTGAGAATGGACCATGGTGTTCAGCCTCGGAGTCGCACCCCGCTCCACGGAAATCTCCGCGGCCGCGGCCGGTGACGATCTCGTGCCGCACCCCGATGTCGTGATGGACCGCGGCTTCACCCTGCCCGCCCCGCCCGAGCGGGTGTGGCCGTGGTTCGCGCAGCTCGGCAAGAACCGCGCCGGCTGGTATCTGCCCACCTGGGTCGAAGCGCTCCTCCCCCGCCGTCGCCGCGCCCTGCGCCGGATCGACCCCACCTTGCAGCACCTGCGGCCCGGCGACGTGATCGACGACTGGGGCGGCCGCGACGCGACCTTCGAGATCGTCACCCACGACCCGCCGCACAGCCTCGTCCACCGCTCCACCCGCGGGCGGCTCGAGCTCAGCTGGGCCATCCACCTCGTCGCGGACGGCGACGGCACCCGCGTCCACCTTCGCTTCCGCCTGGCCGGAGTCCGCCGCCGGCGCTTGGCCGAGTACGGCGGCGGGCTCCTGGATCTGCTGACCGTCGCCGGCCTGGCCGCCGGGCTCCGTGAGCGGGTTACCGCCGAGCGACGGACGTGACGGGCCGGCGCCGAAAGTGGCGCCGGCCCGGGGATCAGTCGCCGCAGATCCCTTGTACCGCCGTCGGCCCCCAGGTGGCGTTGGTCGGCGTCGCCTCCACCGCCGCCGACTCCAGCTGGCTGCCCGGGAAGACCACCTGCAGGCCGGTCCCGGGAAGCGGGACGTTGATCGCGGCACCGATGCCCAGCGTCTTGCTGCCGTTCCCGTTGCCACAGCGGGAAAAAGCGACCTGGACCGGGTCGGAGTTCGGGGTCGTCGGCAACGAAAGCCCGAAACTGGTCCCGTAGTTGCGGGGGAAGGGAGCACAGACCGCGAACGCGTCGAGCTCCCAGATGCCGCCGAACCCGTCGGCGTCCTCCAGTGCCTTCACCTGTGCCACGCGGAAGGTCTCGGCGAACTCGTAGACCAGCGTGGCCTGCCCGTCGGCGCCCAGGATCTGCGAGCCGAGGCCGAGCACCGCCTCGTTGTCCGACCCGCAGTCCGCCCGGGCGATCTGCGTGGAGTTCGACGAAATCGAGCGGCCCACGACCAGGTGCATCCCCGCGATCGGCGGCGCGCAGATCGCGAACGCCTGCACCGCCCAGTCGGCGGTCGTCCCCGGCGACAGCTCGAACGCGCCCGCTTCGTAGCTGTCCCGGCCGCCGGTCGTCGAGGGTGCCGGGCGCATCTCGGACAGCACCACCCGCTCCGACTCCGGTGTCGTCGCCTGGACCTGCGCCCAGCCACCCCCACCGAGGACCTTGGTACCGGCCGGGCACACCGCCGACGGCGCGAACTTCGGCGACTGCGAGTTGCCTGCCGACAGCGGCCCCACGACCACTTGCACCGTGCCCACCGCCGCCGCGGGCGCCGCCGTCGCCACCTGCAGCCCGACGCACGTTCCCGCGGCCACCACCAGGCTCGTGGCCACCCGCAGGCCCCGCGATCCGAGCCCGCCCATGCGCAAAACTCTCATTTTCGTCCTCCCCAACCGGCTGTCGCCGATGTCGGTCGACCGGAACAGGAAGCCACCGTGACACGGCCCGTCGACAATCCGGCGACAGCGCCGAGCCCGGTCACCGACCGGCGGCCAGCACCGCCGCGAGGCCCGCTCGCAGATCTTCGACGAAATATCCGGGGACCTCGAGCGACGGGAAATGTCCCCCGGCTTCGGGCGCCCTCCACCGGACGATCTGCCGGTACCGCTCCTGCGCCCACGGGCGCGGGCACTTCTCGATGTCGCGGGGATACATGCTGATGGCCGCCGGGACGTCGACCCGGAGTTCGGGGTCGAGCGAGTTGTGGCTTTCGTAGTAGATGCGCGCCGCCGACGCACCACTGCGCGTCAGCCAATACAGGGTGACGTCGTCGAGAATGCGATCCAGGGAGATCCGCTCGAACGGGCTGTCTTCGGTGTCCGACCACTCGGCGAACTTGTCGAGGATCCAGGCGAGCAGCCCGACCGGGGAGTCCACGAGCGAATAGCCGATGGTCTGCGGCCGGGTGGCCTGCTGCTTCGCGTACGCCGCGCGGTGGTGCCAGAAGTCGCGGGTTTCCTCGGTCCACTTGCGCTCGAGCGCGGTCAACCTGTCCGTGCTCAGCCCGGGCGGGCCCTCCGCGAACGTCGTGTGGATGCCGAGAACGTGCGCCGGGAACCGGCCGGCGAGCACCGTGGTGATGTTGCCTCCCCAGTCGCCGCCGTGCGCGGCGAACCTGCGGTAGCCGAGCCTGCCCATCAGTTCGACCCAGGCGGCCGCGATCTTTTCGGTTCCCCACCCGGTGGTGGCCGGCTTGTCGCTGTAACCGAAGCCGGGCAACGACGGCACGACGACGTGGAACGCCGGCGCGGCCGCGTCTTCCGGATCGGCCAGCTCGTCCACCACGTCGACGAACTCGGCGATGCTGCCCGGCCAGCCGTGCGTCAGGAGCAGCGGGGTGGCGTCCGCGCGCGCGGATCGGCGGTGCAGGAAGTGGATGCCCAGGTCGTCGATGGTCGTGCGGAACTGGCCGATCCGGTCGAGGCGCGCTTCGAACGGCCGCCAGTCGTACCCGGTGCGCCAGTAGTCCACGACCTCGACGAGGTCGGCGAGCGGAACGCCCTGGTCCCATCGCCGAGGGCCGGACGCCGGGCGGTGGACCGTCTCGGCCTCCGGCAGCCGCGCCGCGGCCAGCCGCGCACGCAGATCGTCGAGGTCGGCGTCGGTCGCGTGGGCTTCGAATGCTTGCACGTCGCTGGTGGGACGGGGCATGAGACCTCCTGGCCGTCGCGGAACCGGCTACGCCCTGCTGCGAACCGGCTTAGACGGTTCTAACATGCCTTCTTACCTTCCGGCAACCTGCTAAGCTGGTTCCATGCGCGTCGAGTTCCCGGAATTTCGCCTCGGTACCGTGCTGGCGACCAGCTTCACGGGGACGCTGTCGGAGCGTCATGGCGAAGCCGTGGAACGCATTCCCACACCGCACCGGCTCATCGACTGGCTGGCGGTGTACGGCCTCGCCGTGGACTCCTGCACCCCGGCTCAGCTCGACCTCGCCCGGGAACTGAGGGAGTCGATCCACGCCGCCGCGACAGCGGCCGCGACCCAGGACGCTCTCCCCGCGTCCGCTGTGCAAGTCATCAACGACCGCAGCGCTCAAGGCCGGGCCGCGGCCGTCCTGACGCCCGAGGGTGAGCGTCGCTGGCAGCTCAGTTCGGCTTCCCGCGTGGAAGACGCCCTGGGCGTGATCGCCGCCGACGCGATCAGCATCATCGCGGGCGAACGCGACGGGAAACTGGCCTTGTGCGCATCGCCGACCTGCCAAGCCGCTTTCTTCGACACCAGCCAAAGCCGCACCCGCAAATGGTGTGACATGAACACGTGCGGGAATCGCCAGAAGAAAGCCCGCTTCATCGCCACCCACGGCAAAAAACCGCGATCAGCGGACTGATCGGCACCCGCAAGCGTGCGATTATCACTTGAACGGCGGACTCTCATTGCTTGCGACGTTCCGGCCGTCGAGAGTGAGATCGACGTGGACCTTGTACTCCCCAGGATCCTTCGGGAGCGGCACCCAAAGGTCAACCGACGTCGTATCATGGTCAGTCGACGGCCGCAGCTCATAAGCGAGGTTCGTGTTCAGCCAGTCACCATGAAGCCGAAACTTCCCGTCGACCTGCCACATCTCCCAAGTAAGCACCACCGTCTTACCGCGAAGCCCGCTCAATTCGACATCGGCACTGAGCGCAACACCAACCGGTTCTCGAGCATCATCCGTGTGCCGAGCGTCCGAGAGCACTTTGAGTACTCGCTCCGCCACTTGGTCGGGCGGCACGCGGTTTCCGGCCAGATCCGTGGAGTAGCCAACGATTGCAGGCAACAACACAAGATCGACCGGCACGTCAGAACCGGCGCCCTTCATGACCTCATCTGCAGCAGAACGAACCGCCTTGTCATCAAGCCCACCCGGAAGTTTCAGGTGTGTTTGCGGCCGACCGGCAGACTCGCTCGTGATAGTCACGCTTGTCGACGGCTGAACGGTCGACGAGTGCGCCGACTGCGAGGTCATCGTCGGCTCCGTCCGACTGGCAGTTGACTGCGGATCACTACTGCTCGCGCTGGTCTGTGGCGTTGGAGAAGCCGTTCCACCGACTCCCGCTCCTTGAGGGCTACCACCCCCATTACGATGCTGATACTCACTCAACGGGATGCCCGATGTCGCGCGAACCGCCACCGCCGCACTGTCGTTTACATCACGTGCCGGCCACAACGCAACAACGGCACTGATGGCGGCAGCCATCGCCCCTGCACCCAAGATCCCCACCTTCACGGTTTTCAGCCATTGCCACCTCGACCTGGCTTGCACCACTGTGCTCACCCGTCGCCCCGCCACTCGTGGCGAGCGGCGAGGATGTCCGGCTGTTCGCTTGGCCATCGGATGCCCCCAGGATTGCTTGAAGCCATCCATAATAACTCAATTTCGAGCACCAATCCGATCATTCAGCACCTCAACGTGATCAAATCCCCGATCGAGGAACCAGGTCACAATTCCCCAAAGTAGATCCATTTGACGGAACACCGCGAAACCATCGGAATTCAGCCGATCTGTCCGGTGAATCGGTGCCCCCAGCCCTTCGTACCGGCTCTCCCATCCACGTCGGACGCCACTGGTCACCGCTGCCCGCATGAGCTTTTGTCCCCCTTGCGAGCTACCCGGCCTGCTCGCTCCGGGGTGACGTTTCCGCACTCCTGATCTCGGTAGCTTCGTCGCCTCGAGGCAGGCGGGGAGCCACCAGGGCCGCCGCCGCCGGAATCGGAGGGCGAGCACCATGAGGAAGACACGCGGGTTACGGGGCCATCGGTTCGCCGCGGCCCTGGCGGTCACCACGCTGACCGTTCTCGGCGTGGCCGCGTGCGACAGCGCGGACGACGAAGACACCCCGGCCGCCGCGGCGCTCGCGTGGGGACCGTGCCCGGCGGCGGCGCCGGGTGTCACCCGGGATCCGCGGCTCACCTGCGCGAAAGTGAAAGTCCCCCTCGACTACGGCCGTCCGGACGGCACGACGATCGAGGTCGGGATCTCCCGGCTGGGTGCCGCCGATCCCGCGAAGCGCCACGGTGTCCTGCTGCTGAACCCCGGCGGCCCGGCGCTCGCGGGGCTCGACACGCCCGGCGCGATGGCCCCGACGCTGCCGAAGTCCGTCCTGGACGGCTACGACCTCATCGGCTTCGACCCGCGCGGTGTCGGGACCAGCACCCCGCAGAGCTGCGGCCTCGAGAACCCCAGTGTCGCCGCGCTCTTCCCCTACCCCGCCGCCGACGGCTCGATCGACGCGAACGTCCAAGCCGCTCGCGCCACGGCCGGGAAGTGCGCCGCCCAGGCCGGGGAGAACCTGCGCTTCTTCACCACCGCCAACACCGCCCGCGACCTCGACCGCGTCCGCGATGCCCTCGGTGAAGCCAAGATCTCGTACTGGGGCCAGTCCTACGGCACCTACCTCGGGGCCGTCTACAACGCGCTCTACCCGGACCGGGCCGATCACGTGATCCTCGAGGGCAACGTCGATCCCGCCCACGTCTGGGCCGGTGAAGCGGAGAGCTGGGGCAAGGGCATGGCCGAACGGTTCCCCGACGCCGCCGCCGTCGCCGCCTCGCAGAACAGCGCTCTCGGGCTCGGCGCCACCCCCGCCGAAGTCACCCAGGCCTACCTCGCACTCGTCGATCGGCTCGACCAGCGGCCGGCGCCGGTTCCCGGCACGCCGCAGTCGTTGAGCGGGGCGATGCTGCGCAGCGTCACCTACGCGCTGCTGATCCACAACGACACCCTGCCGGTGCTCGCCCAGGTCTGGAAGGCCGCCACGGACCTGGCCGACGGTCACGTCACCGAAGCCGACGGCAAGGTGCTCACGCAGGTGTTCGCCGACTCCCCGGCCACCCCGGGCGTTCCCGCGGACAACCAGGCGACCATGTTCCTGGCTCTCACCTGCGGTGACGCCGAGTGGTCCCACGACGTCGGCAGCTACGCCCAGCGCACCGCCGCGGACCGGAAGACCTGGCCCCTGACCGCGGGCATGCCGGCGAACATCTGGCCGTGCGCGTTCTGGCCGCAACCGGCCGAGAAGCCGGTCGCGGTGACCGCGGAAGGCACGCGCAACACGCTGATCCTGCAGAACCGCCGCGACCACGCCACGCCGTGGGACTCCGGCATCGGCCTGCGCCACGCACTCGGCAACCGCGCCGCGTTCGTCGGCGTCGACAACGGCGGGCACTACGTCTACCACGAGGGTTCGGCCTGCGCCGACAACGCCACCGTGGCGTTCCTCGACACCGGCCGGCTGCCGGACAAGGACCTCGACTGCACCGACGTCACGCGGCAGTGACGGCTCCGGCCCGAATGTCGTGAAGGGCACCCTCATGGCCGTAAAGGCCATGAGGGTGCCCTTCACGACGTCCGGCGATGCCCACCGCCCCGGGAAAGGCCCGGCCTCGCTAGGCTCCCGCGCATGCCGACGCTGGGACGTCTCCGGAACCGATGGGCCGGGGTGACTCCGGACGTCCGCGACCGGGCCCTCGCCGCGGCCGTCACGGCCGCCGCGTTCGTGCCGGGACTCGACATGATCGGGGCCCAGTTCGGCGATCTGCCGAGGCACGCCGGTGGTTTCGCGGCGATCGTGCTCGTGCTCGGCCAGACGCTCCCGCTGGCGGTGCGCAGCCGATGGCCCGCGCTGACCCTCGCGATCGTCGCGACCTGTTTCGCGGCACACGAAGTGCTCGCCTATCCCCCGACGATCGGCAGTCTGGCGCTGTACTTCGCGCTCTATTCGGCCGGAGCGCGCGAGGAGCGGTTCCGCCGGGCGCTGCCCGCGACGGTGTCGGCGGGGTACGTCGTCTTCGCGGTCCTGGTCACCTTGCGCGGATCCCCGTCGGACCTGCTGACCTACGTCGTCTACTACGCGGTGCTGGCCCTGTTCTGGTCGCTGGGCGCCCTGGTGCGGCAACGGCGGCGGCAGGAGGCCGAACGGCGGCGGCTCACCGCGCGGGCCGCGGCGGCGGACGAACGGGCGCGGCTCGCCCGCGAACTGCACGACGTCGTCACCCACCACGTGACGGCCATGGTGGTCCAAGCCGACGCGGCCCAATACCTTCCGCCAGAACGCTTTCCCGAAGTGCTCGCCACCATCACCGGCTCGGGTCGCGACGCCCTGACCGAACTGCGGTTCCTGCTCGGCGTCCTCGAAGCGACCGGCGCGCGCACCCCGGGCCTGGGCGCGCTGCGCGGCCTCGTCGAACAGCCGGGCCGGGACGCCGAGCTGGTCGAGTCCGGCGAACGCACGGCATTGCCGGCGGAAACCGAGCTCACCGCGTACCGGATCGTGCAGGAAGCGCTGACCAACGCGGCCAAGTACGCCGCCGGCCGTCCCGCGACGGTGCGCGTCGGCTACGGTGCCGACCTCCTGGAAATCGAAGTGACCACCCGGGGTCCGGCGACCGACGCCGGCGTTCTCGGCTCCGGCGGACGCGGGCTGACCGGGCTGCGCGACCGCGTCGACGCGCTCGGCGGCCGGTTCACCGCCGGGCCGTCGGCGGACGGATTCCGCGTCAGCGCCGCGTTCCCCACGGCCGAGTTTCCGCTGAGGAGCGACCGATGACCGACGGCCCGATCCGGGTGCTGATCTGCGAGGACCAGCAGCTCATCCGCGCGGGGTACGTGGCCGTGCTCGGCGCGCAGCCGGATCTCGAGGTGGTGGGAGAGGCCGCGAACGGCCGCGAGGCGCTCGCCGAGATCGGCAGGCTGCGCCCGGACGTCGTCGTGATGGACATCCAGATGCCGTTCCTGGACGGGATCGAGGTGACCCGCCGCGTCGCCGGACCCGACGCCGAGGTGCCGGCGAAGGTCCTGATCGTGACGACGTTCAACGTCGGCCAGTACGTCTACGACGCGCTGCGGGCCGGGGCGAGCGGGTTCCTGCTCAAGGACGCGCCCCTGGCCGAGCTCGCCGAAGGCGTGCGCACGGTCGCGCGCGGCGAATCGCTGCTTTCCCCGGCGGTGACCCGGATGCTGATCGGCCGCTACGCCGACCGCATCCAGCCGGCCGCTCCCGCCGACGGTCCGCTGGACCGGCTGGCGCCGCGGGAGCGGGAGGTGCTGGAACTGATCGCCGGCGGCCTGTCGAACGCCGAGATCGCGGCCGAACTGGTGCTGAGCGTGGAGACGGTGAAGACGTACGTCTCGCGGATCCTCACCAAGCTCGACCTGCGGGACCGGGTCCAGGCCGTGGTGCTGGCCTACCGGACGGGGCTCGTCAGCGCCGCGGGATGACCGTCCACCCGGGAGCCGCGCGCTCCCGGGTGGACGGGGACTCAACCCACCTGCAGGTCGATGCAGGAGTAGAACGCGTTCGTCGTGTCGGCGATGTTCCACACCGCCAGCACCGTCTGGCGTCCCGGGTGGCCGCTCAGGTTCACCTCGTGCGAAACGGTTTCCGGCGGCTGCTCGTTGTTGCCGCTGACGTCGGCGACCTTCTCGTTGCCGATCCAGTACTCGTAGTCGGTCGTGCGGTGGCGGGCCGTGAAGGTCCACGTGAACGTCGCCGTCGTGCCGACCGGGGACGCCTGCCAGCCCTTGCCGTTGTCGTTGAGCTCGGCGAACTTCGCGTTGCCGCCGTCGCAGGACTTCAGGCCCTTGGGCCCCTCGACGCTCTGGGGTTCGTACGTGATGTCGCCGCACGACACAGTGCCCTGCGCGCACTGCGCCTGCCGGCTCGCCGGGGAGTTGACGTAGCCGTGCGCGCTCGCGATTCCGGCGGGGCTCACCACCACCAGGACGGGGGCCAGGACAGCACCCGCCGCGGCCGCGACCAGTTTGCGGTTCATACCAGCTCCTTCGGGGACAGGCTCGGTTTCCCGCCGCCGGGTACGACGAAGTCGCGGCGAGCACGCCCGCCGCGTCGGGAAGTTGTTCGAGCGAAGGAAATTGTGGTCTAGACCATAAGACGAATCGGACACTGAGTCAATAGATCGCGAACTCTCGGCTCATGTTGGTAAGACGCCAACTGTCACCCGGTGTTCCGGTCAGCGGGACCCGCCGGGGCGACCAGGGCGCACCACGCGCCGGGCCTGCCTCTAGGATTCCGCCGGTGACCACCTACGACGACACGTTCGAGCACCTCGACGCCGCGGCCCTGCCCGAACGACAGCAGAAGATCCTGGTGGCCATCCGGGACTGGGTGGTCCACCACGGCTACTCCCCCAGCACCCGCGAGATCGGCGAGGCCGTCGGCCTGCAGTCGACGTCGTCGGTGTCGAAGCACCTGGCGAGCCTGGAGGACAAGGGCTTCCTGCGTCGCGGCACGGGCGTGTCGCGGCCGATGGACGTGCGCGCGTTCCTGAACGGCAGCGGAGCCCGCGAAGACGGCGACTCCGTCCCGGTGCCGGTCGTCGGCGACATCGCCGCCGGCACGCCGATCTCGGCCGTGGAGCACGTCGACGACGTCCTCAAGCTGCCGCGCGACCTCACCGGGCGGGGCACCGTCTTCGGCCTGCGCGTGCGCGGCGACTCGATGATCGACGCCGCGATCTGCGACGGCGACATAGTCGTGGTCAAGCAGCAGAGCGAGGCCCACTCGGGGCAGATCGTCGCGGCCATGATCGACGAGGAGGCGACGGTCAAGGTCTACCGCCGCCGCGACGGCCACGTGTACCTCGAGCCCCGCAACCCCGCCTACGACGTCATCGACGGCGACCGGGCGGCGATCCTGGGCGTGGTCGTGTCGGTGCTGCGGAGCGTCTGACGCGCATCACCAGGTGACCGGCAGCTCGTACACGCCGTACACCGACCCGTCGTGCTTGAACGGGATCCGCTCGACGTCGGTGGCCAGCGCGAGCGTCGGAATCCGCCGGTACAGCGTGCTGTAGACGACCTGCAGCTCCAGCCGGGCCAGCGGCTGGCCGAGGCACTGGTGGACGCCGAAGCCGAACGCGACGTGGCGGTGCGCGTCGCGGGTGAGGTCGAGCCGGTCGCCGTCCGGGAACACCGCCGGGTCGCGGTTGGCGACGTCGTTGGCCATGATCATGCCCTCGCCCGCGCGGATGGTCTCGCCGCCGATCTCGATGTCCTCCAGCGCGAGGCGGCGGCGGCCGTTGTGCGTGATGTTGAGGTACCGCAACAGCTCTTCGACCGCCGACGCCACCAGCGCCGGGTCGTCGCCGTCGCGCAGCAGCGCCAGCTGGTCCGGGTGCTCCAGCAGGGCCAGGGTGCCGAGCGCGATCATGTTCGCCGTCGTCTCGTGGCCGGCGATGAGCAGCAGCACGCCCATCTGCGCCGCCTCCGTGCGCGACAGCTCCCCCGCGTTCACGCGGGCGGCGAGCCCGGAGAGCAGGTCGTCGGCGGGCGCCTCGAGCTTCTTGCCCATCAGCCGGTCGAGGTACCCGACGAGCGCCTGGTGCCCTGCCGCCCGCTCCTCGGGCTTCGCGTCCCGCCGGTGATGAGCTTGCTGTTCTCCTGGAAGAAGTCGTGGTCGGCGTAGGGGACGCCGAGCAGCTCGCAGATCACCAGTGACGGCACCGGCAGCGCGAACGCCTCGACGAGGTCGACCGGCTTCGGACCGGCCAGCAGCTCGTCGACCAGATCGTCGACGATCTTCTGCACCGCCGGGCGCATCGCGGCGACGCGCCGGATCGTGAAGGGCGCGGTCACCATCTTCCGCAGCCGCGCGTGCTCCGGGTTGTCCATCAGGATGAAGCTGATGCCGGTGCCGCCCTTGGGCAGTGGCGCCGGGCTCGGGTAGCCGGGGCGGGTGATGTCGGCGCTGACGCGCGGATCGGCCAGCAGCGCGCGCTGCTCGGCGTAGCGGGTGACCAGCCACGGCGTGCTGCCGTCCCACAGCCGCACACGGGACAGCGGAGTCTCCCCCTGCAGCGCGCGGGCCGCGGGCGGCGGGTCGAACGGGCAGCCCGCCGCGCGCGTCATCGGGAACTCCGGGATCTCGGCGGTGCTCGTCATCGTTCCTCCGCGGTGGCCGTCAGTTCGTGATCAGTCAACCGAAGACTGCTACGCTAAGTCAAGCGACTGATTTAATTCGGACATCCGGAGGACCGCCCCGTGCTCGACCCATCCCCGCCCGCGAGAGAGACGTCGCCGCGCGCGAACGTCGTCGTCGCGGTCCTCGCCCTCGCGGGCATCACCGTCTCGCTGATGCAGACGCTGGTCATCCCGCTGATCCCGGCCCTGCCCGGGCTGCTGCACGCCTCCGCGGCCGACGCCACCTGGGCCATCACCGCCACCCTGCTCGCGGGCGCCGTGGCGACGCCGACCATGGGCCGCCTCGGCGACATGTACGGCAAACGGCGGATGCTGCTGGTCAGCCTCGGCGCGCTCGTGGTGGGCTCCGCGATCGGCGGGCTCTCCGACACCCTCGTGCCGATGGTCGCGGGCCGGACGCTGCAGGGCCTGGCCGCCGGCGTCATCCCGCTCGGGATCAGCATCATGCGCGACGAGCTGCCCGCCGAGCGCCTCGGCTCGGCCACGGCGCTGATGAGCGCGTCCCTCGGCGTCGGCGGCGCGCTGGGCCTGCCCGCGGCGGCACTGCTGGCCGAAAACGCCGACTGGCACGTGCTCTTCTGGACCGCGGCCGGTCTCGGCCTGGTGGTCACCGCGCTGGTCGTCGCGCTCGTGCCGGAGTCGCCGGTGCGCACCGGCGGCCGGTTCGACGTCCTCGGCGCGGCCGGGCTCTCGATCGCCCTGGTGTGCCTGCTGCTGGCGATCTCGAAGGGCGCCGACTGGGGCTGGGGCAGCGCGGCCACGCTCGGCCTGGTCGCCGCGGCGGCGCTGGTCCTGGTGTTGTGGGGCCGGTGGGAGCTGCGCACCCCGCGGCCGCTGGTCGACCTGAGGACGAGCGCGCGGCGCCAGGTGCTGCTGACGAACATCGCGTCGGCGGTCTTCGGCTTCGCGATGTTCGCGATGTCGCTGGTGCTGCCGCAGCTGCTGCAGCTGCCCGCCGCCACCGGGTACGGCCTCGGCCGGTCGATGCTCGTGGTGGGCCTGGTGATGGCGCCGTCGGGGCTGGTCATGATGGCGTTGGCCCCGGTGTCCGCGCGCATCACGGCCACGCGCGGCCCGAAGACGACGCTGATGCTCGGCGCGGTCGTCGTCGCGGCCGGGTACGCGCTCGGCATTTTCCTGATGAGCGCGACCTGGCAGCTCGTGCTGGTCTCGAGCGTCATCGGCGGCGGCATCGGGCTCGCGTACGGCGCGATGCCGTCGCTGGTGATGGGCGCCGTGCCGGTGTCGGAGACCGCGGCGGCGAACAGCCTCAACACGCTGATGCGCTCGATCGGGACGTCGGTGTCGAGCGCCACGGCCGGCCTGGTCCTCGCGCGGCTGACCGTCCGGTTCGGACCGGTGGACCTGCCGTCGCAGAACGGTTTCCGGCTCGTGCTGGGGATGGGCGCGGCCGCGGCGCTCATCGCGCTGGCCGTCGCCGCCTTCCTGCCCCGGCATTCGGCCCCGGCTGCGAAGAGCCCGAAACCGGCCGCCGCGGTGGGTCGCTGACCGACGGTTCGCGAGGCGGTTCGCGCGCGGTGCGTGTCCGGTCAGCGCCGGGCGCGAACCTCGGGGTCGTCGCCGGGCCACCACGGCCCGGCACCGACCCGGAGGAGCCGGAATGACGAAGAACGCTTTGGTGACCGGGGCTTCGCGAGGGATCGGCCGCGCGATCGCCCGCCGCTTGGCCGCCGACGGGGCCGTCGTCGCGGTGCACCACGGCGGCAACGAGGTCGCGGCCAAGGAGACCGTCGCGCTGATCGAAGACGCCGGCGGGCGCGCATTCGCCGTGTCGGCCCGGTTCGGCGAAGCCGGCGCCGTGGACCGGCTGGCCGACGCCGTCGCCGAGGCCTTCGGCGACGCCGGGCTGGACGTCCTGGTGAACAACGCGGGCATCGGCTCGCACAGCACCCTCGGCCAGGTGACCGAGGAAGAGCTGGACCGGCTGCTGGCCGTCAACGTCAAGACGCCGATGCTGCTGCTCCAGCGGCTCGTGCCGATGCTGAACGACGGCGGCCGGGTCGTCACCGTCGGCTCGATGGCCTCGCGGATCGCCGTGCGGAGCCAGATCGCCTACACCGTCAGCAAAGCCGCGGTCGAGGCGCTCGCGCCGACGCTGGCGAACGAGCTCGGCCACCGCGGGATCACGGTCAACACGGTCGCGCCCGGCCCGATCCGGACCGACCTGACCGAGCCGCTGCTGGCCATCCCCGAGGCGGCGGCCGGCCTGACCGCGATGACGGCGCTGGGCCGGATCGGCGAGCCGGAGGACGTCGCCGACGTCGTCGGGTTCCTGGCCGGACCGGGCGGCCGTTGGATCACCGGCCGCACCCTCGATGTCTCCGGTGGCACGTACCTCGGCCCGATCGCCTGAGCGGGCCCGGCCGCCCGGGTCAGGCCCGGGCGGCCACGCCGTCGAGGTGGAGCACGCCGCCGGTGTGGTGCTCGGCGACGAACTCGGGGCCCTTGGTGACGAGCCGCGCGATCGCCGTCGCGTGGCCGTGCCCGAGGCCGTGCTCGGTCTTCAGCCACGTGACGAGCTCCCCGTGCTTCGTGAGCTTCTTCTCGGCGGCGAGGCCGAGGAACGCGCGCGGCGTGATGCCGGTCTGCTTCTCGGCGTTGTCGAGGTAGGCCTGAAAAGACATGGTGACTCCCGGTTCGGGCCGACGATTCTACGGTCTGTCCTGCTCGCCACCAAGGTCTCACCGACAACTTTTTTTGTCAAGACTTCGTCGCAACGACCGCCAGCGTCGTGTACGACAGCGTGAAGCCACCACCGAGCGCGTCGATCGCGGCCCCGACGCCGGCGAGGACGTCCGCCAGGGCGTCCGGCGCGAGCCGGGTCAGGCCGCCGGTAGTGGGCAGGAGATCCAGCCACTCGTCGCGGGTGTAGGTCCGCTCCCACGCGAAGGACGACCGCTCGGGTTCACCGAAGGAGCCCGACTCCCGGATCCCGTCGGCGAACTTGGTGAACATGACTTCGTAGAGTTCGGCGGCACTTCTCCGCTCCCCCGCGAACGGCGAGTCCGGCAGCACCCGCCGAATGCCTTCGGCAAGGGCGTCCGCCACCGGGTCCGGCGGCTGGAAGACGTGCGCGAACACGGCGAGCAGACCACCGGGACGCAGGACCGCGGCCGCCTTGGCCGCACCGGCGACGGGATCGACCCAGTGCCAGGCCTGCCCGGCGACGACGGCGTCGAAGGTCCGCCCCGCACTGTCCCAGTCTTCGAACTTCGCGACTTCGACGTCGACACCGGTGTTCCTGGCGAAGGCGGCCATCCGCGGATCGGGGTCCACGCCAAGCACCCGGCACCCGGCGGCGCGGAACTGCCGAGCCTCGATCCCGGTACCGCAGCCGACATCGAGGAAGTCGGGACCAGGACTCGCGGCGACGACACGATCGACGAGTTCGGCGGGATACTCCGGCCGAGCACGGTCATAGCGTTCGGCGTCGATCCCGAAGGATTCAGCGAAGGAGCGAGCTTCATGAGGCTTAGTGGGCATGCGCCCACTCTAATGGGCACCCGCCCACTAGGACAACCACATGGCCGTTCGCGGCGGGCGTAACGGAGAATGAAGCCATGCCGACCGGAGTTCACCTACGCGACGTACGCCAGCAGCTGTTCCAGGCGGCGGAGCGAGTCCTGCTCCGCGACGGCCCGAACGCCCTGACGAGCCGGGCGGTCACCGCGGAAGCCGACGTGGCGAAGGGCGTACTCCACCGCCACTTCACCGACTTCGACGCGTTCCTGGCCGAGCTGGTGCAGGACCGCATCGCCCGTCTGAAAGACCAGTCGGCAATCCTGGAAGCATCGGCAGGAACCCGCACAGTGCCGGAGAACGTGGTCGACGCGCTGACAGAGCTGTTCGACCCGGTATCGGTGGCATTGACCAGCCTGGTGTTCTTCCGCGACGAGCTCCGCACCCGCCTACGCCGCCCAGGCGACGGCCTCCCGTTCCTGGCGGAGGCAAGGGAGATGCTGTCGTCCTACCTGACAGCAGAGCGAGCCCAGGGCCGCATAGCGGCGGACGCAAAGGTGGATTCCCTGGCCCTGTCCTTGATCGGAGCAAGCCACTTGCACTTCGCAGGCCGCCCCCGCCACACGCTCCCGGACGAGACAGAGCTGGAAAAGCTGGTCCAAACGACCATGGCAGACGTGCTCCAGCGCAAGCTGCTCTAAAAGTCCAAAGTAGACAAGAGTCTGGCCAACAACGAAACGCAACCAGCCTGGGGGTCCGGGGGCGTGCCCCCGGCGGGGGTGTGGGGGTTCGACCCCCACAAGACACCGAACGAGAAGAGCCGTGCTTGCGCATTCCGCAAGCACGGCTCTCCCGCGAATCTCGTGGGCGATACTGGGATCGAACCAGTGACCTCTTCGGTGTGAACGAAGCGCTCTCCCCCTGAGCTAATCGCCCGTCGTACGAACTTCCACGAGGTCCCGGGGGTGGGCTCGTGGTGCGCGATACTGGGATTGAACCAGTGACCTCTTCCGTGTCAGGGAAGCGCTCTCCCGCTGAGCTAATCGCGCGCTGCGGAACTCCGTACTTGCTGAAGCATATCGGACGGTTTCGGAGCGTCAGCAGGGGGTCCCCTGTGACGGGTGGCACTGCGGAAACCGCCGTGACACGAAGGCTCCGAAACGGGCAGACTGCAAGAAGACAGCGTGCCGGACGCCCGGTGCGCCGAACCCAGGAGAGCTCGCACACCGTGACCGACACCGTGTCCACCCCGCCTGCCGACGTCGATCGCGCTCCGGCGCGCCCGGGGCTCCTCATCGGGGTCCTGGTGCTGTCGGCGTTCGTGATGATCCTCAACGAGACGATCCTGAGTGTCGCGTTGCGTGACCTGACCGTCGACCTGCGGGTGCCGACGACGACCGTGCAATGGCTGACCAGCGGGTTCCTGCTGACGATGGCCGTGGTGATCCCGACGACCGGGTTCCTGCTCGAGCGGTTCTCGCCGCGGACGGTCTTCCTGTTCTCGCTGTCGGCGTTCAGCCTCGGGACGCTCTTGTGCGCGCTCGCGCCCGGGTTCGGGATGCTGATGGCCGGGCGGGTGGTGCAGGCGTGCGGCACGGCGGTGATGCTGCCGTTGCTGATGACGACGGTGATGCGGCTGGTGCCGCCGGAGCGGCGTGGCGCGACGATGGGCACGATCACGATCGTCATCGCGGTGGCGCCGGCGATCGGGCCGACGATCGGTGGCGCGGTGCTGTCGTCGCTGGGCTGGCGGTGGATGTTCTGGATCGTGCTGCCGCTGTCGATCGCGGCGCTGGTGACCGGCGCGCTGCAGCTGCGCCTGGAGAGCGAGACGCGGCGGGTGCCGCTGGACGTGCCGTCGGTGCTGCTGTCGGCGATCGGGTTCGGCGGTGTGTTGTACGGGCTGTCGTCGACCGGTGAGCAGGCCGGTGCGGAGCCGCTGGTGCCGGCGTGGGTGCCGATCGTCGTGGGCGTGGTCGCGCTGGTGGTGTTCACGTGGCGGCAGCTGCGGCTGCAGCGTCGTGACCGGGCGTTGCTGGACCTGCGGCCGTTCACGCACCGGAGTTTCGTGGTGGCGCTGGTGCTGACGGCGCTGCTGTTCGTGTGCCTGATCGGCGCGGCGGCGATCCTGCTGCCGCTGTACCTGCAGACGGTCCTGCACACGAGCACGTTCGTGAGCGGCCTGGCGGTGCTGCCCGGCGGCCTGGTGCTCGGCCTGCTGGGCCGGCCGGTGGGGGCACTGTTCGACAAGGTGGGTGCGCGCCCGCTGGTGATCCCGGGCGCGGCGGCGATGGCGGTGTCACTGTGGCTGTTCACGACACTGGGGGCGGGCTCGCCGCTGATCGCGGTGATCGGGATCCACGTGCTGCTGATGGCCGGGCTCGGGCTGATGATGACGCCGCTGTTCACCGAGTCGCTGGGTTCGCTGCCGGATCACCTGTACTCGCACGGGAGCGCGATCCTGGCGACGCTGCAGCAGGTGGCGGGCGCGCTGGGGACGGCGCTGTTCGTGAGCGTGGCGACAGTGTGGAGCGCGGACGGCGCCGCAGCCGGGCCGGACGCTTCGGGGCTGCGGGCCGCGTTCGTGGTGGCCGGGGTGATCGGGCTGCTGGCGTTCGGGGCGACCTGGCTGCTCCGGAAGTCCACGCCGGGAGCGGCGACCGCGCCGAAGCACTGACGGCGAGGCTGCTTCCGGCGAGACCGCCGCACTCCGGACGGTAGCCCGACGTCATGAACGACTCTTTCACCGCGTCGGACGTCCCGGCAAAGTCGGGTACCGGCGGATGTCTTCGGCGGGCGCAGGTCGGCGGCCTCGCGGGCTGTTGTCTTGAATGAGTCATTCAGGGCGTGCGAGGTCCTGAATGACTCATTCAAGACGTTGGGCCGGGGCACCACACTTGTCGCCGGCGAGGGGACGACTCGTCCACAACATTGCGGCCGCCGGCAGCCCTGTCCACTTCGGACGGATGAGGTCCCGCTTCCGCTCAGCGAAGGCTGGGGGGAGACCTGCGAGCGAAAGCGGGAGTTCGAGGCCGGTACGGGGGTCGCCTCGCGGCGAGTGGCGCTACACGGCTCCAGCCGGACTGGCACTCCGTGAAGGCATTGGGTGAGGCCCGGGGACTCCTCCGTACCGACACCCGTTACAACGTCCTGCGCCCGCCGGTGTTCCCGACGTGACCGGGCTCATGCCAGCATGCGGCCCAGGAGGACGCCCAGCCGGGTGCGGTCCGCCGCGCCCAGTCCGGACGTCAGCGGGGCCATCGCCCGCGACACCTCCGCCGTCAGCTCCGCGGCCAGTGAATGCCCCTCCGGGGTCAGGCTGACGCGCACCGAACGCCCGTCGTCGCGGCTGGCCTCTCGCGACACCAGGCCGCGGCGGGCCGCTCGGTCGACCAGCCCGCTCACCGAGGACCGGTCCAGGCCCAGGTGGGTCGCCAGCTCCGCCATCTTCGGCGTGCGGTCGCGCAGGATCCCCAGAACCCGCAGCTGTGTCAGGGAAAGCTCGTGCGCCGCCGCCACCTGGCTCAGGTGCGCCATCACCGCGAAGGACACCTGGGCCAGGTTGTCCAGCACGTCGTCGGGTTCGGTCATGCTCCGAGACTACCTTGAACTAGTTGGTGATGCCATCTAAAGTAGTGGGCATTACCAACTAAAAGGAGCCACCATGCGCGCCGCTGTCGTCACCGAGTTCGGGACTCCGCCGACCTGCCGGGAGTTCGCCGAACCGCAGCCCGGGACCGGCGACGAGGTCCTCGTCGACGTCGTCGCCGCGGGCCTGCACCCCCGCGTCCGCTCGCAGGCCGACGGTTCGCACTACACCGAATCGGGTGAACTTCCGCTCGTCCCCGGTATCGACGGCGTCGGCCGGTGCCCCGACGGCACGCTGCGGTACTTCGTCCTGCCCGACACCTCGATGGGCGCTATGGCCGAACGCACCGTCGTGGACACCAGGCGCAGCGTCGTCCTGCCCGAAGACGCCGACCCGGTGCTCGTCGCCGCCGGCATGAACCCCGCGATGTCGGCCTGGGTCGCTCTGCGCCGGCGGATCGAGTTCGCCGCCGGGCAGGACGTGCTTGTCCTGGGCGCCACCGGGAACGCCGGCCGGCTCGCCGTCCAGGTCGCGAAGCACCTCGGCGCGGGCCGGGTGATCGCCGCCGGCCGCGACGCCGGGCGGCTCGCCGAGGTGCCGGCCGACGAAGCCCTCACCTTCGACGAACTCGGCAAGGCCGCCGACGTCGACGTCGTCCTCGACTACGTCTGGGGCCCGCCGACCGCCGAGGCGCTGCGCACCATCGTCACCGAACGCTCCGACCGCGGCCGCCCGCTGACCTGGGTCGAGATCGGCTCGGTGGCCGGGCGGACGATCGAGCTCCCCTCCGCCGCACTCCGGGCGGCGCGCCTGCAGCTCGTCGGCAGCGGCCAAGGTTCGGTACCGACCAAGGAAATCGTCGCGGAGCTGCACGCCTTGGTGAAGGAGATCGGCACCTTCCGGATCGACGCACGCGCGGTGCCCCTTCAGGACGTCGAATCCGCCTGGAGGGACACCGGCAGCACTCAGCGCCTCGTCGTCACTCCTTGACCTTCGGCGTCGCCCGCACGCCCGAGTGCAGGTACCGCTCCCCCGTCGGCAACGAGTAGAACGTCACCGAAATCCAGCCCCGCATGCCCGCGGGACTGAAG
The DNA here is from genome assembly GCF_030182635.1 of Amycolatopsis ponsaeliensis. Lineage (NCBI taxonomy): Bacteria > Bacillati > Actinomycetota > Actinomycetes > Pseudonocardiales > Pseudonocardiaceae > Amycolatopsis > Amycolatopsis ponsaeliensis. Next base: position 204,887 of record NZ_JAPZLD010000002.1, read on the forward strand.
GCGAACTGGGCCGGGCCGACCGGCACCAGCTCGTCCTCGGTCGTCGTCTCCGGCACCAGCTCGGCGAGCGGACCGGTGACGGTCTGGCGCATCAGCAGCTTCCCGTCACGCTCCAGGACGTCGATCCGGACCGACTCCCGTTCGTAGACGCCGAGGAACTCCGACGCGTCGACGGCGGGCGGCGGCACGGCCGGTTCGAGCGGACGCGGCATCGCCACGCCCGCCAGCTCGGCGAGGATCTCGCGGTAGAGCTCCTCGTAGAGGTCGTGGGTGCTGCCGCCGTTGGTGAGCAGCGTGACCGCCAGCCCCCGCTCCGGCAGGACCCGCAGGAACGCCGCCTGCCCGATCGTGTTGCCGTCGTGGCCGTAGACACGCCGGCCGTCCCAGCCGAAGCGGATCCAGCCCAGGCCCCAGGAGTCGCCGAGGGTGTCCTTGTCCGGCATCTCGAACTGCTCTTCGGTCATCGCCTGCGCGGACGCGGCCGAGAGCACCCGCGAGCCGTCCGGGCCGAGGCCGCCGGTCAGGTGCAGGCGGGCGAACGCCAGGACGTCGTCGGTCGACGCCGAGATGAGCCCGGCCGGGCCCGCCGAGCGCTGCAGCCCCCACACCGGCGCCGGCTGCGGCTCGGCGTCGCCCGCCGCGACGTGCCCCACCGCCGCGCGCTGCAGGAGCGCTTCCTCCGGCAGGGTGCTCGTGCGCTTAAGGCCGAGCGGGGTGAACAGCCGCTCGCGCAGGGCCGCGTCCCAGGTCTTGCCGGTGAGCTTCTCGATCACGCGGCCGACGAGGACGAACCCCGAGTTGCAGTAGGACAGCGTCGCGCCGAGGGGATGGCTCTGCGCGGCCTGGTCGAGCACCGCCACGTACTTCTCGAGGCAGTCGTCGCCGCGGCCGGTGTCGGTGAAGACGTCGCCGTCGATGCCGCTGGTGTGCGTCAGCAGGTGCCGCAGCGTCACCTTCTTCGTGACGTCGGGGTCGGCGAGGCGCAGCTCGGGCAGGACGTCGGTGATCGGCGCGTCGAGCTTCAGCAGCCCTTCGTCGACCAGCTGCATCGCGACGGTCGCCGTCCACACCTTGGTGATCGAGCCGATCTGGAACACCGAGTCGTCGGTGACCTCGACGCCGGTCGCCTTGTTCAGCACGCCGTGGCTCACCTGGACGACCTCGTCGCCGTCGAGCCGCAGGATGCCCAGCGCCGCACCGGGAACACGGTGCTTGCGCGCGAGCTCGGCGAGGCGGCGGCGCCAGTGCGCGGCGTCGATCGGCACCCGGACCGGCTGGCCCGGCTCGCCCGCGTGCTGCTCCACCCAGTCGGCGATGCGGCGGTTGAAGTCGGCGCGGTGCGACGGGCGTCCCTCGAGGATGAACAGGTGCGACGCGCCCGGGTAGAGCACCAGCCGAGTCGGCACGCCCTGCTCGCGCAGGCCGGTGAACCACTGCTCGGCCTGGCCGGCCGGGCACCGGTCGTCGGCGGCGCCGTGCACGACCAGCGTCGGCGTGCGCACCTTTTCCACCTGCGCCAGCGGGGAAAGCGCCGCGTAGTGCGCGCGGTTCTCCGCCGGGACGGCCCCGAGCTCGGCGACGCCCAGGTAGTGGCCGCTGTCGGACGTGCCGGCCATGCTGACCACGTCGCTGACGACCCCGCCCGCGACCGCGGCGGCGAACCGGTCGTCGCGGCTGGTCAGGTAGCAGGTCATGAAGCCGCCGTAGCTGTAGCCGGTCACCGCGAGCCGTCCGGCATCCGCCACGCCTTCCGCGACGAGCTGGTCCAGCGGCTCAAGGAAGTCCTTGGCGTCGGCCACGCCCCAGGCGCCGACCGCGGCGGTGTAGAACGCTTCGCCGTAGCCGTCGCTGGCGCGCGGGTTGAGCAGCAGGACCGCCCACCCGCGCGCGGCGAGCCGCTGGTGGTAGAGGTGCACGGCGTCGGCGGTGCCGTTCCACGCGTTGTGCGGGCCGCCGTGGATGTCCAGCAGCAGCGGGAGCGGGCCGGTGCGGGCGGGGTCGCGCAGCAGCCACCCTTGCACGACCGTGCCGTCGGAGACGGTGAACTCCCGCTCCTCACGCGTGAACAGCTCGACGTCGCCGGGGCCGTGCGCGGTGTGCACCCGCGCCGCTCCCCCGGTGACGTCGACCGTCGCGATCTCGCCGAACGACGTGGGCGTGGACAGCACGACCGCCGCGGTGGTCCCGGCGACGCTCAGGCCGTCCACGGCGGTCCCGGCCTCGCCGAGGACCCGCCGCGGCTCGCCACCGGTGACGTCGACGGCGTACAGGTGCGTGCAGCCGCGGTCGCGGACGCAGAACAGGACCGTCGAGCCGTCGCCGACGAGCAGCGGGACTGCGCCGGGGTAGCCCGGGCCGCCCGCCATCACGTTGCGGTCGAGGGACGCGGCGAGGTCGGTGGTCTCGCCGCCGTCCAGGGGGACGCGCAGCAGCCCGGCGTGGCCCGCCGCCGTGTCGCGGCGGCCGATGACGAGCAGGGCTTCGCCGTCCGCGGTCCACGTGACGGTCCCGCTCATGCCTTCGGCCGAGCCGGCCAGGCGTGGCTCCGCCGTGCGGTCACCGGGCTCGAGAACGTAGACGCCCGAACGGAAAGTCAGGTCGGGATCGGCGTCCAGGGCACCCGGGAAGGCCAGCTTCGAGCCGTCCGCCGACCAGGCGGGGTCGCCCGCGTGCCAGTCCCCCGACGTCACCCGCCGGACCTCGCCGGTGGCGACGTCGAGGACGTGGACGTGCTTGCGCAGGGTCCGCAGCAGCCCGGCGCCGTCGGCCTTGAAGTCCAGCCGGTCGGCGACCACCGGGGCGCTCGCGCGGCGGCCCTGCGCGCCGTCGTCTTCGCCCTCCTCGGCGTCGAGGTCGATCGGGGCGCTGAACGCGATCTCGGCGCCGTCCGGGCGCCACACCGGCGTCCCCGCGCCGAGCGGCAGCTGGGTGACCTGCTCGGGCTCGCCGCCGTCGGCGGGCAGCAGCCACAGCTGCGCCGGGCCGTCCTGGGCGCGCAGGAACGCGATCCGCGTCCCGTCCGGCGACCACGACGGGGCCGCGTCGGCGGTGCCGCGGGTCAGCCGGCGCGGCTCGCCGCCGTCGACGGCGACCTGCCAGAGCGACCGGGTGTCCTCGTCCTTGTCGCGGTCGGTGGTGCGCAGCGCGTACACGATCCGCGTGCCGTCCGGCGAAATCGCCGGCTGCTCGGGGAACTCCAGGGCGTACAGGTCGTCGATGCCGATACGGCGGGTCATGCGGGTCTCCTTGTGGGATAACGGTCTCACGCGGCGAAGTGGCAGGCCGCGCGGTGCGGCCGGTGGGCGGCGTCGTCGGCCGGGTCGGCACTGACGCACAGCGTGCGGTCGGTGTGCACGAGCGGGCCGATCGGGCACCGCGGGTGGTAGCGGCACCCGGGCGGCGGGTGGTGCGGGTCGGCGGGTTCGGTGTCGGCGAGCGGGTCGTCGGCGGTGTCGTCGAGCAGGCCGCGGTGCGCCGAGGGCGCGGCGGCCAGCAGGTCCCGCGTGTACGGGTGCCGCGGGTCGGTCAGCACCTGCTCGGCGGGCCCGGCCTCGACGATCCGGCCGAGGTACATCACCGCGACGACGTCGCTGACGTACCGGACCACGGCGAGGTTGTGGGAGATGAACAGCATCGACAGCGCCAGCCGCCGCTGCACGTCGCGGACCAGGTTGAGCACCGCGCCCTGCACCGAGACGTCGAGCGCCGAGGTGATCTCGTCGGCGATCAGCACCTTCGGGTTCCCGGCCAGCGCCCGGGCGAGCGCGACGCGCTGGCGCTGCCCGCCGGAGAGCTGCCCGGGCAGCATCGTGGCGCGTTCCGGGTCGAGCTGGACCAGGTCGAGCAGCCTCGCGACTTCTTCGCGCCGGGCTCCGCGAGAGGTGTCCCTGGGCATGGCCTCGGTGATCGACTCGCCGATCGCCATCCGCGGGTCCAGCGACGAGTACGGGTCCTGGAACACCATCTGCAGCGGGCGGCGCCGGGGCAGCTTCCGGACGTCGACGCCGTCGAGCCGCACGCGGCCCGCGCTGACCGGAGCGAGCCCGACGGCCGCCCGGGCGAGCGTCGACTTGCCCGAGCCGGACTCGCCGACCAGGCCGACGACCTGTCCGGACGGGACGGTCAGGCTGACGCCGTCGACCGCCGTCAGCTTGCCGTAGCGAACCCGCACCGAGTCGAACTCCAGCGCACTCATGCGGCACCTTCCTCCCGTGACTGTCCGGAAAGGACACTGACCTGCGGGTGCCAGCACGCGACCCGGTGCGCGTCGGCGGTCGGCTCCAGCACCGGATCCTCGTCCCGGCAGCGGTCGGTCGCCAGCGGGCACCGGGCGGCGAAGGCACAGCCGGGCGGCACCTGGTCGGGCTCCGGCGGGCGACCGGGGATCACGGCGAGCGGCTCGTCGCGGTCGGTGTCGAGGTCCACCGTCGTGGCCAGCAGCGCCCGCGTGTACGGGTGCCGCGGCGGGCTCCCGGTCGGCAGGTCCTCCACCACGCGCCCGGCGTACATCACCAGCATCCGTTCGCACGTCTGGGAAACGACCGCGATGTCGTGGCTGATCAGCAGGATCGCCGCGCCCTCGGCTTCGCGCGTGCGGGCCAGCAGGCGCAGCACCTGCCGCTGCACGGTGACGTCGAGCGCGGTCGTCGGCTCGTCGGCGATGACGAGCTTCGGCTGCCCCATCAGCCCCATCCCGATCATCGCCCGCTGCCGCATGCCGCCGGAGAACTCGTGCGGGTACTGCCGGGCCCGCCGGGCCGCGGCCGGGACGCGCACCGCGGCCAGCCGGTCGACCGCGCGGGCGAACGCCGCGCGCCGCGACAGGCCGTGGTGCTGTTCGGACACCTCGGCGAGCTGCCCGCCGACCCGGCGGGCCGGGTTGAACGACGTCATCGGGTCCTGGAAGACCATGGCGAGCGACGTGCCGAGTTCGCGGTCCGACGCGGCCGCCAGCGGCGTCCCGGCGAACTCCAGGCGATCCGCGGTCACCACGCCGGGCGCTTCGATCAGGCGGGACACCGCGAGCGCGGTCAGGCTCTTGCCAGAGCCCGACTCGCCGACGACGCCGATCGCCTCCCCGGCGCGGACGCTGAAGCTCACCCCGCGCACCGGCACGGTCCACCCACCCGGGCCCGGGAACGCCACCTGGAGGTTCTCGACGACGAGCACGGCGTCGTCGGCGACCGCACCGGCGGCCGCGGGCTTCGGCGCCGGCAGCGGGCCCGCCGCCCGCCGCGACGCGCGCGTCCGGACCCCGACCACACCGGCGACCGTCTCCCCCACCAGGTTGAACGCCAGCCCGGCCAGCACCACCGCCGCGCACGGCCCGAGCGCGGCCACCGGGTTGACGTAGATGCCGTCCAGGCCTTCGCGCAGCAGCCGGCCCCAGTCGTAGTCCGGTGCCTGCACGCCGATCCCGAGGAACGACAGCCCGGCGAAGGCCAGCAGCGCCGAGCCGGCCCCGATGGTCGCGTTCACGACGAGCGGCTCCCCGATGTTGGGCAGCACGTGCCGCGCCAGCAGCCGGATCCGCCCGACGCCGGACACCCGGGCCGCGGCGATGAAGTCCCGCCCGGCCACCGACGCGGACAGCGTCTGCACCAGCCGGGCGAACGCCGGCGCCATCGCGAACGCGATCGCCAGCACCGCGCCCTGCGTGCCCACGCCGAAGATCACGGCGAAGAACAGGGCCAGCAGCAGCCCGGGGAACGCCACCGCGATGTCGACCACGGCGGTGACCAGCCGGCCCGCCCGCCGGGGCAGCACCGACGGCAGCGTCCCGAGGACGACGCCGGCTCCGACGCCGATCGCGGTCGCGAGCACCGCGAGCCCGATCGAGAGCCGGGTCGCCACCAGGGTGCGGAAGAAGAGGTCCCGGCCGAGGGAGTCGGTGCCGAACCAGTGCGCCCCGGACGGGCCCTGCCCGATCGCGTCGGTGTCGATCGCGGCGGCGGCGTCGCCCCAGAACAGCGGGGCCAGCACCGCGAGCGCGACGACCACCGCGAGCAGCACCGCCGAACACGCGCCCACCGGCGTGCGCACGGCCGCCACCCAGACCGCACCGCGTCGTCGCGCCATCTCACGCCTCCCGAATGGCCGAGCGCGGGTCGAGCAGCCCGAGCACGACGTCGACCAGCAGGTTCACCAGCAGCACGCCGACGCCGTAGACCAGCACGATCCCCTGCACCAGCGGGTAGTCCTTCTGCACGATCGACTGGACGATCGTCGAGCCGAGGCCGGGCCAGGCGAACACGTTCTCCACCAGCACCGTGCCCGCGACCATCCCGGTCAGCATCAGCCCGCCCAGGGTGAGCGTCGCGGTCAGCGCGTTCGGCAGCGCGTGCCGGACGTAGACCAGCCGCGCGGGCAGCCGCTTCGCCCGCGCGGTGCGCACGAAGTCGGCGCCCAGCACCGAAAGCAGCTCCACCCGGATCATCCGGGCGAGCACCGCCGCGGGCCCGGCCGCCAGCGCGGCCACCGGCAGCACGTACGCGCTCGCGTCGTCGCTGCCCGCCACCGGGAACCAGCCGAGGCCGACGGCGAGCAACGCGACCAGCCCGACGGCCACGAGGAACTCCGGGACGGCGGCGACGAACACGCTCACCGACGTGAACCCCAGTTCCGCGCCCCGGCGGCGGCCGCCGCGCGTCAGCACCGCGAAACCGACCCCGGCCGGGACCGCGACGACGATCACGACGGCGAAGGCGAGCAGGGCCAGCTGGAGGGTCGCGGGCAGCCGGTCGCCGATCACCTGCGTCACCGGCTGCCCGCTCGCCATCGACGTCCCGAAGTCGCCGGTGACCAGGCCGCGCAGGTAGTGCCCGTACTGCACCCACAGCGGGTCGTCCAGGCCGAGCTCCGCCCGCTTGGCCGCCACCAGGCCGGCGGGCGCGGTGAGGCCGAGCGCGGCGCGCACCGGGTCGCCGGGGACCAGGTGGATCATCAGGAACGCCGCGGTCAGCAGCGCCCACAGCGAGACGGCGAACCGGGCGAGCCGACGCGCGGCGAACGCCGGCCACGGGCTGCCCCGCAGGCCGGCGGGCGCCGCCGCCGTGGTCATTTCGCGTACATCCGGATCGACGCCGGCGTCACGCTGCCCTGGCTGAGCTCGAACTTCGCGCCGCTGGCGTAGGTCGGCACGACGGAGTCGAAGTAGGGCACCGCGTCCACCCGCTTGACCAGCGCGGTCTCCGCCGCGTTCCAGTCCGCGCAGCTGGCGTCACCGGCCTTGGAAGCCGCCTGCCGGACCCCCTGGTCGTAGCCGGGGTTGCCGACGTGGGCGAAGTTCGTGCCGTCGGGCGCGGCCGGGCCGGAGACGAACGGGACCAGCTGGCTCGGCAGCGAGAACCCGACCGGGCCGAGGGACACCTCCCACTCGCCGGTGCCGAACAGGACCTGGCTGAGGCCGGGGCTGTCGACCGCCTTGAGCGTCACGTCGGCGCCGAGGGACTTCCACGTCTGCTGCGCGAGCTCCGCGGTCGGCGCCATCGTCGGGCCGAGCTGGGTGCCGTAGAGGACGGTGAGCGCGAGCTTCTTCCCGTCCTTCACGCGCACGCCGTCCGGGCCCGCCTTCCAGCCCGCCGCGTCCAGGGCGGCCGCCGCCGCGGCCGGGTCGTGCGCCGGCAGGTTGCCGCCGACGGTGTCGCCCGGGCACACCTTCGGCTCGTTCGTGATCATGCCCTGCGACGGCTTGCCGGCCCCGCTGGTCAGCACCTTGCCGAGCTGGGGCAGGTCGAGTGCCTGGGTGAGCGCGCGGCGGACGGCTTCGTCCTGCCCGGGCCGCCCGGAGGCCTGGTTGTAGAAGATCTCGCCCATCGGCGCGGTGAAGTCGCCGTGGAAGAGCTTGCGCGCCTCCAGGCGCTGCCGGTCCGGCCCGTTGATCTGGGCCGCGCTGAGCTCGCCCGACAGCAGCAGGTTCGTCGCGGTCGTGGTGTTCGGGACGACCCGGACGACGACCTTGTCCGGCAGACCTGGCTCGGCCTTCCAGTCGCCGGGACCCCACGTGTAGTCCTTGCGGCGGGTGAACGTGTAGTGGTCGTTGGGCACGGACTCGGTGACGGTGAACATCCCGGTGCCGCTGTCGCCCTTGGCGAGCAACTTGCGGTCCGCGAGCCCCTTGGCGCAGACGATCGGCACCCCGCCGACGTTGCGGGCGAGGAACGCGTCCGGATTCCCGCTGGTGACGTTGACCGTGCGGGTCGCCTCGTCCGCGGTCGCCTTGGTGCCCGGGGCGACGTAGAGGCCGGCGATGGGCGACTTGTTCGCCGGGTCGCCGATGAAGTTCAGGTTGGCCGCGACGTCGGCGGCGGTCAGCGGGCTGCCGTCCGCGCACGTGAGGCCCGGGCGCAGGGTGAAGGAGGCGGTCGTCGTCGACGCCTCCCACTTCGCGGCCAGCCCGGCGACCGGCTTGCCGTCGCCGTCGAGGTTCAGCAGCGTGTCGTAGAGGAACCGGTCGACCTGGATGGCCACCGACAGCACGGTCATGTGCGGGTCGAGGCTGCCGGGGTCGGAGCCGACGCCGAGGCTGAACGTCTTGCCGTCCACCGGGGTGCCGTCGCCGGAGCCCGAGCCGCTGCCCGATCCCCCGCAGGCGGTCGCGGTCAGGGCGAGCACCCCGAGCAAGACCGCCGCGGTCCTTGTCTTGGTCATGGGGTTTCCTTCCGCAGGTGATCCACGGCGAGGCGGGCGGCCTCGCCGATCGCGGCGTCGACGGCGGGTTGCCGCTCGGCGAGGGAGTCCGCGCGGGTGAAGACGGCGACGGCGAACCGGCGACCGTCCGGGTAGGACACGACGCCCGCTTCGTTGCGGACCGCCGGGAGCGTGCCGGTCTTGGCCGCGATCGCGACGTCGGAGGGGAAGCCGGACGAGATCCGGTGGGGCCAGATCTGGCGTGCCATCATCGACCGGACCCGTTCGCACGCCGCCGGGTCGCCGGCGCGGTCGGTCCAGATCGCGTCGAGCAGGGTGGTGATCTCCCGGGGTGTCGACGCCGACGTGCGCTCCGGGTCGAGCACCGCGAGCTTCCAGGTCTGCTCGGGCGTCGCGGCGGCGAAGACGGCGTCGAGATCGGCGTCTTCGGCCGCGCCAAGGTCGGCCAGCACGGAAGCGAAGAGGTCCTCGCAGCAGCCGATCAGCCGGGTGCGGCGCAGGTCGAGGTCGGCGAGGACGCGGTCGACGGCGTCCTGCCCGACGCGGTGGAAGAGCACGTCGGTGGCGGCGTTGTCGCTCATCGTCAGCATGAACAGCGCCAAGTCGCGCCACGTCATCTCGACGTCGTCGGCGCACCCCGCCGTGCCGATCCCGCCGATGCGGTAGCGCTTCCCGACGCGGGTGCGGGCGGTCTCGTCCAGCCGGCCCGCGACGACCTCGCGGGCGTAGGCGAGGGCGACCGGGATCTTGAACACCGACGCGAGCACCACCGGGTCGTCCGCGCCGACGGCGATCTCCGGGCCGCCGCCGACCTCCCGCGCGTGCAAGAAACCCCGCGCGCCGGCTTCGGTGAAGATGTCGGCGATCGCCGTCTCGACGAGGCTCACACGCTCACCCGCCGATCGGCCCGGCCGGTGTGCAGGTAGAGCGCGCGGCCGGTGCCGTCGTCGCCGACGAAGGCGTGCGGCAGGTACATCCCCTGCATCGGCTCGGCCAGGATCAGCGTGTCGCCGTTCATCGCGACCAGCTCGGTCTTCTCCGGCTTGGCCAGCTCCGCGAAGATCCCCTTCGGGACGCGCTCGACCCAGACGCGGCCGTCGTCGTCCTGGCTGACCGTGATGTCCGCGACCGACGACGCGTACTCCCCCACGTACCGCGTGGCGTCGATGCGCGGCGCCGCCCGATCCGGCACCGGCGGCACGGCGAGCGCGATGCCGGTCAGCTCCTTGAGCAGGTGGCCGACGATCTCGGTGTAGACGGGGACCGGGTCGCCGCCGTTGGTCAGCAGCGCGACGGCGACGTCGTGCCCCGGCGCGAGGCGCAGGAACGACGACTGGCCGATCGTGCCGCCGTCGTGGCCGACGACCTCGCCGCCCGCCCAGTCGAACAGCGACCAGCCGAGGCCCCACGCGTCGCCCATCAGGCCGAGGTCGGGCAGCTCCACCACGCGTGCCCGCATGGCGCGGGCGCTCTCCGCGCTCAGCACGCGGGTGCCGTCCGGGCCTTCGCCGTCGCGCAGGTGCATGCCGGCGAACGTCACGAGGTCGCGCGGGCGCATCGCGAGCATCGAGCCCGCCGGGGCGTTGGACGGCGCCAGTGCCCAGATGCCGGCGGGTTCCGGTTCGGCACCGGGCTCCGGCGCCACGTGGCCCAGCGCGGCGCGGAAGCGGATCGCCTCGTACGGGCTCGCGGCGGCGTGCGTCAGTCCCAAGGGGACGAACAGGTGCTCGGCCAGGCAGTCGTTGTAGGACTTGCCGCGCAGCACTTCCACGACGCGGCCGAGCACGCAGAACCCGGCGTTGTTGTAGGAGAACATCTCGCCGGGGGCGAACAGCTGGGGCACGTCGCCGAGGGTGGCGACGAGCTTCTCGACGCAGTCGTCGCCGCGGCCGGTGTCGGTGAAGATGTCGCCCTCGAAGCCGGCGGTGTGGCACATGAGCTGCCGGACGGTGATCCGCGCGGCGGCGTCTTCGTCGCCCAGCTTGAATTCCGGCAGGTGCGTCCGCACCGGCTCGTCGAGGTCGAGCGTGCCTTCGTCGACGAGCTGCAGCGCCAGGGTGGTCGTCCAGATCTTGGTGATGGAGCCGATCTGGAACAGCGAGGCGGCGTCGGCCTCGACGCCGGTGCCCTTGTTGAGCACGCCGGCCGCGTGGTCGATGATCTCGCCGCCGGCGTACACGGCCACGGACGCGCCGGGCACGTGGTGCTCGGCCAAGAGGGCGGGGAGCCGGCTTTCGAGCCAGGCGGAGAGTTCGGTGAGCTTCGACATGGTTGCCTCTCGTCCGACGCTGGGGAACCGGCGATGCGGGGATGCTAGGACGGGACCGGGGCGGCCGATTCGTCGAAACCGACGAGACCCGGCGAAACTTTCATCGCGGCGGACGAATCACCGCAGCCGCCGGGGCAGGGCGGACCGGGCCGCCGCGTACCCCACCGCGACCCGGATCCGGACCTTCGACGTGGTGACCGCCGCCCGGACCGCGTACTGCCGGACCCACACGCGGGCCTCCGCGACGCGGCGGGTGATCGCTTCTTCGGCTGTCTCCATGGGAACTCCGTCCGTTGTGGACTGCTCAGGCGAAGGTGAACCGCTCGGCCCGCTGGGCCGTCCGGAGCTCCCCGGCCCGCTGACTGTCCACTGTGGTCATGACGTGAGCCACGACTTCGCGGTGGTCACCTCGGCGAGCCGTGCCGGGATCGGGGTGACGCCGAGGCCGGGCCCGGACGGCACCGGCAGCCGGCCGTCTTCGAGCACGAACGGTTCGGTGATGTCTTCGGTGTAGAACCGGTCCGACGCCGAGGTGTCGCCGGGCAGGGTGAACCCGGGCAGCGACGCGAGCGCGACGTTGGCCGCGCGGCCCAGCCCGGTCTCGATCATCCCGCCGCACCACACCGGGACGCCGTGCGCGGCGCAGACGTCGTGCACCCGCCGCGCCTCCAGGTACCCGCCGACGCGGCTCGGCTTGATGTTGACGATCCGGCACGCGCCGAGCTTGATCGCGTCGGCCGCCGAGCGGGCGGAGACGACCGACTCGTCCAGGCAGATCGGCGTCCGGATGTGCTTGGCCAGCTCGGCGTGGCCGAGCACGTCCTCCTCTTCGAGGGGCTGCTCGATCAGCAGCAGCTCGAAGGGGTCGAGCCGCTGCAGCTGCGGCACGTCCGAGAGCGTGTACGCCGTGTTCGCGTCGACCTGCAGCAGGACGTCGTCGCCGAAGCGCTCCCGGACCGCGCGCACCGGCTCGACGTCCCAGCCGGGCTCGATCTTCAGCTTGATCCGCAGGTACCCGGCGTCGAGGTAGCCGCCGACGACGTCCACGAGCTTCGGGATGGTGTCCATGATCCCGACCGAAACCCCGCACGGCACCGAGTCCCGGGTGGACCCGAGCGCCGTGCCGAAGGACACGCCGTGGGCGCGCAGCTCGGCGTCGAGCACCGCCATCTCCAGCGCGGCCTTGGCCATCCGGTGGCCCTTGAACTTCGCCAGCAGCGGCGCGACCTTGTTCGCGGTGAGGTCGCCGGCGGCCAGCAGGGTGGGCACGAGGAAGGTCCGCAGCACGTGCTCGACGCCGTCGACGTACTCCGAGGAGTAGAGCGGGTCGACCATCGCGCCGCACTCGCCCCACCCTTCGCCTTCGGACGTCACCGCGCGCAGGAGCAGCAGCTCGCGTTCGGCCTGCGTCCCGAACGACGTCCGGAACGGCGAGACCAGCGGCATCCGGACGCGCAGGAGCTCCACCCCGGTGAGTTTCACGACGACTCCTCCTTCGTGACCACGTACCAGCCGGCACGATCGAATCCGGCGACCGAGGCGCCGCCGGCCAGCAGGCCGCCGAGCACCTCTCGCAGCGCCACCCGCCACGCCCGGCCCCGGCCGGGGTCGGCGCGGCGGAGCGCCTCGATGTCCGGCGGCACGGCGACGAGCACGATCGGCGCGTCGGCGGGGCCGGTGACCGGGCCACCGTCGGCGCCGGCGGCCAGCGCGACCGCGGCGCCCCGGGCTCGCAGCGCGGCCGCGTCGAGCCGGGCCGGCTCGCCCTCGGCGGCCGCCCGCACGGACGGGCTCGCCAGGTCCCAGACGGCCATCAGCCGGTCGGTGTCGCCCCCGCTGTTGATGCCGTCCTCCATCGGGCCGTAGAAGTCCGGCAGGTACTGCTCCGCGCGGGCGGCGAGCTTGGTCAGGTTGAAGTGGGCGTTGCGCCGCACCAGCGGGTCGAACGTCCACGAGATCACCGGGACGTCCTGGCTCAGCGCCCACGCGCGCTGGTGCAGCTTGAGCGCGAAGCCGATGCCGCGGCCGTGCCCGGCGGTGGCGACCCCGGCGATGTGGCTGTGCAGTCCCCCCTTCGCGGGACCGCCGAAGAACCCGAAGCAGGCGCCGAGCAGGTCGGGCCCGTCGAACGCGCCCCCGACGTAGTTGCCCGCCGAAACCATGGCGCGCAACAGTTCCGACGTCACGGGCTGGTTGCCGGGAGCCGGGCGCCAGATCGACTCGAAGAGCCGGGTCACGGCGGTCAGGTCGGCGACCTCGGCCAGGGTCCGGACCTGGACCCCCGAGGCCGTGGCGGCGGCGGTCGCCGTGGCGGCCGCCTCGTCCCGCAGCGGCGGGGCTGTGTTCGTCACGACTTCTGTCACGCCTCCGATCCTGTCCGGACGCCGCCGGCGGGTCACCGTTGTCCCGCACCGGATTCGCCCCGCGCGTTCGTCGGGGCGGACGAACTTCGGTGCGTCAGCACGGTTTCGGTGAGTTTCTCGAGGAGTTCGGTGCGGCTGGCCAGCTCAGCGACGAGGACGTGTTCGTCGTCGGCGTGGGCGCCGCCGCCGACCGCGCCGAGGCCGTCGAGCGTCGGAATGCCCAGTCCGGCCGTGATGTTGCCGTCGGACGCGCCGCCGACCGCCGCTTCCGTGAGCGTCCCGGCCGCGAGTTCGTTCGCGAGGGCGAAGAGGTCCGACGACGCTTTCGCTTCCAGGGGCGGCCGGTTGATGCCGCCGGCGATGCGGATCCGCGCGTTGGCCAGCACCGGTGTCAGGCTTCTCACGGCCGCGTCGACGCGGTGCTGTTCGGCCGCGTCCCACGCCCGCACGTCGACCGCGACGCTCGCCGCGGCGGGCACGGTGTTGGTCGTCGTGCCGGCGCTCAGCGCGGTCGGGACGACGGTGGTCCCCCGGGCCGGGTCAGCGAGCGCCGCCACCGCGAGGATCTGGTGGGCGACCTCGATCCCCGCGTTGACCCCCTTTTCCGGTTCGAGCCCGGCGTGCGCGGCGCGGCCTTCGACCTCGATCCGGTACAGGGAAACGCCTTTGCGGCGGGTCTTGAGCGCGCCGCCGTCGGCCGAGGCCTCGAGCACGAAGACCGCGTCGCACGTCTTGGCTTCGTCCTCGATCAGGGTGCGGGACAGCGGCGAGCCGATTTCCTCGTCGCCGGTGACGAGGATCGAAAGCCCGTCCCGGTCCGGCAGTGCCGCGGCGGCGTGCAGGGCCATCACGACGCCGGCCTTCATGTCGAAGCAGCCGGGTCCGCGCAGGACGCCGTCGCGGACTTCGAAGGGGTGCGTGCGCAGGGAACCCAGTGGCCACACGGTGTCGTGGTGGCCGAGCAGCAGGACGCGCGGCGGTCCGTCGCCGAACCGCCAGCGCAGGTGGGTGCAGCCGTCGGTGACGAGGCGTTCGGGTTCGATGCCGAGCAGGCGCCGCCCGATCCCGGCGACGGCTTCGGCGCTGCGCGCGACGGCGTCGTGGTCGTGCGACGGCGATTCGCAGCGGACGAGCGTCTCGATGTCGTCGATCATCGCGGCTCACCTCGCAGCGGCTTGCCGGGCAGCGCGCCGGTGTCCAGGTTTCCTTCGCTGACCACGGGAACTCCGGCGACGTACAGGTGCCGGACGCCGACGGACGGGCGGGTCGAGTCGGTGTAGGTGGCGCTGTCGGTGATCCGGGCCGGGTCGAGGACGACGAGGTCGGCGTCGGCGCCCACGCCCAGGTGTCCCTTGCCGCGAGCGCCGGGCGCGACGTCGTCGAGGAGCCGCGACGGCAGGTACGAGCAGCGGCGGAACGCTTCGAGCCAGGTCCATTCGGCGGCTTCCCGGACCATCAGGCGCAGGGTCTTGGCGAAGGTGCCCGCGGTCCGCGGGTGCGTCGTGCCGCCCGGGGGCAGCGGCCACTCGGTGCTCTCGGTGCGGCCGTCCGTCCAGTAGACGGGCATGGCGTCGCTGGCGACGACGGCGTCGGGGAAGGCGAGCGCCTGGTGCAGCAGGCCGCGGTCGCGGGGGTCGGTCTCGTCGAGGAACTCGAGGAGGCACGGCGCGCCGGGGTCTTGCTGCCGCAACTGGCGCAGGCGTCCTTCGTCGCGGACCCGCTCCCCCGTCTCGAGGATGACGACGCTCGACGGCTTCAACCCCTTCAGGCGCAAGCGATCCGGGTCGATGAAGGCGGCACCGACGGCCGTGCTGCCCGCGCCGTACGGGTAGGCCTCCACGGTGACGCGCGAGCCTTCGCGCCGGGCGGTGTCGAGGGTGGCGAGAACGCGGTCGATGTGGTGGCCGGAGGTGCTGTTGACGTGGCAGTGGTGCATCGCGGCGCCGGTCTCGCCCGCCGCGGCGACGACCTCCACGGAGCCGTCGACCGGGATCGCGGGGTCGACCTCGACCAGTTCGCGGACGTGGGTGTAGGTGGGCACGCCGGCCTTCGCGGCGAGGTGCGCGACGGCCAGGAACTCGCCGGGCTCGGTCGCGGGCGCGTAACCCATGAGGACGCCGATGCCCAAGGCACCCTTCGCGAGTTCGGCTTCGAGCAGGGATAGCCACGCGGTCAGTTCCTGCTTCGACGAACTCCGTTGCCACTGAGGGTTTCCGAGCACCGCCAGCCCGCTGTCGATGCTCGCGTCGGGCGCGATGTTCGCGAGGACCTGCGCCCGGGCGGCGCCCCAGGAGGCGGAGAAGCCGTAGTGCAGCGGACGTCCGGCCGCGGCGGCCTCGGCGTAGGCCCGGTCGATGGGCATCAGGCCGGCTTCGAGGTCGAGGGCGGTGGTGACGCCGTCCATGGCCTGCAGCCGCTGCCCGGCGATGGAGTGCACGTGGCTGTGCAGGTCGACGAACCCGGGCCCGACGACGAGCCCGCCGACGTCGACTTCGGTGGCGTCCGGGGCGTCGAGATCGGGGCCGATGGCTTCGACGTGGGCGCCGTTCAGGAGGACGTCGGCGATGCCGTCGAAGCCGCTCCCGGGATCCACGACCCGGCCCGCCCGCAAGAGTGTCCGCATCGGGCTGACGTTAGGAGGATTCCGGGCGGTGCCGTTCGTGCGCGCCGACGAACCGCGGCGGCGGGATTGATCCGCGCGGACGAACCCGTCAGGCCGGCGTGGTGCCCCGGCAAACGTCTTGAATGAGTCATTCAGGACCTCGCAAGACCTGAATGACTCATTCAAGACACCGCCGACGAGACCGCCGACCCGCGCCTGCCGAAGCTATCCGGGCGGCGAACGCGAGTCCGGTCAGGAAGCCGGCGTCACGGGTGCCAGGAACAGGCCGGTGATCGCGTCGATCAGGCCCGTCCCGGCGTCGTCCCAGGTCGCCCGTGGTGTCGGGGTGCCCTCCGCCAGCGCCCGCTCGCGCTCCGCCGTCATGTGGATCATCAGCTGCCGGGCCATGTCGCCGCGTTCCGCGCGGACGTCCGGCGGCAGGCCGTCCAGGCAGCGGTTCAGCCCCTCGACCGCGCGGGCGAGGGCCGGGGACGCCAGCGACTCCTCCGCGATGATCTCCCGCAGCGCCGGGTCGGTCATCACCTGGGCGCTGAACCGGGCGAACCACGTCGGCGCGCCCAGCTCCCGCAGGTAGGTCGTGCTCGGGCGGACCAGGCAGGCCACCCAGTCGCGCAGGCCGGCGTCCCCGTCGATGCCCTCGACCAGCTCCGCGCGCAGCCGCTCCATCGGCTCGACGTGCTTGCGGACGATCGCGCGGACCAGGTCGACCTTGGTGCCGAAGTGGTAGTTGACGGCGGCGTTGTTGCCCTGCCCGGCGGCCTCGCTGATGTGCCGGTTGGACACCACCTGCACCCCGTGCTCGGCGAACAGCCGCTCCGCCGTCACCAGGATGCTTTCCCGCGTCGCACTCGCGCGGGCCGCCTTCACGTTCATGTCCACAACCACCTGATCATCCACCGGCCCCCCACCTTACGGAGCCGCCGCGCTGGCGAGAAATCGGCGGAGCCTGGCAGAACGGCCACTGGCCACCCGGGACCGCCGTTCCTAGCGTGGTCGATCATGATCGCAGTGCTCGCGCCGATCCTGATCGGCCTCCTCTACGTCGTGCTCGCGTCCCTGATCGCCGAGCCCCACCGGCGGAAGTTCAACGCCGTCATGGTCGGCGGTGCCGGCGCGGCCTACCTCTCCGGCGGCGCGCTCGGGCCGTGGGAGCTGGTGTTCTGCGCCGTGATGGCGTACGTCGCGTTCCGCGGGCTCGACTCGTGGACGTTCATCGGCATCGGCTGGCTCCTGCACACCGGCTGGGACGTCGTCCACCACCTGAAGGGCCAGCCGATCCTGCCGTTCGCGCACGACTCGTCGTTCGGCTGCGCCTTCTGCGACCCGGTGATCGCGATCTGGTGCTTCACCGGCGGCCGGTCGGTCACCACGTGGTTCCGGCGGGTTGGCACGCCGGAACCGGGGGTACCCGAGCGGACATGAGCACCGACGTCGAACGCGCCGCGCACGCCTTCTGCCCGCGGTGCCACCCCGACCCGCAGCCGGGCGAAGTGCTCATCGCGTTGTGCGGCGCCCGGCACTCGTACTACGGCCGGCGCGACCGGCCGGTGAACACGTGCCCGGCGTGCGTCCGGCTGGCTTCGGCGAACGTCTACGCCTGCGGCCACCCTGGTGCCTGAGGCGGTTGTGTGAGCGCGAACAACGGGCTAACGTGAGAATCCTTCACGATAGAGTCGGCTCCTCCGCTCCGGAAGGAACACCGCCTTGCGCAGAGTGTTCACCGCCTTCGCGACGGCCGTGCTGGCCGCGTCCGGGCTCGCCGTCACCGCTCCCGCCGCCCACGCCGCCGGCGGCACCTTCAGCGTGTTGTCCTACAACGTCGCCGGGCTGCCCGAGGGCATTTCCAGCGCCCCCACCCCGCGCGCGTCGAGCACGACGGCCATCGGGCAGCGCCTCGGCCCGTACGACCTGGTGCACGTCCAGGAGGACTTCAACTACCACGCCAACCTCTACGCGGCCGACACCCACCCGTACCGGACGCCGACCAGCGGCGGTGCCGGGATCGGGAGCGGCCTGAACAGCCTGTCCGGCCTGCCCGTCGACGAGCTGGAGCGAGTCCGCTGGACCTCGTGCCAGTTCGACTCGGGCGACTGCCTGACGCCGAAGGGCTTCACCTTCACCCGGCTCCGGCTCGCCGAAGGCGTCTACGTCGACACGTACAACATCCACACGAACGCGGGCACGAACGACGGCGACCAGGTCTCGCGCGCCGCGAACCTCGAGCAGCTCACGGCCTACATCGCCACGCACTCGGCGGGCAACGCCGTCCTCGTCATGGGCGACACCAACACCCGCTACACCCGGGCGGCCGACACGATCCGGGCGTTCGCGGCCGCCAACGGCCTCACCGACGCGTGGGTCCGGCTCGAACGCGGCGGCGTCCCGCCCGCCGCGGGCAGCGATCCCCTGGTGTGCGACGAAAACGCGGTCACCAATGCATGCGAAGTCGTCGACAAGGTGCTCTACCGCGGCAGCAAGCAGATCACCCTCGACGCGACGTACTACAACAACGAGCACCGCGCGTTCCTCGACGCGGCCGGCGCGATGCTGTCGGACCACGATCCGGTGACCGTGCGGTTCGGCTGGTCGGACAACCCGGCGTTCCGGCTGAGCGACCGGTTCGGCGGCCCGCACGGCACGCCGTTCACCGACCTGGAGCGGATCCCACCGGCCATGCGGGCGTCGGCGTTCACGCTCAGCGCGGGCAGCCGCGTCGACCGGATCGGTTCGACCTCGGCGGACGGCACGACGTCCGGTCACGGCGGAACCGGCGGCACCACCCGGACCTACCGGCTGGCCGACGGCGAGTACGCGGTCTCCGCCGAGCTGTGCCAGGGCAGCTACAACGGCCACACCCGGATCTTCTCCGCCCGCATCACGACCAACCGCGGCGGCACGCTCGCCGGCGGGACGACGACCGCGGACTGCACGACCGCGACGGCCCCGGACGGCTGGCAGATCGCGGGCTTCCACGGCCGCGCGGGTGACGAGGTAGACCAGCTCGGCTTCATCTACACGCGGCGCTGACCGGTCCACAACGGACTGATCAGCACGGGTAGCGCAGCAACCAGGGCGAGCCCGCGCACGGCGGCCGCGACGAGGTACGGCGCCCGCAACCCCAGCCCGTGCGCCACCAGGCCGCCGGCCAGGGTGCCGACCGGGATCAAGCCCCAGCTGAGCAGCCGGTACGCGCTGGAGACCCGGCCGAGCAACGCGGACGGCACCAGCTCCTGCCGAAGGCCGACGCTGACGATGTTCCACAACGTCGTCACGAAGCCGTTCACGGCGAGGAACGCGCCGAGCATCACGGCGTCACGGCTCAGGCCGATGCCGGCGAACGCGGCGACGTTCGCCGCCAGCGCCGTCAGCAACGCCGGCCGGGCCCCGATCCGGGCCAGGACGCGCGCGTTGACCAGGCCGCCGAGCACGCTCCCGAGCGCGGCGCCGGCGAGCAGCAGGCCGTAGCCGCGCGCGTCGAGGTGCACCACCTCGGTGGCGAGCAGGACGAGCGTCGCGGCGGCCAGCTGACCGCAGAAAGTGTTGACACCCACCAGGATCGCGAGCGTGCGCAGCAGCCGGTGCCGCAGCAGCCACGCCAGGCCTTCCCGGATCGCCGAGCGCGTCCGGGCGGCGCCGGCTCGCCGGGGCAGCCTCGCCACCAGGACGGCGGACGCCGCGAACGACACGGCGTCGAGCCCGAACGGGAGCGCCGCCGCGACGCCGAACAGCAGGCTGCCCAGCGGCGGGCCGGCGAACTGCTCGGTGACCGTCGTGATCGCCTGCTGACGGCCGTTGGCCCGGGGCAGCAGCGGCTTCGCGACCAGGTCCGGCAGGATCGCCTGGGCCGCGGTGCTGAAGACGACTTCGCCCGCCCCGAGCCCGAACGCCGTGACGGCGAGGACCGGGATCCCGATCGCCCCACAGGCGGCCAGGACGGCGGTGATGGCGACCAGCACGGCTTGCGCCGCCTGCGCGCGCCACATCAGGCCGGCGCGGTCGTGGCGGTCGGCCAGCGCGCCGGCGGGCAGGGACAACAGCAACCAGGGCAGGTACGCCGCGGCCGAGACGAGGGAAACGAGCCTCGGGTCGTGGGTGAGCGTGACGGTCAGCAGGGGCACCGCCGCGGTGAACGCGCCGGTGCCGAGGTTGTCGATGCCGGTCGCCCACAGGAGCCGCCGGAAGTCCGGTCCGATCATGACCCGATCTTTTGGCCCGCCGCGGCTTCGCGGACAGCATTTAGCTCCGCGCTACATACTCGGAACCATGGCCATGATCCTCGAACTCGGCGTCGCGGAGCTCGCGGCGACCCGCTTCGCGATCTCCCCGCTGTCGGAGACGGTCGCGTGCCTGCAGCAGCTGGGCGGCCGTGAGCGGCAGGCGAGCGCCCTGCCGTGGCTGCGCTGGGCGGAGGACGAGCTCGCCCGCGCGCCGCTGGACCTGCCGTGGACGTGGCCGCTGATCGTGAGCGACCGGCCCAGCTGGCCGGAGTTCCTGGTCCCCGCGCCCCGCGGCGCGGGTCCGTCCATCGAGGACGATCTGGCCGCGCTGCGGCGGACGACCGCGCGTCAGGTCCGGGCCAGCCTCGGGCGGGTGTTCGGCACGGACCTCCGCGGGACCGTCGCCGAGCTCGCCGCGCGCCCGGCGGCCGGGCTGAAAGCGATCGCCGGAGAGCTGCTGCGGGCGCACGACCGGCTGCTCGCCCCGCACTGGCCGAGGATCCGGGCCGTCCTCGACGCCGACGTCGCCCACCGCGCGCGGATGCTGGCCGCGGGCGGCGCCGACCGGCTGTTCGCCGGCCTGCACCCGGACCTGCGCTGGCGCGCCGGAAAGCTGCTGCTGACCGGCGACCGCCAGGTGAACCGGGGTCCCGGCGGCCTCGTCCTCATCCCGGTCGTGCTCGGCTGCCCGCACGTCCTGGTCAAGGGCAACACGTCCACGCAGACGACGGTCCGCTACCCGGCCCGCGGGCGCGGTGTCCTGTGGACGGCGGGCACCCGGCCCCCGGCGGCCGGCACCGTCCGGCTGCTGGGCCGCGCGCGGGCCGGGCTTCTCGAGGCGCTGCGCTCCCCCGCCACCACGACCGACCTGGCCCGCGCCCTCGGCGTGACGCCCAGTGCGGTGTCGCAGCACCTGAACGTCCTGCGCGAAAACGGGCTGGTCGAACGGGAACGCTCCGGGCGCCAGGTCCTCTACCTGACCACGGCGCTCGGAGCGGCCCTGCTCGCCGGTTAACCCAAGGAGGACAGCGGCACCGCGAACACCGACCGGCCACAGGTCTGGTTCTGCGCCTGGCAGTCGGCGGTCGACCACTCCGACTGGGACCAGACCAGGCCCGTCGACCAGTCGTAGGTCAGCGCCTCCGGGTGCACCGCCCAGCAGGCGGACGTCGAGCCGCACGTCGCCGAGGTGCTCGCCGTCGTCGTCTGGGCCCAGAGCTGGCCGTTGATCGTCGCCGAGCTGTGGGCCACGTACCACTTGCCGTCGTGGGACAGGACGCCCTGCATGTTGCCGACGTAGCTGCGGAACGCCTCCGTCGCGGTCCCGGTCAGCAGGTAGTCCGTGCCCATCGGGAAGCGGTAGAGCCGGCCGTGCAGGCTCTGGTCGGAGAAGTACTCGGTCGTCACGATGCTGGCCGGGCTCGTGCTGCGGTCCAGCGAGAGCGACGAGAAGCACGGCACGCCGGTGTCGGACGCCATGCTGCAGGTGCCGCCCGCGTAGGTGTAGTAGCCGACCTGCATCATCGCGTACTTGTACGTGTAGGCCGCATATCCGCCCGACGTCTTGCCGATCGCGTTCGACGTCGTGTCGGTCAGCTGCAGGATGTGCTTGGTGCTGAACACCCGGATCGCGGTCGAGGTGTTCCCGACGGCGGTGACGTAGATCTTGTCGCCGTACCAGGCCATCCCGCCCATGTGGGCGGTCGCCGCGGAGAAGCTGCTGCCGGTGCTGTTGGGCACGGCCAGGTACATCATCCGGTGGGCCGAGGAGGCGGGGTTGTCGTAGTTGACCGCCTGGATCCGCGCGTCGTTGTAGCGGCCGAGCGCGTCGGTGCCGTGCCAGCCGGACAGGATGATCTTGTCCGCACCCCACAGGCCGTCGTCGTCGGCGTCCCCGGAGGTCGTGATGCCCTGCGGGACCCAGGTCGTGCTGCCGGCCCGTTCGGAGTCCCAGCACAACGACTTCGTGGCGGCCGGCGCCTTGGGCAGCGCGGCCTTCTCCGCGCTGGTGCAGCCGGTCATCGCGTAGCTGGTGTCGTTGACGACGGTGTTGAGGCTGACGTTCGGCAGCGCGTTGTCCAGCGCGGTCAGCGCGGCGGCCGGGGTCGCGTGCCAGACCAGGTTCTGCTTGGTCGTGGTCGTCAGCGGATCGCTGTAGGCGGCGCTGGCCGTCCCGGGCAGCGCCAGTGCGCCGGCCACCACGGCCAGCGCGAGGAGGAGCACTTTCGGAGTTCGCATGGACGCCATTGCGCCAGAGGCGGATCCAAAATCCGTACACCCGGTTGTACGGCCCTTGTACCGGCGATGTCTTGAATGAGTCATTCAGGACCTCCGAAGACCTGAATGACTCATTCAAGGCGTTCGGCCGGCCGCAGACGTCAGTCGGCCAGGGAAAGCACCGTCCGTGCCTGCTCGACCATGGCCACGTCGAGGAACGTCCCGTCGGGCAACGCGATCGCGCCGACGCCGGCGGCCGTCGCGTCGGCGACCCGGGCGATGACCTCGCGCGCCCGGGACACCTCCTGCGACGTCGGCAGGAACGCCGTCCGGATCGTCTCGAGCTGGACCGGGTGGATCGCCGTCCGGCCGCGGAAGCCGAGCGCACGGCCCGCGCGACACGACGCCGCCAGCCCGTCGAGGTCGCGGACGTTCGCGTACGCCGACATCGCGGGTGGCGCGAGCCGGGCTGCCCGGGCCGCGACGATCACGCGGCTGCGTGCCCACGTCAGCCCGGCGTCGTCGGCGACGCCGAGGTCCGAGCGCAGGTCGGCCTCGCCGAGCCCGATCGACGCGATCCGCGGCGACGCCGTCGCGATGTCGAGGGCCCGTTCCACCCCGAGCGCCGACTCGATCAGCGGGTGCAGCGCCCGGCCCGGCAGCGCGGCCTCGACGGCCAGGATCTCCGCCCGCGCTTCGACCTTCGGCAGCCGCGCGCCCACCGGGAGCGGCAGCCGGGCCAGCGCGGCGAGGTCGGCGTCGTGCCAGGGCGTGCTCGGGTGGTTGACGCGCACCTGCACCGGCCTGGTCACCGCGGCGAGGAGCCGCACCGCGTTCGAGCGGGCTTCGTCCTTGCGCGCCGGGGCGACCGCGTCCTCGAGGTCGACGAGCACGACGTCCGCCTCGGACTCCAGGGCCTTCCGCACCCGGTCGGGCCGGTCGGCCGGGGCGTAGAGGAACGTCAGCGGCGGGCTCACACCGCACCCCGCTCACGCAGCTCGGCCACCCGCTCGGGCGAGAACCCCAGCTCCTCCAGCACGGCGTCGGTGTCGGCGCCGTGCGGGCGGCCGGTGAAGCCGATGACGCAGTCGTGGCCGGAGAGCCGGAACAGCGGGCCCTGCATGAGCATCGGGCCGAGGTCGGCGTCGTCGATCTCGTGGATCGTGCCGAGCGCGCGGAACTGCGGGTCCTCGACGATGTCGGCGGCGTCGTAGATGGGCGCGACGGCGGCCTGTGCTGCTTCGAACGCGGTGACGACCTCGTCCCGCGTGCGCTGCCCGATCCACTTGCCGACTGCTTCGTCGAGCTCGTCGGCGTGGCGGGCCCGATCGGCGCCGGTCGCGAACCACGGCTCGGCGGCCAGGTCGGGCCGGCCGACCATGCGGACCACGCGCTCGGCGATCGACTGAGCCGAGGTGGACACCGCGACCCACTGGCCGTCGGCCGTGCGATACGTGTTGCGCGGCGCGTTGTTCGTCGACCGGTTGCCGGTGCGCGGCTGGACGGTGCGCAGCTGGTCCCAGCGCGTGATCTGCGGGCCGAGCATGGCCAGCATCGGCTCGATGATCGCGGTGTCGACGACCTGTCCGCGCCCGGTGTTCGCGCGTGCGGAAAGGGCGACCATGATCGCGTACGCCGTGGCCAGGGACGCGACGCCGTCGGCGAGCCCGAACGGCGGGAGCGTCGGTGGCCCGTCCGGTTCGCCGGTGGTCGCCGCGAACCCGCTCATCGCCTCGGCGAGCGTGCCGAAGCCCGGCCGGCTCCGGTACGGACCGAGCTGCCCGAAGCCGGTGACGCGGGCCAGCACGAGCTTCGGGTTCCAGCTCGCCAGCTCGTCGTACCCGAGGTTCCAGCGTTCGAGCGTGCCGGGGCGGAAGTTCTCGATGACGACGTCCGCTGTGGTGGCCAGCGCGAGGAACACCTCGCGGCCGCCTTCGCTGCCGAGGTCGGCGGTGATCGTGCGCTTGTTGCGGCCCAGGGTCTTCCACCACAGGTTGACGCCGTCCTTCGCGGCGCCGTGGGTGCGCGAGGGGTCGGGTTTGCGCGGGTGCTCGATCTTGATCACCTCGGCGCCCATGTCCCCGAGGTGCATGGCGGCCATCGGGCCGGCGAAGAGCGTGGACGCGTCGACGACGCGCAGCCCGGCCAGCGCCCCGGTCGACCGGTCGCGGGAGACGGTCACGCCGTCACCTCCCACGCGCAGCGGAAGCCGATGGTCGCGCTGCGGGCGAGACCCAGGCCGGGCAGCAGGAGCTTCACGGTGTATTCGGGGTCCTTCCGGCCGCCTTCGACGTACCATTCGGAGCCTTCGGCCGCGTAGTCGCTGCCGCCCTTGAGCATCACGAATCGCGTCCGTCCGTCGGAGTGTTCGCTCTCGGTCCAGTTCCACACGGCCGGAGTGCCCCGCTCGAGCCTTTCGCCGGCCAGCTGCCATTCGTCCTCGGTCGGCAGGCGGCCGCCACGCCAGGCGCAGTACGCGCGGGCGTCGTCGAGGTCGACGTAGGTGACGGGTTCGCCGGGCGCGCCCAGGTGCTTCGGTTTCGGCTCGTGGCCGGTGGCGGCCAGGAACTCCGCGTACTGCGCGTTGGTCACTTCCGTGGCCGCTACCGCGACGGCCGTGGTCAGTTCGCCGTCGCGCTGCACCGTGCGTGCGTCGTGCAGGCGCGGCGGAAGCGGCTTCCATTCGTCCACATAGGGCGCTCCCTGGTACAGGCCGGTCTCGCGGGCGCGGTACCGCACAGTCAGGACGTACGGCCCGGCCGGGACGATGACGGCGTCCGCATCGGGCTTTCCGGTGGTCCTTTGTGGACTTATCCTCTTCGCGAGCCGGTGCGGGAAGCGTCGGTCCGGGTCATGCGGCAGCTCCGGAAGGTCCGGCAGCCACCCTTCCACCGCGGCGCCGATCCCCCGCGCCGGTACGCCGCCCAGGAGGTCGGTGCCGGGCAGCGGGCCGTGGTAGCCGGTGTCGCCGCGGTTGACGAGGGTCCACAGTGTCCTGCCGTCGAGTTCCCATTTCGACGCGTAGACGCCGGCCGCCTCGGCCTCGGGTGGCAGCTCGGCGAGGGGTGTCCACTCGCCGCCGAGCAGCAGATCTTGTGCCGCACGTTGGAGGGTGACCATCCGGCGGACCGTCGCGGCGTCGCGGGGCGACCAGCCGACCCACACGCCGAAGACGACCTCCCAGACCATGACGCCGACGCCGTTGAGCCACGCCGACTGCAGTTCTTCGCTGTGGTCGCGGTGCCAGCGGCGGACGTGGTGCTGCATGTGGCGGCGCTCGTACCAGTGGGCGCGCAGGACGCCCGGGACGGGCGAGTCGGCGAAGAACTGGGCCCACGACGCCGCGTGGTCCTCGATCCGCTCGACCGGCAGCTTGGACTCGCCTTCGAGGACGATGCCGGGCCGGGCGGCTTCGAGCCGGTCGACGAAGTCCGGCTCGGCCTTCTTGAGCGTGTCGAGGAAGACGCCGTCGGCTTTCAGGTCGGCGACCAGTGCCGCGAGTTCGGTGAGGTCGTCGTCGCCGCGGCGGGTGCCGACGTCCCAGGGGTTGTAGTCGACGAAGACGTGCAGGCCGTTGCCGTGCAGGGTGTCGATCAGGTCGGTGAGCCCGGGGACGTCGCGGTAGAAGTCCCACTGGTTGCGGTCGTCGAGGCCGATCACCGGGTAGGCGTGCCAGAGGACGACGGCGTCGAGGCCACCGAAGCGCTCTTGCGCGTCGGCGAGGAAGCGCTCGGGGGTGAAGCGGTGCTCGGCGAAGGAGTAGAGCAGCTCGTCCCAGAGCCACACCTGGGCGACCGTGTGGCAGGTCTGCGCCCAGGCCGCGCCCGGACGCTCGTAGTCTTTGCCGGTGTAGCCGTGCCGGCTTCGCGCGTCCTCGCGCCATTCACGGAGTTTCGCGCGCCACGCGGGCCGGTCGGCCGGGTCCGCGGGGGCGGCGAAGATCTTCGCGTCGTCGAGGTCGGCCAGCGGTCCGCGCACCTCGGTGGGGCGGTCGATCGGCCGCGGGACGAGCGGGTCGAACGTCATGACGTCATTCCTGCGACCTCGTCTTCGGTGGGGACGGCGGCCTGGGCGCCGGGCCGGGTGACGGCGAACGCGCCGGCGGCTACCGCTCGTTTCGCGGCGTCGGGGAGGTCTTCGCCGCGGGCCAGCGCCGCGGCAAGCACGCCGCAGAAGGTGTCGCCGGCGCCGGTGGTGTCGACGACGTCGACCGGGATGCCGGGGATCCGCACGGGCTCGTGGTCCCTTCGCAGGACGACACAGCCTTCGCCGCCGAGGGTGACCACGACGGCGGGTACGCGCTTGAGCAGCTTCTCGGGCTCGCCGGCGAGGTCGGCGGCCTCGTGTTCGTTGACGACGAGCAGGTCGAGCGCGTCCCACAGCGAGTCGGGCAGCTCCCGCGAGGGCGCGGCGTTGAGGATCATCCGCGCTCCGGGTTTCCTGACCGCGGCGGCGGCCGCCACGACGTCGAGGGGGATTTCCAGCTGGGCCAGGACAACGTCGGCTTCGGCGATCCGTTCGGCCTGGGCGGCAACGACCTTCACGTGCTCGTTCGCGCCGGGCGCGACGACGATGGCGTTCTCGCCGTCGGGGGCGACGGTGATGAAGGCGGTCCCAGTGGGCGCGTCGGCCCGGTCGACGAGGTCGGTCCGGACCCCGGCGCCACCGAGGGAGACGAGGAGAAGGTCGGCGGCTTCGTCTTCGCCGAGGGCCCCGACGAAGGTGGTGTCGGCGCCTCCGGCGAGGGCGGCGGCGACGGCCTGGTTCGCGCCTTTGCCACCGGGACTGCGCCGGAGCCGTCCCCCGAGGACGGTTTCGCCGGCTTTCGGCGGCCGGGGAACATCGACGGCGAGGTCGACATTGGCCGAGCCCACGACGACCACCCGCCCGGTCACGCGGGCGGTGGGGTTCGGGCTGTCGGGCGCAGGGACGCCGAGCGAGCCCCGGTCTTCCCCATCGCCGATGCCCGGCCCGCCGGCCGCGCCGCCATCCGGCGGACCCTCGCTGCCGGTCATGCCCCCACCTCCGCCAGCGCCGCCGTGCGGGCCGCGAGGTCCTCGATCCGCCGCTCTCCGCCCGGCAACGAGGTCGCGATCCGGCCGTCCAGGGGCTTGCTCCAGTACTCGTCCACTCCGCTCACCGCGCCGACCACTCCCCCGACCGTCGCGGCCGCCGAGTCCGTGTCCCAGCCCGCCGTCACCGCGATCGCCACACTCGGCCCGAACTCCCCGCCACCCGCAGCGAGCGCGTACGCGATCACCGCCGCGTTGTTGAGCACGTGCACCCAGTGCAGGTGCCCGTACGCCGCATGCAGCCGGTCGAGTCCACTTCGGACATCGCCTTCCGACGCCGCTGAACGGCCGAAGCGGATCGCCGCCGCGAGGTCGCTCGACAAAGGGACCACCGCCGACGCCGCGTCCAGGACTTCGTCCACCGTGTCGCACACCATCGCCGCCGAGGCGAGCGCCGCCGCCCACATCGCGCCGTACACGCCGTTGCGCGTGTGGCTGAGCCGGGCGTCCGTCCACGCCAGCCGAGCCGCCGAACGCACGTCGCCCGGGGACACCCAGCCGAACACGTCCGCGCGGATCAGCGCACCGATCCACTCGCGGAACGGGTTCCGGTAGGTCGCGGTGTCGGGGCGCGCGTCCAGGAGGTTCCGGTACGCCGCGCGTTCCGCCGTGAACACTCGCCCGGCCGGCAGGTTGTCCAGCCACAGCTGCGCGACGTCCGACGTCGTGAAGTCCCGGCCGTGGGTCTCCAGCAAGGACAGCGCGAGCATCGGGTAGTTGAGGTCGTCGTCCTCGGGCATCCCGTCGATGTTCTCTTCCAGGGACGTCGGCGCGGACCGACGGTTCCACGGCCATCTTGCGGCCACGTCGGCAGGCAGCCCCACCGCGGTGAACCACCCGGCGAGGGGCCAGCGGCCGGTCGCCCGGAGGATCGCCTCGATGCCCTCCCGCGGGATCTTCTCGACGGGCTTGCCGAGCAGGCACCCCGCGGCCCGGCCGGTCCACGCGCTCAGCTCACGCCCACGGGATCCGCGAGGCAGCGACGGCGGCGCAGGCAAGTCCAGCGAGTCCCAGGAAGGTTCGGCCACAGGCGAGTCGAGCTCGTCCAGCAGCTCCCGGGCCAGCGGCCGCAGCGAAGGCATCGCGGGACCCGCACCGCTCACGACCGGCGTCGGATCCCCACCCGCCGCGACCCACCGGTCCCGGACCGCGGTGACGTCCTTGCCCTCGGCCAGGGACTGCACCAGCTCGTGCGGGAGCAGGTCCTCGGGTTGGGCCCAGGTCAGCCTCACGTCGGCTCCCCGAGGAAGGCCACGCGGGCCGCGGCCCGCTCCCGGTCGGCCTTCAGGATGTCCGCGGCCGCCGAGGCCAGCAGGTGCCCGGTCTCGCGCAGGTCCATCCGGCTGGCGTCGCCGATCTCGTCGACCCACGCGGCCGGCACGACCGCCGTCCCGCCGAGGCCCGCGCAGATCGCCGCCGCCATCACGGCGATCGAGTCGGCGTCCCGGCCGTAGTTCACGGACGCGAGCACCGCCCCGCGGAAACCGCCCTGGTGCGCCAGCACGAACGCCAACGCGGCAGGCAGCTCCTCGATGGACTTCGTCCGCGAAGGCCGCCTCGCATCGAGGGACATCTCCCGGTAGTGCGGCCCGACCGAGTCGAACGGCGCGACCGTCTCCCGGACGAGCGCGGCCAGCGCCCGCTCTTCGTCGTCGGTGGCCGGGGGGACGGTCCGGCCACCGAACTCCGCGACGACGGCCCGCAGCGCCGCCGCGGTCCCGTCGTGAGCCACTTCCAGAGCCGCCGCGACGACGTCGTCGAGCGACGCGCCCGGGGCGACGGCGGCCGCCACCATCGCGGCCAGCACCCCCGCCGCCTCACGGCCGTAGCTCGACTGGTGCGCGCCGGTGAGGTCGATCGCCTCGGCGTACGCCGCCCGCGGGTCACCCGCGTTGACGACGCCCACCGGGGCGACGTACATCGCCGCGCCGCAGTTGACCACGTTGCCCACACCCGCTTCGCGCGGGTCGACGTGTCCATAGTGGAGTCTCGCGACGATCCACTTCTCGGCCAGGAAGACCCGCTGCAGCAGCAACGCGGTCGACTCCAGCTCCGGCACCCAGCGCGGCTCGCCGATCATGAGCGGCACCAGGTCCTCGGCCATCGCGTACGCGTCGAGGTGCGCGCGGCGCTTCGCGTACACCTCGACGAGCGCCCGCGTCATGAGGGTGTCGTCGGTGATGTGCCCGTCGCCCTTGTGGTACGGCGCGATGGGGCGCGCCGTCCGCCAGTCCGGGTACCACGGCCCGACGACGCCGGTCACCCGGCCGCCGTGGCGCTCTTCGATCTGTTCGGGTGTCCACCCTTCGGTGGCGCCGCCGAGGGCGTCCCCGACGGCCGCGCCGGTGATCACCGCGACGGCCCGGTCTTCCAGCCAGGTCAAGAATCCGCTCCTGTCACTTGCTGACGCTCTTCCAGCCGTCCTCGAGCTGCTTCGCGAGGCCGGCGGCGTCGATCTTCTGTCCGAGGAACTGCTGGTACGCCGGGGTCGCGACGGTGTCCTTCCACTGCGCGTACTTGCCGGCGAACAGGTAGGGCGCCGAGGTGAGGTACTGGCCGGAGGCGAGGATCGCGTTCCAGCCGTTCTTCGCGCCGAGCTTGGTCGTGAGCGCCTGCCGCGCGGACGTCGTCGGCGGGATCAGCGCGTCGGCCTCGTTGATGGCGGCGAGGTTGTCGGTACTGGTGAAGAAGTCGACGAACTCCGCGGCTTCCTTGACGTGGCCGGAGTCCTTGTTCACCGACAGCGTCTGCGGGTTCGCGGCCTGCGCGGGCCCGGCCGAACCGGCCAGCGGCGGGAGCACGACCCAGTCGAAGCCCTTCGGCGCGTCCTTCGCGATGTTGGCCGCCTGGTAGGAACCCTGGACCGTCATCGCGATCTGGCCCGCGTAGAACGGCGCGAGCGCCTTGGTGCCCGACTGCGTCAGCGTGACCGGCAGGATCGAGTGGTCCTGGTGGGCCATCGCGTCGACGAGCTGCGGCAGGGCCTGCTCGCCCTGGCCGACGCTCAGGTTCGCCTTGTCACCGGTGCCCTCGAAGTACTTGCCGCCGAAGCCGGGAGCCAGCGCGACGAACGCCGCCGTCGGGCTCGACAGGCCCCAGCCGAGGCCGAACTTGCCGTCCTTCGTCGTCGCCTTGGCGATGTCGCGCAGCTGGTCCCAGGTCATCGTGGCACCGGTCGGGATCGTGACACCCGCCTGCTGCAGCTGGGTCTTGTTCGCGAAGACCACATAGGACTGCAGCTCGGTCGGCGCGGCGATCACCTTGCCGTCGACCGTCACCGAGTCCAGGACGCCCTTCGGGATGTCCGCGCGCTTCTGCTCCGGCAGGTACTGCGTCAGGTCCGCGAGGTAGCCGTCGGTGGCGAAGGGCGCGATGCCGGCCGCCTCGTAGTGCACGATGTCCGGTGCCGTGCCCGCGTTGAACTGGGTGATCAGCTTGTCGTAGACGCCGTCCCAGCCGGCCTGGACGATCTTGACCTGCACGTCCGGGTGGGCCTTGTTCCAGTCGCCGACGATCTTCTGCGTCGCGGCGATGGCTGCGGGCTGGTCGGACAGGGACTGGAAGGTGAGGGTGACCGGCCCGTCTCCGCCGTCCCCGCTCCCGCCGCCCCCGCACGCGGTGAGCAGCAGGCCGACGACCGACAGAAGGGTGGCGGCAATCATGCGTCGTGTCTTCATCGACCGACCTTTCGAGTGATTCTTGGTGGGGTTCATCCCTTCACCGCCCCCGCCATCAGGCCGCTGGTGAGCTTCCTGCGCAGGATGCTGAAGAAGACGATGCTGGGGATGGCGGCGAGCACGGCGC
The DNA here is from genome assembly GCF_030182635.1 of Amycolatopsis ponsaeliensis. Classification (NCBI taxonomy): domain Bacteria; kingdom Bacillati; phylum Actinomycetota; class Actinomycetes; order Pseudonocardiales; family Pseudonocardiaceae; genus Amycolatopsis; species Amycolatopsis ponsaeliensis. The sequence continues at coordinate 236,101 of NZ_JAPZLD010000002.1, forward strand.
CGGCGGCGAGCGGGCCGAGGGCGACCTTGCCCTCGCCGCCGACGAACATGTTGAGCGTGATGGGCAGCGTGTAGTTCTCCGGCGACTGCAGGAGGACCAGTGCGAAGAAGAACTCGTTCCACGACGAGACGAAGCTGAACATCGCCGTCGCGGCGACACCCGGGGCGAGCAGTGGGAAGACGATCGTGCGCAGCACGGTCAGCCGGCTCGCGCCGTCGACCGCCCCGGCCTCCTCCAGTTCCACCGGGATCGCGGCGACGTACCCCTGCAGCATCCAGAGCGCGAACGGCAGCATGTACGTCGTGTGCACCAGCGTCAGGCCGGCGAGGTTGTCGGCCAGGCCGAGCGTCCGCAGGATGAGGTACAGCGGCAGGATGATGAGCACGACCGGGAACACCTGGCTCACCAGGATCCAGCCGACACCGGCCGCGCGCACCTTGCCCTTGAGCCGCGCGAGCACGTAGGACGCGGGCACGGCGATGACGACCGACAGCGCGGTCGAAGCGAGCGCGACGATCAGGCTGTTGGCGGCGGACCGGACCAGTCCCTGCTTTTCCAGGGCTTCGGTGTAGTTGTCCCAATGCCATTCGCTCGGCAGCAGGCTGACCGTCAGGGAATTGAGCTCGCCCGACGACTTCACCGACGCCGAAATCAGCCACAGCAACGGGAAGCCGAGGAACAGGATGTAGAGCGCGAGGGCGACGTATTGCGCCGGGCGTACCAGAGTCCTCATCAGCGCCCCTTCACGGCGCGGTCGTCGCGGAACTGCGACCGCAGGTAGACGGCGAGGATCAGCACGACCACGACGACGAGCACCAGGCCCATCGCGGCGGCGTAGCCGATCTCGCGGTTCTTGAAGGCCTCGAGGTAGATGAACAGCACCGGGACCATCGTCTTGCCACCCGGGCCGCCCGCGGTGAGAACGTAGACCAGCGAGAACGAGTTGAAGTTCCAGATGAAGTTCAGCGACGTGATCGACGTGACGATCGGGCGCAGGCTCGGCCAGGTCACCGCGGTGAACCGCCGCCACGCGCCCGCGCCGTCCATCGCGGCGGCTTCCTGCAGCTCGGCGGGGATCTGCTGCAGGCCGGCCAGGAGCGTCACCGTCGTCTGCGGCATGCCGACCCAGACGCCGACGACGATCACCGCGGGCAGCGCGACCGAGAAGTCGCCGAGCCAGTTGATGTCGTCGGGCAGGCCGACGCTGCCGAGGAAGGCGTTGAGCGGGCCGCCGTTGGCCGAGTAGATCATCTGCCACATGATCGCCACGACGACCGGCGGCATCGCCCACGGCACGAGCGCGAGCACTCGCGTCAGGCCCTGCAGTCTGAGCCCGGAGTTGAGCAGCAGTGCCAGGCCCATCGCGGCGGCCAGCTGGAGCAGCGTGACGCCGACGGTCCAGATCATGCCGATCCGCAGCGAGTCCCAGAACAGGTCGTTGCCGACGAGCTTCGTGAAGTTGTCGACGCCGGCGAACCCGTAGTCGGGGTGGCGCACGAGGCGCGCGTCGGTGAAGGCCAGGAAGATCCCGACGACCAGCGGCGCGACGCTCAGCACGAGGATCGGGATCAGCGACGGCAGCACCAGCCCGATCGCCTCGCGCCGACGGCTGCGGGCCAGGGCCGGCTTCTTCTTCCCGGTGGTGGGCGCCGGGCGGGTCAGCGTCGCGGTCATCGCGCACCCCCGGTCGATTCGCGCACCATCAGCTCCGGGCCGACGGCGACCTGCTGCGCCGCGTGGTCGGGATCGTCGGTGAGCTGGAGCATGATCCGGGCCGCCGCGCGCCCGCGTTCGGTCGAGCCGAGGGAGACACTGGTGAGGCTGGGCTGGAAGACCCGGCCGATCTCGGTGTCGTCCATGCCGGTGATCGCGACGTCTTCGGGCACGGAAAGGCCGAGTTCCCGCACGGCCCGGATGGCGCCGATGGCGAGCAGGTCGTTCGCCGCGACGAGCGCGTCGAGCTTGCCGCGGGCGAGCAGCCGCCGGGCGGCCTCGAGCCCGGCGGTGACGGTGAAGTCCCCGGCGACCTCCTGGTCGATGCGCTCGGCGGCGATTTCCCCGGCCACGGCGTCGAACCCCCGCTGGCGCGCGGTGCCGGGCGTGGTGTCGAGCGGGCCGTTGAGGAACCCGACGTTTCGGCGGCCGAGAGCGTGGAGGTGGCGGACGGCCGCGCCGATCCCGCCCGCGGAGTCGGTGGAGACCGAGCTGATGCCCCGGTCGTCCAGCGCCCGCCCGATCACCACGACCGGGACGGGGGCCTGCTGGATCTCGCGGATCAGCCGGTCGTCGGTGCGCAGCGGGCTGACGATCATGCCGTCGACGAAGCCGCTGTTGAGGCTGCGCACGAGCTCGGTGGTCGACGTCGCGGTGTCCCCCGTGCTCATCACGACGACCCGGTAGCCGTGCGGGGCGAGGACTTCGTGGATGGCCCGCATCATCTCGACGTAGACGGGGTTCCCGATGTCGGCGACGGCGAAGGCGACCTGGAAGGTCTTCTTCAGCCGCAGCGACCGCCCGATGGCATCGGCGCTGTACCCGAGCTCGGCCGCGGCGGCCCGCACGCGTTCGACCATGGCCGGGCTGGCACCGGAGCCGTGCAGCGCCCGCGAGGTCGAGGCCAGTGATACCCCGGCGCGCTCGGCGACCTGGAGCAGCGTGGCCCGTGTTGACGTCATCGGCTACCTCGTTGTGCGTTCTTGGAAACGTTTCCAGCTGCGGAAGGCGGGGTTGGAAACGTTTCCAATCGGATTAATCCAGATACTGACACCGGTGAGCGGGGCCTGTCAACACGACACGGAGAGCACCAGGACGGTCACGAGGAGACGCCGGAGAGTCGGCTCGGCCCCGGCTCCCGCATCCTGGTACGGCTGGCCGGACTGCCCGGAATGCCCCGATAGTGGTCGCGTGCTCACTTCCCGTGCTCCGCTGACCCTGCCCCGGGCCGAACGGGCCGGGACGCGAGTGTCCTATCGGGACGCACTCGTCGCGACCCTCGCCGGCTACCGGCCGCTGCTGCTCGACCTCGTCGTTCCGGCCGGACAGGCTCCCGGCGGTGGCCATCCGGTCGTCGTCTACCTCTACGGCGGGGCGCCCGCGGCGGGGTCGCACAAGCACAGCCTGCTCGGCGACCGCGTGACGGATCGGTTGCTGGCGGCCGGGTTCGCCGTCGCGCGGGCGCAGTACCGGCACGGGCGGGAAGCCCCCTTCCCCGCGCAGGTCCACGACGTCAAGGCCGCCGTGCGCTGGGTCCGCCACCACGCCGGGGAGCTGGAGCTCGACGCGGACCGCGTCGCGGCGTGGGGACACTCGGCCGGTGGCTACCTGGCCGCGATGCTCGCCGTCACGGCGGACGATCCCGAGTTCGAAGGCGACCTCGGGATCACCGGCCCGCCGAGCCGGGTCGGCGCCGCGATCGCCTGGAGCGCGCCGGCGGACTTCACGCGCATCCCGCCGCCGCCCGCGGGTTCCCCGTTGCACAGCAGCGGCCACGACCCGCACGACTGGCTCCCCGGCCCGACCGCGAGCCCGCTGCTCCACGCGTCGGCGACCGCGGCCCCGCTCCTGCTGGCCCACGGCACCGACGACGCCGGGATCCCGATCGCCCACAGCGAAGCACTGGTCGCGGCCTACTGGCGGGCCGGCGCGGACGCCGACCTCGTCCGCATCGAGGGCGCGGGCCACTTCTACGGCGAGCGCAAGCTCCAGCACGTCACCGACGCCGGCATCGCCTTCCTCCGCAACCACCTCACGGCGGAGGCCTGAGCTCAGCCGACGACGTCGATCTCGAACGGCTCCGCGGCGCTGTACTCGAGGTCGGCCCACACCGCGCCCGGCAGGGCGAAACGACGGTGGGACGTCAGCCGGTCGTCGTAGTTCGGGTTGGTCTTGGGGTTGTTGCCGACGCCCGCCTTGTCCGAGCCCCACGCGAAGATGTTGCCGACCCACATCGGCTTCGACACGCCTTGGCCGTTGATCCGCGGGCGGACGACGAGGGCGGCGCCGGCGCTGCCGGACAGGTTGAGCCGGACCGTGTTCTGCCCGGCGTTGGGCGGGGTGACGGTGATGCGTTCCATGAGTTCCACTTCCGGTTCGGCGGTCAGTTTTCCGGATCCCGGCGAATCCACGCCGGGCCAGAAGTCGGCCACGACGGAGATGTCGATGCCGGGCGCGACGTCCAGCAGGTACTGCGCGGCGATCGCGCCTTCGGGGATCTCGCGCTTGCCGGTGGCCGTGGCGATCCAGTACAGCGGCGGCTCGACGCGCTGGGCCTTGAACGCCGCCTTCACCTTCGGCCAGGTCGACCGGTTGCAGTAGATGACCGGGTACGCGAACCCCGACGCACGCCGCCGCTTCGCCCAGCCCGGCGCCTCCTCCGGCGCGGCGTCGCCCGGCTCGACGTCCAGGACGTGCCCGTCGTCGGTCGACGCCTTCTTGACGATCCGCACCTTGAGGGCGCCCGGGAAGAGCGCCCAGTCGGCGGCGGTCCACGGCGCGAGCTTGATCCGGTCGATGTACCCGGCCACGAGCACCGGCCGGCCATCCTTCTTCAGGATGTTCCGCGCGGTGACGGCGTCATACATGGTGCGCATCGGCTTGCCTCGAAATCGTGGGGCGGCGGATATCGGCGTATTCACGATCGCGCAAAGAGGATAACGCCACAACGGCGAAAAGGGCGCCTTTTCGGGCGGAATCGGCTCGCCGAAAAGACTCCACGCACGGCGGCGGGCCCGGAAACAACCGGACCCGCCGCCGCCCAGGGTCATTCTTCCCGCAAATTCTCCAGGTTCGTCGTCCGCCACAATGCGGGCAGTGTCAACGCGGTGACGAACAGTACCGCGGCGACCGCGGTCGCCGTCAGGAGCGCGATCGACGGCACGTCCGCCGTCATCGGACGGTGCACCACGAACGTGAGCACCAGCCAGTCGAGGACGAGCCCGGCCGGCACCGCGACGAGGACCGCCACGGCCACCGGGATCGCCAGCTGCCACACGAGTGACCGGGCGAGCACACCGCGTCCGACGCCGTTCGCCGCCAGCGCGGCGAGGCTGCGCCGCCGCTCCCGCAGCTGCTCCCACGCGGCGACCAGCAGGCTGCCCGCGACGAACAGCAGCACCAACACGGAACCGACCGACAGCACCCGGGTGATCAGCGCGGACGTGCTGTCCCGCCCGGTGCCGAGCGAGTACACGGATCCGTTCCAGCCCACCACGTTCCGGACGCGCTCCACCAGGTCCGGGCCGGCGTCGGGCAACGTCGCGTTCACGGTCAGCCCGACACCCGACGCCGTCGCCAGCGCGGCCGGGGTGACGACCAGCTCCGGCGCGCCCTCCCCGGACATGGGCACGCGGTGCACGGCGGGCACCGTCCACTGGGGAACGGCGGCGCGGGCGATCCGGCGGAGCTCGGAGAACCACAGGCGGTCCCCCGGCTCGGGCACGTAGCCGCGGTAGGTCGTCGCGGCGTAGACGTCGCCGTCGCGGCAGTCCGTGACCCCGGCGCGGGCCCGCAGCCCCGGGCAGTCCTCGACGACGACCGAGGCGCGCTCGCCCGACGCGGTCTCGATCATGGCGCTGGTCCGCACCGGCACGGCACCCAGCCCGGGCAGCGCACGGAGGGCGGCGGTGAACGCCTCGCCGTCGGGGACGCTCGTGGCGTAGTAGCTCGCGAGCACCCGGATCTCCCGCGGCGCGGGGCGTTCGCTCTCGACGCGGGCGTAGACCCCTTGCAGCGCAATGGATCCGGCCAGCACCACGGCGACCCCGCTGACCAGGCGCGCCGCCGTCGCGCTGTCGAGCTGGAGCCGGCGGACGGCCAGCAGCCAGGCCGGCGAACCGCCCCCGAGCAGGCCCGCGACCCGCTCCACCACCCACGGCAGCACCAGCGGTACGGCCGTGAGGACGAAGACCACGCCGACGATCACGGAGGGGTTGTCGGCGCCGTCGCCGCCCAGACCGGTGAGCAGCAGTGCGCCGCCAACGACGGCGGGGAACAGGCGCCACGCCAGCTTCCGCCGGGTCCGCGTTCCCCGCCGCTCGACGCCGAGGGGCTCGATGACGACCAGCCGCAGCGCGAACACGGCCGCCGCGCACGCCAGCAGCGGCAGCGCCAGCAGGGCCGGGACGCCGAGCCGCCAGTCGGGGACGACGTCGGTGCCGAAGAGGCCGCCGCGGAAGGCGTCCACGGTGATCCGCGGGACGAGCACGCGGATGAGCTGGAACAGCGCCAGCCCGACGAGCAGGCCGGCGAACGCCCCGAGCAGTGCCTCGCCGGCCGCGATCCGGTGCACCTGGCCGCGGTCCGCGCCGACCAGGCGCAGCGCGGCGAGCCGCCGGTCCCGGGCCGCCGCCGCGAGCCGGGTGCTGGTGACGACGAAGACGAACACCGGCACGAGGCAGGTCGTCGCGCCGACCACGACGAGCAGCAGCTCGAGCGAGGACAGCGGGCGGTGGGAGGATTCGTACCCGAACCGGCTCACCAGGGTGGCGTCCGGCTGCCGCGTGACGGTGTCGGATCCGACGTAGAAGAACAGCTCGTTCGGGCCGGTCAGCCCGGCGTCGCCGATGGTGCCGATCACCCGCTGGTCGAGCCGCCGGCGCAACAGCTCGCCGTCGGGTGAGCCGAGCAACTCCGCCAGCGCCGGGGAAAGCACCATCTCCCCCGGCCTCGGGAGCCGGTCGACGCCCGGCGCGGCCGGCAAGCGCGTTCCGGTGGCCTGCACGAGGTAGCCCTGCAGGCCGCGGCCGCGGAACTCGTCGTTCCGGGTGACCGCGTAGACCGGGTCGACGTCCGCGGCGAGCGCTCCCGGCGCGAGGACGCGCGAGCTCGCCCGGTCGTCCCGCGCTCCGAGCAGGTGCGGCACCGACGTCGCGGTGAGCAGCACGGCGACGCCGAGCCCGACACCGGCCGCCGTCAGCGCGAGCCGCACCAAGGCGGTCCGCGCCCCGCCGCCGCCCAGCGCCAGGCGCATCCCGAGCGCGAGGTCGCCGGCCCAGCGCCGGATCACCGGGTCACCTCGAGCTCCCGCGTCCGCCCGTCGCGCACGACGACCTCGCGGTCGGAGTAGGCCGCGACGCGGGGTTCGTGCGTCACCAGGACCACCGCCGCGTCCCGCTCCCGGGCGATGGTCGTCAGCAGCTGCATCACCTGCTCGCCGCTGAGCGAGTCCAGGGCGCCGGTCGGCTCGTCGGCGAAGACGACGCGCGGGCCGGTCACGAGCGCGCGGGCCACGGCCACCCGCTGGCCCTGCCCGCCCGAGACCTCGCCCGGCCGCTTGCCCGCCACGTCGGCGAGACCGAGCTCCGCCAGCATTTCGCGGGCCCGCCGCGCCGCCACCCGGCCGCGTTCGCCGTTCAGCCGCAGCGGCAGGGCGACGTTCTCCTGGCAGGTGAGCTCCGGGACCAGCCTGCCGAACTGGAAGACGAAGCCGAAGTCCGTGCGGCGCAACGCCGAACGCGCGCGGTCGGTCAGCAGGGCGAGGTCGGCACCGCGGTAGCGGACGGCGCCGCCGTCCGGCCGGACGATCCCGGCCAGGCAGTGCAGCAGCGTCGACTTTCCCGCCCCCGACGGGCCCATCAGGGCCACGACCTCCCCCGCGCGCACCCGCAGGCTCGCCGACGTCAGCGCGTTGGTGGGCCCGTACGCCTTCCGGACCTCGGCGGCTTCCAGCAGGACGGCCCCCGGCGTGCTCACGCGATCTCCTTCGCCAGCTGGTCGAGCCGGGCCGCGGTCAGCTCCAGCCAGCGGAGGTCGGCCTCCAGGTGGAACAGCGCGTGGTCGCAGACCAGCTGGTCGACGAGGTCGCCCCGGGTCTTGCGGCGGGTCAGCTCGCGCATGGCGTCGAGGTGGGCCGAGCGCTGGACGTCGAGGACGTCGGCGGCCGGGCGGCCGGAGAGCAGGGCGAGCACGACCTTGGTGTAGAGCGTGTTCTGGAGGTAGGCCTCCGGCTTCTCCGGGGTCGCCAGCCAGGTGCCGACGTCGGCGACCCCGGCCTCGGTGATCGCGTAGCGCTTCCGCTCCGGGCCGCCGCCGGCCTCGATGCCGTCGGCCTCGACGAGTCCCTGCTTGAGCAGCCGGGCGAGCGTCGAATAGACCTGGCCGTAGTGGACGCGGCGGTCGTGCCCGAACCGGTCGTCGTAGGCGCGTTTGAGGTCGTAGCCGTGCCGGGGGCCGTTCTCCAGCAGCCCGAGCAGGGTGTGTCCGATCGACATGCAGCGGACTGTACACGGTGTGTATAGCTAGAGTTTATACACCCCGTTCATAGTGATCAGCCGAGGATCGCCCGCAGTGGCGTCGCCGGTCGTCCGAGCAGTTCTTCGAGGTCAGGGCCGGTGGCGGCGAGCTCGCCCCGGCGGGCGGCGCGGAACATGCCGAGCAGCATCGCCGCCCGGTCCGCCGGGACGCCGTGCCCGGTCAGGCCCGCCACCCACTCGTCGTCGTCGGCGACCACCCGGCGGATCGTGCGTCCGGTGAACTCACCGAGCAGGCCGGCGACGTCCTCGAGATCGAGCGCGACCGGGGCGGTCAGGGGTGGCGTCGGCCCGTCGAACCGGCCCTCGGCGGCGAGGATGACCGCCGCGGCTTCGGCGAGATCGGCGTGCGCGGTCCACGACACGGGCCCGTCGGCCGGCGCGACCAGCTCGCCGGTCTCCCGCGCCCGGCCGAGCAGCAACGGGACCGTGGCGGCGTAGAAACCGTTGCGCAGCGCGGTGAACGCGGTGCCGGCCGTCGCCAGGTGACGCTCGGTCGCGGCATGGTCGGGCATCGGCGCGAAGAGCGAGTCGTCGGCCGCGGCCTCGTGGCTCGTGTAGAGCACGCGCTTGGCGCCGGCGTCCCGCGCGGCATCGATCGCCGCGATGTGGTGCCGCAGCGCCGTCTCGCCGGTGGCGTCCGTCGAGACGACGAGGACCTGCGTCGCCCCTTCGAACGCGTCGGCGAGCGAGTCCGGGTCGGCGAAGTCGCCGCGGCGCACGCGGACGCCGCGTTCGGCCAGTGCCGTCGCCCGGCCGGGTTCGCGGACGCTGACGCCGATCTCCTCGGCCGGGACGCGCCGAAGCAGCTGCTCGACGACCTGGGAGCCGAGCTTGCCGGTCCCTCCGGTGATCACGATCATGATGAACCCTCTCTCGATTTGCTAACGTCGATATTAACCACGTTAGCACCATCGCTAGCAAGAGTGCGTTATCATCGGAACCATGGTGAAGAGCCGGAGCGAGACGCGAGCGCACATCCTCGAGACCGCCGCGCGGCTCCTCGACGACGAAGGCGCGGCCGCGCTCACGATCCGCGCGGTCGCCCAGGCCGCCGGCCTGCAGGCGCCGGCGCTCTACCGGTTCTTCGAGGACAAGGACGCGCTGCTCGACGCCGTCGCCGAGCACGTCTTCACCACCTACGTCACCGGGAAGGCGGCCGCGCGGGACGGCGACCCCGTCGCGGACCTCCGCGCCGGCTGGGACGCGCACATCGGTTTCGGGGTGGCCAACGCGGCCCTGTTCGGCCTGCTCGTGACACCGGGCCGGACGTCCCCGGTGGCCGAGGCGGGGCTGGTGGTCCTGCGTGCCCGGGTGCACCGCATCGCGGAGGCCGGCCGGCTGCGCGTCCCCGAACGCCTGGCGGCCGAACTGGTCCACGCGGCCGGCACCGGCGCCGTGCTCACCCTGCTGGCCCGGCGCCCGGAGGACCGCGACCCGGGGCTTGCCGAGGCGATGTTCGAGGCCGTGCTGGCCCGGATCCTCACCGACGCGCCGACCCCGACCGACACCTCTCCGGACCTGTCGAAACTCACCGTCGCCGAGCGCGCGCTGCTCGCGGAGTGGCTCGACCGCGACTGAGCAGCGCGGGTCGGCGGCCCGCGGCGGCAGTTGTCTTGAATGAGTCATTCAGGGCGTGAGAGGTCTTGAATGACTCATTCAAGACGTTTGCGCGAGGCACCACGCCCCGTCGACCGGCTCCGGGAGAGCCAGGTCCGGCGACCTCGCCGGAACCCCGGAGTCCGGCGTCATGAACGAGTCGTTCACGACGTTCGGTCCACCGCCGTCACCGGGGCCCGCCGCGGGTCTCGTTCCGCCGCGGAGTGGCTCGACCGCGACTGAGCGGTTCGTGTGCATTTTCCGCCTCGATGTAACAACTATCGGACTTCCGGCGCCATACGGGACGGTCCCGGTCCCCGCGCACCAGGAGTTCGTGTGATGCCTTTCCGCCGTCCCCTGTTCCCCCGAAGATCGAGACGAGCCTTGGCCTTGGCCGTCGTCTTGCCGCTCGCCGGCGCACTGGCCGTCGCGGTCGCCGCGGCCGTGCCTGCCGGGTTCGCCGACACCGTCGCGATCGGTGGCCTGAGCTCGCCGACCGCCGCGGCGTTCGCCCCCGACGGCCGGGTGTTCGTCGCCGAGAAGAGCGGCCTGGTCAAGGTCTTCGACTCCCTCGCCGACCCCACCGCGACCGTGTTCGCCGACCTGCGGACCCCGACCCAGGACTTCTGGGACCGCGGCCTGCTCGGCCTGGCCGTCGACCCCGCGTTCCCCACCCGGCCCTACGTCTACGTCTCCTACACCCTCGACGCCCTCCCTGGCGGCACCGCACCGAAGTGGGGCGACACCTGCCCGACGCCGCCCGGCGCGACCGACCAGGGCTGCGTCGTCACCGGCCGGATCTCCCAGCTGACCATGGGCCCGGCCGGCACCGCCGTCAGCGAAAAACCCCTGGTGACCGGCTGGTGCCAGCAGTTCCCCAGCCACTCGGTGGGCGCGCTGGCCTTCGGCCCGGACGGCGCCCTCTACGCGGGCGGCGGCGACGGCGCCAGCTTCAACTTCGCCGACTACGGCCAGGTCGGAAACCCCTGCGCCGACCCGCCTTCCCCGGCCGGCACCGACCTCGCCCCGCCGAACGCCGAAGGCGGCGCGCTGCGGTCGCAGTCGCCGCGGCGCGCGGCCGGACAGCCGGTGCTGCTCAACGGCACGCTCCTGCGCCTCGACCCCGACACCGGCGAAGGCCTGCCCGGCAACCCCTTCGCGAGCAGTTCCGACGCCAACGCCCGGCGCGTGATCGCCTACGGCGCGCGCAACCAGTTCCGGTTCGGGTTCCGGCCCGGGACCGGCGAGCTGTGGGCCGGCGACGTCGGCTGGAACACCTGGGAGGAGATCAACCGCGTCGCGAACGCCGGGGACGCGGTGGCGGAGAACTTCGGCTGGCCCTGCTTCGAAGGCACCGCCCGGCAAGCCGGTTACGACGGCGCCAACCTCGACCGCTGCGAATCGCTGTACACCGCAGGCGGGCAGACCGCGCCGTTCTACGCCTACAACCACAACGCCAAGGTCGTCGCGACCGACCCGTGTCCCACCGGCGGCTCGTCGATCAGCGGAATCGCTTTCGAGTCGGGCAGCAACTACCCCGCCGCGTACGCCGGCGCGCTGTTCTTCGCCGACTCCTCACGCGGGTGCATCTGGGCGATGCAGACGGCGAACGGCCAGCCGAGCCCGAGCCGGCTGGTCCCGTTCGTCACCGGCGCGAACACGCCCGTGCAGGTGCTGACCGGCCCCGGCGGCGACCTCTTCTACGTCGCGTTGGGCGCCGGAGAACTGCGTCGCGTGAGCTACCCGGGCGGCACCAACCGCCCGCCCGTCGCTTCGGCCACGGCGACGCCGTCGAGCGGGCCCGCCCCGCTGACCGTCCGGTTCGACGGCACCGGGTCCACCGACCCGGACGCCGGCGACGTGCTCTCCTACGCCTGGGACCTCGACGCCGACGGCGCGTACGACGACTCGGCGGCCCCGGACCCGACCTGGACGTACACCACGGCCGCGGCGGTCGACGCCGGCCTGCGGGTGACGGACTCCCACGGCGCGACGGCCACCACGACGGTCCGGGTGACGGCCGGGACGCCCGCCGGGCTCGACCCGGTGCCGGTCATCGACGCTCCCGCCGCGTCGCTGACCTGGGCGGTGGGCCAGACCGTGGCGTTCTCCGGCCGGGCGATCGACGCCCAGGACGGCGACCTGCCGCCCTCGGCGCTGTCGTGGCGGCTCGCGATCCGGCACTGCGCGGCCAACGGCACCTGCCACACGCACACCGTCCAGGACTTCCCGGGCGTCGCGTCGGGCACGTTCGTCGCGCCGGACCACGAGTACCCGTCATACCTGCAGCTCACCTTGACGGCGACGGACTCGACCGGCCGGACCGGCTCGAAAACCGTGGACCTGCAACCGAAGACGGTGACGCTGACCTTCACCTCGAGCCCGGACCAGGCACTGCTCACGGTCGGCGGGACGCAGCAGCGCACGCCGTTCTCGCGGACGGTGATCGCCGGTTCGACCAATTCGATCAGCGCGGACAGCCCGCAGAACCTGCCGCCGCTCAACTTGAAGTACGCCTTCACGAGCTGGGCGCACGGCGGGGCGCGGACGCAGAACATCGTCGCGCCGGCGGCTTCCGCGACCTACCAGGCGAAGTACCGGCTCTGCTGGTTGCTGCAGCCCTGCTGACCGGGGTGACCCGGCCCCGCGGCGGGGCCGGGTCAGCCCGTGGGCTGCTTCGTCTTTTCGGCCTTCTTCGACTCTTTCGCGGCCTGCTTGGACTCTTTCGCCGCTTGCTTCGACTCCTTCGCGGCCTGCTTCGAGGCTTGCTTCGACTCTTTCGCCGCTTGGTTGTCGTTCACGGACGTCCCGGTGTCGTCCGCGGCCGCGGACTCTCCCGCGGCCGCGGTCTCGCCGGGCGCACCGGCCGGGACGGACGTGAGCTGCGCCCCGGAGGTGGGCTGCTGGTCGCCGCCGGCCGGGACGTCCCCCGCGGGCCGCGTGTCCACCGGCTGTGTCGTCGAGCCGTCGGCGCCGGTCGCCGGGGGCGGCGGTGCCACGTCGGAGGTGCTCGCGCCGATCGTCACCGTCGTGACCAGTGCCGCGCTCGCGACGGCCACCTTCGCCGCGGTGGCCCACGAAAGCACGGAAGCGCCGGTGCTCGCGGCCCCGGACGAGGCGAGGGACCCGGTGGTGGTCAGCCAGTGCGTCACGACCGGGATGCCCAGGATGAGCGGCGCGACCGCGGCAGGCAGTTCCTCGTTGAGCTCCCGGAGACCGACGGCCAGCTTCCGGCAGTCCGGGCAGCGGTCCAGGTGCGTCGTGATCCGGTGCGCCTTGTGGTCCCCGACGCCGTCGCGCACCCAGCGGGCCAGCTGGCCGGAGACGACCCGGCAGTTGCGCCGCCGGGCCTCCGGGACGTGCTGGTCGAGGTACGCCTGCCGCAGCCCTTCCCGCGCGCGGTAGGCCAGCGCGGCTACGCCGTTCGGCGTCATCCCGAAGTCCTCGGCGATCTTGGCCGGCGAATCGCCCTCGATCTCGGTCCGCCACAGCACCGCCCGCCACCGCTCGGGCAGGCTCGCGAACGCGCCCGCGGCGACGGTGCCGTGCATCCGGTTGTCCACCGGCTCGTCGCTGCCTTCGCTCGGCAGGATGTCCGGCACCTCGGCGACCAGCGAGACCGCCGCGTCGCGCCGGCGCCAGCTGATCATCGTGTTCCGGATGGTCGTCAGCAGATAAGGCCGGAATTCCTCGTCCGGACCTTCGCCCGAACGCAGAATCCGTAGTACGCGGGTGAATCCTTCGGCGATGAGGTCGTCCCGCTCCGCCGCGTCCGCCGCGATCGCGGCCGCCACCCGGCGGGCCGCGACCAGGTGCCGGTCGTAGAGCTGGCTGTACGCGGCAACGTCCCCACCGCGCACCGCTTGGATCAAGACCGCGTCGCTCGGGACGTCCGTCGTCCCGGCCACCGCCGGTGCCACCTCGGTCACCCGCACCTCCCCCTTTGCCCGTGCGCTTGCACGTGCAGAACGTCACGCGATAGTCGTCCAACGAGAGGCCGGGCGCAAGGTTTCGGCGCGGAAAGCCCTTTTTCTTCCGTGGTGAGTATCCCGGACCCGTGTCTTGTCAGGTGACTGAGCACTCCGGCCCGGTTTCGTCCCGGCCCCGCGGCCGGTCGTTGCCGCGGCGTGACCGGGCGGGTAGAGACGAAGGGCGGTGGCCACCGCACCCGTGTCCGATGTGGACGGTCAGCGTCCGCCTCCAGGAGGGTCTCCCCCATGCGCAGAGTCGTCTGCCTGCTGCTGACCTTGCTTTTCCCGGCCGTGGTGGTCCCCGCGGCGGCCGAAGCGGCCCCGGCCCCGACCGTGACGGCAGTCCCCGCGAACGCCGGCAAGGGCCGGCCGGTGAGCGGCGCCCAAGGCGTGCTCGACCTCGCCGGCCGCGGGTACGTCGAGCAGGAGTATCTTCTGTCCGGCCAGGCCGATACGTACGCCCAGGACGGCCTGTGGACCGACGACGGCCGCTGGGCGACGCACGTCGCCACCACCGGAAACCCCTACACCACACGGATGGTCGTGGTGCGGCCGGGCGATCCGGCGCGGTTCACCGGCACGGTCGTGGTCGAGTGGCTGAACGTCAGCTTCGGCGTCGACATCCCGGTCGACTTCTCCCAGTCGTACGAACACTTCCTGCGGGAGGGGTACGCCTACGTCGGCGTGACGACGCAGAAAGCCGGAGCCGACAAGCTGAAGAGCCTCGACCCCGGCCGGTACCCCACCGTGGACCTCGCCTCCGACGCGCTGTCCTACGACGTGTTTTCGCAGGCAGCACAGGCGGTCCGGACGCACCCGGAGCTGCTGGGCGGCCGGACGCCGGCGGTCGTGCTCGGCACCGGGCACTCGCAGTCCGCGCTGCGGCTGACCACGTATGCGAACGCTGTTCAACCGGTGCGCGGGGTCTACGACGGCCTCATGATCCACGGCCGGGCCGCCCTGGCCGCTCCGATCGGCGAGGGTGTCATCGGGCCGTTGTCCGCCCGCATCCGCACCGATCTGGCCGTTCCGGTGTTCGTCCTGCAGTCCGAGACGGACGTCGTCGCGTCGGCTTCGGTCCGGCAGGACACCGCCCGCGTGCGGACGTGGGAAGTCGCGGGCACGGCGCACGCCGACCAGTACGGGCTGGATCTCTACAACGCGGCCAACGCCCGTGACGGGTCGATCAACGGCGGCGCGCCCACGACGTGCGACAAGCCGGTGAACAGCATGACGTTCCGGTACGCGGAGAACGCGGCCTTCTCCTACCTGGACCGGTGGGCCCGTGGTGGCGCGGCCCCACCGGCCGCGACGCCGATCTCCCTGCTGCTGGGCCTGTTCGTCCGGCGCGACGCCGACCAGAACGCCCTCGGCGGCGTCCGGCTGCCCGACCTCGACGCGCCGGTGGCCGCGTACGCGCCGAACAACAGCGGCGGCAACGTCGCGGGCGCGTGCCTGCTCCTGGGCACGACGACACCGTTGCCGGCGGGCCGGATCCGGCAGCTCTACCCGGACCACGCCACCTACGTCGCGAAGTTCACCGCCGCGGCGGACCGGGCGCTGCGGGCCGGGTACCTGCTGCCCGCCGACCACGACGAAGCCGTCGCCCGCGCCCAGGCGGCCCCGATCCCGTGAAGCCACCGCGAGCCCACCCCGCGGAAGGTGGGCTCGCGGCCGGGGTTTCAGTCGGTGTCGAGGGAAACGGCGAGGTCGGTGATGGCCAGCGGGAGCTGCCCCACCGCGCTCGTCGCGCCGGTCAGCAGGTTCACGCTGTACAGCGTCGCCGAACCACCGGCCGGGACGATCGTCGCGAACGCCGTCGCCGAGACCGTCTTGCCGTTGACCAGGTCGCTGTAGATGTCGAGCCCCGCGTTCGGGGTCGCGTCCACGCCGAGCGCCCCCGTCGGGGCCAGCGTGCCGTTGTTGGCCGGCGACTGGATGACCAGCTGGTCCGTCGTCGTGTTGACGCCGAACAGCGTCGTCGCGGTGTCGGGGTTCAGGTCGTTGTTCGTGTACGCCGACGCCGTGACGCCGCGGGCCGGGCCGGTCAGCGGCGGGGTGGTGAGGGTGGTGTCCTCGGTCGTCGTGCCGTCGTTGAGGTTGTGCCGCAGGTTCTGGCCGTTGTCGCTGACCACCCGCAGCCGGTCGGCGGCCGGGTTGAAGTCGACGCCGAAGTTGGTGCCGTACAAGGGGACGGTGAGCTGCGAGACCTTCTTGACCACGACGTCGGCCGTCACCGGCGGCGTGGTGATGGTGTAGATGCCGCCGAAGTTGCCGACGCCGTACATCGTGTTGTTCTGCACGCGGATGTCGATCCCGAGCAGCGACGTGTCACCGCTGAGGCCGGTGACCACCCGGACCCAGTTGAGCACCTGCGGGCGGTCGGTGGTGAACATGGCCATCAGCGTGCCGTCGGCGGTGATGCCGAACGTCTGCAGCCCCGCCGCCTGCGCCACGCTGTCGCCCGCCGTGGCGACCGAGACGCCGGTCGCGGCCGACAGGACCGCGGCCGCGGCGGCGATCCCCCTCTTGAGCCGTGCCTTCATGGGTGCTTCCCCTCCTGGAGCTTCCGTGGGCGAACCGAAGCTATTCGGGCGAACTGGACAGCCGTTGGACGTCGGCTGGACTGGGCGGAACGGCGTCTTGCGGGCGCCCTCCCGAGCCAGAACAGTGGGACCACAGCCCGGAAACAGGGGGTACGAGATGACCATCGGACGCAGACTGGGAGCGCTCACGGCCGCCACCGCGGGACTGCTCACCGCCATCCCGTTCGTCACCGGCGCCGCGGCCGGCGCCGCGGAGAAGACCTGCTGGAGCATCGAACCGATCGAACTCGCCCTCGAAGACGTCTGGAGCTACACGTATCAGGTGTCGTGGTGCGCGGAAGGAGCGGAAATCGTCTCGGTCGACCCGGTGATCACGCACCAGGTGATCGCCCCGGTCTGCAGCTGGGTGGGCAGCGTCGAGGAGTCGGTGACCAAGTCCCCGGACGGCCGGGCCCGCACGGCGTTCAACCTGAGTGAGTTCTTCTGCCCGGGAGACATCGGGGCGAAGGGCGTGACCCCGTGGGCGATCGTCACCCTCCACCCGGACGGGACCTACACCGTGGACGCCACCGGAATCCACCCCTGACCCCACGTCTTGAATGAGTCATTCAGGTCTTCGGAGGTCCTGAATGACTCATTCAAGACACCGCTCCAGCACCGCGAGCGCTTCCGCCGTTCCGTGGCCCGTCTCGCGGTGGACCGCCAGCGCGCGGCGGGCGTGTTCGGTGGCGGCCGCGCGATCGCCTTGGGACAGCAGGATTCCGGCCAGCACCGTCAAGGCCTGGCCCCGCAGGGCCCGGTAGCCCGCCCGCTCGGCCAGCGCGAGCGCTTGGCGGGCCGGGGCGGGGTCGGCGGCGGCCGCGGCCAGGCCGATCAGGGCGTCGGCCTCCGGGTAGCGGTCGCCGGTTTCGCGGATCAGGTCGAGGGCCTGGCCGTAGCGGCGGATCGCGTCCGCCCGGTCGCCGGTGCGGTGCAGGACGGCTCCGAGGGCGGCCAGCGCCTCCGCCTCGGTCCGCGGGTCGCCGGCTTCGCGGGCCAGGGCCAGGCCCGCGCGGGCGCCCTCGATCGCTTCGTCGCGACGGCCCAGGTCGCCGTGTGCCACGGCCAGCCGGCTGCGCGTTTCGGCTTCGCCGCCACGGTTTCCCGCCTCGCGCTGCAGGCGCAGCGACCGGCCGAGCAGCTCGGCCGCCTCGGCCGGCTGCCCGCGGGCCCGCTGCGTCTGCCCGAGGTTGGCGAGGTTGATCGCTTCGCCGTAGCGGGAGCCGATCCGGCGGAACCGGCGCAGCGCCTGGGCGTAGTGGTCGGCCGCCTCCGCCAGCCGGCCCATCTCCCAGTGGACGAGCCCCAGGTTGGCGCACGCGACGGCCTCCCCCGCGACCTGGCCGATCCGGCGGCTCAGCGCCAGCCCGCGCTCGAACCGGGACGCGGCCGCGGCGAGCCGCCCGGACTGCCAGTAGACGCACCCGAGGTTGCCGAGCACCGCGGCCTGCGCCTCGGCCCAGCCCGCCCGCCGGGCCAGCAGCAGCGCGGCGGTGTAGTGCCGCACGGCCGGCCGGTAGCGGCCCTGGCGGAACTGCAGATCGGCGAGGCTGAGCCGGGAGACGGCCCGCGCCCGCGCGTCCCCGTCCGCTTCGGCGGCGGCCAGCCCCGCTTCCGCGGCGGCCGCCCATTCGACGCGGCGCATGCACATCCAGAAGTAGCCCCGGAGCGCGTCCGCGAGCAGCCACGCCATCGGCCGCGGCCCGGCGCCGGCCGCGTGCCGGACGGCCGCGACGAGGTTGCCGCGTTCGGCGTCCAGCCAGGCGGACGCCTCCCCGAGCCCGGCGAACCGGCTTCCCGCATCGGGGACGGGCAGCCGCAGCATGTGCGGATAGAGCAGGCGGGCCGCGCCGTCCACCGCGCCCAGGTACCAGTCGTACAGCCGGCCCAGCGCGCCGTCGCGGTCCGGCTCGGCCTGTTCCGCGGCGTAGCGGCGGAGGAGATCGTGGAAGCGGTAGCGGCCCGGGAGGTGCTGCTCGACGAGGTGCGCGCCGGCGAGCTTTTCCAGCAGCACGCCCGCCTGCGCCGGCTCGATGCCGGCGAGCGCGGCGACGGCCTCGGTGCCCGCGTCGGTGCCGGGGACCAGGCTCAGCAACCGGAACACCCGCTGCGCGTCGGCGGGCAGCGCGGCGTGCGACAGGGCGAACGCGGTCCGCACGGCCGTCTGCTCGTCGCCCTGCACCGCGAGCGCCGCGAGGAGGTTGCCTTCCCGCAACTCCGCGACATAGTCCTCGATGCCGTGGCCGGGCCGGTCGGCCAGGTTGGCCGCGGCGATCCGCAGCGCGAGCGGGAGGTGGACGCACAGCTTCGCGAACTCGACGGCCGCTTCCGGCTCCTCGCGCACCCGCTCGGGCCCGAGGACGCCGCCCAGCAGCTCGACGGCGTCTTCGGGGTTCAGCACGTCGAGCGTGAGCCGGCGCGCGCCGTGCACGGCGACCAGGCCCGTCATCCGGTCGCGGCCGGTCACCACCACCAGGCACCCGGGCCCGGCGGGCAGCAGCGGCCGGACGTGCTCCGGGCCGGCGGCGTTGTCCAGCAGCACCAGGATCTTCCGGTCGGTCGTCAGGGTCCGGTACAGGGCCGCGGCGGTTTCCGCGTCGGCGGGCACGCGTTCGGGCGGGATGCCCAGCGCGGCGAGGAACTGGGCGAGGATTTCGACCGGCGGCGCGGGGGCGCCGGGCGCGTGCCCGCGCAGGTTCGCGTAGAGCTGCCCGTCGGGGAACCGGTCGCGCACGCGGTGGGCCCACCGCACGGCCAGCGCCGTCTTGCCCACGCCCGCGGTGCCGGAGATCGCGGCGATCGCCACTCCCGCCGCCGGCACCTTGTCCAAAAAGGACAGCTCCGCGGTGCGGCCGGTGAACCCGCCGGGCTCGGCGGGCAGCTGCTTCGGGATCCGCTGTGCCGGCCGAGGTCCGACCGGCTCCGCGGCCGGGACCCCGTCGTCGTGCAGCAACGCGGCGTGGGCGGCCAGGAGCTCCGGCCCCGGATCGATGCCGAGCTCTTCGACGAGCCGGCCCCGCGTCCGCCGGTAGAGCCGGAACGCCTCGCCCCGCTGGCCGAGGGCGTGGTGGGCGCGGATCAGCAGGGCCTGCGCAGATTCGTCGAGGGGCTGCTCGGCGGCGGCCTCGGCGATCCGGGGCAGGACCTCGGCCGCCGCGCCGACGGCGATCATCGCGTCGGCGTAGCGGGAAAACGCTTCCCGGTGCTCCGCGACGAGGGACACGACCTTCGGGTGCGCGGCCAGCGAAGGGACATCGGCCAAGGGACGCCCGCGCCACAGCTGCAGCGCTTCGCCGAGTGACGCCGCGACGCGGGCGATGTCGGCTTCGTGGTGGGCGTCGTTCGCCTCGGCGATGAGCCCGCGGAACCGCCACAGGTCGACGTCGACGGCGTCACGCCGCACCGCGTACCCACCGCCGATGTGCGGCAGCACCCCGCTGCCGGAGCGCGGCGCCCGCTCGGGTTCGAGCAGCCGGCGCAGGTGCTTCACGTGCGTCTGGACGACGTTCACCGCGCTGGGCGGCGGCCGGTCGCCCCAGAGCGTGTCCACCAGTTCGCGCCGGGCGACGGCGTCACCGCCGGCGAGCGCGAGCAACCCGAGCACCGCGCGGCGGCCGGGTGGTCCGAGCTCGAGCTCCACGCCGTCGCGCCACGCCCGCACCGAACCCAGCACCTGGATGCGCACCGACCTCGTCGCCACGTGTCCCCTGCCATCGGCTGCCGATCACCGAACGTAGCGGCCCCGGCGGCGGGGGCACAAGGAAGTGGCTCCGCTCAGCCCAGCGGCGCCCGTCGGGCGGGCTAAGGGGCGGTTTCCGGTGATGAAACCTGTTCCACCGAAATGCGAGCCGGACACCCCTTGCCCTGTGCGGGTATAGTGCCGAAAACAGTAACGTGTTCTAGTCTGACGCCGTGGAAGGGACCGGGATGGACGAGCAGGCGATGCGGTATCCGAACCACCTCGGGCATCTGGTCGTCTCCGCCCTGAAGCGCCACCGGGACGCGCCGGTGATGGTGCTGGGCGAGACCACGATGACCGGGGGCGGGACCGCCGAGCAGGTCAGCCAGTACGCCCAGGCCTTCGAGGAGCTCGGGGCCGGCACGGGCGCGGCGGTGGCTTTGCTGTCGCTGAACCGCCCCGAGGTCCTGCTGATCATCGCGGCCGGCCAGCTGCAGGGGTCGCGGCGCTCGGCCCTGCACCCGCTGGGCTCGCTCGACGACCACGCCTACATCCTCGGCGACGCCGCGATCACCACGCTGATCATCGACCCGGTCCCGGCGTTCGTCGACCGCGCGCTCGGCCTGCTCGAGAAGGTGCCGGGGCTCACCCAGGTGCTGACCATCGGGCCGGTGCCCGAGAAACTGGCCCACGTCGGCACGGATCTGACCGCGACCGCCGCGAAGTTCGAGCCGGGCCCGCTGAAGCCCGCCGTCCTCCCGCCGGACCAGGTCGTCTCGATCACCTACACCGGCGGGACGACCGGCAAGCCCAAGGGCGTCATGGGCACCGCGCAGGCGATGGCGACGATGACGCAGATCCAGCTCGCCGAATGGGAGTGGCCCGAGGCGCCGAAGTTCCTCATCTGCACGCCGCTTTCCCACGCCGGCGCGGCGTTCTTCGCCCCGACGCTGCTGAAGGGCGGCTCCCTGGTCGTCGTGCCGAAGTTCGACCCCGCCGACGTCCTGCGGATCATCGAGGAGGAGCGGATCACGGCCACCATGCTGGTGCCGACCATGCTCTACGCCCTGATGGACCACCCCGACTCGCGCACGCGCGACCTGTCGTCGCTGCAGACGGTCTACTACGGCGCCGCGTCGATCAACCCGGTGCGCCTGAAGGAGGCGATCGACCGGTTCGGGCCGATCTTCGCGCAGTACTACGGCCAGTCCGAGGCCCCGATGGCGATCAGCTACCTCGCCAAGGGCGACCACGACGACGCGCGGCTCTCCTCGTGCGGGCGGCCCTCGGCGTTCCTGCGCACGGCGTTGCTCGACGCCGACGGCAATCCGGTCGCCCCGGGCGAACCCGGCGAGATCTGCGTGGCAGGCCCACTGCTGGCGGCCGGGTACTGGAACCTGCCGGAGGTGACGGCGGAGACGTTCCGCGACGGCTGGCTCCACACCGGCGACGTCGCCCGCGAGGACGAGGACGGCTTCTGGTTCATCGTCGACCGCGTCAAGGACATGATCGTCACGGGCGGGTTCAACGTGTTCCCCCGCGAGGTCGAGGACGTGGTGGCCGAGCACCCGGCGATCGCGCAGGTGGGCGTCATCGGCACCCCGGACGAAAAGTGGGGCGAAGCGGTGACGGCGGTGGTGGTCCTGCGCTCCGACGCGGCCGCCGACGACGCCGCGATCGAGCAGTTGACGGGTGAGATCCAGGCGGCGGTGCGGGAGCGGAAGGGCCCGGTGCACGTGCCGAAGCAGGTGATCGTCGCGGCGTCGTTGCCGATGACGGGGCTGGGGAAGCCGGACAAGAAGGCGCTCCGGGCCCAGTACGAGCCCAAGAGCGCGAGCGTGTAGGGCGTTATACGGCGGCGACCGCCTTGAGCTTGCCGGGGTTCATCATCCAGAGCACCTGGTCGATGCCCTCGGCCGAGGCGGTCACCGTCAGGACCGTGAACACCTCGCCGTCGCGGGTCAGCAGCATCGCGTGCGCGCCGTTGACGAATGCCGGAGTGGTCGTGACGCCCACCCAGAAGCGGTCGTGGAACGCGCGGACGTACTTGGCCACCGTCGTCGCGCCGCGCACCGGGATGCGCGACGCGCGGGCCAGGCCGCCGCCGTCGGAGTAGCTGATCACGTCGGCCGCGAACAGCTCCTCCAGTGTCGACAAGTCGCCTTCCTGGGCCGCGGTCACGAACGCGGTCAGGAGCCGCCGCTGCTCGGGTGGCGCGGCCGGTGTCCGCCGTTCCGCGGCGAGGTGCTTGCGCGCGCGGCTGACGAGCTGCCGGGCCGCGACCTCTGTCGTCTGCACGATTTCGGCGATCTGGGCGTACGGGTAGTCGAAGGCCTCGCGCAGCACGTAGGCCGCGCGCTCGGTCGGCGTCAGCTTCTCCAGCAGGAGCAGCACGGCGAGTTCCAGCGCGGCGCCCCGCTCGGCCCCCAGCTGCGGATCGGCCGCGGTGTCCACGGGCTCCGGCAGCCACGGGCCGACGTAGGTCTCGTGGCGTGCGTAGGCGGTTTTCGTCGCGTTGATCGCCAGCCGCGTGGTCGTCGTCGCGAGGTAGGCCGCCGGAGTGCGGACGGCGGCCCGGTCGCTGGCCTGCCACCGCAGCCAGACCTCCTGGAGCAGGTCCTCCGCGTCGGCGGCGCTGCCCAGCATGCGGTAGGCGATGCCGAAGAGGCGTGGCCGCACGTCGGCGAAGACGGCGGTCGCGTCGTCGAGGTCCGGCATGCGGTGCGGATCCCTTCGGGGCGGCGGATACGGGCCGGAGCGTACCGCCGGCGGGGCTTTGTCACGAATCCACCGGCCGTCTTGTCGTAGTGGGTGCGCGGCCATTCCGGGCGCGCCAAAAGGAGGGAAGTCCCATGAAGGTCGTCGTCATCGGCGGAACCGGCCTGATCGGCACGAACGTGGTCACGCGGCTGGCCGGGCACGGCCACGAGGCGGTCGCCGCCGCCCCCAGCACCGGGGTGAACACCCTGACCGGCGAAGGGTTGAAGGAGGTGCTGCTGGGCGCGGACGTCCTGATCGACGTCTCGAACTCGCCGTCGTTCGCCGACGACGACGTCATGCACTTCTTCCGCACCTCGACCGGGAACCTCGTGGCGGCGGCGAAGGAAGCGGGCGTCGGGCACTACGTCGCGCTGTCGGTGGTGGGCACGGACCGGCAGCCGGACGTCGGGTACTTCCGCGCCAAGGTCGCGCAGGAGAAGCTGATCACCGAGTCGGGCCTGCCGTTCTCGATCGTGCGGGCGACGCAGTTCTTCGAGTTCGCCGGCGGGATCGCCGACACGTCGACCACCGACGGCGTCGTGCGGCTGCCGGGCGCCGGCGTGCAGCCGATGGCGGCGGCCGAGGTGTCCGCCGCCGTCGCCCGGACCGCGGCCGGGCAGCCGGTCGGCGGCCTCACCGAGATCGCCGGCCCGGAGGTCTTCGGTCTCGACGAGTGGGTGCGCACGGTGCTGACCGCGCGCGAAGACCCGCGCGAGGTCGTCACCGATCCGAAGGCGCCGTACTTCGGCGCGGTGCCGGGACCGGAAGAGCTCCTGCCCGGGCCGGGGGCGACGCTCGCGGAGACCAAGCTCGCCGACTGGCTGACCCGGTCGTGACCGCACCGCACGGGTGGCCCCGCGCCACCCGTGCGGCCCCGCGCTAGACGCCGTCGTGGTCCGGGTCGGCGTTGAGCACGATGCAGCCGACGTACCCGTCACGGGCCTTCGTGACCTTCAGCAGCATGCTCGGCCGGTAGATCGAGTCGCCGTCGTTGAAGGTGTCCCGGCCGGTGCGCTGCGCGTAGGGCTGGGTCGCCATCACCTCGGAGTTCAGGGTTTCGTCGAACATCAGCTGCGTGGTGAGGGTCTTTTCGTTGCCCACGTGCACCATCACGTGGACGTGGATCGTGCGGCCGCGGTACCAGCCCGGCCAGATCGTGGTGAACTCGACGGTCCCGCGCTGGTTGGTGACCTGGGCGCCGCGCAGGTACCGCTTGTCGTCGGTCGGGTCGAGGTCGGTGTCGCCGCCGGGCGGCGGGCCGCCGGTGGGCGGGGTCCCCGTGGGCGGCGGACCGGTGGGCGGCGTGCCACCACCGCCGCCGGACGCGGCTTCCGCGCCGGAGTACAGGCCGCCCGCGTCGCAGTGCCAGATCTCGACGACCGCGTGCGGGATCGGCTTGCACGTCTCGCTGTCCTGCACCTGCAGGGCCAGCCGCAGCTTCGCGCCCTGCTTGTCCTCGCGGACGTCGCTGCGGATCTTGTCGGCGTCGAAGTAGTACGGGCCCTGGGTGGTGGACGCGGTGAGCGTGCAGGTCCGCGCGCCGGCGAACAGCGCGGTGAGGTCCGCGTCGGTCACCGCCTGCAGCGCGACGGTCTCCCCGGTGGACGTCGTGACCGGGCTCTTGCCCGCGCACGCCGTGACGAGCGCGCCCAAGCCGACCGAGCTCACCCCGGTGAGCAGCCGGCGCCTGCTGACGCGTTGTCCTTCATGGTCGTGGTCCATGCGTGTCCCTTCGCGGTCAGGTTCGGGAGTAAAGGCCGGTTGACGGTCGCCTGATCCGGCCTTGACCCAAGGTGGCGGCCGCGGCTGTGCCGGAGCTGTGGTGAGGCTGTGGGTCGCCGAGCGGTCACGGACGGGGTACGCTGCTACTCAACTTGTTGACTAGGTGAGGTGAGGCATGACCAGCTTCCGCAAGGCCGTCGAGGCCCGTGATCCCGACGCCATGGCCGCGACGCTCGCGGAGAACGTGGTGTTCCGGAGCCCGGTGGCGTTCCGGCCGTACCCGGGCAAGGCGATCACGGCCGCGATCCTGCGCGGCGTGCTGCGGGTGTTCGAGGACTTCCGCTACGTGCGCGAGCTGAGCGGCGGCGAAGGCCGCGACCACGCGCTCGTCTTCGAGGCCCGGATCGGGGACGCGCGCGTCGAGGGCTGCGACTTCCTGCACTTCGACGACGACGGCCTGATCGACGAGTTCACGGTGATGGTCCGGCCGCTCTCGGCCGCGCAGGCGCTGTCGGAAGCGATGGCGGCCCAGTTCGACCAGATCCAGCGCGAAGCACTCAACTAGTTGACTATGTCACTGCGCAACGCGCTGCTGGCGGCGCTGCTGGAGGGTGAAGCGTCCGGCTACGACCTGGCGAAGGGGTTCGACGCGTCGGTGGCGAACTTCTGGGCGGCGACCCCCCAGCAGCTCTACCGCGAACTGGACCGGCTGGCCGCGGACGGCCTGGTCCGCGCCCGGCTGGTCCACCAGGAGAAGCGGCCGGACAAGCGCCTGTTTTCGCTGACGGAGGCGGGCGAGCGGGCCCTCCACGACTTCACCGCGCGCCCGCCCCGCCCGGGCGTGATCCGCGACGAGCTGCTGGTCCAGGTCCAGGCCCTCGACGCCGGCGACGAGACGGCGGTCCGCCAGGCGCTGAAGGAGCGCATGACCCGGGCGGATACGAAGATCGCCCGCTACGAGCGCCTGCGGGCGGGCCTGCTGGACGGCCGCTTCGAGGACGACTACCTGGCGGAAGCCGAGCGGGTGGGGCCGTACTTGACGCTGATGCGCGGGCTGTCGTTCGAGCGGGAGAACCTCCGCTGGTGCGAGCAGTCGTTGAAGATCCTCGAGCGCCGGGCCGCAACACCGGACCAAAGGTCTTGAATGAGTCATTCAGGTCTTCGGGCGTCCTGAATGACTCATTCAAGACGTTCCGGCGGCGGGTCAGCTCAGGCCGGCGTCGTGGACGAGGATCGCCACCTGGGTGCGGTTCGCCGCCTCCAGCTTGGCCATGATGTGTCCGATGTGGACCTTCACCGTCGACTCGCTCACCACCAGCGCCTTCGCGATCTCGGCGTTGCTCAGCCCGCGTCCGATGTGGACGGCCACGTCGTGCTCGCGCGGCGTCAGCGAGGCCAGCCGGAGCCGCGCGCGCGAACTCCCGCCCCCGGAAGCGAAGTCCGCCAGCAGCCGCTTCGTGATCTTCGGGGACAGCATCGCCTCGCCGCGGGCCGCCACCCGGACCGCGTTGACCAGCTCGCGCGGCGGCGTGTCCTTCAGCAGGAAGCCCGCCGCGCCGTGGCGCAGGGCCGCGTACACGTACTCGTCCACGTCGAACGTCGTCAGCACCACCACCGCCGGCGCCGCCGGGTGCCCGGCCAGCCGCTTGACCACCTCGATGCCGTCCACCTTCGGCATCTGGACGTCGGTCAGCACCACGTCCGGCCGGAACCGGTCGGTCAGCTCGACCGCCC
The DNA here is from genome assembly GCF_030182635.1 of Amycolatopsis ponsaeliensis. Classification (NCBI taxonomy): domain Bacteria; kingdom Bacillati; phylum Actinomycetota; class Actinomycetes; order Pseudonocardiales; family Pseudonocardiaceae; genus Amycolatopsis; species Amycolatopsis ponsaeliensis. The sequence goes on from NZ_JAPZLD010000002.1 coordinate 262,397, forward strand.
GCACGCCGTTCGTGTCCTCGGCGACCACCTCGACGTCGTCGGCCGACTCGAGGATCATCCGGATGCCGCTGCGGACCAGCTCCTCGTCCTCCAGCAGCACGACCTTGACCGTCACAGTCCCTCCCCTACCGGAAACCCCGCCAGCACCTGGAACCGCCCGTCGCCGGTCGGGCCGGTGCGCAGGTCGCCCCCGGCCAGCTCGACGCGTTCGCGCATGCCCACCAGGCCGTAGCCGGATCCCGGGACGGCGCTGCCGTGCGGGGTCAGCCGGTTCGTCACCTCGACCGCCAGCCGGTCGCCGGTGACTGCCAGCCGGACGTCGACCGCCGCGTGCGGCGCGTGCTTGCCCGCGTTGGTCAGCGACTCCTGCACCACGCGGTAGGCGGCCCGGCCGACCTGGTCGGGCACCGCGGGCAGCGGGTCCGGCAGTGTCAGCTCGACCCGCGCCCCGGTCGCCGCGACCTGCGCCACGAGGTCTTCCAGGGACGCGAGCACGCCCGGATCCGGGTCCGGGGCGTCGTCGCGCAGCACCCGCAGGATGCCGCGCAGCTCGTCCAGGGCGACCGCGCTGGTGGCCCGGATCGTCTCGGCGGCCTGCTCGGTCTGCTCGTCCGGCGCCCGCAGCGACAGCGCCCCGGCCTGCAGCGCGACCGCCGTCACCCGGTGGGCGACGACATCGTGCATCTCGCGTGCGATCCGCCGCCGTTCGGCGAAGACGGCCTGGTCGGCCAGCAGCGTCCGGGTGCGCTCGGCCTCCTCGGCGCGGTCCCGCAGCACGCCCAGCAGCGCGGCGCGCTGGTGCATCCACAGCCCGGCCAGCACCGGGCCGAAGACGAAAGACACCAGCACGATCACGACCTGGGTGAAGCTCTCCGGAGCGCTCAGCACCGGCAGGACCTTGCCGGCGATCCCGGCGACGACCACGGCAATCCCGGTCACCCAGCTGACGCCGTGCCGGGCCGCGACCGAGTACTGCGCCACCATCAGCGGCAGCAGCGTCACCCCGGCCGGCATGCACGCGACCGCGACCAGCAGCACGAGGAACGGCCACCGGCGCCGCGCCAGCAGGGCGAGCCCCGAGACGAGCACCGCCGGGACGTAGAGCGCCGGGTGCGGGTCTCGCGGGTCACCGCCGGTCAGGGTCACCACGATCACGGCCGCGGCCACCGCGACGTCGAGCGCGAGCAGGACGACCCGGCCGTCCCACCAGCTCAGCCAGCGCTTCATCGGGTTCAGGTTAGGGCGCGCCGGATCAGCCGTCACGGCGAGCCAGGGTGAACGTGGCCGCGCCGAGGGCGAGCACGACCAGCGCGGCGAACACCGCGGTCCCCGGCGGGGCGAACAGGGCCGTGCCGCTGAAGGGCAGCTCGCTCACCGGCACGCCGGTGAGCGCGGAGAGGGTCGTCTCCGCGACGAACGTCCACACCGCGAACACCCCGACGGCGAGCCCGGTGTGCCGCAGCAGCCCGCCGAGCGCCACCCCGGCGAGTCCGGACAGGACGGTCAGCACGAGCACCCCGCCGGCCGCCTTGCCTGCCGCCCCCGCGCCGGCCGGCAGGGCACCCCCGCCGGTGAGCACTCCGGCGGCGGTCAGCACCACCATCAGGACGCCGCCCAGCAGCCCGAGCCCGGCGGTGACCAGCGCCCGGGCCGCGACGATCCGGACCGGCGAGCGCAGCACGAGCCGCGTGGTCGCAAGGGTGCCGTGCTGGTGGTCGAGCCCGAACGCGGCGACGCCGATCGCGGCGACCAGCAGCGCCCCCAGCCGGTCGACGAGGCCGAACGCCGAGGTGAACGCGTCGAGGTCGCCGAGGTCGCGCTTGAGACCCCAGTACAGGCCCGACACGAACTGCAGCGTCCCGGCGGCGGCCAGGAGCAGCCACGTCGAGCGCAGCGACCGGGCACGCAGCCATTCGTAGGCCAGCGCGTTCTTCACGGCAGCTCCCCCCGGTGCCGGACGGCGGCCGCGGTCGCGGCGAGGAAGGCGTCTTCCAGCCCGCTCTGACGCACGAACAGCTCCCGCACGCCGACGTCGGCGCGGCCGGCGACCGCCGCCACCCGTTCGGTGTCGGCGGTGTCGACGACCAGGTCGGCGGCTTCCTGGCGCACGCGCAGGCCGTCGCGGGCCAAGGCGACCAGCAACACGCTGGGCCGGTCGACGCGGACCACGACGTCGGCGCGGGCGTGCCGCCGGACGAACTCGTCCAGGGGCCCGGCCGAGACGAGCCGCCCGGCGCCGATGACGATCAGGTCCTCGGCGAGCAGCGCCATCTCGGCCAGCAGGTGCGAAGACGCGAGGACCGTGCGGCCCTCCCCCGCCAGCCGCCGCAGGAGGTCGCGGATCCACCGCACGCCTTCGGGGTCGAGCCCGGTCGCCGGCTCGTCGAGGATCAGGTACTCCGGGTCGCCGAGCAGCGCCGTGGCCAGGCCGAGCCGCTGCTTCATGCCGAGGCTGAACCGCCCGGCGGGCCTCGTGCCGACGGACTCGAGGCCGACGGTCGCGAGCACCTCGCGCACGCGCCGCGCCGGCAGGCCCCCGCCCGCGGCGACCATCCGCAGGTGCGCGGCGGCCGGGCGCGCGGGGTGCACCGCGGCGGCGTCGGCCAGCACCCCGACCGTCCGCAGTGGACCCGGGACCTCCGCGTAGGTCCGGCCGCCGAAGGTCGTGCGGCCGCGGCCGCGGGTCAGGCCGAGCATCAGCCGGATGGTCGTCGACTTGCCGGCGCCGTTGGGTCCCAGGAAGCCGGTCACCACGCCGGGCCGCACGGTGAAGGACAGGTCTTCGACGCCGGCGCCGCCGCGGTAGGTCTTCGCGAGGCCTTCCGCGACGATCACCGGCGCACCGGCACGGAGGCGTCACGACGGCCGAACACGAACCACAGCAGGCTGCCCAGGAACGGCGCGCAGAAGGCGAAGATCACCCAGACGAGCTTCATGCCGCCGCTGAGCCGCGAGCCGAGGATGCTGATCAGCGCGACCAGGAACAGCACGACGAAGGCCAGCAGGATCGCGCCGGTCAGGCCGAGCACGAGCCACGACCAGGTCTGTTCGTGGCCTTGGATCAGGGCGGCCGGGTGCATGGGTCTCTCCTCACGTTCGGTCTCTCGCCTCCGAGATTCGCCGATCGCGCGTGCCCTCGCATCCGATCTTCGGGGACTCCGGGATAGGCGGAAAGTACTAGGCCGCCCGGCCCGCTTGTACGGCTCTTGTACGGGGCCCGCCGACCATTCGCCGCACGGAATCGTTCTGGAGGACAAGTGAGAACCACACTCAAGGCGGCGGTGGCCACGATCGGCCTGGCCGTCGCGATCACCGGGCTGGCCGCACCCGCGGCCCAGGCCGCGTCGGCCTACCCGGTCACGACCACAGTGGACGGTCGCACCGTCAAGGACCCGGACGTCGCGGTCGGCAAGCAGCGCATCGCGAACATGTACCCGGCGGGCACCTCGGTGACGCTGGCGTGCCAGGACACCGGCCCGGCGTACGGCGGCAGCAGCATCTGGGACCTGACCACCGACGGTCTGTGGGTGCCCGACGCCTACGTCAAGACCGGCTCGACGTCGATGGTCGCGCCGCAGTGCACGACGCCGCACGCGTACCCGGCGAAGGCGGACATCAACGGGCGCGCGAAGAAGGGTGACGCGGCGGACGCCGCAGGCAGCGTCGCGAACAAGTACCTGACCGGCGCGTCGGTGCCGGTCGTCTGCCAGGCCACCGCGTCCGACGAGATCTGGGACTTCACCACCGACAACCTCTGGGTGCCGGACGCCGTGGTCAAGACCGGGACCGACGGGTTCGTCAACGGTGTCCCCCACTGCGACACCGACGGCCTCAAGGCGGGCGGCTCGGCCTATCCGGCGGACTCGCGGGCCGACAGCGCGATCGCGTTCGCCAAGGCCCGCCTGGGCCACACGGACTGGAACAACCAGTGCGAGCTGTTCGTCGAACGCGCCTTCGGCACCAGCGGCCGGTTCGCTTCGGCCACCACGCACTACCAGTGGCAGAAGGCCAACGGCCGCATCCACACGGGCTCGGTCGCCCCGGCCGGCACCGCGGTGTTCTTCACCAGCACGACCAGCAACGGGCACATCATGCTCGCGCTCGGCGGCGGGGTCGCGATCAGCACGGGCCCGTCGGTGTACCAGACGAGCACGTACGCGCAGCGCTCCGACTACCTCGGCTGGGCCTACGTCCCGTCGAGCTGGTAGCCACCTCGCGGACCTTCTCGAAATCGATCAGCCACCCGGCGGGCACCACGGCGCGCTCGAAGCACACCCGGTGCTCGTCGGGTTCGGGTTCGGACTCCATGGCTGTGATCACAGCACACCGCCGGACCCCCCCAGGTCTCAATGTGAGACCCGGCGGAAAAGATCTTCCCCTGTTCGCCCCGAAGCTGTTGCCCATTCACCCCGCCCGGTCCTAGTGTGTCCCGGGCATTGATCGGACTACTGGGGGTCTCATGTCACTGCGCCACAGATTAGGCAAAGCCGCCCTCGCGGCGGGCATCCTCGCCGGCCTGGTCGCCGCTCCGCCGACGGCGCTCGCCGCGGCCGGGCCGACGACCTTGCCCGCCTCGCAATACACCCTGGCGGCGAACTACAACCAGTTCGACGCCGTCAACTCCGCGCTGGTGTCCACACTCGGCACCGCGGCCGTCCACACGGTCATGGACAACGCGAACCACGACCGCACGGCGCTGCCGTCGTCGTTCTCCGTGGCCGGGCTGTCGACCGGGTTCCGGTTCGACAGCGACGACAACTCCGACTGCACGAACTACCCGCAGGGCATCACGACCAGCCGGGACGCGGTCGGCACGGCCAACGGCGGCAACTACGACGGGCACCAGCTCGTCGTGGTCAGCTGGTACACGAAGGACGGCTGCGACGGCGGCCAGACCCGCAGCCGGATCACGCTGGTCGACTGGGACGCCACCTACCCGAACCAGTACCGCAAGGTCCTGCTGGTCGAGCCGACCGGCACGGCGGCGGCACCGGACTTCAAGGACATCCCGATCCACGCCGGCGGCGTTTCCTGGTACGGCGACTACCTGTACGTCGCCGACACCGGCAAGGGCATGCGGGTCTTCGACATGCGGAAGATCCTGAAGACGAACACGGGTGGTACGGCCGACCAGATCGGGCACCAGACCGGCACGACGTACTACGCGCACAACTACGCGTACGTCCTGCCGCAGGTGGGTTCGATCACCTCGAAGACGACGTCGGGGACGAACCTGGCGTGGTCGTCGATCTCGCTCGACCGCGTGAGCAAGTCGATCGTGATGACGGAGTACACGTGCCCGTCCGGCTGCACGGACTACCCGAACCGCGCACCGCGGGCGATCCGGTACCCGTTCGCTTCTTCGGGCACGTTCGCCGCCACGACGACGGCGAGCCAGGCGCTGCAGCTGCCCTGGTACAAGCTCAACGGAGTGGCGTCGCACAACGGGCGCTGGTGGTTCAACTCGTCCGGCAACAAGCAGCTGTACTACTGGACGCCATCCGCCGGTCCGTCGACGTTCTCGTGGGTGAGCAGCGGCGAAAGCCTCTCCTACTGGGAGGACGACACCGCCGCGGATCTCCTGTGGTCGTTGCAGGAGGGCGCGGGGAGCCGCAACGTCTTCGCGGTCACCCAGGCGACCTACGGCGGTGGCTGAGGTAGCCTGAGCCGTATCGGACTCTTCGGACCTTTTGCACAGCAGCGCGACCCGAGGCGGACACACCGTCTCGGGTTGCTGCTTGCTGTCCTGCTGTTCCTTTCCGGGGCGCCGGTCGTCGCGCCTGTCTCTGTCGCTGCCTCTCTCGACGGTCCGACTGTGGTGGCTGCGCAGTCGCAGGTTCTCGTCACGGGCCGGCATGCGGTGCCTCGAGTGCCCGCTTCGATCCCTTGGGCCGTCGGTCCCTCTCCGGTCGGACCTTCTGTTGGTTCGTCGTGGTCTCTTCTCTCGTCGCCCGGTGAGTCTTCTTCCGTTGGCGCTCCTCCTCTTGTGCGGTGCAGTCGTGCGCCTCCGTCCGCTGTGAGCTGATCTTTCTCTTCTCGGCGCCGGTTCTCGGTGTCGTGCTCGCTGCTGCCCGGAGGACTCTCTTTCATGTCTGCTGTTGTGCTGTCTCTTCTTGTTGTCACCGTTGGCTTTGCTGTCGGGTTGCTCGTCCAGATGGTCCGTCGTGATGAGCCTCTCTTCGGTGGGCTTGGGATTTGCGTTCTCGTCGGGCCTGCTGCACTGCTTGCGTTTGTGCATGTGGGGATGACCGAGTTCTAAAGATGCGGCTTCGCCGGGGCGTGGGAAATCGGCGCTTCGTGTCCTTGCTTGGCGTTCGGTGCGGGAGCGCCGATTCCCCACGCAACGGTGCCCCTGCCGCGCCGCCGCTTCCACCTGATCGTGTGATGAACATGCGTACGACTGCCGGTAATCTTGTTGTGTGGACAGCGAAGCGGTGTGGAAAGCAGATGCGGTGGCCCTGGCCGACCGCATCTCCACCCTGCTCACTTCCATGCGCTCCTTGGATGCCGAGATCGGCTCTCTGCTCGTGGAAATCGAGTCCCGCGGTGTGATGGAACTCTTCGGATACCGTTCTGTCGCACGGCTCTTCGAGCACCTCGCCGACGTACCGAAGTCCGCCGCCGAGACCATCATCAAACGAGCCCGCGCCCTCACCCCCAGCCACACCCTCGACGGCACCCCCATCCCCGCGGTCGCTCCCGCCACCGGTCTTGCGGCGTCGGATGGCCGGCTAAGTACCCCGATGATCGACACGATCGTCGGAGTAATGACCCAGATCCCACCCGAGCACCGCGACGAGGCCGAGCAGCACCTGCTCACGTTCGCCTCCGAGGCCGGCCACAAGCAGGTCGCCGCTCTCGGGGCACGCATCGTGGCCCACCTGGACCCCGACGGCACCGAACCCGACGAGACCGAACCGGCGATGCCCAGCCGCGAGTTGTCGTTGCGCCGCAAAAGAACCGGGTTCTGGGAACTGAACGGCCGGTTCGACGACGAGACCGGCGCCCGAGCCAGCGCCCTGTTGGACTCCCTGGCGCAACGCCGCACCACCGACGAATGCCCGGACTTGCGTTCGCCGTTGGAACGCTACGGGGATGCGTTCTCCGACGCGATCGACCTGGCGTTCAACTCCCCAGACTTGCCGATGCAGGCCGGCGAACGAGCCCACGTGATGATCGCGGTGTCACTGGCGGACCTGAAGTCCGGCCTCGCCACAACAATCCCCGGCGCCACCATCCCCAAGGTCGACACCGGCACGGCGCCCCTCGGCAACACCGGCACCGCACCCAAGGCCGGAGCTGGTCCAGCCATCCCCGGCAGTACCGGCACCACACCCAAGCCTGCTGCCGGCCCGGCAACGTTCGGCGAATCCTGGACCCTAGCCAAGGCCGCGGGCGGCCGGGCCACGCTCGGCGACACCGGGACCATGCCCAAGCCCGCTGCCGATCAAGCCGCCCTCGGCAGCACCGGCACCGCCCCCAAGCCCGGCACCGGCCGAGCCACCCTCGGCGACCTCGGCACCATCTCCGCAGCCGAAGCCCGAATCCACGCCTGCGACTGCATGCTCATCCCCGCAGTCCTCGGCACCAACAGCGAACCCCTCGACCTCGGCCACCAACGACGGCTGATCTCCACCCCACTCCGCCGAGCCCTCTACCTCCGCGACCGAGGCTGTGCCTTCCCCGGCTGCCACCGCCCACCCCGGCATTGTCAGGGTCACCACGTCCGGCATTGGGCCGATGGCGGCCCGACCGAGCTGGGCAACCTGGTGCTGATGTGCGCTCACCACCACCGGCTGCTGCATCGCTCCGGTTGGCAGGTAAGGATCGCCGCCGACGGCCTACCCGAATTCCTCCCACCGACATTCCTCGACAAACGCCGAAAACCCAGACGCAACAACCTCCACCAACCACTGCCATTCGCAGCATGAACACAGGGAAAGGCCCGCAGCCAACCGGCTACGGGCCTACACCCACGCCCCCGACCAGGCAGAACGCCCGCCCTCCGACGAGGCGGCCAGCAGCCGACAACTCCAGCCAGGCCACTCCAACCGACCCGGACCTAACCCAAATCCGCCTCCGGACGAACCTCGATCACCGCTCCCGGCTGATGCAACTCCAGGACCACGATCTCGTTCACCCCCCGACGCCACAACGGCTTCGGCGCATACAAAGTCCGCTGAGGCCCCACCTTCCAGTACCGCCCCAAATTGAACCCGTTCAGCCAAACAACCCCCTTCTCCCACCCAGGCAAAGCGACAAACCCATCCTCAGGATCCCCCACCGAGACCGTCGCCCGGTGGAAAGCCGGCCCGGACACTGCGCCCGCCGAGAAACGCAACCGGGACAAGTCCTCCAACGGCAGCGGACGGATCTCCCAGCCGAACAGCTTCTGCTGCGTGCTCATCGCCACCCAGCCGTCGATGCCCTTGCGGTCGGCCAGGTACGGGCCGTAGTTCACCCGGCCCATCGCGTCGACCAGGATGTCGAGCCTCGTCGACGCCGCAGTCAACGACAAGTTCAAAGTCCCCGACGGCTGGTTGCGGTCCAGCACACCCAAGTACGCGCCGTCCACGAACACCAATGCTCGGTCGGCCAACCCGTGGATGCTCAGCGGTCCCGAATGCGGCCCCTGGACCGTCGTCCGATAGTGGATCAAGCCCGTTGACTGACCCACGCGCTCCATCGGTACCGGCTGGGCGGAACGAACCGGCGAAGACAGCACCGGCAACGAGTCCAGCAGCGACACCGCACCGGACGGCGTCACCGTCTGCGCCGGCAGGCGCGCGGAACGACCAGGGATCGGACCCGCGGGCACGCCCGTGTACTTCGTCAGCACCGCGCGAACAGAAGTGAACTTCGCGCCCAGGTCGCCCGCCTCGCCGACCGGGGAGTCGTAGTCGTAGCTCGTCACCGTCGGCTGGTACGTCGTGCCCGACGTGTTCGCGCCCGCAGTGAAACCGAAGTTCGTTCCGCCGCACGCCATGTACAAGTTCACTGACGCGCCCGTCGCCAGCAGTGAGTCCACATAGGACGCCATCTGCGCCGGGTCGCGGGTGTTGTGCTGCTCGCCCCAGTGGTCGAACCAGCCGTCCCAGTACTCGGCCATCATCACCGGTGCGCCGGGCTGGAACTTCTTCAACGCCGCCACGCTCGGCGCCGGGTCGCCGTCGCCCGTGCCGACCTCCAGTGTTCCCGGCAACGAGCCGAAGCGCATGAAGAACTCAGACGCGCCATCGGCCGCGAACAGCAAGCTCGTCATGCCCCGGCTGCGCAGGCCGTCGCGCAGGTGGGCCAGGTAGCTCGTGTCGTTTCCGTAGCTGCCGTATTCGTTCTCGATCTGGACCGCCACGATCGGGCCGCCGTGCTGGGCTTCGAGGGGCACCAAACGCGGGATCAGCTGGTCGTACCACTCGTCCACGGCCTTCAGGTACGCCGGTTCCGCGCAGCGCAGCTCCAGGTTCCGGTCGGCCAGCAGCCACGCCGGGAGACCGCCGAACTCCCACTCCGCGCAGATGTACGGGCTCGGCCGGACGATCACCTGGAACCCCAGGTCACCCGCCAGCCGGACGAACGCCGGCAGGTCGCGCCAGCCGCTGAAGTCGGCGCGGCCACGTGCGGGCTGGTGGAAGTTCCACGCCACGTACGTCTCGATCGTGTTGAGCCCCAGGGCCTTCAACCGCAAGAGGCGGTCGCGCCACTGGTCCGGGTGGATGCGGAAGTAGTGGATCGCGCCCGAGACGATCTGGAACGGCTTCCCGTCCAGCAGGAACCGGTCGCCGGAAACCGAAAGGCCCCGGCGGCCCGCCGCTCCCGCCGGGCCGGCCAGCACCGCGCCCGCCGTGATCGCCGCAGCTCCGCCGAGGAAGCTCCGCCTGCTCACCGAATTCATGCCTGCTCCCTGAGCTGGACGAGCAAGGTGTCGAGGACGCCGTCGCCGACGAGCGCCTGCCGCACACCCCACCGGTTCGTGTTGCCGGTCTTGACCGCCTGCGCCCGCGTGACGAGGCCGTCCGCACGAGCGGTGAGCCGCGAAGCGAGAGCCTGGTCGCCCCGGGAAGACGCCGCGAGCGCGTCGATCCGGGTCACCAGCGCGTCACCCCACAGCGCCATCGCGTCCAGCCACGGCCCGGCCTCGGCGACGAACGCGCTCTGCACCCGGCCGCCGCGGATCACGCCCGCCGCGTCGCGGATCCGGACCGCGTACGCGCGCAGGTCAGGCAGAGCATGGTGGCCCCCCTGCCAGAACTCGGCAGCCCGGGCGGCCAGCACCGGTGCCTGCGGCTGCCACGGCGTCGGGCCGAACGTCGGCGCGAGGTGCTCGAGGTCCGCGAACACCGTCAAAGCGGCCGACGCCCGCGCGTCACCACCCGCCAACCGGGCCAGCGCCTGCGACCACGACCGCGAAGGCGCGTAGCCCGCGTCGTTCCAGGCGAAGTCGGCGGCACCGAACTCGGCGACCTCGCTCGCCGCCTCCTGGTTCATCGGGTTGGCGACGATCCCGTTGAGGTACCGCGAAAGCCCGGCCTCCCGCTGCGCGTAGGGCGCGAGCAGCAGCCGCCCGGCCGACTGCTCGTAGTCGTTCACCGGGTAGTTGTCCCAGAGGAACACCTTCCGCCCGTACACCGCCGAGACCTGCGCGGCTTCGTCGGTGGTCACGCTCGGCGGGACGACGTCGGTCCCGGTCCACTGCACCACCACCGACGGGTCGAGGTGCTCGCGCAGCTCGGTCTTGTACGGCGAGTCCTTCAGGTCGCTGTATTCGGTCGGCACCGTCTGCAGAGGACGGACGCCGTCGTGGGTCTTCACGAACTTCTCGGTGATCGCGTTGAGCAGCGAGACCTGCGCCGTGCCGGCCGCCTGGCCGGGCGCCCCGAAGGCCGCCTGGTCGGCGTCGCAGTTCCACTTCGTGTACGAGATGTCGTCGAACGGCATCGAGAACGACCGGACGCCGAGGTCGTAGACCGCCTGGAACTTCGCCTCGACCGCCGCGATGTCGGCCGGCGAAGAGAAGCAGACCGAGACGCCGGGCGAGAGCGCGTAGGTGAACTCGACGTGGTGAGCCGCGGCGGACCGGACGAGCTGCCCGAGCGTGGCCAGCTCGTCCGCCGGGTAGGGATCACGCCAGCGAGCGCGCAGGTACGTGTCGTCCTTCGCGCTGTAGATGTACGTGTTCGCCTTGACCTCGCCGAGGAACGCGAGCTGCCGCAGCCGGTCCGCGGTCGTCCACGGTGGACCGTAGAAGCCCTCGATCGACCCGCGCAGTGCCATGTTCGGCCAGTCGCGCACGGACGCGCCGCTCACCGCCCAGCCGTGTCCCGAGTGGACGAACAGCTGCCGCAGCGTCTGCACGCCGTAGTACTGCCCGGCGCCGTCGCGACCGGCGATCGTGATCCCGGCCCGGGACACGCTCAGCGCGTACCCCTCAGCCTGCGACGGCGTGTCCTTCCCGGTCCCGCCGAGCCGGACGAGGAGCCCGTGACCGCCGGTCCGGACACCGTGGTCGCGCAACAGCGAGGTCAGCAGGTCCTTCGCCGCCGGGTCGGTGGTGGCGTCGGTGACGAGCGCGACCGACGACGGCAGCGACACATCCGCGGACGTCCGGGTGATCTGCTGCGGGGTGGGCGAAACGACGGGCAACGCGCCGCTCGCGGCGGCGGGTCCGGCGGTGGTGAGGGTGGCGGCCACCGTGACGACGGCGGCGAACAAGGATCGGCGGCGGGTCATGACTCCCTTTCAGGCGGCGGTGCGGTACAACGCGAAGGTGGCCAAGTACGGCGTGGCGCGGGACTGCGTGACGACGACGCGCAGGTGCGCGGCGGTCACCGGCGCGGGCAGGGTGACGAGCCGGCTGTAGCCGATGGTCGTCACCGTGGCGAGGGTCTGCCAGACACCGCCGACCTCGGCCTGCACGTACGCGCCTTCCACGTGCTGGCCGCGCGTGATGTCCTCGCCGAGCCGGATCTGGTCGAACGTGACCGGCCGAGGCAGCCGGACGTCGAGCGGGCGGTCCAGGGGTTCCGCCGTGGTGACCGACGAGTCCGTCACGGCGCCGGGAGCGCCGACGGCCAGGTTCCGGCTCTCCGTCCGGGCGATCGCCTGGCCGAACCCGGCCAGCGCGGCGGTGTCGGCGGGCGCGATCCGGCCGTCCGGGCCGGGTGGCACGTTGAGCAGCAGCGACGAGTTCCGCCCGACCGTCCGCCGGTAGACGTCGACGAGCTGGGCGGCGGACTTGGGTTGCTCATCGGGGTGGAAGAACCAGCCCGGCCGGATCGAGACGTCGGATTCCGCGGGCGCCCACTGCAGGTACCGCACCGACGGGTCGGCCAGCTTCTGGCGGGACCCGAGGTCCTCGGCGGTCGCGCCGCCGAGGAACAGCTCTTCGTTGTGCGCGGTCCGAGGGTCCCCGGTGGTGGGGAGCGTGCTCCACTCGGTCTCGCGCGCCTGCCCGGCCTCGTTGCCGACCCAGCGCACCCCCGCGGGCCCGGCGAAGGTGACCGTGTCCGGGGACAGCGCGTGGATCATCTTGAACCACGTCGTGAAGTCGTAGGTCTCACTGATCCCGTGGTCGCGCCAGGGGTTCGCGCCGTCCAGCCACAGCTCGTCGATCGGGCCGTACTGGGTGAACAGCTCGTAGATCTGGTTCAGGTAGTAAGCGTTGTAGTCGTCCTCGTCGACGGCGAACTTCGGCAGCTTGCCGAGAGCGAGCGCGGCGGCGCGGTCGTCGTGCGGGACGAGCGTCGGGATGGTCCGGCGGGTGACCGGGCTGTTCGTCCCGTAGCGCCCCTGCCCCTGCGGCGCACTCGCGCGGTCGTCGTAGGTGGCCTGTTCTTCGATGCTCAGCGGCTGTCCCGCGGCGACCTTCGCTTCGATGCGCCGCACTTCGTCGGCGAAGAACGTCTTGGGCAGCTCCGCGCCGTCGGCGGGTGACAGGTAGACGCCGACCTTGAGTCCCGCGGCACGCGCGGAGTCGATGTAGTCGCGCAGGACGTCGCCGCGCGGGTTGGCGCAGCGGGTGTTCCGCGTCTGCCAGTAGGCGGACGGGTCCTGAGCGCGTGCCGCTTCCGACGCGTCGCGGGCCGGGTCGGTGCACCCGGGGGTCAGCCACCACGGGCTCGCGACCACGGAGTGGTTGGTGTAGCGCGTCGGGTAAAGAACGAAGCCGTCGTGGTGCTTGGCGGTGAGCATCACCTGCGTGACCCCGGCGGCCTTGAGGGACCGCATCCACTGGGCGGTGTCGACGGACGGCGGCGCGAAGGTGGACTCCTTCTCGGCGCCGGACCCCCATTCTCGGTCGGTGAAGGTGTTCATCCCGAAGTGCGTGAACGCCGTGACCGGCCGCTGCTGCCAGGCCAGCTGCCCCTTCCGCGGGACGACGGCCGCGGCCTTCGCGACGACGCGGTCCGGGCTGTCGCAGGCGCTGACGGTCATGATGGTGGCCGGCTTGACCGGCCCGCCACACCCGTCGTCCGCGGCGGCCGGGAGCGCCACCACCATGCTGGAAACGACGGCGGCAGCGAGGACCAGACCGCGAAACGTCATGACTCTCCTCGTGACGGACCGCGGCCACGAGCCCGGCGGCGGCGAGACGGGGTGGACGATCGCCAGACTAGGTGGGCCATCCATCGGATGTCTAGACCTGACCAGATGACAAAGGATGTCGTGAGTTAGCCACCGACGCGACTTTCGGAGGAGATTGATCCGATGGGTCAAGGAGGCGCGTCCGGTCCGGTAGCCTGAAGTCCGTGTTCACGAAGTGAACAGTGATTCCAGACTTCCGGCGGAGGCTCCCCGTGACCAAACCGACGCGGTCTCCGGACGCCCGCGCCGACCAGGCGGACATCCAGGCGGTGAGCCGGGTCAGCCAGATCCTCTCGCTGTTCGACCCGGCGACCCCCGACGTCACCGCCGCCCAGGTCGCCGAGCGGCTCGGCCTCAACCGCACGACGGCGTACCGGTACTGCACGTCGCTCGTCGCGGCCGGCCTCCTGGAACGCAGTGCCGACGGCGGTTACGTGCCCGGCGGGCTCCTGCTGCAGCTCGGCGCGTTCGCGATCGGGCACCGCCGCGTCGTCAACCTCGCGCCGCGGCACATGCAGGCGCTCTCGCGCGCCACGCAGACCAGCGTCGTGCTCAGCCTCTGGGGCCTCACCGGCCCGGTGGTCTCGCGGGTCGAGGAGAACGCCTCGACGATCGTCATCGTGTCCGTGCGGGTCGGCAGCCACCTGCCGCTGGACACCGCGCAGAGCAAGGTCTTCCTCGCCTACCACGCCGACCAGCTGTCGATGGAACGCCTGATCGGCACCCTCTCCGGCACCGCCCGCGACGAGCTGCGCGCCGACGTCGAGCGGGTGCGTGCCGCCGGTCACTGCTCGGCCATGAGCACGCCCGGCATCGTCGCGGTGGCCGCGCCGGTGTTCGACGAGTACGGCATCTGCGCCACGATCGCGATCGTGGGCCCGGACAACACGCTGTCGATGGGCGACGACACGCCCGAGCTGCGCGTCGTGGTCGACACCGCGCGCGAGCTCACCCACGAGCTGGGCGGGCACTACCGGCCCGACGACGTCCAGCGGGCGGTGTAGGGCAGCCACGCGGGCGACGGCAAGGCCGGGACGTCCGCGTACTCGCGCGTCCCGGCCAGCGCGCTGCCGACGAAGTCGTCGCCGACCCCGGAGACGCCGTCGACCAGCTCCCGCAGCACCGCGGGCCCGCCGATCCACAACGCCGTGACGACCTCGACAGCCCGTGCCCCGGAGGCGAGGAACCGCAGCACGTCCGTCGCGGTGCGGGCGCCGTTGGTGCCGACGATGGGCACGTCCAGTGCCGTGAAAGCCTTGCTCACCCAGTAAAGGCTCATCGGGAGGCACCCCGGTGAGCTCCACGCACCCCATGATCCGAGCACGGCGCCGCCGTCGAGATCCGGCAGGAAACCCGGGTACCGGCCGACCAGGCCGACGGCGTCCGCACCGGCCGAGCGGGCGGCCCGGGCCAGCGCGACGACGTCCGACGCCTGGCCCGGCAGCTTCACGAACAGCGGAACGCCGACGGCGTCCCGCACGGTCCGCACGGCGGAAGCCACACCGTCCACTTCGGTCAGCTGCCGCACCGCGCGGGCTTCACGTCCGTGTGGCGCACCGATGTTGAGCTCGACCGCCGGGACCACCGACGCCAGCGCGCACCCGATCCGCGCGGCCGCGGCCGGGTCGCCGAGGGTGATGCTGCCGACCACCGGGCAGCCCCGCGACGCGCCGTGGGCCACGCCCGCGGCCAGGATCCCGAGCCAGTCGTCCAGGTCCACCTGGGCGAGCCCGGACCGGTTCAGCAGGCCGTCACCCAGGTACGCCTGGCCCGGTGGCCGCACCTGCCGGTCACCGGCGACGAAGGCGTAGTCGGCGATGTCCAGCTGGCGCCGGGCGGCGGCGCTTTCGTTCACCGACTTGGCCACCACCGCCCCGGCGCCCGCGTCGACGCACGCGGTGATGCCGTCCAGCGTCATGGTCAGCTCGGACGAGCCGACCCACACCGGGTTGGCGGCGACCAGCCCGCCCACGTCCATTCAGGACAGCGCCGGAATCGTGCTGTCGTCGGACATGTCGACGTCCTTGGTCTCCGGGCCGAGGAAGCCGCCGAGGCTGATCAGCAGGCCGGCGAGGACGAGCAGGACGCCCGGGGCGAGGTGCGCGGGCATCACCCCGTCGAACCGCTGCAGGTAGAACTGGTAGAACGCCGGGGCGATCAGCGCGAGGCTGTAGCCGACGCCGTACCCGGTCGACCGGATGCTCGCCGGGAACCGCTCGGTCAGGTACGCCGCGATCGGGCCGAACGTGCCGACGGTGAACACCCCGATGAGCACGCCGAAGCCGAGCGCGGCGCCGAAGCCGCCGTTCGAGGCCATCAGCAGCGTGTAGGAACCCGCGCCGATCACGACCATCGACAGGCCGTAGCCGATGTAGAACCGCCGCCGGCCGATCCGCTGGGACAGCACCCCGAACAGCGGGTAGGACAGCGCGGCGGCCGCGTTGATGACGAGCATGGTCATGGTGACCTCTTTGCTGGAGAGCAAGAGGTGCGACTTCAGCTGCGCGGGCGTCACGGCGGCTTCCATGTTGGTCGCGAGCCACGTGCCGGTCATCAGGATGAACACCTGGCCCAGCGCCCGCGGGTACTTCTTCACCAGCCGGACGAACGGCAGCTTGTGCTTCTCGCCGGTCAGCTCGGCCGGCGGCTCGTGCACCTGCTTCTGGTAGTAGCGGAACAACACGGCCGCCAGCAGCGCGCCGACGAAGAACGGGATCCGCCAGCCCCACTGCACGTACGCGCTGTGCAGGCCGACGGACGGCAGCAGCTGCAGCATCAGCAGCGTGATCGCGGCGATCACCGCGTACGCCGCCGGCGAGGTCGACGTGATGATCGACGCGTAGAGGCCACGTTTGTGCTTGGGGCTCCACTCCATCGCCAACGGCACCGCCGTCGTGTACTCGCCGCCGAGGAAGATGCCGTCCACGAACCTCAGCGCGATGAGGATGCCGACCGACCACGTCCCGATCGTCTCGTGCCCGGGCAGGCACGCGGTCAGCAGCGTGATGATGCCGAAGCCGCCGACCGCGACGAGCGTCGTGCGCTTGCGCCCGACCGTGTCGGCGAAGTGGCCGAAGATGATCGCGCCGAGCGGGCGGCCGATCAGGGTGGACGCGAACACCAGGGACGCCAGCAGCGCCGTCGTGCTCGCGCTGAGGTTGGCCGCCTGGAAGTACGCCGTCGCCGGGGCCAGCACGACGATCGGCAGGTAGATGTCGAACTGGTCGACGAAGTAGGCGAGCGTCCCGCCGCGGATCGCGGCGCGCACCTTGGTCGCGTCCGGGCCGTGGTGGGTGCCGGGACGGGCGGCCGCCGCTGCGGCGCTGGGCGGTGTGGACATCAGCGTCCTCCGTTGCTCCGAACTGAATGTTCACCAAGTGAACGTCAGACACTCTAAATATGCGTCCGTCGATACACAAGAGCGGTCACAGGGTTGACAGCCGGTCTTATAGTGAACTTTGACTTCATAATGTGAACCGAAAGGCCGCTCATGAGCTCGCGTCCCGCCATCGCCTCCGTCCTGGACGGCTTGGTCGACATGCACGTCCACTCCGGCCCCAGCCCGTTCCCCCGCCGCTTCGACCACGTCGAGGCCGCGCAGGACGGCGCGCGCATCGGGATGCGCGCCATGGTCGCGAAGTCGCACCACCACAACACCCAGATGGACGTCCTCGCGATGAAGGGCCGCCTCGCCGACGTCAAGGCCCAGGCCTTCGGCGGCATCGCGCTCAACAGCACGGTCGGCGGGCTCAACGTCCACGCCGTGCGCATGACCCTGCGGATGGGCGGCAAGGTCGTCTGGTTCCCGACCATCTCCTCCGGCCGGCACATCGACTGCCACCCCGAGGACGGCGCCTTCCCGACCACCACCGTCCCGCTGACGCTCGAGCGCATCGACATCGTCGACGGCGAAGGCGCGCTCAAGCCCGAGGCGATCGAGATCCTCGACGAGATCAAGGAGCAGCAGGCCGTCCTCAACGGCGGGCACATGTACCCGGAGTACATCCGGACGCTGTTCCAGGAGGCGCACGAGCGCGGCATGAAGCGGATGGTCGTCAGCCACCCCGACTTCGTCATCGGCGCCGACCCGGCCGTGTGCCGCGAGCTGATCGAGCTCGGCGCGTTCATCGAGCACGAGGTCGGCATGTACGACCCCGAAGGCACCCAGAAGTGGGACCCGAAACAGCTGCTGACCTGGATCGAAGCGCTCGGCCCGGAGCACACCGTGCTGGCGTCGGACTTCGGCCAGAAGGCCAACCCGAAGCCGGTCGACGCGTGGCTGCGCGTCGGCGAGGCGCTGCTCGACCTCGGCCTGCCGGAGAAGGACCTGCGGCGGATGGTCCGGGACAACCCGGCCTACCTGCTGAACCTCGACGCCTGAAAGGACCCGCTGTGTACGAAAAGGACGATCCCCGCTCGGCGCTGGCCACCGCGGCCCGGCCCGACAGCGGCGCCGCGATCACCGCCGCGCAGTACCTCGACCTGCACGCGACCCCGGTGGTGCGCGCGCAGAACGTCATCCTCATCCACACCGACGCCCGCGACGGCGACGACCTCGACAACGGCACCCTGGACGGCGAGCTGGCGATCGTCGTCACCGACACCTCCCCCGCCTTCACGGTGCTGACCGGCGACGGCGCCATCCGCATCGCCGAACCCGGGCTCGTGGTCGTCCCGCCGGGCGCGTCGCGGATCAGCGTCCACGGCGACGGCCCGCTGGTCCGGCTGGTCGAGGCGACCGAACCGGCCTGGCGGGAGCGCGTCGCCAACGCCGACGCGTACGCCCAGGACCACCCGCGCGTCACGCTGCTGGAGCGCTGGCCGGAACCCGCCGAATCGCTCGTCCGCTTCTACCCGCTGTCCGAGGTGCCGGCCGACCCGAAGCGGTTCGGGCGGATCTTCCGCACCCGCTCGTTCATGGTGAACTTCCTGCCGCTGCAGGACGGGCCGCGCGACCCGCACAAGCTCTCCCCGCACCACCACGACGACTTCGAGCAGCTTTCGCTGGCCGTTCAGGGCGAGTACGTCCACCACATCCGCACGCCGTGGCTGCCCGACAGCACCACTTGGCGCGAGGACGAGCACGTGCGGATCGGCAGCCCGTCGGTGACGGTCATCCCGCCGCCGACCGTGCACACCTCCGAGGCGAGCGACCCGGGCGTGAACCAGCTGATCGACATCTTCAGCCCGCCCCGCGTGGACTTCTCGGAGAAACCTGGTTGGGTCCTGAACGCCGACGACTACCCGATGCCGTGAGCGGGCGCACCGGTGGCGGGTTGTTCAGCCGCGCGGCCACTCCCGTCGGCACCTGGCTGAAGATCGCGTCCGGTGAGCCGGCCGAGATCATGGCGTTCGCCGGGTTCGACTTCGTGGTCGTCGACCTCGAGCACGCGCCGCTCGACCTGCAGACGGCGTACCGGCTCATCAACACGGCCGCAGCTTTGGGCATGACGCCGATCGTGCGGGTGCCGGACAAGACGCCGTCGACGATCCAGAAGATCCTCGACGCGGGCGCGATGGGCATCCTCGTCCCGCACGTCGACACGGTCGAGGAGGCGGTGGCCATCGGGCGGGCGTGCCGGTTCCCGCCCCACGGCGTCCGCGGCGCCGGCGGCACCAGCCGGGCCGGGGCGTGGGGCCTGAAGCCGAACGCCGAGTACCTGGCGGCCGGCAACGACGACGTGCTGTGCATCCCGCAGCTGGAAAGCGTCGAGGCGATCAAGGCCGCACCCGAAATGCTCGCCCTGGACAGCGTGGACGCGGTGTTCGTCGGTGCCGCGGACCTGTCGATGTCGATGGGGTCGACGCCGGCGTCGCCGGACGTGCTCGACCTGATCGCGTCGGCCATCGCGGCCGCGCACGACGCCGGGAAGCGCTGCGGGCTGGCGTTCGGCGGCGTGCCGGAGAAGGCCGCGCGGGCCGTGCGCGACGGCTGCGACTTCGTCCTGCTCAGCAACGACACGACGATGCTGGCCGAGGCCGCCCGCGGCCTGGTCCGGGCGTTCCGGGACGCGACCGCATGACCCTGTCCCTGCCGCGCACCGCGCTGTCGATCGCCGAGCTGGACGACTTGGACCACGACGGCGTGGTGCGGTTCGTGCGGGCGCTCGAGGAGTACGGGCACCGGATGGTCTGGATCCCCGAGGTCGCCGGGCGGGAGGCGTTCACGACGGCGGCGTTGGTGCTCGGGTCGACGTCCCGCTTGATCGTCGGCAACGGCGTCGCGCGGGCGCTCGAGCGCGTGCCGAAGTCCGCCGGCTCCGCGGCCCGGGATCTCGCCGCCGGGTATCCCGGGCGCTACGTGCTGGGGCTCGGGGTGAGCGGAGCGGTCCGTGAACGCGGGGTCGGACCGCTCCCCTTCCTGCGCGAGTACCTCGACGGCGTCGACAAGGTGGCGCACGGAGTACCGCGCGTGCTCGGTGCTTACTCGGCGGGGATCACGCGGCTCGCGGCCGAGCGTGCCGACGGGCTGATCACGTTCCTCGTCACGCCGGAGCACACCCGCTGGGCCCGGGAGACGATCGGACCGGACCTGTTCCTGTCGGTCGTCCAGTGGGCGGTGGTGGGTCGCTCACGGGCGGAGGCGCGGGAGGTCGCGCGTCGTCGTCTCGCCTACTACCTGACGCTCCCCCACCAGATCGCGAAGCTGACCCGGCTCGGCTTCACCGAAGCGGACCTCGCGCCACCGGGGTCCGACCGGCTGCTCGACGCGCTCGTCGCCTGCGGCACGCCCGACCAGGTGCGCGAGGCGGTGCGGGCGCAGTACGACGCGGGTGCGACGCAGGTGGCCTTGAGCCTGGTCGGGCCGCTGGACGACGCAAAGCTGGACGCCTACCGGGCGCTCGCACTACAGGAGGACTGATGCGCACGGCCGAAAAGGTCATCATCACCACCGCCATCACGGGCTCGGTGAACATCCCGTCGCAGAGCCCGTACCTGCCGCTGTCCGCCGACGAGGTCGCCGACGCGGCCCTGGCGGCCATCGAAGCCGGGTCGGCCATCGTGCACCTGCACGCCCGCGAGCCGGACGGGCGGCCGACGCCCGATCCGGACGTCTTCGAGAAGATCGTCGGGCGGATCACCGCGGAGACCGACGCCGTCATCAACATCACCACCGGCGGCGCGTCCTCGATGACGATGGACGAACGGCTCGCGGCCGCCTACCGGCTGCGGCCGGAACTCGCGTCGATGAACATGGGGTCGATGAACTTCGTCTACTCGGGCATCGCCGACAAGGTGACGGAGTGGAAGCACGACTGGGAAAAGCCGTACGTGCTCAACACCTACTCGAAGCCGTTCGTGAACACCTTCGACAAGATCGAGCACACGCTGCGGACGCTCGGTGAGTCCGGGACGCGGTTCGAGTACGAGTGCTACGACATCGGGCACCTGTACTCATTGGCGTACTTCGTCGAACTCGGGTTGGCGAAACCGCCGTTGCTGATCCAGGGTGTGTTCGGCGTCCTCGGCGGGATCGGCGCCGACCACGCGAACCTGGAGCACATGGTCCGGATCGCGGACAAGCTCTTCGGCGACGACTACGCGTTCTCGGCGTTCGCCGCCGGCCGTGACCAGCTGGGCTTCGGCACGCACAGCGCGTGGCTCGGCGGGCACGTGCGGGTCGGTCTGGAAGACAGCCTGTGGATCGGCAAGGGGAAGCTCGCGGAGAGCAACGCCCAGCAGGTCCGGAAGATCCGGGCGGTGGTGGAGGATCTCGGCAAGCCCATCGCCACCCCGGCCGACGCCCGCGCGATGCTCGCGCTGCGAGGAGGAGAAGCATGAGCCTGCTGACCGGAAAAGTGGTCCTGGTCGTCGGAGCCAGTTCGGGCATCGGCGCGGACGCCGCGCGGGTGTTCGCTTCGGACGGTGCTTCGGTGATGCTCGTGGCCCGGCACGAAGAGCCGCTGGCCAAGCTCGCCGCCGAACTCGGCGACTACGACGTCGCGTACACCACGGGCGATGTCGCATCGGCGTCCGATGTGGACGAGTTCGTCTCGGCGACGGTCTCGCGGTTCGGCCGCCTGGACGGAGCGTTCAACAACGCGGCCATGGGCGGCGGCGGACGTCTCGACTCGGTGTCCGAAGAGGACTTCGACCGGATCATGGCGGTGAACGTCAAGGGCACGTGGCTGTGCCTGCGCGCGGAGGTCGCGGTGATGGAGCGCCAGGGTTCGGGCTCGATCGTGAACGTGAGCAGCATCGGCGGCGTGCGCGGGAGTTCGGGAATGGGCGCGTACCAGGCGACGAAGCACGCGGTGATCGGCCTGACCCGCACGGCGGCCCACGACTTCGGGCCGCTGGGCATCCGCGTCAACGTGATCGCCCCCGGGCCGACGGAAACGCCGATGCTGGCCGAGCTCCGCCGCACCATCCCGGGCGGCGTGGAGGCCCGCATCGCGGCAACGCCGTTGCGGAAGGTGGGCACGGGAGCGGAAGTCGGCTCGACGGCGGCGTTCCTGCTGAGCGACCGGGCAAGCCACTTGAGCGGAGTGGTCCTCCCGGTGGACGGCGGCTTCACGGCGTGACCGGTGAGGCGGCCGCGGACGCCTCACCCGGCTGCCCCTCGTCACCAGCCGGTGAGAGCCGTACCTGGAACCGCGGCCCAGCGCGAGCACGCGGAGTGCCCGAGCCGGATCCGGATGGCGCGCTGGGAAAGCGCGGCCAGCACGCATCCGTAGCCCCGCTCGCCGGCTGCCTGAGACGCCCGTCACGTCGGCGTGGCTCACCGTGCCGTGGTGCCGTCCGCCTGCCATCCTGTGCCGTCAAGGAAGACAGGCGGACGGAGGCACCCGTGGGCGTCATCAGCTGGATCGTGCTCGGGCTCATCGCGGGCGTGATCGCGAAGGCCCTCATGCCGGGCAAGGACCCCGGTGGCTGCATCATCACGATCCTGCTCGGCGTCGGCGGCGCTTTCGTCGGCGGGTGGGTCGGCAAGACCCTGTTCCACACCGACCTCGGCACCTTCTTCGACCTGCGCACCTGGGGTCTCGCAGTTCTCGGCGCGCTGATCATCCTGGTGATCTACCGGATGGCCTTCGGCCGCAGCCGCCGCGACTAGTTGAGGCTGACGCCGTACGCGCTCAGTGCCTCGCCGACCGGCTGGAAGAACGACGTCCCGGTGCCCTTGCCGGACGTGATGCCCAGGCCGACGCTGCCGGCGAACAGGCAGCCGCCCGAATCGCCCGGGTTGACCAGCGCGTTCGTCTGGATCAGCTGGGACACCGAACCTTCGGCGTAGTTCACGGTCACGTTCGTCCGCGTGACCGAGCCCGACGTCAGGTGCGTCGTGCTGCCGCTCTTGCTGATCCGCTGGCCGACCGTCGCGGTGCCGGCGGAGCTGATCCGCTGCGTGGAGCCGTTCCACAGGGTGACCGCGCCCGGCGCGCTGCCGGTGTTGTTGCGGATCAGCCCGTAGTCGTTGCCCGGGAAGCTCGAACCCTGCGACGGGCCGACGTTCCACGTCGACACCGCGCGCGTGCAGTGACCGGCGTCGACGATGTAGTTGACGCCGCCGCGGTTGGTGTTGAAGCCGGCCGAACAGCGGGTGCCGCCGCCGGTGATGGCTTCGCCGTTGTAGATCGCGGCGTGCATCTCGCCCGCGACGCGCTCCACCCGGACGCGGTCGCCGAGTGCGGAAGCGGCCTTCAGCAGGGCGTCGGTGCCGCGCGCCGCGTCCGCCACGGTCAGCACGACCTGGTTGGTCTTCGGGTCGAGCCCGATCGACGTGTGGGCGACCGCCGGCATCGCCTGCAGGGCGTCCTGCGCGCCGGCCAGTGCCGCGCTCGAGTGCTTGACCAGCCGGGCCTGCGCCCCCGTGAGCCGGACCCGGTCGGCGGCCGCCTGGTCGAGCACGTTCACCACGGGCTTCGCGGCCGCGTCGAGGTAGCCGTCGACGGTCCGCGAACCGAGTTCGGCGGTGACCTGGTGCAGGGTCTCGACGCCGGCGGCCTGCGTCCGCAGGAACGCGACGGCGGCGGATTCGCCGATCCCGGCGTCCGCCGCGAGGGACGCGACCGCGTCGCGTTGCACGTCGGGTGAGTAGCCGTCGATGGTGACAGCGGTCGCCGGGCTCGTCAGGAAGCCGGCGACCGCGGCGGCGGCCACCAGGGTGGTGGCGGAGCGGGCGAGCAGGTGTCTTGTGCGCATGCCGGTACTCGCTTTCACGGGGAAACCGGCGTGAAGGATGGCCACGCCGGTCGCGATGGGTGTTCCGGTGCGCTCGAGGGTGATCCGCCCCCGGGTCGGCGGGTACCGACTTTCGTCGTACAGGACAAAAGATAGGTACCGGACAAATCGCCCCGCGCACAGTAACCGGACAGCAGTGACGGACAGCGATTACCGCGACGGCCACGCGACGTCGTCGATGGTCAGGAACGGCTCGCCCGCCACCGCCGCCGGCGTGATCCCCGTGAACGCCCGGACCTCGCGGTGCAGGTGGGACTGGTCGGCGTAACCGGCATCGGCGGCGACGAAGGCAGCCTCCTGGCCCGCCACCAGCCGGTGGACCGCGTGGTCGAAGCGGACCAGCCGCGCCGCGCGCTTGGGCGGCAGGCCGATCTGCGCCTGGAACCGGGACCACAGGCGCTTGCGGCTCCAGCCCACCTCGTCGGCGAGCCGCTCGACGCGGACCCGGCCGCGGGTGCGGACCATCCGTCCCCACGCCCAAGCGACCTCCGGGTCGGCTGCCGGTCCAGCTTCGGCGCGGCGGGCGAGCACCGCGTCCGTCACCGCGAACCGCTCCTCCCACGACGAAGCCTCGCTCAGCCGCTCCCCGAGCCGGGCCGCGTCCCGGCCCCACAGGTCGTCCAGAGCAACGAAGGCGCCACCCAGCTCGGCCGGGCGGATGCCGAGGACCGCGCCCGCGACCACCGGCGGCAGGCGCACCTGCACACAGGAGAAGTCCGCCGCCTGCAGAATCCGGGTGGTGCCGAACCCGAGCCCGGCGACGACGCTGCCCCGCCCGGCCGCGTCGGACAGGACGACGGTGCCGGGGCCGAACACCAGCGCGAGCGTCACGGCCGGGGGCGGGATCAGCCGGAGGCCGGCCGGGGTGCGGCCGCGGTCGGCGAACCCGGCCATCGTGACCCCGGGCAGCCGGCCGGGCGACGCCGGGAGCGCGATGTCCCAGAGCGTTTCCTCGTCCGGCCCCATGGTTCCCAAGCTACGCGGAACATTCGTCCAAGCCACCGGCCTCCCCGCCCGGCCAGGGTCGGCGCATGACGAACCTCCACCTGACCGACGACGGCCCCCGCGACGCCCCGGTCCTGCTCCTGATCCACGGGACCGCGTCCTCGATCCACTCGTGGGACGCGCTGCTCCCCCTGCTGACCGGCACCCACCGCGTGGTCCGGATCGACCTGCCCGGGCACGGGCGCTCGGCCGAACCGGACGACGCCGGGTACGGCGTCCCCGACCAGGCCCGCCGGGCCGGCGCGGCGCTCGATCGGCTCGGCGTCGGGCACGTCGTGGTCGTCGGCCACTCCACCGGCGGCCTCGTCGCCACCGCCCTCGCCGAGGAACGGCCCGGACTGGTGAGCGCGCTCGTGCTGGTCGACACCGGGCCGAGCCTGGACACCTACATCGGCCCGCAAGTCGCGTTCGAGGCCGCCCAGTGGGACCGGCTGACCGACGACCAGATCCGCGAGGCCATGAGCTCGGCCTTCAGCCGTCCGGGATACGAGGCGCCCGCGTCACTCGTGGCCGACGTGCGCGGGATGACGTTCGCCGCCTTCACCGCGGCCCAGCAGGGGTCCGTCGATTACCTTGCACGGCAACCGATCCCGGACCGGCTGACGGCGCTGGGCACGCCGGCGCTGGTGCTCTTCGGCGAGGACGACCGGCGGTGGCGGCCGTCGAGTGCCCTCGCGGCCTACCGCGCCGTGCCGGGCGCGCAGGTCGTGCCGCTGCCCGGCGTCGGTCATTCGCCGATCATGGAGGACCCGCCCCGGACCGCCGAGGCGCTGCTGGCCTTCACCGGGTCGCCCACGCTGAGCAGGCAGAGCTCGGCCAGCCCGCGCACATAACGGCTGGCGCGCAGGTCACTCGGCATCACGAGCGTCGGGCGCGGCAGGAGTTCGCCGTTGTACCGGGTCGCCAGCAGCGCCGCGCAGTGGCCGAATTCGGGGTCGATCTCCGCCAGGGACAGCACGACCCGGAAGCCGTCCTCGGCCACGGCGACCACGACGACGGTCAGCCCGGACATCTTGTGCCGCGGGTCCAGGGGCAGCGGCCCTTCGGCGAGGACGTCGTAGAGGTGCACGCCGTGCACTTCGTGGCGCTCCCGCTTGCGGCGGGTCACGTACTCGACGTCGAGCCGGACCTGCGCGCGGGCCCGCAGCTCGCCGACGTCGATCAAGCGCGAAGCGCACCCCGTCCCCGTGACGAGCAGCCGCCCGGCCGGGGGCGGGGTGTAGGGCTCCATCACTCCACGCTAAGACGGGCCCGGAGCGGCGCACATCCACCGATCAGGCACAGCTCGGTCGCAAATACGGCACTTTCACCGCCAGGGACCCGCAGAAGCGGCGGTTTCGGGCGTCAGGCGGTCGCGAGAGAGATCTCGGTCGACTTGATCAGCGCGACGACCGGGGTGCCCGCTTCGAGTCCCAGCTCGACGGCCGCTTCCCGGGTGATCGACGCCGTGAGCTCGCCGCCGTCGACGGCGACCTTGACCGTCGCCATCGCACCACCCGTCGCGACGCCGGTCACCCGGCCGGGCAGCTGGTTGCGGATGCTGATGCCGGTCACCGGCCCGGTCGCCAGCGACACTTCGGTCGACTTGACCAGTGCGCGCACGGCCGTCCCCTCGGCGAGGCCGAGGTCCTCGACGGCTTCGCGGGTGACCGCGGCGGTGATCTCCTGCCCGCCGGACAGGCGTGCCTTGACGGTGGCCATCACCTCGCCCGGCGTGACGGCGGAGACCGTCCCGGCGAGCTGGTTGCGAATGCTCAAACCCATCGCGGGACCCTAACCCCGCGCCGCGGCCGGGGCATTTCGCGAGTCACCGGAACGGGTTCAGCCCAGGGGAATTTCGGCCCAGACGGTCTTGCCGGTGCCGTGCCGCCACTGGCCCCACCGCCGGCTGCACGCGTCGACCAGCATCAGTCCCCGCCCGCCGTCGAGGTCCGGCGGCCGCGGGCGGGCCGGGCGGGGGCTCGCGTCGGTGACCTCGAACCTCAGGTGCCCCGCCGCCCGGACGAGCCGCACCCGGATCGGGGCGGCGCCGTGGCACAGCGCGTTCGACACCAGTTCGTCGAGCACCAGGACCGCGTCGGCCAGGCGCTCCGGATCCAGGCCGGTCAGCAGATCCTGGGCCCAGTCCCGGACTTGCGCCGGCTGGTCCGTGCCCGTGCCGAGCTCGCGCGTCGGGATGGTCCTCACACTCCTCCAGAACCTGAGTGGCTTACCCATTTCCGGCGGACCTCAAACAACCCGCGGTGCGGCCCACGCCGCCGGTTCGCGGGTGGCAGGATGAGCCCGGTGAGCACGCGCACCGGGAACGACGACGAGCCGCCCGAGGCGCTGGACTCGCACTACCCGGACCGCCCGGAGCCGGCGAACGGCTCCGCGGTCACTGCCCTGCCGGCGTCCGGCATCTCCCAGCCCGGAGGCGACCAGCCATGACGAACGCGTTCTCGACTTCGACCGATCCGGCGGACAACGGCCTGGTCCTGACCGTCCGCGGCGAGCTCGACGTGGCCACCGCGCCGCGGCTCCGCGTCCGCATCGGGGAGCTCACGCTGACGTCCGGGCAGCTGCTGGTGGTCGACCTGGCGGGCGTGACTTTTTGCGACTCCAGCGGGATTTCGGCGCTCATCGCCGCACGCAACGCCGCCGAGGCGGCCGAGGCGAAGGTCGCGCTGGTAGCCGTGCCGGCCCGGCTCACGCGCACCCTCGCGCTGACCGGGCTGGCGGACTTCTTCCCGACCTACCCGACGGCCGGGGAAGCCATCTCCGCCCACGGCTGAAGGCAGGGCGGCCGGTAGCCGTCGATGGGCAGGCCGCGGAACTCGAGCCGGTTGGGCGTCTTGCCGACGAAGACCAAGCCGCGGGCCTCGGCCAACGCCGACGCGAACGAGTACGACGGCGTGCCCAGTTCCGGCAGCGACGTCCAGGCCCGGGGCTTGAAGCTGAAGAACTTCGTGACGAGCTTCCCGCGGGTCGAGGGCACCGGCGTGAGCCACTTGTCGCCGCCGCTCCAGTGGGAGGCCGGGCGCAACTGGACGTACAGGTCGTCGGTCGCGCTGTAGGTCAGCCAGAAGCCGGCCGAGTGCGAGAGATCGGCCTGCGCCTCGAACCGGTTGCCGAGCCACACGACGACCACGTGCCACTCGGCGTTGAGGAACTCCACCTTCGCCGTGTAACCGCGGCCTTCGGGGACTAGAAGGTTCCCGGTGGGCGGGACGGTGGTGCCCTCACCGCTGGCGAGCCACTGCTGCAGCCGGTCGATCGACGGTGTCGAGCACTCGCACCCGGGCCGCGGTGACGCGTTCGCAGGCGGGCTGACCAGGGAAAACACGAGGAGGGATGCGAAGATCGCGAGCGTCCGGACGAAGGCGAGGCGCATGCCGGGAAGCTACCAGACCGGGTGTGCCCCGCGTCACGGAATGCCGGTGGATCTTGGGCGCTACAGAGGGGTAGGAACCGTACGAATCCCTAGGGAGGGCCATGTCCGCCACCACCACGCCGGAAGCGTCCACCACCCCGGTGGTGCCCGCGCTCGACGACTTCGACTTCGAACTCACCGACGGCGCGGCCTGCCGCATCGACGACCCGGATTGCGAAGCCTGCCAGTGACCTCGGCGCCCCGGTGCGGTCCGCACCGGGGCCCCGACCGGGTGTCTCCCCTGGCGCGAACGGGCCCGTGACGCGGCAGAGTGGTCGCGAGCGGCACCGAATCCCGCTTGCCGCCGCACCGGGAGGAATTCCGATCATGGACATGAAGCTCGAAGTCGTGGTCCTGCCCGTCACCGACGTCGACCGGACCAAGCACTTCTACCAGGCCCTCGGCTGGCGCGAGGACGCCGACATCGACTTCGGCGCCTCGCGGATCGTGCAGCTGACCCCGCCGGGGTCGCCGACGTCGGTCCACTTCGGCACCGGCCTCACCGACGCCGCCCCCGGCTCGGTCCGCAGCACCTACCTCGTCGTCGAGGACATCGAGGCGGCCCGTAGAGAGCTCGCCGGCCACGGCGTCGACGTCAGCGACGTCTTCCACCGCGACGAGACCGGCGCGTTCGCCCCGGGCGTGCACCCCGATCACGGCACGTACTCGTCGTTCGCGTCGTTCAGCGACCCGGACGGCAACACGTGGCTGCTGCAGGAGATCACGACCCGGTTCCCCGGGCGCGTCGACGGCGTGACGTACGGCTCGGCGCAGGAACTGGAGCGGGCACTGCGCGAGGCCGCCGCCGCGCACGGCGAGCACGAGAAGGAGACCGGGAAGTACGACGAAGAATGGCCGGTCTGGTACGCCCAGTACATGGCCGAGCACCCCGGCTCCTGAGCGCCGGTCAATCCCGGTAGGCGGCCCAGGCCACCTGGACGAAGCTGCGGACCAGCGGGCTCCGGGCGGCCCGGGGCCACGCCACGACGAGGTCGCTCGGCGGCCGGTCGGCCAGCGGGACGACGGCCAGCCCGGCCGGCAGGGGCTGGTCGAGCGGGGCGAGCGCGGTGGTTCCGTTCCACAGCACCGCCTGCAGGCATTCCTGGACGGTCCGCAGTTCCGGCGCCGCGTCGTCGGGCGCGCCGCCGGTCCAGTAGGCGCTCCAGCCGGGATCGGTCCCGTCGGGCAGCCGGACCCACTGTCGGCCAGTCAGCGCCGCGGCCGCCACCGAAGGGCGGCCGGCGAGCGGGTCGTCGTCGCGCACCACGACCCCGACCGGCACCGAGCGCAGCACCTGCGAGCCGATTCCCCTGCTGTCGAAGGGAGTTCGCGTCAGCGCGACGTCGACGAGCCCGGCGCGCAGACCGGCCGTCGGATCGCCCAAGCCGGCTTCGTGGACGCGGACGTCGACGTGCGGGTGCCGCTCCCGGAACAACGGGACCAGCCGGCCGCCGACGTGCTCGGCCGCGTCGGCCAGGGTGCCGACGGTGAGGCTCGCCGCGCCCGCCGCGGCGGTCACCCGGCCGCGGATCCGGTCGGCCTGCTTCAGCAGTGCGTCCGCTTCGTCGTAGAGCGCCGCGCCGGCGGGGGTGAGGGTGACGCCCTTGGGGGTGCGGTCGAAGAGCGCCGCGCCGAGCTCGTCCTCGAGCTGCCGGATCGCCCGGCTGAGCGGCGGCTGCGTCATGTGCAGACGGTTCGCCGCCCGGCCGACGTGCCGCTCGTCGGCGACGGCCACGAAGTACTTGAGGGAGCGCAGGTCCACTTCCACACGATACCCGCGCGGTATCGGGCCGGCCGATCTTGTCGGTGGTGCGAGGTAGCGTCCGGCGCATGGCACTTTCGGTAGCGGAACGCGAGCAATTCCTGGCGGAACCCCACATCGGCGCGTTGTCGGTGGCGGAGCGGCCGGACCGCGCACCACTGACGATCCCCCTTTGGTACCAGTACACCCCGGGCGGCGAGCTGTGGGTGCGCACGTCACCGGGTTCCCGCAAGAAGAAGGCGATCGACGCGGCGGGGCGGTTCAGCTTGATGGCCCAGCGAACGGCCCCGACGGTCCGGTATGTGTCGGTGGAGGGGCCGGTGACGAGGACGGAACCGGACTCGCCGGAGCGGGCAAGGGAGATGGCGGCGCGGTATTTGCCGGAGGAGAAGGTGGACGGGTACCTGGAGTTCGAGCGGACGCAGATCGGGGAGCACGTTGTGGTGTTCTTGCGGCCCGAGCATTGGCTTTCGCTGGACATGGGGGCGGTTTGAGAGGAGTCCACTTCGGACTGAGCCTGGACCGGTGGCGCTGGGCGCAAATTTCGGGGTGCGGCGAGGAAACCGCGGCAAGGCGCGTGCACACCGCGGCCGTAGGGATGCGCTGCGGGTCCGCGCGCTTCTCCGCGGAACACCCGCGGAGAAGCCGCAACGAGTGGTGGGCCGACGTGCGGCGGCGCGACTTGCGATCAGATGCCGGCGGCAGCGGGGAGCCGCTGCACAGCGGCGCGCCGGTGACCCGCGACCAGCTGTCCCCATCAGCCGAAGCGGGAAGCCCCAGACCACTCCGGTGCGGCGCGCCGGACAGCGCCGGTGATCCCGGCGACCCGCGATCCGGATGCCAGCGGCCACTTCAGCGGCAGCGGAAGCCCCAGACCGCGGCAAAGCCGCGCCGGCTACCCGCGGTGTGCGAACCCTCGCTCAGCGATAAGGCGCCTCACGCGGAGCCTGCCGCGCCCGTGGTGGCTGCCCGCGCGGCGGCTGTGCGCGCTGTACCTGCGTCCGCTGTGGCTGGGGTGCCTGCCCGCGCGGGACCTGCGGCCGCGGAGGAGGCGGGCCCCGACGAGCCGGGGGGCGGGCCGCTGCCGGGCGGGGTGCTCGCTCCTGCCTCTCCGGCTCGGGCTCCGGCTCGCGCGCCCGGGATGGGCGGTTCGCCCACGAGTCGAACAGCACGATCAACCCCGCGAACACCGCGCAGCCCAGCCCCAGCGCCACGTTGACCAGCGACCCGATGATGCCGGCCACGAGCAGCACCGGCAGTACCGCCATCAGGCAGTACGGGTCGATCCTGCCGAACTTCGGGCGGGGCGGCCCCTCCCGGGGACTCACCGCGCGACCTCCACTTTCCCTCGCGCCATGGTCGAAGTATGCAACTCCCAGCCCGAACCGGCCACCATCAACGCCCAGAAATCCGGACAAAGCACGTGAATCACAGCTCCGGGTCTCGCAAAGCCGTCTCGACTTCGCCGCCCGTGAGCCGCCGGGGGCCCACGTAGTACAGCACCGCCCCCGCCGCCAGCTCCGCGTCCCAGCCCGGGTTCACCACCAGTTCCTCCCCCGTGCGCGCCGCCAGCACCGTCGCGCCGTACGCGCGGCCGAGCGCCATCCGGCAGCGGGACGCCGGGAGCCGGCCGAGGGACTCCGGGAGCGTCACCGAGAACGTGTCCGCTCCCCCGGCCGTCATCAGCTCGGCGTACACCTCGGCGATCCCCGGCGACGTCAGCTCCTCGGTCACCATCCGCGGCGTGTGCCACTGCACGCAGCGGATCCGCGGGTCCACGTACCGCAGCAGCTCCGCCCGCTCGAGGTCGCGCAGCGTGACCACGACGTGCGACGCCGGGCTGGCATGGTCCACCGTGACCGCGACGGCCAGCGCCTCGTTGTCGTCGGCCACGTCCACCAGGACGGCGGCCGCGCGCGGCACGCCCGCCCGGTCCAGCACGTCGGCGGCCGTCGGCTCGCCGCGGACGAACTCCACCGGCTGCCCCGGCATCGGGTGCACCGGCACCTCCGCGCAGAGCACCAGCGCCGTCACGCCGTCGGCGAGCAGCTGGGCCACGATCCGCTCGGTCCGCCCGGCCGCGTACCCGATCAGCACCGTGTGCCCGGTCGCCCGCACCGCCTCCGTCCCCTGCATCCGCCGTCCCTTCGCCTGTTCCAGCGCCGAAGCGAGCTTCGTGAACACCGTCGTGAGCGTCGCGAGGCCACCGGCGATGACGTACGCGCCCACGAGGTGCCCGGCGATCGTCTCGGGCGAGAAGTCGCCGTAGCCGACCGTGGTCGTCGTGACGACGAAGTACCACCAGTAGTTGCCGGGCCGGACGAGCTCGCTGCCGGCCGGTTCGGCGAGCGCCATCAGCGGCCAGCTCGTCGCGAACACGACCACCACCACCGCGACCGGCAGGAGCCGGCCCCGGTTCGGTGTCCAGCGCGCGAAGAGCCGCGAGAGGAAGAACGTCACCGACCCTCCTCACCGGATTCGATCACGGGTCCCGACACCCGATCACACGGTGCTACCAGGCACAACGGTCTTTACCGGACCGTGACGGCGGCCCGGTTCGCCGGACAGAAACGGACAGGATTCCCGTGTTCCCCGGGAAGAACTCGCGTTCCGTGGTGGACTGTCCCCGGTCCCCCCGGGCGCAGAAAGAGGTACGCGCATGAGGAAACGGATCCGTTCGACACTCTTCGCCGCGGCGGTCGCGTGCGGCGTCATCGCCGCCCCGTCGTCCACCGGTTTGGCGTCGGCGAGCCCGCCCCCTCCACAGCTCGAGTTCGCGAACCCCGACAGCCAAGCCCTGTTCGGCACGGCCTATCGCGAAGCGCTCGACAACCTGTTGCGCACCAACACGATCGGCTACGACCCGAAGTACGACAAGAGCGGCCTGCTCGACCCGGCCACCGGCCTCGTCCGCGCGGGCGGCGGCTACGCCCAGCCGTGGACGCGCGACGCCTCGATCAACAGCTGGAACGCGACCAGCCTCCTCTCCCCCGCCCTGGCGAAGAACACGCTGTGGGCGGTCGTCGACCAGGACGCCGGTGGCGCCCTGCGCGTGCAGCAGGACGACCAGCAGTGGGACCAGGTCGTCTGGGCGACCGCCGCGTGGCACCACTACCTGGTCACCGGCGATGGCGGGTTCCTCGAAAACGCCTACCGCACGACGGCGGACACGCTGACCATCCGCGAACACGCCACCACGGCCGGCTTCACCGCGAAGTACGGGCTGTTCACCGGCCCGTCGTTCTTCAACGACGGCATCGCCGGCTACCCCGCGCCGCCCGCCGACGCCACCGAATCGGTCAGCACGGGCAGCTCGCCGTGGCCGGGTGTCGCGAGCGGGATGTACCTGAGCACCAACGAGGTCTACTACTCCGCCTACGTCAACGCCGCGAACTTGGCGGAGAAACTCGGCCGTCCCGGCGCGGAGGTCGCCGGCTACCGCGCCAAGGCGAACGCGCTCAAAGCGGCGATCAACCAGTACTTCTGGAACGCGAAGACCGGCCTCTACGACTACCAGCTCCTCGCCGACGGCACCCGCGGCGCCTACCAGGAAGGCACCGGGCTGGCGTTCGCGCTGCTCTTCGGCATCGCGAACCCGGCCCAGGCCCGCTCGATCGTCGCGCACGCGCAGGAAATGCCGTGGGGCATGCCCGACACCTTCCCGAACTGGGACCGCTATTCGGACGCTCAGCCGGGCCGGCACAACGCGATCGTCTGGCCGCTCGTCCAGGGGTTGTGGGCCAAAGCGCTGGCCGGGCAAGGCAACCAGAGTGCCTTCGCCTCCGAGACCGCCCGCCTGGCCAAGCTGGCGGACGGCAACAGCGGGTTCTGGGAGATCTACAACGGCCACACCGGCGTCGTGGACGGCGGCTACCAGCGGCTCGGCGACACCGTGAAGTTCCACTGGGGCTCCGAACCCGACCAGACGTGGTCGGCCACCGCGTTCCTCGACATGATGCACACCGGCCTGTTCGGGCTGACGTTCACCGACCGTGGCCTCGTGTTCGCGCCCGGCCTGCCCGCGGGCTGGGGTGACGTCACCCTCCGGAACCTGAGCTACCGCAATGCGAATCTCACGATCTCACTGCGCGGCGCGGGCACCCGGGTCAGCTCGTTCACGATCGACGGCCGCCCCGCGCCGGGCAACACCGTTCCGGCCACGCTGAGCGGGAGCCACACCGTCGCGATCACGCTCACCGGTGCGGCCGCCGGCGACCGCGACGGCGACCACGTGCCCGACGCGGCCGACCGGTGCGCCGACACCGCGGGCACCGTCGACGGCTGTCCGGCCCCGAGCCACCTCGAAGCCGAGGACGCGGTCAACACCGGTGGCGTGAAGACGAACGTGAACCACACCGGCTACTCCGGCCGCGCGTTCCTCGACGGGCTCTGGGCGCAGGGCGCGGCGTCGTCGTTCACGCTGCACCGCACGTCGAGCGGCCCGGCGACGGCCGCACTCACCGTGCGCTACGCCAACGCCAACAGCGACGCCCGCACCATGACACTGTCGGTGGACGGGCGCGCGCTGCGGCAGGTGAGCTTCCCGAAGGTCTCCGACAGCTGGGACGCCTGGGGCACGGTGACCTTCGCCGACGTCCCGCTCGCCGGCCGGGACCCGGTGGTCACGCTGTCGTACGCAGCGGGTGACACCGGTTCGATCAACCTCGACTGGCTGGCCGCCGGCTGAGCCGGCGTCACCCGAATCGGTGAACCGGCCGCCCGGCCGTCATAGCCGCGACGACGTTTCCTCTCTTTGGTCGACGCGGTGGCCGGGCGGCACGCCCCCCGACCGGCCGGCCACCGCGCACACGCTCCCGGGCCCCGCATACTGGACGGGTGAGCCAACCGATCCCGCTGTTCCCGGTCACCCGCGTCGATCCCGAACGGTTCGCGGCCGCGCAGCACCGCCTCTTCACCGGGATGCGGCTGCGGATCGGCCGGTCCGGCGTCGCCCACCGGGTGGCGTGGGTGCCCTGGCTCGACGAGCTGACCCTGCCCGCGCCCGCCTGCCACCAGGGGTGGTCCGGGCTCGGCGCGGCGGGCGAGATCACCCCGGTCGACCTGCCGGTGACGTGCCGCAAGTGCCTGCGTCTCGGCGGCGAGCCGGAAGACCCCGCCCAGCACACCCTCTTCGCGCTGCCGGAACCGCGCTGACCGGTTAATCCACCGCCGGCCGGGTACCTCGACCGGATGACCGAGAACCGGGTCCGGCAGTTCACCACCGACCTCGTCGAGGCCGCGCTGGCCGGGGACTACGACGCAGTGGCCGACGCGCTGGGCACGCTCACCGGCGCCGGTTCACCGCACGCCCCCGCCGAGATCGTCGGGGACCTGGTCGGCCGGTGCGCCGCCGTGGTCCGGGCCCGCCGCCCGGCCGAGTCCGAGACGATCTTCACCATCGCCGTGGCCGACGACCGGGCCCGGGCGGTCGCGGTGGATCGGCTGCCGCCCGGACCCCGGGCCGCGCTGCGTGCCCTGCTGGCGGCCCTCGGCGAGGACAAGGCCGGCCGCGACATCCAGGTGGAGCTGGCCACCCGCGGGCAGCCGGCGGACGTCGTCGGCGTCGTGGTCCACCTGCTCGTGTGGCTCGTCGAACTGTCGGACAGCTCGGCGGCCGAGCTCCCGTCACTGAGCTGCTTCATCCCCTGACGGCGGCGACTTCCTCGTCGATCAACAGGCCGGGGTCGAACCGCATGCCGGCGAAGTGACCGGCCAGCTCGAGCGAGAGCACGCCGTGCAGGCGGGTCCAGAACGCCAGCGCGCGGTGCAGCACCGCGGCCGGGGCCGGGTGGTCGCCGGCCCACTCGCGGTGGTCTTCCAGATGGGTGTCGAACGGTGTCGCCGCCGCTTCCGCCGGCTGCGCGCCGCAGGCTTCGATGAGCACCGCCATCACCTCGTGCGAGATCGCGGTGGTGTCGTCGGGGGCGTGGTAGCCGGGGACGGGCGTGCCGTAGATCAGGAAGTACCGCTGGGGGTCCTGCCGGGCCCAGTCCCGGACGACGCGTGCCAGCGCGGCCAGGTCCGCCCCGCCGTCGTGGGCCGCGCGGACGGTGTCGGCGATGCTCCGGTACGCGTCGCGGATGAGCGCCGTCACCAGGTCGTCCCGGTTCGCGAAGTACCGGTAGAGGGCCGGCCCGCTCATCCCGAGCTTCTTGGCGATGGCGTTGAGCGACAAGGCCGGTACGCCCGCCTCGGCGATCTGCTCCCACGCGTGCTGCTTGATCTCCGCGCGCACCTGCGCCCGGTAGCGCTCGCGTGAGCTCGGCCCCGCGTCCGTCATGAGCGGCCCCTTCCAGTCGAGTTAGAGGCTATCACTTTTCTTATTGACACTAAGCAGCCATGCGTTATAGCTTCTAACTACAGCGAGAGCCACTAACAAACCAAGGAGAACCGCCATGGTCAAGACCACCCGCGCCCTGCTCGCCGTCCCGCTGGCCGCCGCGGCCCTCTTCGCCGCCGCCCCTGCGGAAGCGGCCACCGCGAACCCGCTGACCTGCCGCGGCCAGGGCATCGATCCGGCCGCTCAGCTGCACCACCGCACCGAGACGTTCGTCAAGGCGCCCGTGGACACCGTCTGGAAGGTGCAGACCGGCATCGAGGGGTGGCCGGCCTGGCAGGCCGCGGTCACCAGCGCGAAGCGGCTGGACCCGGGCCCCCTGCACCCGGGCTCGCGGTTCCGCTGGACGACCCCGGCCCCGGCGACGCCGTCCTCCCCCGCCACGACGCTCGTCATCACGTCCACCGTCGGCCAGGTCCAGCCCGAGCGGTGCATCCGCTGGTCCGGCCCGGCGATCGGCGAGGGCCTGCGCATCGACCGGGGCGTCCACGTCTGGACGTTCACGCCGGTCCGGGGCGGTGTCGTCGTCCGCACCGAGGAGAGCTGGACGGGCGCCCAGATCGAGGCCGATCCCGCCACGGCCATCAAGTACCTCGCGCCCGGTCTCGACCTGTGGCTGGCCGACCTCAAGACGGCCGCCGAAGCCCGCCACTGCTGATCCCGACCTCGAAGGAGAAAGCGATGTCCACACCCACTCGCCCGTCGAAGGCCGTGCTCGTCGCGGCGTGGGCGTTCCCGGTCATGGTGCTCGGCCAGTTCGCGCTGCTCGCCGGCATCCCGGTCGCGATCGTGCTGGCCCGCACGCTGCGGTCCCGCGCGGCCCGCTGGTGGAGCGGCCTGATGACGGCGGCCTACGTCGTCCCGCTGGCGGTCTGGCTCATCGGGCCGAGCACGGCACCGAGCCTGTCGAAGTCCCTGAGTCCGGTGGCGACCGGAGTCATCACGGCGGTGGGCGCCGTGGCCGCCGTCGGGTTGCACCTGGTGCGGCGGCGCACCGCGGCGCCGGTCGAGAGCCGACCGGCGCCGCGTTCGCCGGGCGCTACTTCGTGAAGGTGAGGCAGTTGGCGGAGTGCCCGCCCTCGCCCGGGCCGACCCGGACGCCCGAAGCCGTGCACTCCAGCGAGGAGTTGTGCCGGCAGTCGGCCCGCGAGCAGGCGCCCACCTGGGCCACGACGCGGTCGAGGCCGCCCTTCGTGTTCAACGGGACGAAGGTGCCGCAGTCCGCGGAACCGTTGTCCCCGCCGACGGTGATGGCGAAGGCGTGGCAGCCGTCGTGGTTGTAGGAACAACCGCTGACGGTGCATTCGTGCACGGCGGGCATTTCGGTGGTGGTCATGCGCGACTCCTGGATCCGTGGCGGGAAATCAGTCGGTTTCCCGACGCTCCCACCGGGTCCGGGGTCGCGCAATTCGCGGCAACTCGGCCGGGTGATCCACTCCGCACGCCCGGGTGAGAACCGCGTCAGCGCAGTATTTTCAGCGCAGTGGCTCGAGCGCTTTCGCCAGCGGCTCCAGCACGGCCGGGGTGTGCGGCGGCGGCAGGTAGACGATCGCGAGGTCGAGACCCGCTTCGCCGAGCGCCTCCGCTTCGGCCGCGACCTTGGCGTAGTCGCCGTCCGGGTCGAGGCGGACGTGCGAGGACAGCGTGATCTCGGCCGGGTCGCGGCCGATGTCCGCGCAGTGGCGGTGCAGGACGTCGCGCTTGTGGGCGAACTCCTCGGGCGTGCCGCCGACGAAGTTCCAGTGCTGGGCGTACTTTGCGGCCGTGCGCAGGGTGCGCTTCTCGCCGCTGCCGCCGATGCAGATCGGCGGGTGCGGCTTCTGCGCGCCCTTCGGCTCGTTGCGCGCGTCGGTCAGCTGGTAGTACTGACCCTGGAACGTCGTGGTCTCCCGGGTCAGCAGGCCGACGAGCACCTCGCAGCCTTCCTCGAAGCGGTCGCTGCGTTCCTTGACCGTGCCGAGCTCCATGCCGTACGCGCCGGACTCCTCTTCGTTCCAGCCGGCGCCGATGCCGATCTCGAGGCGGCCGCCCGAAACGATGTCGAGGGTCGCGGCCATGTTCGCGAGCAGCGCCGGGTGGCGGTAGTGGATCCCGCTGACGAGCGTGCCCAGCCGCAGCCGCTTGGTGGCCTGCGCGAGCGCGGTGAGCGTGACCCAGCCTTCGAGGCACGGCCCGGTCGAATCGGAGAAGATGGGATAGAAGTGGTCGAAGGTCCACCCGGACTCGAAGAGCTCGATCTCGTCGGCGGCCTGCCACACGGCGAGCATGTCCGCCCACTCGGTGTTCTGGGGCGAGGTCTTGATGGCGAATCGCATGATCGCGATCGTAAACCTGGAGTTCCTCCAGGACAGCCGTCGCTCGATCCGGTGACGGGCTCGTCGGGGCGTGGGCTCCGGGTACGCCTTCCTGATCGCCGACGGCCAGATCCGCTACCGCGGCGGCCGCCGCGACCCGAGCGGCCCGGACGGCGGCTCCGGGTCGATGGCGTGGCGGTGGCCCACGACCGTGACGCCGCTGCCCGGGCAGAGCGGTCCGCCGCCGCGGGTGAGCCCGGACCTCGGGAGCCGGGGGCCCCTACCGGGCTTGACGCCCGGCGGCGATCCAAACGGCCGTGGTGGTCACATGACTCTGCGTGTTCGCCGCCGCCCGTCCAGGTAATCACTCGTCCGTGTCTGATCCGGGGCTGAACCGCCTCGAATGCCGCAGTGCGCACTACTCCGCGTCCACACATTCGGAAAACCCGAGCCCTCGAGTGACCGCTTAGTGTCGTCCCCGCACTCGAAGATCACGTTCAGCGCACCACCGGAATCCCCGTCGCCGCAAGGAATTCTTGCCCCGGGTAGCGATTTTGATAGCGTGGCCGGGCTTTCCCTTGCCGCCGGGTCACGTCCCGTCGCGGCTTCTCCCCGTTTTCCGTTCCGGCGAAAGGACTTTCTTCATGCGCACGACCCTGCTCCGAGCCGGGAGCCTCGCCGGGGTGACCGTCGCCGTGCTCGCCGGCTCCGCCGGTGTCGCCGCCGCCGGCGACGCCGTCAGCGGGTCCGCCTTCGGCGCGTCGGCGAGTGTCTCCCTGCTGCCCGGAGTCCTCACCGGCAGCACGGGGATCACCGTCGACACCGGGCAGCTGGCCAAGTCGAGCAGCACCGGCCCCGCCGAATCGAGCGTCGCGGACGTCCCGCTCAGGGGGCTCGTCACCGCCAAGGCCATCAGCAGCTCCGTCGTCGGCGGCGCCGGTTCCGTGGCCGCCAAGGCGAGCGTCGCCGAGGTGACGCTGCCGCTGCTCGCCGCGGCCGCCGGGCGCGTTCCGTCGATCCGGCTGATCAGCGCGCGCTGCGGGTCGGCCGACGGGCACGTCACCGGCAGCAGCGACCTCGCCGGCGTCAACCTCGGCCGGCTCGGCACCCTCCCCGCCGCCACCTCGCCCAACCAGAAGCTCGGCATCCCCGGCGTCGCCGAGGTGATCGTCAACGAGCAGACCCAGCGCTACGACGGCTCCCTCGAAGTCACCGCCCTGCACGTCAAGCTGCTCGGCGGCAAGGCCACCGGCGCCCTCGGCAGCGGGGACGTCAAGCTCGCCTCCGTCACCTGCGGCCCGTCGAAGGAACGCGCGCCCGAGGCGCCGCCGCGGCCGACCGGGCCCGGGCAGGTCGTCGTCGTCCCCGCCGGTGCTCCGCAGACCGGCGACGGCAGCCTCGCCACCGAAGGCTGAGCCGGTGCTGCGCCGCGCCCTCCTCGTCGCCGTCTCCGCCCTGCTGCTCGCCGGCTGCGGCGCGACGGCGACCCCCGCCGCCCCACCACCGGCTCCCGTCTCCGCCGGGCTGAGCCGGTCCCTGCCGACCGCGCTCGACGTCCCCGCGATCGACGCGAAGTCGACGCTGGTGTCGCTCGGGCTCAACCCGGACCGCACCGTCGAGGTGCCGCCGGTCGACCAGCCACTGCAGGCCGGCTGGTACGAGTACGGCCCGACCCCCGGCGAGATCGGGCCCGCGGTGATCCTCGGCCACATCGACGGCGACCACCGCAAGGGCATCTTCTGGCGGTTGCACGAGCTGAAGCCGGGCGACCCCGTGCACGTCGACCGCACCGACGGCGGGAAGCTGACGTTCGAAGTGACGAAGGTCGACCAGATCGCGAAGAGTTCCTTCCCGACGGAAGCCGTGTACGGCAACACTTCCGACGCCGAACTGCGCCTGATCACCTGCGGCGGCCGGTACGACGCGGCGAACCGGAACTACCTCGACAACGTCATCGTGTACGCCAAGCTCAAGAAATGACGCCGAGCCGGGTCAGCGGCAACTGGACGCTGACCCGGCGGGCGCGCGAAAAATCGGTGGAAGGGCACCGCCAACTGCCCTTATCGTCCTCCGAGCCCCGTCGCCCGGCCGAAGGACTGCCGTTGTACATCGCGTGAGACACCCCGAGTGCTGAATCGTCGCGCGTCGCGCCTGTGCGCCGCGCCGCTTCCTGCTGCGGACTTCTCACGGAAACCGGTGTACTCCTGTGCTCGTCACCTGGGTCGTCGTACCCACCTGCCTGCCGATCGTCCTGCGCCGCTGCCACGTGTGCGCGGCCGGGCGGTTCCGGGCCAACGGAAAATTTCGCGTCAACGCCAACCACAAGCTCATCGACGCCTGGCTCCTCGCGCTCTGTACCACATGCGGGGACACCGTGAAGCTCACGGTCCTGGAGCGCGTGAACGTGCGCTCCGTCCGACCCGAGCTGCTGG
Source organism: Amycolatopsis ponsaeliensis (assembly GCF_030182635.1). Lineage (NCBI taxonomy): Bacteria > Bacillati > Actinomycetota > Actinomycetes > Pseudonocardiales > Pseudonocardiaceae > Amycolatopsis > Amycolatopsis ponsaeliensis. The sequence continues at coordinate 303,405 of NZ_JAPZLD010000002.1, forward strand.
ACCGGCTGCACCGCAACGATCCCGGCCTGGCCGCCGAACTGCTCCAGGACCCGGTGCTGCGGCGCCGCAACCGCATCGCCCTCGACTGGGACGGTGCGTGGCGTCTCGACACCGGCGGATCGGACCACCTGGACCGCGAGGTGGTCGACGTTTCGGTCCGCTTCGCCGCCCGGATCCCGATCCGGCCGGCACGGCTGGTCGCCGAAGGGTTCGGCCTTTCGCGGGCCGAGGTGGAGCGGCTGATCACGGAGGGGAACCTCGTCTCGGCCGTCCGGCTGAGCGGCAAGCTCTCCGGCGACTTCACCTTCACCCTCAAACGCTGAACCCCCGGACGGCGGGCCGCTCAGCCACGACCCGAGCGGCTCGCCTTCCGGAACTCCCGGTTGAGGCTCGCGATGCTCGCGAACGGAATCCCCTTCGGGCACGACGCCACGCACTCACCGGTGTTCGTGCACCCGCCGAACCCCTCCGCGTCCATCGTGTCCACCATGTCCAGCACCCGCTGGGCCCGTTCCGGCTGCCCCTGCGGCAGCAGGCTCAGGTGCGTCACCTTCGCCGCGGTGAACAGCATCGCCGAGCCGTTGGGGCACGCCGCGACGCAGGCGCCGCAGCCGATGCACGTCGCGTTGTCGAACGCCAGGTCCGCGTCCGGCTTGGGGACCGGGGTCGCGTGGGCGTCCGGGGCGCTGCCCGTCGGCGCGCTGACGTACCCGCCCGCCTGGACGATCCGGTCCAGCGCCGAGCGGTCCACCACCAGGTCCTTGATCACCGGGAAACCCCGGGCGCGCCACGGTTCCACGTCGACGACGTCGCCGTCTTCGAACGACCGCAGGTGCAGCTGGCAGGACGTCGTGCGCTCCGGGCCGTGTGCCTGCCCGTTGATCACGACGCCGCACGAGCCGCAGATGCCCTCGCGGCAGTCGTGGTCGAAGGCCACCGGTTCTTCGCCGTTCGCGATCAGCTCCTGGTTGAGCACGTCGAGCATCTCGAGGAAGGACATGTCCGGGCTGAGGTCGTCGACCGGGTAGGACACCAGCCGGCCCTCGGTGGCCGGGCCGGCCTGCCGCCAGACGCGGACGGTGAGTTTCATGTGTAGCTCCGCTGGGTCGGGTGCACGTGCTCGAAGGCGAGGTCTTCGCGGTGCAGCACGGGTTTCTCGCCGTACTCCCACGCTGCGACGTACGAGAAGTGCTCGTCGTCGCGCAGTGCCTCGCCGTCGGCGGTCTGGTGTTCTTCGCGGAAGTGCCCGCCGCAGGACTCCTCCCGCGCGAGCGCGTCGATCAGCAGCAGCTCGGCCAGCTCCAGGAAGTCCGCCACCCGGTTGGCCTTCTCCAGCTCCTGGTTCAATGAGCTCGCGTCGCCGGGGATGCGGACGTCCCGCCAGAACTCCGCGCGCAGCCCCGGGATCCGGTCCAGGGCCTTGCGCAGGCCTTCGCGGCTGCGGGACATCCCGCAGTGGTCCCACATCAGCAGGCCGAGCTCGCGGTGGAACGAGTCGACCGACCGCGTCCCCTGTACCGAAAGCAGCCGCGAGATCCGGTCGCGCACCTCGGCTTCCACCCGCGTGACTTCGTCGTGGCCCGGCGGGACCTCGTCCAGCCGGGTCCCGCCGAGGTAGTCGTTGAGCGTCGCCGGCAGCACGAAGTAGCCGTCGGCGAGCCCCTGCATCAGCGCCGACGCGCCGAGCCGGTTGGCGCCGTGGTCGGAGAAGTTGGCCTCCCCGATGACGAACAGCCCGGGGATCGTGCTCTGCAGGTCGTAGTCCACCCACAGCCCGCCCATCGTGTAGTGGATGGCCGGGTAGATCCGCATCGGCGTCCGGTAGGGGTCCTCCGCGGTGATGCGCTGGTACATGTCGAAGAGGTTGCCGTAGCGGGCTTCGATCGCCGGGCGGCCCATCCGCTCGATCGCGTCGGCGAAGTCCAGGTAGACGCCCAGGCCGCCGGGCCCGACGCCGAGGCCCGCGTCGCACACGTTCTTCGCCGCGCGCGAGGCGATGTCGCGCGGCACCAGGTTGCCGAAGCTCGGGTACAGCCGCTCGAGGTAGTAGTCGCGCTCGTCCTCGGGGATCTCCTCCGGCGGCCGCGTGTCGCCCTGGGATTTCGGCACCCAGATCCGGCCGTCGTTGCGCAGCGACTCGCTCATCAGCGTCAGCTTCGACTGGTGCTCCCCCGACCGCGGGATGCACGTCGGGTGGATCTGCGTGAAGCACGGGTTCGCGAAGTACGCGCCACGTTTGTGCGCCCGCCAGATCGCGGTGGCGTTGGAGCCCTTGGCGTTGGTGGACAGGTAGAAGACGTTCCCGTAGCCGCCGGTCGCGAGGACGACGGCGTCCGCGAGGTGCGTCTCGATCTCGCCGGTCACCAGGTCCCGCGCGACGATGCCGCGTGCCCGGCCGTCGACGACGACCAGGTCGAGCATCTCGGTCCGCGGGTGCAGCTCGACGTTGCCGGCGTCGATCTGCCGCGACAGCGCCTGGTAGGCGCCGATCAGCAGCTGCTGGCCGGTCTGGCCGCGCGCGTAGAACGTCCGCTGGACCTGCACGCCGCCGAACGACCGTGTGTCGAGCAGGCCGCCGTACTCCCGCGCGAACGGCACCCCCTGCGCCACGGCCTGGTCGATGATCTGCGCCGAGACCTGGGCCAGCCGGTACACATTGGACTCCCGTGACCGGAAGTCGCCGCCTTTCACGGTGTCGTAGAAGAGGCGGTAGACCGAGTCGCCGTCGTTGCGGTAGTTCTTCGCCGCGTTGATCCCGCCCTGCGCCGCGACCGAGTGCGCCCGTCGTGGTGAGTCCTGGAAGCAGAACTGCACCACGTGGTAGCCCTGTTCGGCCAGCGTCGCCCCGGCCGACCCGCCGGCCAGCCCGGTGCCCACCACGATCACGCGGTGCTTGCGCCGGTTCGCCGGGTTCACCAGCTTCGCGGCGAACTTCCGTTCGTCCCAGCGGTTTTCCAGGGGCACCGCGGGTGCCTTGGTGTCGGCGATCGGGTCGCCGGTCACGTAGTCGGACATCAGTCCACCAGTCCCGTCATGATCGCGACCGGGACGAGCGCGTAGCCGCCCGCGATCACGACCGCCGTCGTGCTGCCGAGGATCTTGATCGCCCGTTCCCGCCGCGCGCTGGTGACGCCCAGCGTGCGGGCGGCGCTGGCGAAGCCGTGGTGGATGTGCAGGCCGAGCATCGCGAGCGCGACGAGGTAGATCACGTTCACCCACCAGACCTGGAAGTCCGCGACGAGGTTGTGGTACGGGTCGCCCGGCACGAAGTCCCGGTTCACCGAGCCCACGGTGAAGTCGAGGATGTGCCAGACGACGAACACCGCGAGCGTCGCGCCGCCCCAGCGCATCGTGCGCACCGCGAAGGTCGCGCGCACCGGCCGCCGGTGGACGTAGCCCACCGGCCGCGCCCGCAGGTCGCGCCGGACCAGCTGGACCGCCGCCGTGACGTGCAGGACGAGCGCGAGCAGCAGGACGACGCGCTGGATCCAGAGGAACCAGGCGTAGTGCAGGACCGGCTCGCCGATGGTGCGCAGCCAGTGCGCGTAGTGGTTGAGGTCGTCGGCGCCGAGGAACGTCTTGAGGTTGCCGACCATGTGCGCGAACACGAACGCGAGCAGCAGCGCGCCGCTCACCGCCATCACGATCTTCTTGCCGATCGTCGAGTCCCAGAACCGGCGGACGTTCGAACGGCGCTCGAGGTCAGTTACCACCCGATCGACGGTAGAAGCGGCTTCACCAGAGGTCAAAGACATCATGACTCTGCACTCGATAGGCACCGGCTATCGTGGTGTCATGCAGCTGCACCAGCTCGCCTACTTCGTCGCCGTCGCGGAGCACCGGCACTTCACCCGCGCCGCCGAAGAGATGCGGGTCGCGCAACCCTCGCTGTCCCAGCAGATCCGCACGCTCGAACACGACCTCGGCGCGCCGCTGTTCCACCGGATCCGCGGCAACGTCTCGCTCACCGAAGCCGGCGAGGTCCTGCTGCCGATCGCGCGGCGGATCCTGGCGGAGACCGAATCCGCGCGGCTCGCGATCCGGGAGCTGGACGAGCTCGACCGCGGCCGCGTGCGGCTCGGCGCGCCGCCCAGCCTGTGCACCGGCCTGCTGCCCGCGATGCTCTCGGCGTTCCGCCGCCGCTACCCGGGCATCCAGCTGGAGCTGCACGAAAGCGGGTCGGGCGACCTGCGGCAGCGGCTGGCCGAAGGCGCGCTGGACCTGGCCCTGCTGGCCGGGGCCCGGATGGCAGGCGACCTCCACCTGGCGGCGACGCCGCTGCTGCTGGAAGAGCTGGTCGTGATCTCCCCCGCGGACGCGCCGGTGCCGCGGGCAGGCGACCGGCTCGACGTCCGCGAGCTCGCCGACGTCCCGCTGGTGATGTTCCGCCGCGGCTACGACGTCCGGGAAGCGACGGTCAACGCCTGCCGCACGGCCGGGTTCGAACCGTCGTTCGCGATCGAGGGCGGCGAGATGGACGCCGTGCTGGAGCTGGTGCGCGCGGGGGTCGGATCCGCGGTGGTGCCGAGCACCGTGGCGGGAGAGCGCTTCCTGATGACGCGGTTCGCGCCGGAAGCGGGCATGACCCGGATCGTGCAGCTGGCCTACCGCAAGGAGGTCGAACCCACCCGGGCCGTCCGGGCGCTGCGCACCGCGATCGTCGGGTTCGTGGCCGACCGCGCGAGCCTCCCGCCCGGTATCGAGTCCCTTGTGGACAGAGGCGGCACCCGACCGATAGGGGGTTGACCACCGGCGCGTTCAGGAGTCCGATGGACGCCGTGAATCGTCTGCGCTCGGCCGCCGTGCTCGTCGTCCTCGCCGGTTCCCTCGTGGCTCCGGTCCCCGCCTCCGCCGCCACCGAGTCAGGGTTGGGGTTCGACCTCGACGCGGCCACCATCCCCGAGCTCCAGCAGCGGATGGACCACGGCGGACTCACCGCCGTCCGGCTGACCACGGCCTACCTGCGCCGCATCGACGCCGTCGACGGCAAGGTCCACTCGGTGGTCGCGCTCGACCCCGGTGCGCTCCGGGCCGCCGCCGCCAGCGACGCCCGCCGCCGCGCGCACCACACGCTCGGGCAGCTCGACGGCATCCCGGTGCTGCTCAAGGACAACATCGACACGCACGCGCAGCCGGCGACCGCGGGCTCGCGGGGCCTGCCGCGCAGCCGCCCGGCCGCCGACGCGGCCCTGGTCGACCGGCTGCAGAGCGGCGGCGCGGTCATCCTCGGCAAGACCAACCTGTCCGAGTGGGCCAACTTCCGGTCGACGCACGCGACGTCGGGCTGGTCCGGGATCGGTGGCCAGACGAACAACCCCTACGTGCTCGACCGCAACCCCTGCGGCTCGTCGTCGGGCTCCGGCGCCGCCGTCGCGGCCACGCTCGCCCAGGTCGCGATCGGCACCGAGACCGACGGCTCGATCGTGTGCCCGGCGGGCGCCAACGACGTCGTCGGCGAGAAGCCGACGCTCGGGCTCGTCAGCCGGACCGGCGTCGTGCCGATCTCCGCGCAGCAGGACACCGCCGGGCCGATGGCACGCCACGTCGTCGACGCGGCCGTCACGCTGTCCGTGCTGCAGGGCCGCGACCCGGCCGACCCCGCGACCGCGGCCATCCCCGCCGGTCAGCCGCGCGACTACGCGGCCCTCCTGCACCCGGGTGCGCTGCGCGGAGCCCGGATCGGCGTGTGGCGGCTGGCCGGGCTGGACGCGGACGTCGACCGGGTGGTCGGGGACGCGGTCCGGACGCTGACCGCCCGCGGGGCCACGGTCGTGGACGTCGACCTGCCGTACCAGGACCAGATCGGGGCCGCGGAGTCCCCGGCGCTGCTCACCGAGTTCAAGCGCGACCTCAACGCGTACCTCACGCACCGGCCCGGCCACCCCGCCACGCTCGACGAGCTGATCGCGTTCGACCGGCGTGATCCCGTGGAGCTGTCGAAGTTCGGCCAGGAGCTGTTCGAGCAGGCCGCGGTCGCGCCGTCCCCGAGCGACCCGACCTACCGGCAGCAGCGGGCGACGGCCACGTCGCTGGCGCAGCGGTCGATCGACGAGACGCTCTCGCGGCTGCACCTGGACGCCATCGTCGCGCCCACCAACAGCCCGGCGTGGAAGACGGACTACGCCGCCGGTGACGCGTTCGTGCTCGGTTCGTCGACACCGGCGGCCGTCGCGGGCTACCCGAACGTGTCGGTCCCGGCCGGGTTCGCGGGCCCGCTGCCGATCGGCGTGTCGTTCTTCGCCGGCCGCTGGGCCGACGCCCGCGTCCTCGCCTTCGCCGCGGCGTTCGAGCACGCCGCCCCGGCGCGCCGGGCACCCGCCTTCCTCCCCACGCTCGGCTCCTGATGCCCCGCCAATCACGCGAGACGCGCGCCCAATCACGCGAGTTACGTCTCCAATCACGCGAGATCGGCCGCTGATCACGCGAGTCACGTGCCGGTTCACGCGAACCGACCCTCCAGGTACGCGAGCCGACCGTCTGGGTACGCGAGCCGACCGTCCGGGTACGCCCGCCGGCCGGCTGCCTCGGTCATCCCTTGTGGACGGCCGACAGCGGTCGAGGTCGGCCGACGTAAATGGCCCTTATCGATTCAGACACTCTCTGCTAGCCTCCGTCCCGGACCCGCGCACGGCAGCGCCGCCGGCGCCCCCTGGGGAACGATCTTCAAGGAGCTGAAATGACGGCAATCGCCCGTGTTCACGGCCGTGAGGTCCTCGACAGCCGGGGCAACCCGACCGTCGAGGTGGACGTCGTGCTGGCGGACGGCTCGCTGGGCCGGGCCGCCGTCCCGTCGGGCGCCTCCACCGGCACGCGGGAGGCCGTCGAGCTCCGCGACGGCGACCAGGCGCGCTACCACGGCAAGGGCGTCCGCAAGGCCGTCACCGCCGTCAACACCGAACTCGCCGAGGCGGTCCTCGGGCTGAACGCCGAAGCCCAGGCCGAGGTCGACGCCGCCCTGATCGCCGCGGACGGGACGGCGAACAAGGCCCGGGTCGGCGCCAACGCGACGCTCGGGATCTCCCTGGCCGTCGCGAAGGCCGCCGCCGCGGCGAACACGCTGCCGCTGTACCGCTACGTCGGCGGCGTCTTCGCTCACCAGCTGCCGATGCCGATGATGAACATCGTCAACGGCGGCGCGCACGCCGACAACCCGATCGACTTCCAGGAGTTCATGATCGGCCCGGTCGGCGCGGAGACCTTCGCCGAGGCCGTACGGATGGGCTCGGAGGTGTTCCACACCCTGCGCGCGTCGCTGCGGAAAGCCGGGCACAGCACCAACGTCGGCGACGAAGGCGGCTTCGCGCCCAACCTCGCGTCGGCCGACGAAGCGCTCGAGTTCGTCGTCCGCGCCATCGAGGAAAGCGGCTACACCCCCGGCGAGGACATCGCGCTGCTGCTCGACCCGGCCGCGTCGGAGTTCTACGCCGACGGCGTCTACGACTACCGCGGCGAAGGCCGCAAGCGCAGCGTCGAGGAGCACGTCGCCTACCTCGCCGAGCTGACCACGCGGTTCCCGATCGTCTCCATCGAGGACGGGCTCGCGCAGGACGACTACGACGGCTGGAAGCAGCTCACCGACGGCATCGGCGACCGCGTGCAGCTCGTCGGCGACGACGTCTTCTGCACCAACGTCAAGCTGCTGCAGGACGGCATCGACCGCGGGATCGCGAACTCGATCCTGGTCAAGGTCAACCAGATCGGCACGCTCACCGAAACGCTGCTCACGGTCGACACCGCGCACAAGGCGGGCTACTCGGTCGTGATGTCCCACCGTTCCGGCGAAACCGAGGACACGACGATCGCCGACCTCGCCGTCGCCACCGGCTGCGGCCAGATCAAGACGGGTTCGCTGTCGCGCTCCGACCGCACCGCCAAGTACAACCAGCTCATCCGCATCGAAGAGGAGCTCGGCGCCGAAGCCCGCTACGCCGGCCGCGCCACCCTCCGCGGCAGCCGCTGAGCCCGCGCCGGTCCGTCCCCGCCGCACCACGTGGCGGGACGGGCCGGTCCGCGGCGGCGCGGGAGGGCCACCGGCCCTAGATTGGGCGGCATGACCTCCACCGCCGAAAAGGCCACCCGGCTCCAGGAGCTGCACGCCGCGCCCGAGCTGCTGCTCGTCGTCAACGTCTGGGACGCCATCACCGCCAAGGTCGTCGCCGAGACGCCCGGCACGCAGGCCCTCGCCACCCCGAGCCACGGCATCGCCGCCTCGCGCGGCTACCCGGACGGCGAGAAGATCCCGCGCGACGAGATGATCGCCGAGGTCGCGCTGATCGTGCGGACCGCGGGCGACCTGCCCGTCACCGCCGACCTCGAAGCCGGCTACGGCGACCCCGGCGGCACCATCGCCCGGGCGATCGAGGCCGGGGCCGTCGGCGCGAACCTCGAAGACCAGATGAAGCCCCTGGGTGACGCCGTGAAGGCGGTCGAAGCCGCCGTCGAGGCCGCGCAGAAGGCCGGCGTCGACTTCGTGCTCAACGCCCGCACCGACGCCTTCCTCAAGACCGACCCCGAGACCGCGCTGGCCGAGGCGATCACCCGCGGCCGCGCCTACCTCGACGCGGGCGCGTCCAACTTCTTCGTGCCCGGCAAGCTCGACGAGGCCCAGGTCGCGCGGCTGGTCGAGGAGCTGGGCGAGCGCAAGGTCAACCTCATCGGCATCCCCGGCTCGATCCCCCTCAAGCGCGCGGAGGAGCTCGGCGTCTCGCGTGTGTCCTACGGCCCGTGGAGCCAGAACGTCGCCCTGACCGCGCTGGCCAAGCTCGCCGAAGACGTCTACGCGGGCGGCGGCCTGCCCGCCGACACCCGGAAGCTCAACTGAGCGCTACCGGATCCGCAGCTTCCGCATGAGCTTCAGCCCGGACAGCATGCTTTCGACGTACTTCTCGTAGCCCTGTCCGGGCCGCGGGCCCATGACCTGCTTCTTCAGCACGGCCAGGTTCTGCCCGTCGGTGTACTTGAGCAGGCCCTGGTCGCCGTGGCGGGCGCCGACCCCGGAGCTCTTCACGCCTCCGGACGGCGTCCCCTTGGCGGCGAAGGCGGTCGCCAGGATGTCGTTGATGTTGACGTTGCCGGACTCCAGGCGCGCGGCCACCGCACGCGCGGCGCCGATGTCGCGGCCCCAGACCGAGGCGTTGAGGCCGTAGTCGGTGTCGTTGGCCAGCTCGACGGCTTCGTCGATCGTGCGGTACTTGTGCAGCGCGATCACCGGCCCGAAGGTTTCGGTGACGCCGCAGACCATGTCCTTCGTGACGCCTTCGAGGATCGTCGGCTCGAAGAACGCCGGCCCGAGGTCGGGACGCGGTTTGCCGCCGCAGAGCACGGTCGCGCCCTTCGCGACGGCGTCGTCGACGTGCTCCTTGACGCGGCGCATGTGGTCGGGCGAGACGAGCGAGCCCATGTCGGGCCCGAAGTCGTAGGCCGCGCGGACGTCCAGCGCGGTCGTGGCCGCCACGAACGCGTCCTTGAACTCGTCGTAACGCGACTCCGGCAGGTAGATCCGCTCGATGTGCATGCAGATCTGGCCGGTGTTGCCGAACGCGCCGAAGATCGCGCCCTGGACGGCTTCGGCGATGTCGGCGTCGTCGAGCACGATCATCGGGTTCTTGCCGCCGAGCTCCAGGCAGCAGCCGATGAGGTTGCGCCCGGCCCGCTCGCCGATCACCCGGCCGGTGGCCGTGGAGCCGGTGAACATCACGTAATCGGCCTGGTCGATGAGCGTCGGGCCGACGTCGGGGCCCTCGCCGCAGACGACCTGGAACAGGCCTTTCGGCAGGCCTGCCTCCTCGAGCATTTCGATGCCGTAGAGCGGCGAAAGCGCCGTCTTGTTGTCCGGTTTCAGGACGACGGCGTTACCGGCCATCAGCGCCGGGATCGCGTCGGAAATGCCGGTGGCGAACGGGAAGTTCCACGGCGCGATGATGCCGACGACCCCCTTGGGCTGCCGGACCTCGGTCGACGACGTCAGCATCGGCACCGGCCCGCCGCGCTTGGTCGGTGCCAGGAGCTTGGCCGCCCGCCGCAGGTAGTGGCTCATCACCATGGCGGGATCGCAGGTCTCTTCGATCGCCATCCGCCGGTTCTTGCCGCTCTCGACCTGGATGAGGTCGGTCACGGCCCGGGCGCGGCCGACGAAGAGCGCGTGCGCCCGCTTGAACACCGCCAGCCGCTGCTTGACCGGCGTGGCCGCCCAGGTCCGCTGCGCCTCGCGGGCGACGGCGAACGCCCGCTCGATGTCAGCCGGTGTCGACTGCGGCAGCTCGACGAGCACTTCGCCGGTGTAGACCTCGGTGAGCTTCCAGGTCTCGCCGGACGAGCCGGGCACACGGGCGACCAGCCGCTGCAAGAACGCGTCGGTCACCGACGCCGGTCGGGTGAGCTCGAGCGGGGTCACGGTCATGGTCCGCTCACTTTCCGAGGACGAGCCGCGCGCCCAGTTCGCCGATCATGATGGCGGGCGCGTTGGTGTTGCCGCCGGTGATCGACGGCATGATCGAGGCGTCGCAGACCCGCAGGCCCTCGACGCCGCGCACCTTGAGGTCGGGACCGACGACGGCGAGCTCGTCGACGCCCATCCGGCAGGTGCCGACGCCGTGGTAGACCGACGTCGCGCGGTTGAGGATCGCGTCGCGCAGCTCCTGGCCGCGCAGGTTCGTGCCCGGGTGGATCTCTTCCTTGACCGCGCCCTTGAACGCCTTCGACGCGAAGATCTCGCGCACCATCTCCGAGCCCTCGGCGAGCACTTCGAGGTCCGCCGGGTCGGACAGGTACTGGAAGTCGATGAGCGGCGCGGCCGTGGGATCGGCCGAGGCGAGCCGGAGCGTGCCGCGGCTCTTCGGGTAGATCAGCGTCGACAGCACGGTGAGCGCCGGGCGCTTGTCGACGTCGTGGCGGATCGGCGCGTCCTGGTTGGGCGAGACGTACGCCCACGGCAGGAGGTGCAGCTGGAGGTCGGGAGCGGCGTCGGCCTGCGAGGTCCGGAGGAACGCGACCGCCTCGAAGACGGAGTTGGCGAGGAACGTCGTGCCGGGCTTCAGCAGCTCACGGGCCAGGCCGCGGGCGAAGTACGGTGCCGAACCCTTGTTCTTGCTGGTGGACACGTGGAACGTCAGGGCGTGGAACATGTGGTCGTGCATGTTGTCGCCGACGGGCAGGTCGGCGAGAACGTCGATGCCGTGTTCCTTGAGGTGCTCGGCGTGGCCGATCCCGGACAGCATGAGCAGCTGCGCGGAGCCGACGAACCCGGCGGAGAGGATGACCTCCTTGCCGGCGCGGATGGTGCGCTCGCGGCCACCGTCGACGACCTCGACCCCGACCGCGCGGCCGTTCTCGAAGAGGATCTTCTTCGCCAGCACGCCGGACTGGAGCTCGAGCGTCGGCGGCGCGAGGTGGTGGATGTAGCCGCGCGAGGCGCTGTAGCGCAGGCCGTCGGCGGCGTTCTGCTGCATCCGGCTGACGCCCTCTTGGGACTCGGCGTTGTAGTCGTCGAGGATCTTGCAGCCGAGCGCGTCGGACGTGGCGTCGATGAACTGCAGCGAGCCTTCCTGCGGGATCTTGGTGCGGGTGACCCGGATCGGGCCGCCCGCGCCCCGGAAGGCGTTCTCGCCGTCCTCGAAGTCCTCCATGCGCTTGTAGGCGGCGTTGACGCTGTCGGCGTCCCAGCCGGTGTTGCCCTCGGCGGCCCAGGAGTCGAAGTTGGCGCGGTTGCCGCGGACGTAGACCATGCCGTTGATGGAGCTGGAGCCGCCGACGACCTTGCCGCGCGGCACCGGCATCCGGCGATCGAGAACGTGTTTCTGCGGTACGCCGTAGTAACCCCAGTCGTTGAGGTTCTTGAGCTGCGGCACGGCGTGCATCGGGCCCACCAGCCCGGGCTTCTTGATCAGCAGCTGCTCGTCGCTCTTCCCGGCCTCGAGGACGATCACGCTGGCCCCGGCCTGCGCCAGCCGGCCCGCGATCGCCGCCCCCGAGCTCCCCGACCCGACGACGACGTAGTCGGCTTCGTCGCCGCGCGGCGCCTTCTTCGCCATGTCCGCTCCTCGGTCCCAGCCCGCCACAAACTATAACCTGTTCTAGTTTGCTCACGGTATAGCTTCGCCACCTCGGAGCGCAACGGGTACACCTCTCCGGGGCCGGGGTCCGGCGCCACGCCCCCCTGGCGGCGTGGTCCTCGGCTGCCGGTCAGAGGCCGTTCCCCAGTGCCTCCGCCGCCCGGGCCAAGTCCGCGCGGACCTCCCGGGCCGCTCGGGCCGCGCCCTTCGACTGGTGACGCTGGAGGCTGAGCGCGTACACGTTCCACAACCCCGTGACCGCCGCCGCCGTGATGCGGACTACCGGGTCGTCCGGCGTCGTCCCGGCTCGGGTGGCCAGCGCCTCGACCGCCGCCTCCGTCAGCCGGTCGCGGGCCGCGCGGTGGTGGGCCACCAGGGCCGGGGTCGCGCGGATCAGCTCGCCGAACCGGCGGACCTCCGCCCAGCCGTGCCGGCGCGCCGAGGTCAGCATGAAGTCCAGCTCGTGATCGAGCACCCCGAGCGCCGCTTCCAGGGGTGCGGTGTCGGCCAGGCGCGCACTCAGCTCGTCCACGTGGGCGTCCCAGCGGTCGGCCAGCAGCGCTTCCTTGCTGCCGAAGTGGTTGAAGACCGTCTTTTCCGTGACCCCGCACGCGCGCGCGACGTCGGCGACGCGGACCGCGTCGAACCCGCGCTCCAGGAACATCACGGTCGCCGTGTTGGACAGCTGCTGCCGCAGTTCGCGCTTCCGGCGCTCCCGCAGCGTCTCGGGTTTCAGCACCACTACATCGTACAGTGGGAGTACTGTTTACAGTGACTGTAACGAACGGGAGTGACCCATGAGCGAGTTCGAGATCGTCCGCGAGTACCCGCAGCCCCGCCCCCGCGTCTGGCGCGCCCTCACCGACCCGGCACTGGTCCCGCGCTGGACGTCGACCGGCCGCGGCGGCAGACCCGAAGGCTTCACGCCGGAAGTCGGCACCCGGTTCCGGTTCGTCGGGCGGCCGGTCCCGGGCTGGGACGGCATCGTCCGCTGCGAAATCCTCGCGGCCGACGCCCCCGAACTCCTGAGCTTCAGCTGGCGCAACCAGGAAACCGACCCGCCCAGCACCGTGACGTACCACCTCGCCGAGACGGCGACCGGCACCCGCCTCACCTACCGCCACACGGGATTCCGCGGCCCGGGCGGGTTCTTCATGGCCCGGCTGCTGCACCGCGTCCGCCGCCGGATGCTCACCGAAGGCTTCCCCGAGGTCCTCGCCGCGAGCGACTGGTGACCACCCTCAGTCGGCCACCGGGTCGGGCTCCGTCCCCAGCACGTCGTCGGTGAGCCCGGCCGCGAGCGCCCGCAGCGCCGCGTCCAGGTACACCGTCAAGTCGGCGTCCGCCCGCGCGGACCACCGGTCGTAAGCCGCGCGGCAGGCCGCCAGCACCGCGCGCCCCACCACCAGCGGGTAGAGCGACTCCTCCGGCTGCCCGGACCGGCGGGCGACGAACGCGCTCACCACGCGCTCCCACGCGTCGTAGTGGACCGCGGCGCTGGCGGCCAGGTCCGGCACCGTGCTCAGCAGCGTCATCCGCCGGCGCAGCTCCGGCACGTCGTCCGCGCGGTAGTGGTTGGCCTCGAGCACCGCACGGCGGACGGCGTCGAACACCGGCAGGTCCGCGGGCGACCCGGCGAGCAGGGACCGGATCGTCTCGACCTCGGTGTCGAACTCGTTCCAGAGGACGTCGGCCTTGGCGTCGTAGTAGCGGAAGAACGTCCGCCTGCTGACGCCGGCCGCCGCGGCGATCTGGTCGACCGTCGTTTCGTGGAAGCCCTGTTCGCTGAACAGCCGCAGCGCCGCGACCTCGAGCTCCCGGGCGCTGGTGCCCGGCGGGCGGCCCCGGCGGGTCGCGGGCCGGGCGAGCACGTCATCGGTCATCCGGGTGCCGTTCCCTCGAGAGCCTTGATTATTGACACGGGGTGACACTACTCTCCCCTCTATTCGTCACTGAGTGCCGAAAATCATCACTGCCGAAGGAGCCAGGATGACCGAGAACGCGACCACCGCCGAACCCGCCGAGACCGACGAGGTCCTCACCGAGGAACTGCTGGTCGAAGAGGTCTCGATCGACGGCATGTGCGGTGTCTACTGAGGACTCGCCGGCGGGCTTCGACCTGGACGGCGCGTGGCGCCTCGACGACCGGGTCTCGATCCGGCCCGAGCGGTTCGGCGCCCTGCTGTACCACTTCGGGACCCGCCGGCTCTCCTTCCTGAAGAGCCCGACGCTCCTGACCGTCGTCCGCGGGCTCGCCGAGCAGCCCGACGCGCGGACGGCCTGCGCCGAAGCGGGCGTCGGAGCCGGGGAGCTGCCGAGGTACCGCGCGGCACTGGCCGCCCTCGCCGCGTCGCGCATGATCCAGCCGAGGAGTCTCTGATGTCCCTTGTGGACGAATTCCAGTACGGGCTCGACGCCCCCATCTGCCTCACCTGGGAACTGACCTACGCCTGCAACCTTTCCTGCGTGCACTGCCTTTCCTCCTCGGGACGGCGTGACCCGCGCGAACTGTCCACAGCGGAATGCAAGGCGCTGATCGACGAGTTCGAACGCATGCAGGTCTTCTACGTCAACATCGGCGGCGGCGAACCCACCGTCCGCCCGGACTTCTGGGAGCTCGTCGACTACGCGACCGAGCACCACGTCGGGGTCAAGTTCTCCACCAACGGCGTCAAGATCACGCCCGAGGTGGCGCGCCGCCTGGCCGCCAGCGACTACGTCGACGTCCAGATCTCCCTCGACGGCGCCACCGCCGAGGTCAACGACCACGTCCGCGGCCCCGGCTCGTACGACACCGCGATCCGCGCGATGCGCAACCTCGCCGACGCCGGCTTCGAGAACTTCAAGATCTCCGTGGTGATGACCCGCCACAACGTGAGCCAGCTCGACGACTTCAAGGCCATCGCCGACCGCTACGGCGCCCAGCTGCGGATCACGCGGCTGCGCCCGTCCGGCCGCGGCGCCGACACCTGGGACGAGCTGCACCCGACCGCCGCCCAGCAGCGCGAGCTGTACGACTGGCTGGTCGCCCGCGGCGAGAACGTGCTGACCGGGGACTCGTTCTTCCACCTCGCGGGCTACGGCGAGGGCGACCTGCCGGGGTTGAACCTGTGCGGCGCCGGGCGCGTCGTGTGCCTGGTCGACCCGGTCGGCGACGTCTACGCGTGCCCGTTCGCCATCCACGAGACCTTCCTCGCCGGCAATGTCCGTTCTCGGGGCGGGTTCACCAGTGTCTGGCGGGAGTCCGAGCTGTTCACCTCGCTGCGTTCGCCGCAGAGTGGTGGCGCGTGCGAGTCGTGCTCGGCGTTCGACGCGTGCCGCGGCGGATGCATGGCCGCGAAGTTCTTCACCGGGTTGCCGCTCGACGGCCCGGACCCGGAATGCGTGCGCGGCCACGGCGAACTGGCTCTCGCGGGCGTCACGAGCGTCCCGAAGCCGTCGCTCGACCACTCCCACCGGCGGCGGCCGGTCCCGGTCACCATCGGGATGCGCCGTCCGCCGGACCGGGCCTGCGACGAGAACCCCCTCGCCGGGTTCAGGCGCTGACCGTGCGGCTCGCGGACCTGTCCTGGCCGGATGTCGCCGAGCGCGCGGCGGCCGGCGCGATCCTCGCCGTGCCGGTCGGCGCGACCGAGCAGCACGGCCCGCACCTGCCGCTGTCGACCGACACCGACATCGCGCTCGCGCTGTGCGACCGGCTCTCGGACAAGCGCCCGGACGTCCTGGTGGCGCCCGCCGTGGCCTTCGGGTCCAGCGGCGAGCACGCCGGGTTCGCCGGGACGCTCTCGATCGGCCAGGCCGCGACCGAGCTGCTCCTGCTGGAGCTGGGCCGGTCCGCGGCGGAGACGTTCGCGCGGCTGCTGTTCGTCTCCGCGCACGGTGGCAACGCGGCGCCGGTCGCCCGGGCCGTCGCGCGGCTGCGGGCGGAGTCGCGCGACGTGTCGGTGTTCCAGCCTCGCTGGGACGGCGATCCGCACGCGGGGCGCCCGGAAACCGCACTGCAGCTGGCTTTGCGGCCCTCCGTCGTGCGGATGGACCAGGCGGCGGCGGGCGATCGGCGTCCGCTCGGCGAGGTGTTGCCGCTGTTGCGGGAGGGCGGAGTGCGCGCGGTGAGCCGCACCGGCGTGCTCGGCGACCCGACCGCTGCGACTTCAATGGAGGGGAATGCGTTGCTGGACGAGCTGACCGCTCAGCTGGTATCCCATGTGGACGGTTGGCGATGAGGACCGCGCTCGTCACCGGCGCGGCGCGCGGGATCGGGGCGGCGACCGTGCGGCACCTGGCCGGGCAGGGTTACGCCGTGCTCGCGGTCGACGTCGCCGAGGACGACCCCGCGCTGCCGTATGCGCTGGGGAGCAAGGCGGAGCTGGCGGCGGTCGCCTCGCGGACGGGCGCGGAGCCGTTCGTCGCCGACGTCCGCGATCCGGCGGCGCTGGCGGCCGCGGTGGCGGAGGCCGAGCGGCGGTGGGGCGGCCTCGACGTGGCGGTCGCGGCCGCGGGGGTGATCGCCGGGGGCGTGCCGTTGTGGGCGGTCCCGCCGGACCAGGAGGACGCGGTGCTCGACGTGGACTTGCGCGGGGTGATCAACCTGGCCAGGGCGGCGATCCCGGCGTTGCTGCGGCGCCCGGAGCCGAGGACGGGCCGGTTCCTGGCGGTCGCCTCAGCCGCGGCGACGCGGGGGTTGCCGATGCTCGCGGCGTACTGCGCGGCGAAGGCGGGGGTGGCGGGCCTGGTCCGCGCGCTGGGCGCGGAGCTGGGCGGGACGGGTGTGACGGCCAACGCGGTCAGCCCGGGCTCGACCGACACTCCGATCCTCGCCGAGAGCGCGCGGTTGTACGGGTTGTCTGGGGCAGAGGATTTCGCCGCGCAGCAACCGGTGGGGAGGTTGCTGGAGCCGGCCGAGATCGCGCGGGTGTTGGCGTTCCTGGCGGAGCCCGGCAGCGGAGCGACGACCGGCGCGGTGGTGCCGGTGGACGGAGGGCTGGCCCTGTGACTCCCGTGCGTGACTTGCCGGCTGGCGCCGCTGGGCCCGGCAATTTCTGGAGCAGGCACGACCCAAGTACCCGCCCTCTGCACGGCGGCCTGCCGAACGGCGCCGCCACAGCCGGGCCCCGCCCGGGCACCCGGCCCCCGAGCGCCGGCCGGCCACCCAACACAGCCACTGTCCCAACCGCACCCGATCCAGGCACCCGGTCCCCGGGCGGCGGCCTGCCGCCCAACGCCGCCGCTCCCGGCAACCTCCGGACCAGGCACGACCCAAGCACCCGCCCGCTGCACAGCAACCTGCCGAACAGCGCCACCGCAGCCGATCCAGGCCCCTGGCCCCCGAACTGCGGCCTGGCGCTCAGCACCGCCGCCCGAACCGAATCCTGCGCCGAGCCCGACCCAGGCACCCGGCGGCCGAGCGGCGCCGCTTCCCTCGTCGGAGGGCCGACCCCATGACCCCGGCACCCACTCCCCTGCCCGCCGGTTTCCGGATCGTCCTCGACCCCGACACCAAGCAACTCCGCGATGACCTCTGGTTCGGCGGCTCACCGGCCCGCGTCCTCCGCCTCACCGCGGCCGGCCAACGAGCCTGGCGAAAACTCGCCCACAGCCCCGTCAACGACGCAGCCACCGGCACTCTCGCCCGCCGGCTCACCGACGCCGGCTTCGCCCATCCCGTTCCGCCCGAACCGGCCGCGCCCGCCGACCTCACCGTCGTCATCCCGGTTCTCGACCGGCCCGACCCGCTCGCCCGCTGCCTGGCCTCGCTCGAGGGCACCCACCCCGTGCTCGTAGTCGACGACGGGTCGGAAGACCCCGCCGCCATCGCCGCCGTCGCTGCCGCGCACGGGGCGAAACTCGTGCGCCACGATGTCAACCGCGGGCCCGGGGCCGCGCGGAACACCGCTCTCGACCACGTCTCCACCGAACTCGTGGCCTTTGTGGACAGTGACTGCGTCGCCACCGGAAGCTGGGCCGACCACCTCGCCGCCCACTTCGCCGACCCCCTGCTCGGCGCCATCGCGCCCCGCGTCCGCGCCCTCGCCTCCGACACCGCCGCCGGGCGGTACACCCGAGCGACCGGCAGTCTCGACCTCGGGGACCGGCCCGCGCTCGTCGCTCCCCGCACCCGGATGTCGTACGTCCCGACCGCCGCCCTGGTCGCGCGAAGGTCGGCCTTGACGGAGATCGGCGGGTTCGATCCCGGCCTGCGAGTCGGTGAGGACGTCGATCTCGTCTGGCGGCTGCACGCCGCCGGCCGCCGCGTCCGGTACGCCCCCGATGTCCACGTCGGCCACCAGGAACCCGCGACCTGGCGCGAGCTCCTCGGCCGCCGCGCGCGGTACGGCACCTCCGCCGCCCCGCTCGCGAAACGCCACCCCGGGAACCTCGCGCCGCTCGTGCTGCACCCGTGGCCGGCCCTGACCGTCGCCGCGCTGCTCGCGCGGCGGCCGCTGCTCGCGTCCGCCGGCTTCGGCGGCGCCGTCCTGAGCATGCTGAAGACGTTGCGATCCCACGACATTCCCACCGAGGGTGTGGTCCGCGCGATGGGGACCGCCGTCCACCAGACCTGGCTCGGCACCGGCCGCTACGGGACGCAGTTCGCCGCGCCGGTCCTCGCCGCGCTCCTCGCCGGACGCGGGTGGGGACGGCGCGCCGCCGTCGCGTCGCTGCTGCTCGGCCCGCCGCTGACCCGGTGGCTCGCCGACCGGCCCGACCTGGACCCCGTCCGCTACACCGCCGGTGCTCTCGCCGACGACATCGCCTACGGCGCCGGCGTCTGGGCCGGGTGCCTGACCCACCGGACCCCCGCTCCGGCGCTGCCCGAAATCGCCTGGCGCCCGCTGCGCGTCGACCGTAAGGAAAAACGATGAGCGACACCTGGTTCGAATCCATCGCCGAAGCCCAGCGGCGCGCGAAGAAGCGCCTGCCCGCGTCCGTCTACTCGGCCCTGATCGCCGGGTCCGAGAAAGGCTTGACGCTCAAGGACAACCTCGACGCGTTCGACGAGCTGACGTTCGCGCCGCGCACCGCCGGGCAGTCCGGCGAACGCGCGCTCGCCACCTCCGTGCTCGGCCGGGAAATCGCGCTGCCGGTGGTCATCTCCCCCACCGGCGTTCAGGCGGTGCACCCGGACGGCGAGGTCGCCGTCGCCCGCGCCGCCGCCGCGCGCGGCACCGCGATCGGCCTGAGTTCCTTCGCCAGCAAGCCGATCGAAGAGGTCGTCGCCGCCAACCCGGACACGTTCTTCCAGGTCTACTGGACCGGCAGCCGCGACGACATCCTCGGCCGGCTCGACCGCGCCCGGCGAGCCGGCGCCGCCGGGATCATCCTCACGCTCGACTGGTCCTTCTCCCACAGTCGCGACTGGGGCAGCCCGCACATCCCCGAGAAACTCACTTTCCGCGAGCTGTTGCGCTTCGCGCCCGAAGGCCTGGCCCGCCCGCGGTGGCTGCTGGACTACGCGCGCACCCGCCGCCTGCCCGACCTCAGCGTGCCGAACATGGCCGAACCCGGCTCGCCGGTCCCGACGTTCTTCGGCGCGTACGGTCAGTGGATGCAGACGCCCCCGCCGTCGTGGGACGACGTGGCCTGGCTGCGCTCGCAGTGGGACGGGCCGTTCCTGCTCAAGGGCGTCATCCGCGTCGACGAGGCCCGGCGCGCGGTCGACGCGGGCGTCAGCGCGATCTCCGTGTCGAACCACGGCGGCAACAACCTCGACGGGACGCCGGCCACGATCCGGGCGCTCCCGGCGATCGCCGACGCCGTCGGCGACCAGGTGGAAGTCCTGCTCGACGGCGGCATCCGGCGCGGCAGCGACGTCGTCAAGGCGCTCGCCCTCGGCGCCCGGGCCGTCCTCATCGGACGCGCGTACCTCTGGGGCCTCGCCGCCAACGGCCAGGCAGGCGTCGAGAACGTCCTCGACGTCCTGCGCAACGGCATCGACTCGACGCTGCTGGCCCTCGGCCACCGCAGCGTCCACGACCTGAGCCGGGACGACGTCCGGATCCCGGAGACGTTCGCCCGCGCCCTGGGCACCGGCACCCCGGCCACGGTCCGCTGAGCGTCAGTGCGAGTGGGCCTCTTCCAAGGAGGCCCCCGCCAGGCGCGCCGCGACTCCGCGGCGGAAGTTCGGGCAGTCGTGGACGTCCTCACGCTCACACGCCAGGCCGTGCGCGATCGCCGTGCGCGCGGCCTGGGCCCGGGCGATCCGGCGGTCGAGTTCCGCGAGCTTGCGTTCGTGCAGCTCGCGCCAGCCCGGCGCCGCCGACGTGCGCAGGTCCATGAGGGTCTTCAGTTCGCGCAGGGTGAACCCGACGTCCCGGAAGATCAGGATCTCGCCGACCAGCTCGACGGCCGAAGGCGGGTAACGCCGCTGGCCCGCGACCCGCTCGGGCGCCGGGAGCAGGCCCAGCTCCTCCCAGTACCGCAGCGCGGAAGTGGCCACACCGGTGCGGTGGGCCAGCTCGCCGATCGTCAGCAGGTCCTCGGACATTTGACTTCGAGCGTACTTGAAGCCGTTGACTCGCGGCATGGCGATGACCGCGCTCAAGCAGCGCATGATCGGGCAGTTCCACCACCCGCACGGCCTCGGCGGGCGCGTGGCCGGGTGGGTGATGGCGCACCGGGGCTCCAACCGGCAGCGCAACGTCTGGGTGGTGTCCCTCCTGGACATCCGGCCGGCCGAGCGGGTGCTCGAAGTCGGCTTCGGCCCCGGGGTCGCGATCGGCGAGCTGGCCGCCCGCGCCACCCACGGCCGCGTCTACGGCGTCGACCACTCCGCGGTCATGGTCGAGCGCGCGAGCCGGCGCACCCGGGCCGCGGCGGACCGGATCGAGCTGATCCACGCCTCGGTGGACCGGCTGCCGTCGTTCGGCGAACCGCTCGACGCCGTCCTCGCCGTGAACTCGTCGGGCTTCTGGCCCGATCCCCCACAGCGGCTGCGCGAGCTCCGGAGCCTGCTGCGCCCGGGCGGCCGCATCGCGCTCGCGTCCCAGCCGCGGTGCCCCGGCGCGAACCGGGACACCACGACCAGGGCAGCGGGCGAACTCCGGGACCTGCTCACGAAGGCGGGGTTCACCGGCTTGCGGGTGGAGACCCTCGACCTCGATCCGCCGGTGGCCTGCGTCCTCGGCGTCAACCCCGGCTGAGCAGCCGGTCCCGCAGGCGATCCGCGGCCACCAGGTGAGCGTCGACGTCGGCGAGCAGCCGCCCGTGGCGCTTCACCACCCGGCCCGCGACGAGCACGGTGTCGACGTGCGCACGATCCATCTGCTGGGTCACCGTGCTGTACGGGTCGTACACCGGCGCGACCCCGACGCGGTCGGCGCGCAGCAGCACGAGGTCCGCCGGGCGGCCCGGGGCGAGGACACCGGTCTCCAGACCCAGCGCCCGCGCTCCGTCGCGAGTGGCGTGGGCCAGCATCGCGTGCACGGTCGCCCCGGACAGCCCGTCGTAGCGGGACACCTGGTACGCGGCACGCAGCTGCGTGAACATGTCCGCCGCCACGGTGACCTCGACGTCCGTGCTGAGGCTCACCGGCACCCCGGCCCGGGCGGCGGCGGCGAACGGCGGGTGCCCGTGCCCCATCACCAGCTCGACCGCCGGGGCGACCGAAAGCGACCCGCCACTGTCGGCGATCAAGCCCAGTTCGTCCCCGTCCAGGCCGGTGCCGTGGATGAACACGGTGCCGGGCCTCAGGACGCCGAGGGCACGCAGCCGGGAGACGGGCCCTTCGCCGTGGTGGCGCTGGACGACGTGGCGGGCCGTCCGGACGCACAGCTCGTCCGCGAGCCGGGCGTTGTGGCGCTCGGCGTCTTCGTCGCCTGGCTCGGTGACGAGCGCGAGGGTGACCGGACCGTCGTCGCCGGGCAGCAGCTCTTCGCGGACCCGGCGCACGTCGGCGTCGAGGGCGGCGCCGTGGCTTTTGGCACGGGGAAAGCTGTTGCCGTAGGCGAAGACCGCGCGGATGCCGCTGTCCTTCAGCGCCTGGACGAGCGCGTCGGACGCGGCCGGGCTGTCCTGGATGTTGGAGACGTCCTGCACCGTCGTGATGCCCGCGTCCAGCGCCGCGTAAGCGGAAAGCAGGTTCCCGAGGTAGAGGTCCTCGGGCGTCAGCAGCGGGCCGACGCGTTCGAGGACGGTCGTGAAGTACTCGGCCAGCGTGTGGTGCGGCGCGCTGCCGCGCAGGCCGGCCTGCCACATGTGCCGGTGCGTGTCGACGAAGCCCGGGATCGCGATGCACCCCGAAGCGTCGATCTCCGCCTCGGCGGCCGTCAGGTCCCTCCCGACTTCCGCGATCCGGCCGTCCGTGACGAGGATGTCCGCGCGGTCCAGGTCGCCGAGGCCGGGGTCCATCGTGAGGACCCGCGCACCTCGGATGATCAGCGATTGCGTCATGGCCCCCACTCTCGGGCCCGGCCGCACCACGGCTCCACCTACCGCGCCGAGATGGGAAGATCCTCCGGACAGGAGGACTTCATGACCGATTCTGCCGAGTTCGATGCCCTGGACCGGAAGATCCTCCACGCACTGCAGGTCGACGGCCGGGCCCCGGTCCAGCGCGTCGCCGACGTCCTGGGTGTCTCCGCCCAGACCGTCCACCGCCGCTACGGCCGGCTGCGCGTGGCGGCCGGCCTGCGGGTGACCGGGCAGCTCCGGCCCGAGGCCGTCGGCGAGGAGGAGTGGCTCCTGCGGATCCGGTGCGCCCCGGACCGCACCGGGACGATCGCGCGGGCGCTGGCCCGCCACAGCGAGACCTCCTGGGTGCACATCGCTTCGGGCGGCACGGAAATCATGTGCGTCGCCCGCAGCGGCGCCGTCACCGGGCCGACGCTGCTCCAGGCACTGCCGAACACGCCGCGGGTGCAGGAGATCAGCGCGCACTGCCTCCTCCACACCTACTACGGCGGCGAGCTCAGCATCGTGACCAAGACCGGGCCGCTGGACGACGACCAGGTCGCGGCCCTGCGGCCCGGTCCGCACGCGGCCACCGGCACCGCGACGCTCACCGCGACGGACCACGCCTTGGCAGCGGTGCTCGCCCGGGACGGGCGGGCCGGCTACCCGGAGCTGGCCCGGGCGGCCGGGTGCTCGGTGTCGACGGCCCAGCGGCGGCTGACGGAGCTGCGCCGCCACGGCGTGCTCTACTTCGACCTCGACCACGACCCGCGCGTCCTCGGCCGCACCAAGCTCGCGATGCTCTGGCTCGGCGTCGGCCCCGCCGCGCAGGACGAGGCCGGCCGGGCGCTGGCCGCGCACCCAGAGGTGTCGTTCGCGGCCTCGACCACCGGCCCGGCGAACCTCTACGCCGCGGTCAACTGCCCGAACAACGCGGCCCTGCACCGGTACCTGACGGGCCCGGTCGCGGGGCTGCCCGGCCTCACCTCCGTGGAGACGGCACCGATCACCGAGACGGTGAAACGCGCGGGAACGGCGCTCAGCCGACGGTGAAGCTCGCGGTCAGCGTGGCCGCCGAGCTGGTGCCCACGTAGACCTCGATCTTGCCCGGCTCGACGCGGAACTTGGCGGCGTTGTCGTAGAAGCCGACGTCGTCCGGGGTCAGGGTGAACGACACCGTCTTCGAAGCACCCGCGTCCAGGGTCACCCGCTGGAACCCGCGCAGCCGCCGGACGGGCTGCACGATCGTCGCGACCGGGTCACGCAGGTACAGCTGGACGACCTCGTCGCCCGCGCGGCCGCCCGTGTTCGTGACCCGGGCGCTCACCTGGATCCGGCCGCCGCGCATCGACATCCGGGTGTCCGAAAGCCGCAGGCTGTCGACCCGGAACGTCGTGTACGACAGGCCGAAGCCGAACTCATACAGCGGCCCGGTCTCCAGGTCGAGGTACTTCGACGTGTACTTGTTGTTCGGATCGGCGGGCCGGCCGGTGTTCTCGTGGTTGTAGTAGATCGGGACCTGGCCGACCGCGCGCGGGAAGCTCACCGGCAGCTTGCCGCCCGGGTTGACCGTGCCGAACAGGACGTCCGCGACCGCGTGCCCGCCCTGCACTCCCGGTGCCCACGCCTCGAGGATCGCGGGCGCGTTGTCGTGCAGGTACGGGATCGTCAGCGGCCGGCCGTTGACCAGCACCACCACGAACGGCTTGCCGGTCTCCTTGATCGCGGCGACGAGCTGCTGCTGCACGCCGGGGAGGTCGATATTGCTGCGGGCGGCCGCTTCGCCGCTCATCGCGGCGGTTTCGCCGACCACGACGACCGTGACGTCGGCCGCGCGGGCGGCCTGCTGCGCGGCGGCGAACCCGCTGGTGTCGGTCCCGTCGACCGTGCAGCCCGCGGTGTAGGTCACCGCGGCCCCGGGCGCCGCGGCCTTGATGCCGTCGACCACCGTTACCGGCGGGGTCGTGCCCGCGCCGGTGCCCAGGCCCGACCAGGTGCCGTTGAGGTCGTAGGTCGCCGTGCCGAGCGGGCCGACGACGGCCACCTTGCCGACCGACTTGGCCAGCGGCAGCACCGGCCCGTCGTTCTTGAGCAGCACCATGCACCGCCCGGCGGCCTGCCGCGACGCGGCGAGCGCGGCCGGGGACGGCGCCTTCACCTCGCCGGCCTCGTCGACGTACGGGCGTTCGAACAGGCCCAGCTTGACCTTGACCAGCAGGATGCGGCGGACGGCGTCGTCGATCTGGTCGCGGGTGATCCGGCGCTGGGCGAGCAGTTGCTCCCCGAACTTGACGTAGTTGGTGCTGACCATCTCCATGTCCACCCCGGCCGGCAGCGCGGCGGCCGCCGCGTCCGCGCCGTCGCCGGCGAGCCCGTGGTTGATCAGCTCTTCGATGCCGGTGTAGTCGCTGACGACGAACCCGCGGAAGCCGTAGGCGCCCTTGAGGACGTCGTGCACGACGTAGCCGTTGCCGTGCGCGGGGACGCCGCTGATGGTGTTGAAGCTGGCCATCACGGTCGCCACGCCGGCCTCGACGGCGGCCTTGAACGGCGGCAGGTACAGGTTGTGCAGGCGCTGCAGCGAGACGTCGACGGTGTTGTAGTCGCGGCCCCCTTCCGCGCCGCCGTAGGCGACGAAGTGCTTGGCGCACGCGGCGAGCCGGTCCGGGGACGAGTAGTCGCCGCCCTGGTAGCCGCGGACCTTGGCCACGGCCATTTGCGACGCCAGGTAAGGATCTTCACCCGAGCCCTCGGCGATGCGCCCCCAGCGCGGCTCGTGGGTGACGTCCATCATCGGCGCGTAGGTCCAGTGGATACCGCTGCGCCGGGCTTCCTTCGCCGAAACCGTCGCGTCGGCGGCCGGCACGCCCGGGTCGAAGCTCGACCCCTGGGCCAGCGGGATCGGGAAGTTCGTGGTGTAGCCGTGGATCACGTCGAGGCCGAAGATCAGCGGGATCCGCAACCGCGTCTGCTCGACGGCGATTTTCTGCAGGGCGTTCAGCTTCGCGGCCCCCACCACGGAGAACACCCCGCCGAGCTGCCCGGTCGCCAGCGACGTCCGCGCGAGGTCTTCGGTGCCGACCAGCTGCAGCTGGCCCAGTTTTTCGGCGAGGGTCATCCGCCGGAGGAGGTCTTCGACCCGCGGGTTGCGCTCCGGCTGGACGGCGGCGTCCGCGGCGGCCGGCGGGGCGAGCGCCGTGGCGACTCCCCCGGCGGCGAGGAGACCGCCGACTCCGGCGAGCAGGCTCCGCCGGTTGACGCCGTCGGCGGACGGCGAAGCGACTGCGTGGTTCTCGGGGTGGCTCTCGGGCTGTTCCATGGCGGGGACCCTTTCGCGAGAGGACGAGGGCCGTCAGCATAAGCACGATCGCGGCCCGCCGAACGGTTGGTTTTTCCTTCCCGCGAACGCTTGTGGTCCGGCCCCGGGCGTCCTACGGTCGACTCCGGACCGACTGCGGAGGGGGCGCTGTGCGGGCGTTCGGAGCTGTCCTGGCAAGCGCTTTCCTGGTGACCGGCGCGACCCCCGCCCTCGCGGACGCGGCCTGGTCGCCGTCCCCGATCGCCTGGACGACGTGTCCGGACGACCCGGACAACCCCGGCGTTCCCGACGGCGAATGCGGCACGCTCCGGGTGCCGCTCGACTGGGACCGGCCGTGGGGGCCTTCGATCGGCCTCGCGGTCGCCCGGCACCGCGCCACCGACTCCGCCCACCGCCTCGGCGTGCTGCTGGCCGACGCCGGCGGCCCCGGCTCGTCCGGCGCGGAGATCGCGCTGTCCCCCGGTTACTTCGGCCCGGAGCTCCGGGACCGGTTCGACATCGTGGGCTTCGACCTGCGCGGGACCGGCCACAGCGGCTACATCGACTGCGAAATCCCGCCCGGTGCGCCCGACAACGAGCCTGCCGGTCGGGCGCAGTTCGAGGCCCTGCGCGCGTACAACCGGCAGGTGGTCACGGACTGCCGCGCCCGGAACCTGCCGGTCTTCGACCACGCCGACACCGCGGCCAACGCCCGGGACCTGGACGCCGTCCGCCGCGCGCTGGACGAGGACAAGATCAGCTTCCACGGCGCTTCCTACGGCACGCTGCTCGGCCAGCAGTACGCCGAGCGGTACGGCGACCACGTCCGCGCGATGGTGCTGGACGGCGTCATCGACCACAGCGTCGATCTCGCGCACTTCGTCGGCGACCGGGCTGCCGCCGTGGACGAGCTGTTCGGGCAGTTCACCGCGTGGTGCGACCGGACGGAGACCTGCGCGCTGCACGGCCGGGACGTCCTGGCGACCTGGCGCCGGGCGCAGGCCGCCGCCGACGCGATGCCGTTCCCGCACAACTGGCTGCGCGACCAGGTGTACAACGACATGCGCGTCCCGGACTGGGACGACGTGGGCCGGGTGATCGCCGACACCGCGGCGGGCCTTTCCCCGGTGCGGGCCGAGTTCATGCCCAACTACCCGTCGATCCGCCTGGCCGTCGTCTGCCAGGACTTCGACCTGCGCATGCGCACTTTCACGCAGTATTCGGCACTGTACGCCGAAGAGCTGCGCCGGTCGCCGATCATGCGTGGCAGCACGATCGGCCACGACGAAGCAACGGCGTGCCTCGGCGTCGCCGGCCCGCCGGCGAACCCGCCGCATCGGCTGGACCTCTCGCGAGCACCGCGGATCCTGGTGCTCAGCAGCCGCTACGACCCCGCGACGCCGTACGCCTGGGCGGTGAACGCCCACCGCCAGGCGCCGGCGAACACGACGCTGCTGACTTACGAGGGCTCGGGGCACGGCGCTTACCGGCGCACCGCGTGCACCCGGGCGGCGGTGGACGGCTACCTGCTGACGCTGAAGACACCCCACCACGACTTCAGCTGTCCCGCCTGAGCCACCACCGCCCGGTCCGGGCTCAGCCCAGGTGCGAGCTGATCACCGAGTAGTCGTTGCCGACGTTGGTGTACACGCCCGGGAAGTCCTTGCGGGCACAGCCTTCGCCCCACGAGACGATGCCGGCGAGCTTGCCGTCGACGTAGGCCGGGCCACCCGAGTCGCCCTGGCAGGAGTCCTTGCCGCCTTCGGGCACGCCCGCGCAGAACATCGACGCCTTGTCGTACTTCGCGCCGCCGGTGCTGTACTTCTCCGCGCAGGTGTCGTTGTCCACCACCGGGACCGACACCTTGAGCAGCGTGTCGGAGACGTCGCCGCCCTCGGACGTCGTGCCCCAGCCGACCACCGTGACGTCCTTGCCGGCCTGGTAGGCGGCGTCGCCGGCCGACTGCACCAGCGTCGCCGGCTCGTACGGCAGGTCCTTGTCGAGCGTCAGCACGGAGTTGTCGTGCTGCATCCCGCTCATGTCGAAGTCCGGGTTCTGCCAGACGTCGCTCACGCCGGCCTTCGTGCCGGAGGTGTCGGAGAACTTCGTCTGGCCGCCGATGATCTCCATCTGCGACGCCTCGACGCCGTCGGTGCAGTGCGCGGCGGTCAGCACCTTGTTCTTCGCGACCAGGGTGCCGGCGCAGTGCTGCGCGCCGTTGACGTTGAAGATCACGGTGGCCGGGAACTCGTCGATCGTGGTCGGCGTGCCGCCCACGATCCGCGGATCACCGGCCGACGCACCGGGTGCGGCGACGACCGCGAGGGCTCCGGCCGTGGCGGCCGCGGCGAGGACCGTCGCGGCCCGCCGGACCACGGAACGTCCGTCTACCTGCATGAACATCTCCCTTCAGGGACCTGGAAGGTGGTACCCGGGAGCAGACCAGACCGGCCGTGGTCGCGGTTAGCTACGAAAGTCGCTTCCTGACCATTTGACGACGATGGTTGGTTTTTGTCCGACATGAGTGGCGAAGTGGCCGCACACGCGGTAGCCGCTGTCAATCCTTGACATCATGCCAATGCCGTCTTAACGTTCCTTCACGCCGCCGGGTTGTCCAGACCATTTATTTCGCGAAAGGACACCTCGATGCGCGTGCGTTCCCTGCTCGTCCTGCTGGCGGTCCCGGCCCTCGCCGCCGCCACCGCCCTCCCCGCGCTGGCGGCCGACCCGACCGTGGCCCCGGGTGGCAACTTCGACCTGGGGATCTGGCAGCTGCAGGAGCCGGTCGGCTCCCCCGGGTCGCCGACCACGATCTCTTCGTCCCGGCTGAAGGGCGCAAACGGCTTCCAGGACAGCTACTTCTACACCGACACCCGCGACGGCGCGATGACCTTCTGGGCGCCGGAAAAGGGCGTCACCACCCCGAACTCGAACTACGCGCGGTCCGAGCTGCGCGAGATGAACCGCGACGGCTCGGCCGCGAACTGGTCGCTGAGCGGGTCGCACAAGCTGAGCGCGACGCTGCGGGTGGTGTCGGCGACGTCGAACGTCTGCGTGGGCCAGGTCCACCTCGGCACGGGCGGCTCGTCGACGAAACCGTTGCTGGAGCTGTACTACCACTCGAACGGCGACATCGTCCTGGGCACGGAGAACTCCCCCGACGGCGGCCAGACGCCGCACACGGTCGGGCACGTGTCGATCGGCAAGACCTGGACCTACACGATCGGCATCTCGGGCGGCAACACCATCGACCTGACGGTCAACGGCAGCACCACGCACTACTCGATCCCGTCGTCGTTCAAGGCGTACAAGCAGTACTTCAAGGCGGGCTCGTACAACCAGTCCTCGTCGGACAGCACGACCAAGGGCGCGCGGGTCGGGTTCTACGGCCTGACCGTCTCCCACAGCTGACCGGTCCGGCCCGGTGGCCGCCACCACCAGGCCGGCGTCCGGTTCAGCGCCAGCCGAGCTCCGGGGCCACGTGGGTGAGGATGCTCTCCAGCCCGTGCGCGTTGTAGTCGACGCCCAGCTGGTTCGGAATGGTCAGCAAGAGCGTGTCCGCGGCCTGGACCGCCTCGTCCTCCTTGAGCTCCCGCACCAGCTCGTCCGGCTCGGCGGCGTACGAGCGCCCGAAGATCGCGCGGGTGTTCTCGTCGATCATGCCGACCTGGTCGCGGGAGTTGCGGTCGCCGCCGAAGTACGCGCGGTCCTGGTCGTTCGTCAGGGCGAAGATGCTGCGGCTGACCGACACGCGCGGCTCGCGGGTGTGCCCGGCCTCCTGCCACGCCTCCCGGTAGGCCTCGATCTGCTTGCGCTGCTGGACGTGCAGCGGCTCGCCCGTCTCGTCGTCCTTGAGCGTGGAGCTCTGCAGGTTCATGCCGAGCTTCGCGGCCCAGACGGCCGTCGCGTTGGAGCTCGAACCCCACCAGATGCGGTCGCGCAGTCCCGCGGAGTGCGGCTCGAGCCGCAGCAGCCCCGGCGGGTTCGAGAACATCGGCCGCGGGTTCGGCTGGGCGAAGCCCTCGCCGTCGAGCAGCTTGAGGAAGACCTCGGTGTGCTGCCGGGCCATGTCGGCGTCGGTCTCGCCGTCGGCCGGGGCGTACCCGAAGTAGCGCCAGCCCTCGATCACCTGCTCGGGGGATCCCCGGCTGATGCCGAGCTGGAGCCGGCCGCCGGAGATGAGGTCGGCGGCGCCCGCGTCCTCGACCATGTACAGCGGGTTCTCGTAGCGCATGTCGATCACGCCCGTGCCGATCTCGATCTTCGACGTGCGCGCCCCGATCGCCGAGAGCAGCGGGAACGGGCTCGCCGCCTGCCGCGCGAAGTGGTGCACGCGGAAGTACGCGCCGTCGACGCCCAGCTCCTCGGCCGCGACCGCCAGGTCGATCGACTGGTGCAGGAAGTCCGCGGCGGACCGGGTCTCGGAGTGCGGGCTCGCCGACCAGTGGCCGAACGAGAGGAAGCCAATCTTCTTCACACCCCTCCCAGCGTCCGGCGGCCGGGAATGATTCCCCGGTGTGAGCGGAGCCGCCGCCGGACCCCTCGCCCGGCGGCGGCCTCGGAGCTCAGCCGCAGTGCTCTGAGCGCTCCTGGTCGGTCATCGGCGCGGTGTGCTGCGTGATGTCCCCGGTCGAGCCGGGCACCGGGCCGTCCGCGTCGAAGTCCTGGTACCAGATGTAGTGGTCGTAGAACTTGTCCGGGAAATGCATTTCGTAGGTGCCGTGCACCTTCTGCATCTTCGGCGCGCGTTCCACCCAGCCCTTTTCCCCGGGCCGGACGTCGACGTTGGTCGCCTGCCCTTCGGTGTGCGACGACTCCCACGTGTGCTGGTAGGACGTCTCGATCGAAACCTTGAACACTTCCGAGAATCCGTATTCCGCGGAAAGGGAAACGCCGAAGCTGTTCGACTCGCCCGTCGTGTCGGACCAGTTCACCGTGCTGCGCTGCAGGTCGCCGGTGCAGTTGAAAGCCGCTTCGCCGACCTGGTGCCCGGCCCCGGTGTGCTCCTCCGGCGGGCCGGCCGGGTGGAACACGCACGAGTCCGTGCCGTTGTCGCACTTGTCGAGCAGTTCCCGGGCGGTGGGCTGGCCGTCGGCCGACGCGCCGGGCGCCGTGAGGACGAGGCCGGCGGCGGTCAGCAGGCCAAGGCCCGCCGCCGTCCACGCGGTGCGCTTGCTGGTCATGGTGGTCACTCCTTCGCTCAGCTGAAACCGATGGACTGGGTGCGGTCGTTCATGAAGGACCCGACGTTGCCGGTGTTCTCCTTGAACGGGCCGTCGCGATCGCCGCCGAGGTTCGGCTCCGGGTAGAGCCAGACCCAGCAGTCACCCCACGGCTGCACGGAACTGATCTTGTTCTTCCAGTCGTCGCCGAGGTCGAACTGCCAGTTGACCCAGCCGTCCTTCTTGCACAGTTCGGGTCCGGTGATCGTCAGCGAGTTCCCCGTGTAGTCGGGACCGTCGAAGAAGGTGCCCTGCACGACCTGACCGGCTTCCTGCTCGACGGCCGCCGAGCGCTGCGTGCCCGAAGAACAGTGCTGCACACCGGTCACCGAATTCAGCACGCAATGCCGGGTCGTCGCCGCCGCGGACGCCGGAACGGCGCCGAGCAGGCTCACCGCCGAAGCCGCGGCCGTCATCGTCAGAACAGTTCTGGTCCAATTCCGCGCCATTGTGAAATCCTTTCATGGAATGGGAAGTGATCTTCTTCCTCGAAAGTACGACGACCCCCTCGGGCAATGCGCGCGCGTTGCCCCTCGGCACAGCGGGGTCTGCCCCATTCCCCCACGGCCCCCGGCGCCGTTGTGCACCCTCGACGGGCTCGCGGTACAGTGCGCCATCCCGGTGACGGAGGTCGTCGAATTCGTGACTGCGCGTGACTCGATCTTGCGCGTTCGGCGTGTCGTAACTTGACTCATTCCAGAGAAGCCCCCTAGGGTGACCGTCGTGATGACCGACTTCGAGGCGCAGCTGCGGGCGGTCTCGTTGCGGGTGACGCGGCCGAGGCTGGCCGTGCTCACCGCGCTGCACGACCACCCGCACGTCGACACCGAGACGGTGATCGCGCTGGTGCGGGCCGAGCACCCGACGGTGTCGCACCAGACGATCTACGACGTCCTGCGGGCGCTCACCGACACCGGCCTGGTGCGGCGCATCCAGCCCGCCGGCGCCACCGCCCGGTACGAGTCCCGGGTCGGGGACAACCACCACCACGTCGTGTGCCGCACCTGCGGTGCGATCGCGGACGTCGACTGCGCCGTCGGCCACACCCCGTGCCTGACCGCCTCGGACGACCACGGTTTCGTGATCGACCAGGCGGAGGTCGTCTACTGGGGCACCTGCCCCGACTGTGCGGCCACCACCCGAACCTCCCATTGATTGCCGCCTCGGAAGGAAGTAGATGAGCAACACCCAGGACAACGCCGGCTGCCCGGTCGCACACGGCTCCGTGACCGCGCACGGCAGTGAGAGCGAGAACCCGGCGATCGACGCCCCGTCCGCCAAGACGGGCGGCCGTCCGCGCACCAACCAGGACTGGTGGCCCAACCAGCTCGACCTGACGGTGCTGCACGCGCACTCGGCGAAGAGCAACCCGCTGGGCGAGAAGTTCGCCTACGCCAAGGAGTTCGCGAAGCTCGACGTCGAGGCCCTCAAGCAGGACATCACCGAGGTGCTCACCACCTCGCAGGACTGGTGGCCGGCGGACTTCGGCCACTACGGCGGCCTGATGATCCGGATGAGCTGGCACGCCGCGGGCACCTACCGCATCCACGACGGCCGCGGCGGCGCCGGTGACGGCGGTCAGCGCTTCGCGCCGCTGAACAGCTGGCCGGACAACGCCAACCTCGACAAGGCGCGCCGCCTGCTGTGGCCGGTCAAGCAGAAGTACGGCCAGAAGATCTCGTGGGCCGACCTGCTGGTGCTGGCCGGCAATGTCGCGCTGGAGTCGATGGGCTTCGAGACCTTCGGCTTCGGCTTCGGCCGCGTCGACGCCTGGGAGCCCGAGGAGATCTTCTGGGGCCCCGAAGAGAACTGGCTGGGCGAAGACCGCTACGCGACCGACACCGAGATGGTGCCCGACCTCGGCGCGACCGAGATGGGCCTCATCTACGTCAACCCCGAGGGCCCCCGCGGCAGCGCGGACTTCGAGGCGGCGGCCCACTTCATCCGGGAGACCTTCGCCCGGATGGCGATGAACGACGAGGAGACCGTCGCCCTCATCGCCGGCGGCCACACCTTCGGCAAGACCCACGGCGCCGGTGTCGCCGACGACCACGTCGGCCCGGAGCCCGAGGGCGAGCGGCTCGAGACGCAGGGTCTCGGCTGGCTGAGCAACCTCGGCAGCGGCAAGGGCGCGGACGCGATCACCAGTGGCCTCGAGGTGACGTGGACGGACAAGCCGACCGAGTGGAGCAACCGCTTCTTCGAGATCCTGTTCGGCTACGAGTGGGAGCTCACGACGAGCCCGGGCGGCGGCAAGCAGTACGTCGCCAAGGACGCGCCGGAGATCATCCCGGACGCGTACGACCCGAACAAGAAGCACAAGCCGACGATGCTCACGACGGACCTGTCGCTGCGCTTCGACCCGGTCTACGGCCCGATCTCGCGCCGGTTCCTGGAGAACCCGGACGAGTTCGCGCTGGCGTTCGCCAAGGCGTGGTACAAGCTGCTGCACCGCGACATGGGCCCGGTCAGCCGGTTCCTGGGCCCGTGGGTCGCCGAGCCGCAGCTGTGGCAGGACCCGGTGCCGGCCGTCGAGGGTGACCTCGTGGGCGACGCCGACATCGCGGCGCTGAAGGCGAAGGTCCTCGAGTCCGGTCTCACGACGGCGCAGCTGGCCGGCACGGCGTGGGCGTCGGCCTCGACCTTCCGCTCCACCGACAAGCGCGGCGGCGCGAACGGTGCCCGCATCCGCCTCGAGCCGCAGCGCGGCTGGGAAGTCAACCAGCCCGAGCAGCTCGCGACGGTCCTGTCGACCCTGGAGGGCATCCAGCGCGAGTTCAACGAGGCGGGCGGCGCGCAGATTTCGCTGGCCGACCTGATCGTGCTGGCGGGCTCGGCGGCCGTCGAGAAGGCGGCGCGCGACGCCGGCGTCGAGACGACCGTGCCGTTCCACCCGGGCCGCACGGACGCGACCCAGGAGCAGACGGACACGGACTCGTTCAAGGTGCTCGAGCCCCGCGCCGACGGCTTCCGCAACTACCTGCGAGCGGGCGAGAAGCGCCAGCCGGAGGAGCTCCTGGTCGACCGCGCGTACATGCTCGGTCTTTCGGCCCCGGAGATGACGGTCCTGGTCGGCGGGCTGCGCGCGCTGGGCACGGGCGCGTCTTCGCACGGCGTGTTCACCGACCGCCCGGGCGTGCTCTCGAACGACTTCTTCGCCAACCTGCTTTCGCCGGGGACGCGCTGGAAGGCTTCGGAGTCCGAGGAGAACGTGTACGAGATCCTGGACGCGAGCACGGACAAGCTGAAGTGGACGGCCTCGGCGGTCGACCTGGTGTTCGGGTCGAACTCCCAGTTGCGGGCACTGGCCGAGGTGTACGCAAGTGACGACGCGCGCGAGAAGTTCGTGGCGGACTTCGTCGCGGCTTGGACGAAGGTCATGGAGCTGGACCGGTTCGATCTGGTTTGAGATTGATTCGCTGACGGGCCCGGCCGATCTTGCTGATCGGCCGGGCCCGTTCGTTTCGTCAGGACCGATCTCTTCGGGTCATGCCCGGAATGTGACCTTCTCCCGATACCGTCCCCGCGGAACGTGACGCCGAGGGGGTTCCATGCGGAAGACCGGTCTGCTCGTCGCCGGGGCGGTTTTGGCGCTCGCCGCCTGCGATCCCGGGCCCGGCAGCGCGCCGCCGCCTGCTTCGCCCACCGCGCTTGCCGCGCCGGCCGGTGACGTCGCGCAGCTGGTGGCCGCCGTGCGGAGCGGGATCGCGCAGGCGCCGTCCGTCGGCTTCACCATGGATGCCGTCTTCGGTGCGGATCCCCAGAACGTCACCGGATCGCTGCGGTTCGACGGCGACGCCACCGCGCTGAAGATGGTTGTCGACGGCAGTGAAACCCGGGTGCTCGGCCGGAAGACCTTCACCCGTACTCCGGTGGAAGCGGTTCCCGGCAAACCGTGGGTCGGGACCGATGCCGACAGCGCCGATCCCGTGGCCCGGGCCATGGGCGCGGGCGTCCCGGCGATTCTCAAGCTGCCCGACCTCGGCCTGGCCCTGACGGAACTCGAACGCACCGGCCGGATCGTGTCGGCCGGCCAGACCCGGCTCGGGACCGTCGCCGTCAACCACTACCGGCTCGAATTCGATGCCGCGAAAGCCCCGGAACTGTTCCCGGAATACGCCGAGCCGCCGTTGGACGGCAAGCCGGCCAAGCCGGTGACCGCCAAGCTGCCCGCCGAACTGTGGCTCGACGCGACTCAACGGCCTGTGCGGTTCGCCGTCGAGCTGCCGGGCCTCGGCCCGGGCACCGGGCTCAAGGGCACGACCGCCTACCACGGGTGGGGCGAGCCGGTGGACATCCAGCCGCCGCCCGCCGACCAAGTCGTCGACGCCGCCGAACTGCTCAAGAAGCTGGGCCGCTGACACCTACCGGCCGGCAGGGCCCCGCACGGCTTCGACGATCAAGTCGAGCATCCGCCCGATCCGCTCCGCGTCCTGACCGCCCGAAGTGGACAGGAACACGCCGAGCACCATCAGGGTGACGTCCTCGGGATCGACGCCGGCGCGCAGCGTGCCCGCGCGCGCCCCCGCGTCGAGGATCGCTCCGATCGCCTCGGTGATGCGGCGCCGGGTCGTGGGGGTCGCGATCCGGCCCGATGCCAGGCTCGCGCGCAGACTGTCGGCCATTCCGCGCTTGGTCTCCACGAACTTCGCGTAGCGGTCCATCCACCCGCGAAGGGCGGCCTCGGGCGGGAGTTCGGCGAGCAACGCCGGGGCACTCGCGGTGACGTCGTCGAGCTCGGCCGCGTAGACGGCTTCGACCAGCGCCTCACGGGTCGGGAAGTGGCGGTACAGCGTGCCGATGCCGACTCCGGCCTCGCGGGCGACGGCTTCGAGCGCGACGGTTCCGTCGGCGGCCGCGAAGGCCGCCCGCGCGACCGCGACCAGTTTCTCGCGGTTGCGGCGCGCGTCGGACCGAGCCGGCCGCTCGGGTTCGGGCGGAGACAAAACGGAGGCACCTCCGGTTGTGCTACTGTCGGCTTAACGGAGGTTCCTCCGCTTCACCATCATCGCACGAGGACGGGACTACGCATGCCTTCCACCGAAACTGCCCCGCGACCGGGTGGCGCCGGCGCGCTCGCCGGCCGGACCGTCGCCCGCGTCGGGTACGGGGCGATGCAGCTCGAACGCCTCCACGACGACCGCACCGCCGCCGTCGCACTGCTGCGCCGAGCCTTCAACCTCGGCGTCGACCACGTCGACACCGCCCAGTTCTACGGCAACGGCTTCGTCAACGACGTCATCCGCGAGGCCGTCCGGCCCGGCGACGACGTCGTGGTCGTCAGCAAGGTCGGCGCCGATCCCGACCCCGGCGGCCCGATCCCGCTTCGCCTGGCGCAACGGCCCGAAGAGCTGCGGGCCAGCGTCGAGGACAACCTGCGGGCCCTCGGTCTCGACCGGATCCCGCTGGTCAACCTGCGCCGTGCCGACCGGCGGCCCGGCGTGGTGGCCGAGGGCGACCAGCTCGTCGACCTCGACGACCAGCTCGCGGTGATGACCGCCCTGCGCGACGAGGGCAAGATCGGCGCGATCGGCCTCAGCAGCGTCACCCTCGACATCCTGCGCCGCGCCCTCCCGGCCGGCATCGCGTGCGTCCAGAACGCCTACAGCCTCGTCAGCCGCGACGACGAGGACATGCTCGCCCTCTGCCTCGAGCACGACATCGCCTGGGTGCCGTTCTTCCCGCTCGGCGGTGCTTTCCCCGGGCTGCCGAAGGTGACCGACGAGCCCGCGGTGCAGGCGGCCGCCCGCGAACTCGGCCGCACGCCGGCGCAGATCGGGCTGGCGTGGCTGCTGCACCACGCCCCGAACGTCCACCTCATCCCCGGCACCGCGAGCGCGGATCACCTGGAGGGCAACATCTCCGCCGGTCACCTCGTGCTCGACGGCGAGACGCTGGCCGCTCTGGACGCCGTCCTGTCCCGCTCGATGGACGCCACGCTCGGCTAGCGCCAGGGCAGCACGGCGCCGTGGCGGACCAGTTCGCCGTACTGGGCGGGGTCGACGGGCCGGACCACGAGGTCCAGCACGGCATCCGCCGCTTGCGCCGGGCTCGGCGCGTCGCTGACGTCCCACCACAGCGCGGACGTCGGCGTGTTCATCATCCCGGGGCAGACGGCGGCGAGCAGGATGCCGCGCGCCAGGTCGTCGTCACGGCGTTGGGCGGCGAGCGTGCGCACCGCCGCGACCTGGCCGATCTTGGACGGGATGTTGACGAAGCCCGGCCAGTCGCCGGCGCGGGCGCTACCGTCCTCGACGGCGTCGCGCCAGGCGGCGACCTGCTTGTCCACTTCGTCCAATGAGGACAGTCCGTCGAAGCGGCCGTGCAGCGCGGGCGCGAGGTGGTTCAGCGTCCCGAACGAACTGGCCACGACGAGGAACCGGCCCCCGTCGCGCAGCAGCGGCGCGAAAGCGCGCAGCAGCCGGGTGGTGCCGAAGTTGTTGACCTCGGCGTAGGCGCGGACGATCGTGCGTGGGTCGTCGTCGGGCCCGACGCGCATGACGGCGTTGCCGAGCACGACGTCGACACCGCCGTGCCGCTCGGCCAGCTTCGCGGCGAGGCGGCCGGCCGCACCGGGCTCGGCGACGTCGAGGACTTCACCGCGGACCTCGGCGCCGCCGGCCGGCATGGCTTCGACGGCCTCGGCGACCCGCCCGGCGTCGCGGCCGGTCAGGTAGACGATGTCCTCGGTGGACAGTCGCGCCGCGAGCCCTTCGACCAGGGCGAGGCCCAAGCCCTGGGTGGCTCCGGTGACGAGAGCGATCTTCGGGGTCATGCCTTTCACGCTAGGTCCGCTTCGGGCATGCGAAAAGCGAAAGAACCGCAGACCTGGTATGCGTAGAAGTCATGACCTTCGCCGACGCCTCCCTGACCGCGCTGCGGGTGTTCCGCGAGGTGGCCGAGCGGGGCACGCTCACTGCCGCGGCCACCGCGCTCGGCTACACGCAGTCCGCGGTCTCCCGGCAGATCGCGTCGCTGGAGCGCGCGGCGGGAACGCCGTTGCTGGAGCGGCGCCACGACGGGGTGCGGCTCACGTCGGCCGGGCGGATCGTGGTGCGCCGCGCCGCCGGCGTGCTCGACCAGCTCGACGCCACCGCGCGCGAACTGGCCGGGCTGCCCGGCGAGCAGGGCACGGTCCGGCTCGGCTGGTTCCCCACCGCCGGAGCCGACCTGCTGCCCCGCGCGCTCGCCACCCTGCGGCGCACGCACCCGGCGATCACCGTGCTCAGCCGCGAAGGCGGCACGCCCGCCCTGGTCCGCGCGCTGCGCGCCGGCACGCTGGATCTCGCGCTGGTCGCCTCGGCGCCGCCGTTCCGCCCGCCGGACACGGAGACTCCGGCGCTGGCCCTGCAGACGCTTGCCGAGCGCAGCCTGCGGGTGGCCGTGCCGGCGAGCCACCCGCTCGCGCGCCGGGAGTACGTCGACGTCGCCGATCTGCGCGGGCAACGCTGGATCGCGGGCTCGGGCGACGACCGCGTGATGGGCGTGTGGCCCGGTGTGGACGAGCGGCCCGAGATCGCCCACACCGCCCGCGACTGGCTGGCGAAGCTGCACCTCGTCGCGGCCGGCTGCGGCATCACGACGGTGCCCGGTTCACTCGGCGCCGTGGTGCCGGCCGGGGTGCGGGTGCTGGCGGTTCGCGGCGGTCCCGGGGAGCAACGGCGGGTGCTGCTCGCCCACCTCCCGCGACCGCTGTCCGACGCCGCGGCCCGCGTTGCCGCGGCGCTGCGGGAGGCCGCCCTCGAAACCGAACCCCCGCAGCCGCCGTCGTGAGTGGGAAACAGTGTTCTAGCGGACTCTCATTTACCGACCTACTCGGCGGCCGTGACACCAAGCAGGACGGTCAGCCGACACAGTCGGTACTGGCGGTCAGCCAGTCCAGGTTCGCGGCGTTTATCACGGGCCTGCGCGGCTAGGCCGCGCGAAGCGAGGGTGTGGCATGTCCAGGGTGGCCAGGCCGTACATGGCGGGCGCGGCGTGTGAGGTGGTTGGTGAGCTCCTGCTCGGCGAGTGGCTGATCTTCGATCACCAGTAGGGCCGCGCCGGTCCTGATCCCGCACTGTGGTAGGAGATCGTGCGGGAAACCTGTAATCAGGAGAACGTGCCGGTCGCGCTCATCACTATCCCCCGCCACGACCTCGCCGTGGTGGTCAACCTGGCCAAGCAACCCTCATTCGAGCAAGTCCGCGACTTGATCGACGCCATGTTGCACCTCCGCTTCACCAGCGAGCCGATCCCATCTGAGATGGTCGTGAAGACGGGTTCGGAGAAACCGCTGGCAGCGGATCGGACGCGGCATCGGCACCGCTGAATGTGCTGACAGGCCTGCTGACCCTAGCCATTCTCTGGGGCCAGCAGGCCTCTCCCGCTCGCGTACGTGCGTGAAGCAGGAAAGCGCCGAGATCACCGCAAAGCGCGGGATGCCATTGGCTTTAGCCGGCTAGCAGTCGCCGAGCACCGGTTACATTCACTCGCCAGCGCACCATGTCCACGCTGCAACCGTAGTCCTCGGCTGCCTGCTCAAATGGCCGCCCCTGTTTTGCAATCCACCATGCAGCTTTACTCGGGACCAGAAGCGCGCCAGCCAAGAAGTTCGCCTCGTCTTCAGCGTCCGGGTTCCAGTTTCGGCAACCGCGACCGTCGAGCACGGGAGCTGCCGGATGCAACAGCAAGCCGTGAGATAACTCGTGGGTGATGTTGCTTGCCTGCCGCCCCGGCGGGTGGGCTTCGTTGTGCACAACAACCCGTTCAGTTCCTCGGAAAACAGTCACAGCCGAGAAGCTGGAGGCTTCAGGCCCGTGCAAAACGCGGATTGCGCTGACTATCTCTGATCCTTGGTTTTGCAAGGATGTCAAGGGGCGCACGGATATCGAGAGATGTTCGGCAAGCCGATACGGATCGAGGCGTGGGTAAGCGGTGAGGCCAAGCTCTTTTCGCATGGTGAGAGCAAGTCGCTCCGCCTCTGCCTTGAAACCTCGGTAGTACGCCATCGAGTCAGTTCTCTCGCAGGGCTTGATACGTGGCTCGAACGACAGTCTCCATGGCCTCGGCGGCAGCCGGACTGAGATTCGGGTCTGCTCGGAGGTACGTGGAAATCATGGCGATCGGCTCTGCCTCCGTCTTGTTGAGCACTCGCACCACGTAGTCGTCTGCTCGTAGACCGGCCCAGTCGACGAGCGCGGCCAGGCTGTCCACATCCGGACGCTTACCTTGCGCAAGTCGGGTCAGCGTCGACTGGCTCACCTTGGCCTGCTCTGCGACATGCTTCCAAAGTAGACCCCTGGCCTCACGCTCAGCGTTTAGCGCGGCGAAGAACGCAGCAGCGTCGAACGATCCCCGTTCTGACATCCGACTCCCTTCATTTTGACTCGCGACGACCACTTGCGAGTTCGAAATCACCTCTGGTACCGTGCCACTTCGACAGTAGACGTCCGATCGCGATTCTGCAATTGGACTTTGGGTACCCCTGTAGTTACTGACAGTAAGGAGACCTCGATGGCTACCAGTTCGTCGGGAGGCAAGCGTGGCCGGAGCGCAATCACCGGCAAGTTCGTCAAGCAGTCCACCGTCAAGCGGAACCCCAAGACGACGGTCAACGAGAGCGCCAAGAAGGGGAAGAGCAAGTGAACACTCTCTTGGTCGGCTACGACCTCAATCGCCCAGGCCAGAACTACGCGGACTTGATCACCTTCCTCAAGTCGCAGAAGTCCTGGTGTC
This sequence comes from Amycolatopsis ponsaeliensis, assembly GCF_030182635.1. Classification (NCBI taxonomy): domain Bacteria; kingdom Bacillati; phylum Actinomycetota; class Actinomycetes; order Pseudonocardiales; family Pseudonocardiaceae; genus Amycolatopsis; species Amycolatopsis ponsaeliensis. The sequence goes on from NZ_JAPZLD010000002.1 coordinate 344,078, forward strand.
ACCCGCTCGATTCCACGTGGCTCGTCACGACCTCGCAGAACACTGCCCAGTTCAGGGACGAGGTCAAGCGCTTCATCGACTCGAACGACGAGGCGCTGGTGGTGAACGTGGGCGGTGACGCCTGGGCGAGCTTCAACCTGTCGACGACGGTCAACGACTGGCTCAAAGCCCACGTCTGACCGCTAAGGCGAGGACCACGTCGTTGCAGCCGACGTGGTCCTCGTCGTTCGTCAGGATATGGAGCCGTGACGCCGTACGGTCCACGGACCAGGTCACGAGTGGGTCACCAAATAGGTGTCCCCTCTAACCCTGTTTCCCACTCACGACCGGCTACGGGAGACCGACTGTGGTCCGCGGCGTCAATCGCCCCTTCTCCGGGTCCCGCGTGACCTCGCCCGCCGTGATCGCCGAGGTCACCGCCCCGATCGCGTCCTCCGGGCGGTAGATCGTCTCCAGCAACGCGAACCGCTGCAGCTCCGCGACCGTGCTCCGGCCCCGCCGCGCCAGTTCCGCCAGCAACGCCCGCCGCAACGGCAGCAGCTGCGGTGTCAGCGAGATGTCGACCAGGATCCCCTCCGCGTCACGCGGGTCGCGGTAGCGGATGCCCGCGAACTCGTCCACCGCCCACAGCTCGCTCTTGAACGTCGCGAGGTGCTTCTCGTCCGCCGTGACGAACACCAGCACGCGCGCCTCGCCGTCTTCCGCGACCAACTCGATCGCGCACCCCTGCTCCCCCTGGTCCCCCGCCGGCGCGGTGACCACCACCTCGTGTCCCTTGCCGCGGGCCGTCGCCGCGACCAGCGGCCACGCTCCGGGACCGTCCAAATGGGTCAGCACGGGCCCGGCGACCCGGACGTCACGGGGATCATCGGCGACCCGCACCGCGAGACCCGCCGGCACTCCCTCGGGCACGGACGAACCGACGACCACCAGCTCCAGGTGGTGCCCGTCGAGCCGGTCGGAGAACTCGCCGAACACCCGGAGCGCGTCGGCCGCGAAACCGCCGCACTCGACGTACGTGCCGCCGCGCTGGGACCGCAGCGCCTTCGCCGTCCACGCGTCGAGGTACCGCACCAGCACATCCCGTTCGACCGCGGCATGCTGGTCGGGGCGCCGTACGCGCTCGGCCACGCCTCCGGTTGTACCGCAGCAAACCGTTCGGCACCAGAGCCGCCGCCCGATACCCTCGGCCGATGCCGATCACCGCGGCCGACGTCGAGAACACCGTCCGGGCCACCACCGCGACCCTCGCCGACGCGAGCGACGACGGCTGGGACGCCCCGGCCGGCTCGATGGACTGGACGTGCTGGGAGACGGTCGAGCACATCGCCGACAACTTCTTCTTCTACGCGGCCCAGCTCGGTCCGCGGGCCGCCGCGACCGGCCGTTCGGTGCCGTTCGCCTGGGCGCAGCACCGGAAAGGCGGCCCCGGCCTGGTGCTCTTCGCGGACCGCGCCGCGGGGCCCGCCGGCCTGCTGCGGTGTGTGGAAGCGTGCGGCGCCCTCCTGGTCGCCATGGTGCGGACCACCCCACCGGACGTCCGCGCCCACCACGACGACGGCGTCCTGGACACCGCCGGCTTCGCCGCGATGGCCGTCGGCGAAACCCTGGTGCACATGCACGACGTCACCCAGGGGCTCGGTCTCCCCTGGACGCCGGAGGCAGGCCTCTGCCGCCGTCTGCTGGACCGCTTCTTCCCCGGCGCGCCCGCGGACACCGGCCCGTGGGCGACCCTGCTCTGGGCGACCGGGCGCGGCGACCTGCCCGGCCGCCACCGGCAGCAGGACTGGCGGTGGGGCGTTCAGCCCTCCGGGTAGAAGAGGAACAGGGTGCAGCCGGTGGCGCTCGCGGGCACGTGCCACGTGCCGGCCGGGGCGTGCAGGAACGTGCCCGCCGGGTGGTCGCGCGCGCCGTCGTTGAACGTGCCCGTGACGACGTAGACCTCCTCCGGGCCGGGTTCGTGGACGTCCTTGCGCGGCCACGACGTGCCGGCGTCCATCTCCAGGACGTTCGCGTGCGCGCCGGCCGGTCCGGTCCACAGTGGACGCAGCCGGATGCCGGGGAAGAGTTCGCGGACGGGTGCTTCCTTGACTGTGGCCCAGGTGTAGCCGTCCTGCTCGAGGATCTCGGGGTGCATGACCGCCACGGTGCCCGTGCGCGAGGGGCCGGACCAGTGTCCGAGAAGACACCTTGGGGTACTTTCTTGCCATGCATCGCGTGGTGGCCCTGGTGCGGCCGGTGCAGTCGACGTTCGAGCTCGGCTGCGCCGCCGAGGTCTTCGGCACGCCGCGGGCCGGCGTGCCCCGGCACTACGAGTTCGAGGTGTGCGCGGAGACGCCCGGCCCGGTGCCGACGACCGCCGGGTACGCGATGTCCGTCTCGCGCGGGCTGGCGGCGCTGGACTCCGCGGACACCGTGATCATCCCGGGCTGGGCACCGGTCGAGGCGCCGCTGCCCCCGCGCGTCCGCCGCGCGCTGCTGCGGGCCCACACCCGGGGCGCGCGGCTCGTCACCATCTGCTCCGGAGTGTTCGCCCTCGCCCGCACGGGCCTGCTGGACGGCCGGTCCGCGACCACCCACTGGGGCCGCGCCGAGCAGCTGCGGCGCGAGTTCCCGCGGGTGCGCGTGGAGCCGGACGTGCTGTACGTCGACCACGGCGACGTCGCCACGAGTGCCGGGGCCGGCGCGGGGATCGACCTGTGCCTGCACCTCGTCCGGAAGGACCACGGCGCCGCGCACGCCGCCCTGGTCGCGCGGCACATGGTGATGCCGCCGCACCGCGAGGGCGGCCAGGTGCAGTTCGCCCCACCTCCCCCACCGCCGGACGCCCTGGACGGGCTCCTCGGCTGGGCGGGCGACCGGCTCGGGACCGAGTTGTCGGTGACGGAGCTGGCGGCCCACGCCGGCGTTTCGCCTCGCACGCTGGCCCGGCGCTTCGCCGACCAGCTCGGCACGAGCCCCGGCGCGTGGCTGCTGGCCCGCCGGGTGACCGAAGCCCGCGCGCTGCTGGAGGAGACGGATCTGCCGGTGGAGGCGATCGCGGCCCGCGTCGGCCTGACGTCGGCGGTCAACCTGCGGCGCCGCTTCCGCGCGCAGGTGGGGACGACGCCGGGCGCCTACCGGCGGGCGTTCCGGACGCCGTAGCGGAGCCGGCCGCCTCCCGCACCGCCGATCGAGCGGTCGCGGATCACCCGGCGAGCGCAGCTGCCCGGGTTGCCGGGGAAGCGGCGTCCCCACCAACCCGGGCACCGGCTCACTTGCGGGGCAACCCCTGCGGGTTGACCTCCGAAGCCGGCAACGCCTCCGACGCCAGGTTCCAGCGCTTGAGCACCTCGGCGTACCGGCCGTTCTTGATGACCGTGTCCAGCGCCTGCTGCAGTGCCTTCACCAGGCCGTCGTCCTTCTTGGTCATCGCGGCGATGTCGGCCGGGATCGCGCCACCGCCGGAGACCGTGCCCACGATCTTCGTCTTGCCCTCGACCGCCACGTGGTAGGCCGACGTCGGGTTCGGGCCGACGTAGGCGTCGATGCGGCCGGACTGCAGCGCCAGGTAGTAGTCGGAGGTCGCCTGGTAGTACTGGAACTTCACCGGGGCCAGGCCGGCCGTCTTGTTCTGCTGGTCCCAGCGCAGCAGGATCTGCTCCTGGTTGGTCCCCGCGCCGACGCCGACGGTGAGCCCGGCGATGTCCTTCGCCTCCTTCACCGCGGTGGTCTTCTCATTCTTGACCTCGAACGCGATCGTGTCCTTGCGGTAGGTCGCGAAGTCGTACTTGTCCTTGCGCTCCTCGGTCACCGTGATGTTCGAGAACCCGGCGTCGAACTGCCGGTTCTCCACCGACAGGAACAGGTTCTCCCACGACGAGGCCTGCAGGTCGAGCTTCAGGCCGAGCACGTCGGCGACCAGCTGCGCCAGGTCGGGCTCGACGCCGATGACCGTCTTGTCGTCGTCCGCGCGGAACGACAGCGGCGGGGTGCCGTTGCCGGTGGTCCCGACGACGAGCGTGCCGCGCGTCCGGATGTCCGCGGGGACGAGCGCGGCGATCGCGTCGACCTTCTGCGCCCGGACGCGGTTCTGGTTCGCGGTGATGTTGACGCCGCCCGGCTGGTCCGCTGGTGCGTTGGTGGCCGCTTCGGGGCTGCCGCACGCGGCGAGCGCGAACACCGAAGCGAGCAAAAGGGTTCTCAGTCTCATGACTCTCCTCAAAGGACTTTCTCGACGAAGGCCCGGGTCCGGGCGTGACGGGGGTGGTCCAGGACTTCGGCGGGCGGGCCCTGCTCGACGACGCGGCCTTCGTCGAGGAAGACGACGGTGTCGGCGACTTCTCGGGCGAAGCCCAGCTCGTGGGTGACGACGACCATGGTCGTGCCCGCCTTCGCCAGGTCGCGGATGACTTCGAGGACCTCGCCGACCAGCTCGGGGTCCAGGGCCGACGTGGGTTCGTCGAAGAGCAGGACGCCGGGTTCGAGGGCCAGCGCCCGGGCGATCGCGACCCGCTGCTGCTGGCCGCCGGACAGCCGGCGCGGGTATTCGGACGCCTTGTCTTCCAGGCCGACGCGGATCAGCAGCTGGCGCGCCTTGGCCTCGGCTTCGGCGCGCGGCCGGCGTTGCGCGGACACCGGCGCCTCGACGACGTTCTCCAGCACGGTCAGGTGCCCGAACAGGTTGAAGTTCTGGAAGACGAACCCGATCCGGGTGCGCTGCTTGAGGATGTCCCGTTCCTTGAGCTCGTGCAGCCGGTCGCCGGAACGGCGGTAGCCCATCAGCTCGCCGCCGACGCTGATGAAGCCGCGGTCGGCGCGCTCGAGGTGGTTGATCAGCCGCAGCAGCGTCGACTTCCCGGAGCCCGACGGTCCCAGCAGGACGGTCACTTCTCCTTGGCGCACCTGGAGATCGACACCGTCGAGGACGGTGAGCGTGCCGAAGCTCTTGTGGACACCGCGAACGTCCACCATGTACTCCGTGGTCATGCCCGCCTCCAGGCCGCGCGCAGGCGCTGCAGCGGCGTCGGCGGCAGCGTGCGCTGCGTACCGCGGCCGAAGTGGCGCTCGACGTAGAACTGCGCGATCGACAGCACCGTGGTGAGCGCGAGGTACCAGGCGGTGGCGACCAGCAGCAGCGGGATCACCCGGCCGCTGCGCGTGTAGATCACCTGGACCTGGTAGAAGAGCTCCGGCAACGCCATCACGTAGACCTGCGACGTCGCCTTCAGCAGGCCGATGATCTCGTTGGCCGCGGTCGGCACGATCGTGCGCATCGCCTGCGGCAGCACGATCCGGCGGAACTGCCGCGCCGCCGGGATGCCCAGCGCCGCGGCGGCTTCGCGCTGCCCGGCGTCCACCGAAAGGAAGCCGGCGCGGACGATCTCCGCGGCGTAGGCGCCCTGGTGCAGGGCGAGCCCGAGGCCGGCCGCGAGGAACGGCGGGATCAGGCTCATCGTCCCGACCGAGACGAACGACGGCCCGAACGGGACGCCGAAGGAAATCTCGTTGTACAGGATAGCGAGGTTGTACCAGAAGAGCAGCTGGAGAATGAGTGGGACCGACCGGAAGATCCACGTGTAGGTCCAGCTCACCGCACGCAGGAGCGGATTCCGGGAAATGCGCATCAACGCGAGGACCGTGCCCAGCAGGAATCCGGCGACGACGCCGAACAACGTCAGTTCCAGTGTCAGCGCGACGGCTTCCAAGATCGATTTCTGGAAGACGAACCGGCCGAACGTCGGCCAGTCGAACGCTTTGTTGGTCACGAGGGCGTGGCCCGCCATCGCGACGAGGACCGCCACCACGGCGGCGGCCACCCAGGTCAGCGGGTGCCGCGCGGGCACGATCCGCAGCGACTCCTCCGGCGTCGCGGCGGGTGCCGGCCGGGTCCCGAGGTCACTGGTCATCTCGCGCCCACCGGAGCGGGAAGCGCTTTCGAGAACGGCAACCGGGTCGTCGGGACGGTGCCGACGTCGAAGTGCGGCGTATAGCCCGTGGCCAGGTACAGGCCCCGCGCCTCGGGCTGGTTCGGGCCGGTGGTGAGGAAGATCCGGCGGTACCCGCGGTGCGCGGCTTCGGCCTCCAGTTCGGCGACGACCCGGCGGGCGAGCCCCCGGCCGCGGTGCGCGCGGTGGGTCCAGATCCGCTTGAGCTCGGCGGTCTCCTCGTCGTAGCGCTGGAAGGCGCCACCGGCGACCGCGCGGCCGTCCCGCACGAGCAGCAGCAATCCGCCGTCCGGGGCCGCGAACCGCTCCGCGGGGTATTCACGGAGTTCGAAGTGGACGTCGTTGAGGACGCGGTGGTACCGCGTCGAATATTCGCGGGCCAGGTCGGCGAGCAATGGCCGGACCCGCGGATCAGACTGGGCGACCCAGACGGATTCGGGCATGGGGGTACCTGCTCCGGAAAAGAAGGGGAGAAAAGCGCAGGCGCTTTCCGCTGACGTCGTCGACTCTAGGAAGCCGGGCCGAGCGCGGTCAACGAACCGGTGCCGGGTTCCAGATCCTGGACCGCCCCACGTCCCAGTTCCTGGGCACCATTGCTTTCGGGTGCCGGGAGCGGTCCACTCGGCGCATCCGCTTCTCCGCCGGAAGGATCACCATGTCGGTCACCGACGAACTCCTGGCCAACAACGCCGATTACGCCGCCCGGTTCACCGGGCCGCTCCCGCTGCCGCCCGCCAAGCACGTCGCCGTGCTCGCGTGCATGGACGCGCGCATCAACGTCTACGGCGTCCTCGGCCTGAACGAAGGCGAAGCCCACGTGATCCGCAACGCCGGCGGCGTGGTCACCGAGGACGAGATCCGTTCGCTGGCCATCAGCCAGCGGCTGCTCGGCACCGAGGAGATCATCCTCATCCACCACACCGACTGCGGCATGCTCACCTTCACCGACGACGGCTTCAAGAAGTCGATCCAGGAGGACGTCGGCGTCAAGCCCGCCTGGGCCGCCGAAGCGTTCGACGACCTCGACGAAGACGTCCGCCAGTCGATCGCGCGGATCAGGAACAGCCCGTTCGTCCCGAAGAAGGATTCCGTCCGGGGCTTCGTGTTCGACGTCGCCACCGGCAAGCTGAACGAGGTGCTCTGAGCATGGGCGCCGATCCGGAACCGAAGCCGGCGGCGCGGATCAGCGCCGACTGGGCCGCGGTGGCGGTCGCCGCCGTGCTGGTGCTGCTGGCCGCGTTCGGCTTGCTGCCGACGATCACCTTCCTCGTCAAATGAGCACGGACACGACCACCCGAAGCGGTGGACTGACGACGCTCCCGGTTCTGCGCTACGTGCCCGGCCTGCTGCTGCTCGCCGCCGTCGGGATCGTGGGAACGCTGGCGCAGAACGAGGTGCGCGCCCTCGGCAAGGCGACCGGCACCGCGCTGCCCGACCTCGAATACGTGCTGTGGGCGATCATCCTCGGGCTGGTCATCCGCAACACGATCGGCGTCCCGGCGCTGTTCCGGCCGGGCGTGGCGACCTACGAGTTCTGGCTGAAGATCGGCATCGTGCTGCTCGGCGCCCGGTTCGTGCTGGGCGACCTGCTCAAGCTCGGCGGCCTGAGCCTCGGCCTGATCCTCATCGACATGGCCGTGGCCACGACGGTGATCCTGCTGGTGGGCAAGCTCTTCGGGCTCGGCGGGAAGCTGTCGTCGCTGCTGGCGATCGGCACGTCCATCTGCGGGGTCTCGGCGATCATCGCGGGCCGCGGTTCCATCGACGCCGACGACGAGGACTCCGGGTACGCCATCGCCGCGATCCTCGCGCTCGGCGCGGTCGCGCTGTTCACCTTCCCGCTGATCGGGCACGCCCTGAACCTGTCCGACACGCAGTTCGGGCTGTGGGCGGGCCTGGCGGTGGACAACACCGCGGAAACGACGGCGACCGGCGCGGCCTACTCCCCGCACGCCCAGGACGTCGCCGTCGCGGTGAAGAGCACCCGCAACGCGTTGATCGGGCTGGTGGTCCTCGGGTACGCGGCCTACTGGTCGACCCGGGGCGGGAAGTCCGTCGCGAGTGGACCGAAGGAGCGCGCCGCGTTCGTGTGGCGGACGTTCCCGAAGTTCGTGCTCGGCTTCCTCGCCGTGTCGGCGCTGGCCACCGCGCACGTGTTCACCAAGGCCGAGGTGACGAGCCTGGGCAACCTGTCGAAGTGGGCGTTCCTGCTGTGCTTCGCCGGGGTCGGGCTGAACTTCGACCTGCGGCAGATGGCGCGCAGCGGGTTCCGGCCCCTGGTGGTCGCGGCGCTGGGGCTGGTCGTGGTGGCGGCGTGCTCGCTCGGGCTCGTGCTGCTGACGTCCCAGTGGGTCACCTTCGACTGACTGCGGCGGCCGCGGCCAGCGCGACCGCGAACACGGCGTAGGAGGCGAACAGGCCGCCTGCCGAGCTCAGCGCCCCGCCGATCGCGCGGCCCAAGAGCTGGCCGACGCACTCGGCCGTGATCACCGCGGTGGCCAGCTCCGTCGCGGTGAGTCCACTCGAGCCGGCGGTGCTCGCCCGGACGTACAGGGCGGGATAGGCGAGCCCGACGCCGATCCCGGCCACCGTCCAGGCGGCGAGCAGCACCGGGAACGGGCCGCCGACGGCCAAGACGGCCGTGCCGAGGGCCGTCAGGGTCAAGCCGGTGGCGGGAAGGCGCCGCCCGGACAGGCTCGTCACCGCCCAGGCCAGCGGCGCCGCGCTCAAGACGATCGCGGCCTGGCCGAGGCTCACCCCGAACCCCGTCGTCAGCAGCACGGTGATCAGGCTGTCGGCACCGAAGTAGCCGACGGCGAACAGGAGCATCGCGGCGAGGGCGGCGGGCGTCCCGCGGTCCAGCCGGGCCGTTCCCGCCGGCAGGATCGCGACCATCCCAGCCGCGGCGACCAGGGCGCCGGCGACCGCGAGCGGCCACCACCCGTCGCTCAGCACGACCCCCGCCGCCCCCAGGGGCACCAGCAACGTCCGGCCGAGCGGGCGCGGGGCGGCGTCCGCGGGCGGGTCGTCACGGACGGCGCGCACGACCAGCAACCGTCCGAAGAGGACGAAGGGCACCGGCACCAGCAGGGTCCAGCGCCAGCCCACGAGGTGTTCGAGGCCCAGCGTCGCGGCCGGGCCGACCAGCGCGGGCAGGATCCACATCGCCGACGACGCCGCGACCACCCGCAGGCGCAGGCGTTCGTCGAGGTGCCGGATCGCGGAGCTGACGCCGAACACCGCGAGCAGGCCACTGGCGAGCCCGGTGGAAAGCTGGCCCAGGGCGAACATCCCCGCGCCCGAGGCGGTGGCGGCGAGGACGAGCCCGCCGACGTAGGCGAGCATCCCGGCGGCGAGGGTGCCGCGCGTGCCCAGCCGGCCGAGCACCCGGCCCGCCAGCGGAAGCGCGACGAACAATCCCAGGGTCGAGCCGGCGATCAGCAGCCCGAGCCGGTCCCCCGCGTCCAGATCCCGGGCGACGACCGGCAGCAGCGTGGAGGCGACGAAGCTGGTGACGGCCGCCGAGAATTCGAGCGCGACGACGCCCCCGGCGAGGAACCGCGATTCCTTCACCGGCAGGGTCATGTGTAGAGCTCGCGGTCGTAGGCGTTGATCTGCACCCACACGCCATCGGGGTCCGGGACGCGCAGCGAGCGCCCGAAGCCCTCGTCGATGACGGGACCGGGCTCGTACCCGGCTTCACGCAGCCGCTGCGCGACGTCTTCCAGGAGTTCGTCGGTCTCGAAGGCCAGCTCGCACCGTCCGACGCCGGCTCCCCGGTGGACAGCGAGCGTGCCGCCGTCGGCGGGCAGTTCCACCCACCCACCGGGCCGCGACACCGACCCGACACTCAGGCCGAGTGCGGCGTAGAACCGCGTCAGGGCCTCGACGTCCGAGCTGTAGCGGATCGGCAGCACGCGCATCACGGGCGTTCCTCGTTCTGTCGCAGGTGGTCCTCGAGCACGCGCTCGACGTAGGCCGAAAGCGACTCGTCGGCATCAACGGAGGCGTGCTTCACCCGCCGGATGAGCTCGGCCGGCAGGTAGACGCTGAACTGCCGCTTGGCGTCGGGGGGCATGCCCGCATGCTAGCAAATGAGCTTGCCTGCATGACCGCTTATTTCATCACTGTGTGTAACGCCCCCCTGGGTCGACGCGACCTACATCCGCCCGACGATTCGATTTGAGAAAGGCTTGCCGTGACCAGTTCGACCCGACCGACTTCAGTGCGCCTCCGTGCGTACTCCGGGCCGCTGCTACTGGCCGCGCTCGTTCTCTGTACGGGATGCAGCACCGCGATCGAGGGGCGCGCGATCGCGAACCATCACCCCGTGATCCCCAGTCAGCACGTCTACAACTTGCAAGACTTCGCGGGCCTGCACCGCGATGCCGCATCGGTCGCCGCCCAACTGCTGGCCTACGGATATGCGGACGTTCGCTACGCCAACAACAGCTCGAGAGTCCCTTCCACGCCGGGATGCACACCCCACACCGAAGTGGGCGTGTACGGGGTGGACTCGGACGGTGTCGTCTGGCTGGAAACGTTCGCCGATGAGGACGCGATCGCCAGGATGCTGCTTTCGATGACGCCTGACGAGATCACCGAGCGCAACGAACGGTGCGCGCGCTGATTACCTGACATGGAGTCCTGGTCTCGATCACCGGCACGCCGTGCCGCCTAAGCGGTCGATCCCTCGACCGCACCGGCACCGTTGCGCTGCGTCGCTCCCGCGATCAGCAACGCCAAGCCGCTCTGCAGGGCCGGGGCCAGGTCGAGATGCAGCGCCGCCAACGCCGGGTCGGCCTCGTACGCCGCCAAGGCGCTCGGTGACGGCCGGCAGTGCGTCCACAGCCCGCCGGTCAGGATCATCGCGAACAGGCATACCGTCGCTGCCTCTTCGCCGACCTCCGGGACGTAGTGGCGGACCAGCTCGGCCATCGTGTCCAGCCCGGCCAGGGCGGACCGCTTGAACCGCACGACGACGTCCACCGACACGTTGTGTTCCAGGACACCCGCCTGCGCGCCGATGAGGTCGCACAACACGGTGCGTCGCGCCAATGAGTGGGCGACGACCGCCGCGAACCGCTCGCCCCGCTCCGCTGCCGACCCGGCCGCGTCGACCCCCGCGGCCAGTTCGCCCGCCAGCTCGGCCAGCCAGTCGCGCAGGGCGCGGTCGAGCAGTTCGAGCAGCACCGCCTCCCGGGATTCGAAGTAGCGCAACACATTCGACTTCGCGAGGCCGACCCGCCGGCTGAGCTCGTTGAGGCTCACGTCGGCCACCGGCATCTCGTCGAGCATCGCCAGCGCCGTGTCGAGGATCGTGCGGCGCCGCTCCTCCCGCTGCTCCGCGCTGCGGGCTCGCTGGAACGTCATGCCACCCAGCGTAACGCCCGGCGCGGGAAATTGAAGACCAGCAGTCTCTTGACAACAGACCGTCGGTTCCTTAGCGTCGTCCACATAACAGACCGCCGGTCCGAAAAGGGCCGCGACGAAGGGGAACCGCCATGGGCGAGAACTGGACCGAACGCGACGTCCCGAGCCAGAAGGGGCGCGTCGCCGTCATCACCGGGGCCAACACCGGACTCGGGTTCGACACCGCGAAGGTGCTGGCCGAGCGCGGCGCGACCGTGGTGCTGGCCGTCCGCGACGTCGAAAAGGGCAAGCAGGCCGCCGCCCGGCTCGGCGCGAACGCCGACGTCACCGTGCAGGAACTGGACCTGGGTTCACTGGACTCCGTCCGCGCCGCCGCGGCCGACCTGCACGGGACGCTGCCGAAGATCGACCTGCTGATCAACAACGCGGGCGTCATGTACCCGCCGAAGCAGACCACGCGGGAGGGGTTCGAGCTGCAGTTCGGCACGAACCACCTCGGGCACTTCGCGTTCACCGGCCTGCTGCTGGACCTGCTGCTGCCGGTCGCGGACTCCCGGGTGGTGACGGTCGCGAGCATCGCCCACCGCATCCGCGCCTCGATCCACTTCGACGACCTGCAGTGGGAGAACTCCTACGACCGCGTCGCGGCGTACGGCCAGGCCAAGCTCGCGAACCTGATGTTCGCCTACGAACTGCAGCGCCGCCTCGCCCCGCACGGCACGACGACGTCGATCGCCGCCCACCCCGGCGTGGCCCGCACGGAGCTGATGCGCAACTCCCCCGCGATCGCCCGCGCGCTCTTCCCGCTGGTCGCCCCGCTGTTCACCCAGAGCTCGGAGCGCGGCGCCCTCCCGACCCTCCGGGCGGCGACCGACCCCGCGGCCCTCGGCGGCCAGTACTACGGCCCGGCCGGCCCGGGTGGATACCGCGGCCGCCCGCAGGTGGTGACGTCCACTCCGCAGTCCTACGACGTGGGGATCCAGCAGCGCCTGTGGACGGTTTCGGAGGAGCTCACCGCGGTCAAGTTCCCGGTCGGCTGACGGCGAAGCCGTCCAGCAGCAGGTCGGCGACCTGGGTGCCGAGCACGTCCGGATCGGCGTGCAGGCTGCGCGCGAACCTGCTGACGACGTGCAGCGTGCCGGTGATGGCCTGCGGGAGCAGCTCGGGCGGGAGATCGGTGCGGAGCACCCCCTCGCGCCGGCCCCGCTCGACGAGGGCGAAGACGGCCTGGTGCATGCGGCGAGCGGGTGGGGGCGGGACCGGACGGCGGGGGTCGCCCGGCTTCGGTTGCCAGTCGGTCGTGACCGCGAGGACGGGGTAGCGCCCGATGATGGCGGCCATCTCGACGATCAGCGCCCGCAGCGCGGCGACCGGGTCCGCGCCGGCGGTGGCGTCGATGACCGCGGTGGCCTCCGCGGCGGCGGCGTCGTGGATGGCGCGGCGAAGGGCGTCGCGGTTGCGGTAGCGGCGGTAGACGGTCATGCGCACGAGCCCGGCCTCGTCGGCGATGCGCTGGATGGTCGCGCGCGGATCGTCCGCGAGCACCCGGGCCGCCGTGCGCAGGATCAGTTCGTCGTTGCGCCGCGCGTCGCTGCGCGGCCCGCGAGTCCGGCCGTCCACGCGTTAAGTGTTACACATGCGTCCCTTTTAGCTGGCTAGCCTCCGGGAACGGACTTCAAGGAGGCACCCCGTGCTCATCGTTCCTTCGGCCGACCGGCCGGACGTCTTCGCCGTCAACGTCTTCCGGGTGCGCCCGGAGCACCAGCGGCCACTGGTCGAGTGCATCCGGGACGCCGGCGATCCGGCCGGCATCGCGGGACTGCTGTCGATGCACCTGCTGTGCAGCGAGGACGGCACGCAGGTCACCAACTTCATGCATTGGGCCGGCAAGGACGCGCTCGACGCCGCCACCGCGCGGAACCCCGTGATCAAGGCGACCAGGACCGCGATCCGCCGGTTCGTCGAAGGGCCCGAGCCGTACCAGGTCGTCGACGTGAAGCGCCGCTAGAGCCAGTCGTGCTCGCGGGCGTAGCGGGCCGCTTCGTGGCGGGTGCGGGTCTGGGTCTTCTGCATCGCGTTGGACAGGTAGTTCCGCACCGTCCCCTCCGCCAGGTGCAACTGCCCCGCGATGTCGGCCACCGAAAAGCCTTCCCGCGTCGCGCGCAGGACGTCGAGCTCGCGGTCGGTCAGCGGGCAGTCGTCGACCACCGCGAGCGCCGAGACGTCCGGGTCGATCCAGCGCTTGCCCGCGTGCAGCGTCCGGATCACCGACGTGATGTGCGCCGGTTCCGCCGACTTGCTGACGAACCCCTGCACGCCCAGCTTCAGCGCCTTCCGGAGCACGCCGGGGCGGGCGTGCCGGGTCAGCATCAGGATCACCTGCTCCGGCCTCGCACGCCGGATCTCCGCGACGGCGCCGAGACCGTCCACCGTGGGCATCTCGAGGTCGATCACGAGCACGTCCGGACGGTGCCGCAGCGTCGCCGCCACCGCCTCTTCGCCGTCTTCGGCCTCGGCGAGCACGGTGATCTCCCCCTCGAGCGGCAGCAGGGCGGCCAGTGCCTTGCGCAGCAGGGCTTCGTCGTCGGCGAGCACCACGGTGGTCATCGGCCGTCCTCCCGGGTCTTCGCGGGGAAGGCCGCCGCCGTCAGGAACCGGCCGTCCGTCCGCGACACTTCCAGCTCGCCGCCGTTCTCCACCAGGCGGTGGCGCAACGCCGCGAGCCCGCTGAGCTCGGGCGGGCCGTCCTCGGCCGCGCCGTCGTTGACGATGGCGATCCCGCGCCGCGAAAGGGTGATCCGCACCTGCCGCGCCTGGGCGTGGCGCAGGATGTTGGTCGTCGTCTCGCGCAGGACCTGGCCGAGCAGCTCACCCGCGCGAGCGTCCACTTCGGACTCCCGCTCGACGCGCACGTGGATTCCCGCGGCCTCGAACAGGTTCTTCGCGTTCTCCAGCTCGGCGGAGAGGTTGAGCCGCCGCTGGGCGTGGGCGAGCTCCTTGGTCTGCACGATCGTGTCGCCGACCAGGCTGCGCACCTCCCCCAGCTCCGCGCGCGCCCGGTCGACGTCGGTGTCCAGCAGCTTCTCGGCAAGCGCGACCTTCAGCTTCACCACGTGCAGCGTGTGGCCCTGGATGTCGTGCAGGTCGCCGGCGAAGCGCACGCGCTCCCGGATCACGGCCAGCTCGGCCTCCCGCTCGCGCGACTGCTCGAGCTCCGCGATCAGGTCGAAGAACTTCTGGCTGACGAACATGAACGCGGTCGAGACCAGCACGGCGACCGCGGGAACGACGACGTACTGCACCAGCCGCGCCCCGACGCGGTCGTCGTGCACCAGCAGGTTCGCCGCTCCCAGGACAGCCACCAGCATCCCGAGCCCGAAGAGGGCCGCGAGCCGGTGGTGCCGCAGCGGCGGGATGAGGAACGACCCCACGAGCGACAAGCCGTAGAACGCGGCGGTGTCGTCGGTCAGCGCCCCGGCCAGCCAGACGACCGCGGTGACGACCAGGCTCGGCCGCGCGACGCGGAGGTAGTCGCCCGCGGTCCAGCGCTCGGCCGTCGCCAGTGCCGCGATCAGCCCCACCACCTGGATGACGACGTGCCACCAGGTCCGGGCGGTGAACACCAGCAGCAGCACGCCGACGAACGCGAGCGGCGGGACCGTCGTGATCAGGTTGAGCCGGCGCAGCCGCTCCTGGACCGCCCCGCCGGTCCAGGAGCTCCTGCGCGCGATCATCGGCACCTCCATGAACCGAGCGTATCGGGCCTGGCGGGCACCACCAGTGACACTGCGTCATATGTCGGGGTGACGTCAGCACACTGCCGCGCGGGCGCCGATCCCGCTGGAATCGGAGCATGTCCACGACACCCGTCATCGACGTCGACCGCCTGAACCTCACCTACGGCGACTTCGCCGCCGTCAAAGACCTTTCGTTCCAAGTGGAACGCGGGGAGCTGTACGCCCTGCTCGGCACGAACGGCGCCGGGAAGACCTCGACGCTGGAAGCCGTCGAAGGCCACCGCGCGCCGACCTCCGGCGCCGTCCGGGTGTTCGGGCAGGACCCCCGCGACCGCGCCGCGGTCCGGCCGCGGATGGGAATCATGTTGCAGGAGAGCGGGTTCTCCCCGGACTTGACCGTGCGAGAGAGCGTCGGGCTGATCGGGCGGCTCACCGAGCGCACCGACGACGTCGGGCGGGTGCTCGGTATGGTCGGCCTGACCCGCAAGGCCACGACGAAGGTCGGCCAGCTCTCCGGCGGCGAGAAGCGGCGGCTCGACTTCGCCACCGCCGTGTACGGCACCCCCGAGCTGGTCTTCCTCGACGAGCCCACCACCGGTCTGGACATCCAGTCGCGCGACGCGCTCTGGGACGCCGTCGACCGGCTGCGCGAGGACGGCTCGACCGTCGTCCTGACCACCCATTACCTCGAAGAAGCCCAGCAGCGCGCCGACCGCATCGGGCTGATGCACCAGGGCGCGTTCCACCGCGAGGGGACCGTCGCCGAGCTGACGCGGACCCTGCCGGCCACCATCCACTTCGGTCTCGCGCCGCACACGCCGGCGCCGCCGCTGCTCGCCGCGCGCGGGGCGGACGGCAAGTTCCTCGTCGAGACCTTCGAGCTGCAGAAGGACCTCCACACGCTGCTCGGCTGGGCGCAGGACCACGCCGTGGAGCTGCGCGACCTCCAGGCCGGGCCCACGCGGCTCGACGACGTCTTCCGCGCCATCGACCACTCCTGAGAAAAGGACCTCCGCCATGCTCACGATCGCTCGCGGCGAGCTGATCCAGATCTTCCGCAACCGGCTCGTGCTGGTCACCGCGCTGGTGCTGCCGGCCGCGCTCAGCGCGTTCTTCATCGCCAAGCACGACGTCTTCACCGAAATCGGCAGCCTCGGCTACATCGCCACGCTGGCGCTGTTCTTCGTGGCCGGCATCGGGCTCTACACCACGACGGTGACCACGCTCGCCTCCCGCCGCCAGAACCTGTTCCTCAAGCGCCTGCGCTCCACCGCGGCGGGCGACGCCGGCATCCTCGGCGGGCTGCTGCTGCCGATCACCGTGCTCTCGGTGCTCCAGATCGCCGTCATCCTGGGCGCGCTGGCCATGGTCGCCGGGACGCCGGCGAACCCGGTGCTGCTGGTCGCGGCCGTGGTGTCCGTCGTGGCCATGATGCTCGCGCTCGGCCTGGCCACGGCGGGCCTGACGAACTCGCCCGAACACGCGCAGGTCACCACGCTGCCGGTCAGCCTCGGCGTGATCGCCGTGTCCGGCTGGGTCGGGGTCACCGGCACCGGCGACCTCACGCTGCTCAAGCGCCTGCTGCCGGGCGGTTCGGCGACCGAACTGGTGCTCGACGCCTGGAACGGCGGCCGTCCGCTCACCGACTCACTGGTCCTCTTCGGACCCACCTTGGCCTGGGTCGTCGTCGCGGTCGCGCTGGCCGCGCGGCTCTTCCGCTGGGAACCGCGCCGCTGACCGCGGCGCGAAACGAGAGAGGGAAATCCGATGCGCACAACCTTGCTGGCCGCGGCCGTCGCCGTGCTCGGCGCGACCGTCGTGGCGCCGCAGGCGTCCGCGGGCGAACTGGACTGGGGCCCGTGCCCGGCCGGGCCTTCCCGACGCCGGACCTGCAGTGCACGACGCTGAAGGTCCCGCTGGACTACCGGAACCCGGACGGCCGCAAGATCGACGTCGCGGTCTCGCGCCTGCCGAGCAAGAACCCGGAGAAGCGGCGCGGTGTGCTGCTGACGAACCCGGGCGGTCCCGGCGGCGTGGGGCTGGACTACCCGCAGGTGCTGAAGCTGGTGAAGCTGCCGCAGGACGTGCTCGACGAGTACGACGTGATCGGCTTCGACCCACGCGGTGTCGGGCACAGCACCCCGGTGACCTGCGACCTGACGCCGGCGCAGATGGCGATCGGCAACCTGCCGTACGCGAAGGGCCCCGCCGACGTCGTGAAGCAGGCGGAGGTCGCGAAGGCGGAAGCCCGGCAGTGCGCCGAGGCGGCGACCGGGCCGATGCTGCCGCACGTCACGACGGCGAACACCGCGCGGGACATGGACCGCATCCGCGTCGCGCTCGGTGAGTCCACTGTGTCCTATCTCGGCGCGTCCTACGGCACGTACCTGGGCGCGGTGTACACGACGATGTTCCCGGAGCGCAGCGACCGGTTCGTGCTCGACAGCAACCTCGGGCCGGGCGGCTACGACATCGACGCGATGCGCGGCTTCGGCCGCGGGATGGAGGACCGCTTCCCGGACTTCGCGAAGTTCGCCGCAGCCCACCCGGAGTACGGGCTCGGCACCACGCCGGCGCAGGTGACCGCCAAGTTCCACGAGCTGGCCGCGCGGCTGGACCGGACGCCGGTCGAGGGTATCGACGGGTCGATCTTCCGCGGCTTGACGTTCGAAGGGCTGTACTCCACCGATCTGAAGCCGCTGGCCGAGAACTGGAAGGCTCTGGACCAGGGCCGGGCACCGAAGCTGCCGGAAGTGGCGGGGGCCGAGAACCTCCTGTCGGCCCGGTTCGCCGTGCTCTGCGGGGACACGGCCTGGCCGCGGTCGGTGGCGGGCTACCAGCTGGACGTGGCGGTCGACCGGATCCGGTACCCGCTGCTCGGCGCGGCCACGGCGAACATCGGGGCGTGCGCGTTCTGGCCGTCGGCTCCGGTGGAGCCGAAGGTGCGGATCACCGGCCGCGGCCCGGCGAACGTCCTGCTGGTGCAGAACGAGCGTGACCCGGGGACGCCGCTGGTGAACGCCCGCAAGCTGCGCGCGGCGTTCGGCGACCGCGCCCGGATGGTGACGGCCGACCAAGGCGGGCACGGCGCCTACCTGTTCGGGCCGAACCAGTGCGCGAACACCGCGGTGACCGGGTTCCTGACGACCGGCTCACGGCCGGCGCACGACCTGTCCTGCGCCGCCGAAACCCGCTGATACGCGCGGAGCCGCGTCGCGAGCATGTCCGTTCGCGGCGCGACTCCGGTCGTCAGTCCGTCGCCACCCGGATGATCGTCTTGCCCGGGACGCGCCGCCGGCGAGTGAACGCGTCGGGCGTCTCGGCGAGCGGGCGCACCTCGCCGACGAGGGGCTTCAAGCGCCCGTCCCGCACCCGCTGGGCCAGGTCCGCGAGCCGGGCGCGGTCGGGTTCGACCACGAAGAAGACGGCGCGCGCGTCCTTCGGCAGGACCGTCGGCGGCTCGGCGATGGTCACCAGGGTGCCGCCGGGGCGCACCAGCGCGGCCGACTTCGCGAGGACGTCGCCGCCGATGACGTCGAAGACCACGTCCACCTGCTCCCCCGGATCGGCGTCCGGCTCCTGGAAGGCCTGGGCACCGAGGCCGAGCACCAGGTCGCGGTCGCCGGCCCGGCCCGTGCCGATCACCCGGGCGCCGGCCTCCCGGGCGAGCTGGACGGCGATCGACCCCACGCCGCCGGCGGCGCCGTGGACCACCACGGTCTGGCCGGTGGTGAGCCCGGCGTGGTCGAACAGCCCCTGCCACGCGGTCAGCCCGGAGATCGGCAGCGCCGCGGCCACCGTGTGGTCGATGTCGGCGGCCAGCGGCGCGAGGTTGCGTGCCTCGACGGCGGTGTATTCGGCCAGGGAGCCGTCGCGCGCCCAGTCGGCGAGGCCGAAGACCCGCTGGCCGACGGTCAGGCCGGTGGTGCCGTAGCCCAGCTCGGCGACGACGCCGGACAGCTCGTGCCCGGGCACGCTGGGCGTGCGGTCGCGGCCGGCTCGGTCGGTCCAGCTGACGGGCCAGCCGAGCTCGCCGGGGGTGAACCCGGCGGCGTGGACCCGCACGACGACGTCGTTCTCGGCGGCGTGCGGGTGGGGCAGGTCGGCGAGGGTGAGCCCCTCGACGCCCGCGTCCCGGTCGGTGGCGATGATGGCTTGCACGGCTGCTCCTGTTCAGCTGGGCCAGGCGGATCCGAGGACGCGCTCGACGGTCGTCGTGCGCCGGAAGCCGGGGAGGAAGTGGGCGATCACGTCGGCGTTCACGGTGCCGTTGGTGGTGTCCGGGCGGTTCTTCTGCCCTTCGAAGTAGGCGGCGAGGAACTCGTTCTTGAAGTCGCCCCGGGGGTGCACGGCGACGATCTCCCCCAGCCGGTCGGCGTCCAGGTCACCGAGGCCGAACCCGACGATGTCGGTCAGCACGCCGAAGTGCGTGGCGGCGATCTCCGGGCCCATCCGGCCGGGGATGCCGGGTGTCGTGTGCAGCGCGATCGCCGTCCACACGGTTTCCGCGGCGGCGGCCGGGAACCCGCGGTCCAGCAGGAACTTGCGCCCGTGGTCGGCGCCGTCGACCTCGAAGCGCTGCACCGCATCGGAGAACGGCGTCGCGAGGCCGGTGTCGTGGAACATGGCGGCCAGGTAGAGCAGCTCGGGATCCGGCGCCACCCCCAGCCGCTCGGCGTGGATCCGGCCGAAGAAGTACACGCGGCGGGAGTGGTGGTAGACCAGCGGCCCGGCTGTCTCCTGGAGGTGCTTCGTCGCCTCGGCGACCGCCGCGGTGTCGGGCACCTCCAGACCGGCGATGACTTCGGTCATGACTTTGCCTCTCCTCTTCGCGTTCCGCTACGAGGCGACGCTAGACCGGAGTTGCGTTACAGTCAAGTCATGTAACCTATCCATCGCAGACAGCGGCGCCTGCGCGCGGGGACACCACGCGCAGGCGCCGGGCTCACTTGGTGGATGCGATGAAGTACACGACGATGCCGATCAACGCGAGGACTTCGGTCAGCACGAAGGTCGAGTAACCGATCGTCTGCAGTTTTCCTCGCGCTTCCGGCTGACGCGCGCTACCACTGATGACGGCCGCGAAAATCAGCCCGACTCCGATTCCCGGGCCGATCGCACCCAGTCCGTAGCCGATGGCGGCGAGGCCGGGGTTGATGTTGGCAGTCTGGGCCAGAACAGCGTCGTTCATGGACATTCCCCTTCACATCGGTCCACGCGCACGCTCGCGTGGAACAAGCGGCTTCTCGTGTCGCGGGCAGCAGAGCAAAGGCGCCGGCAGTAGCACAAAAGGCGGCGGCTGCGTCAGGTCGATTGATCTCGCCGGGCAGGAAAGCAGACGGGGCGGGAATTCATCGGAACCGATGGTTCGAACACGGCAAGGATATCATCGAAAAGGACAGAACGCTCGTGCACGGAATGCGTTACCGCGGTTCGCCCACAGCGAAAAAGGGTCAGTCCTCTTCGCCGGCCGCCGAGAGGAACGTCGCGAGGTCGTCGGTGAAGCGCAGCAGCAGGTCGTAGAAAGTCCGGCGGTCCGCCTCGGACCACCCGGACAGCGCCTCGCCGAACCAGCCCAGCAGCGTCGTGACGTACCGGTCGGCCAGTTCGGCGCCGTCCGGGGTCAGCTCGACCAGGCGGGCGCGCCGGTCGTCGGGGTCGGCCAGGCCTCGCACGAGCCGCCGTCGTTCGAGCACGTGCAGGTGCCGGGTGACGTGCGGCCCGGCGACCTGCATCCGCTCCGCGATCTCGCCGACGCGCATCGCCTTCCCGGTCATGTGCAGGGCGAGGATGATCGACAGCCCGGGCCGGTCGAGGTCGGCCCCGATCCGCTTCATGGCCCGCTCCCCCAGGCCGCTGCGGTTCATCAGGTTGCCCAGCTGCATGAGCCGGGGCAGCACGGAACGCAGCTCGTCGCCCGCTTCGGTGGCGGCCATCACACCCCTTAGATAACTAACTTAGGTATATAGTTGCCTCATGCCGCGGATCTTCCCCGGCATTGTCGCACCCGCGACATAGATACCTAACTTAGCTATCGGGGGTCACCATGAACACCACACCACGCTCCGTCCTGATCTCGGGCGCGAGCATCGCCGGTCCCGCCCTGGCTTTCTGGCTGCGCAAGGCCGGTTTCGCGGTCACCGTCGTCGAGAAGTCGGCCACGATCCGGGACGGCGGCTACCCGATCGACGTCCGCGGCACCGCCCTGGACGCCGCCCGCCGGATGGGGATCCTCCCCCGCCTGCGGGACCTGCACATCTCCACGCGCCTGCTGACCTTCCTCGACACCGACGGCAGCGAGATCGCCGCCCTGGAACCCAACGTGATCATCGGCGGTGTCGACAGCGAAGACATCGAGATCCGCCGGGGCGACCTCACGAGCACGCTGTACGACCTGGTGCGCGACGACGCCGGCTTCCGTTTCGGCGACAGCGTCGAAACCCTGGCGCAGCACGACAACGGCGTCGACGTCACCTTCCGCAGCGGCCGCGAAGAGACCTTCGACCTGGTGATCGGCGCCGATGGCCTGCACTCGAACACCCGCGGGCTGGTCTTCGGCGACGAAGCGCAGTTTCACCACTACCTCGGCTACAGCTTCGCCGGGTTCACCATGCCCAACGACTTCGGCCTCTACCGCGAAGGGCTGACGTGGAGCACGCCCGGCAAGGGCGCGGCGCTCTACGCGGTCCTCGAAAGCAAGGAGGTCCACGGGTTCCTGGTCTTCGCCCGCCCGAACCCGCCGATCGAGGCGTTCCGGAACCCCGACGCCCAGCGCGATCTGGTCGCCGAGACGTTCGCCGGCGAAGGCTGGGAGATCCCTCGCATGGTCGAGGCGATGCGCGAGGCGGACGACCTGTTCTTCGACGTCGTCAGCCAGATTCACCTGCCACGGTGGACGGACGGCCGCGTCGCGCTCGTCGGCGACGCGGGGTACGCGCCGTCGTTCCTGACCGGCCAGGGCACGAGCCTCGCCCTCGTCGGGGCGTACGTGCTCGGCCACGCGCTGGCCACGATCCCCGACCACACGGCGGCGTTCGCGGCCTACGAGAGCCGGTTGCGAAACTTCGTCGAAAGCAACCAGGCCCTGGTGAGCGAAGGCAAGGCCACACTGTTCCCCTCCACGGCGGAAGCTCTCGAAGAGCGGAACGCCGCGCTCCGGAAGCTCACGAAGGTCCCGGCGTCCACGCCGCGACCCGAGCACTCGGCGCTCACGCTGCCGGACTTCCCGGGCCGCTAGATCGCTTTCAGCACGCTGGCCAGGATGATCGTCGCGCACACGACGCCGTTGAGGATCCGGTGGTCCACCAGGATCGCCGCGAACTCGCGCAGGGTGGCGCTCGGCCAGAAGTACCACGCCGTCGGCGCGCCGATCACCTGACCGTTCACCTTGACCTTGCGGGCGATCACGGCCGCGCGCAGGACGTGGAAGTTGTTCGTGACGACGACACAGCGGTAGCCCGGCCGCCGCGAGCGCATCAGGTCGGCGCTGAACGCCAGGTTCTCGCGCGTGGTCCGGGACCGGTCTTCGAGCACGATCCGCTCGCGGGGGACGCCGCGGTCGGCGAGGTAGTCCGCCATCGCGTGCGACTCCGGCAGGTCCTCCCCCGGCCCCTGGCCGCCCGAGGTGACCAGCAGCGGCACGCGGCCCTTGCGGTACTCCGCGTCGAGGACCCGCCGGCCGCGGTCGAGCCGGCCGGCCAGCAGCGGCGGGACGGTCCGGCCGCCGAGCAGGCCGGATCCGAGGACCACCACGAAGTCGAGCGGGCGGCGGCTGCCGATCCGGCCGTAGACGAGGGAGTACAGCAGGAAGCAGACGAACAGGAACGACAGGTACGCGACGATCCCGTCGACGCTGTCGCGGACCGCCTCCAGCGGCGGCCAGCCGAGCTGCCCGGCCACGAAGCCGAAGACGATCAGCGCCACGATGCCGACGCCGGCCGCCAGGGACAGCAGGTTCGCCGGGCGGCGGCCTTCGCGGCGCAGCATCGTCACGCCGTTGCCGATCAGGAACACCGCCAGCACCACGATGGTGAGCGGGATCAGCGCGAACAGCCCGAACGCGACGATCGCGGCGGCGTCCGGCGAGATCGACGCCAGCAGCGCGAGCACGGCGAGGCCGAAGAACGCGAGCGCGAAGAAGAGGTAGAAGCCGTTGCGCAGCTTGCGGCGGTCGAGCAGGAAGCTGATCAGGAAGACGGCGAAGCAGAAGACGGCCGCGGCGAGGGGGAACAGCGCCGGGTTCACGCGATCTCCAGCCGGCGCCAGGTCGCGAGGAACGCCAGCGCCGCGGCGATGGAGCCGAAGGAGGCGAACGAGCTCGCCGCCAGGTAGCCGACCCAGGCGTTGTCCCGCACGGTTTCGTCGTAGCCGCCGCCGAGCAGCGACGCTCCGATCAGGACGGTGCCCAGCGCCAGGAACACCGCCCCGCCGAGCGCGGCGACGGTCACGACGAGCACCCGAGGGATCCGGCGCGGCCCGTCGTGGCGGTGCACGGCCCCGCGGCGCGCCAGCCACCACGACGCCAGGCAGGCGAGCCCGAGCGCGATCGCGTCGGCGGCGAGGGTGTCGGAGAGCCGGTGCCACTTCGCCGTCACCGTGTACGCGCCGATGCCGACCGCCCAGGAGAGCAGGAGGAACAGCGTCACGCCGCGCCAGCGGTAGGGCACCACGAGCAGGGCGGCGAACAGCACGGTCATCGCGATCGTCGTGTGCCCGCTGGGCAGGCTGTTGTCCGCGTAGTGCCCGGTCAGCGGCACGAGGGGCGGCCGGGGCAGCACGTACCGCTTGAGCACCTGCGTCACGAGCTGCCCGGCCACGATCACGCCCACCGCCGCGAAGGCGAGATCCGCCCGCCGGCGCAGCAGGCCGACCACGCCGACGAGCACGACAGCGACGGCCAGCGAGTACACGGTGATCCGGCCCAGGGTCTCGTCGGCGACGGCCTGATCGCGCGCGGCGGCCTCGTCGGCTCCGCGCAGGGCGGCGTTCTCCAGTGCCTGCCCGGGAACGGTCCAGACGGCGAGGAGGTAGACGGCGACCGCGACGACGGCGCACACGGCCGCGACGACCAGCCAGCGACGGGCGGGAACCAACCGGGACCTCCAACAGGTGCGGCACTACTCCGAACAGAGTAGTTACCGGCTGTCGTCAGACGCACACCGAGGGTTCGAGGTCGGTCAGGCCGGTCCCTCCGGCCAGTGGACCACGTCCGGGTACTCGTGGAACTGCCGCAGGTGCCGCTCTTCCGTACGGCCCTTCAGCGGGAACTTGAACTGCGAGCCGTCCGGCCAGGTCAGCGTGCGCTTGCGGAAGCTGACCTCCGGGGCGTCCGTACCCCGGGCCTCCCAGAGGACCTGCGGCTCGGGTGCGTCGGCCGGGTCCAGGTACGTCGATCCCGTCTCGACCAGCGCTACCGACGTCGGCGAGCACACCAGCCACGGGCCCTTTGCCCGCCGGAGCCGGTCGAGCGGCTCGAGGACGAGGGCATCCGCCGGGCCGGTCACGTGGACCGCGCGCTCGCCCTTGCCACCTCCGCTGCCCGCCGCGCTCGCCAGGTACGCGACGAACCCCACCGCCGCGCCGATCCCGCGCGCCACGTTCCCGAACGCCCGCAGCACGGGCTGAGACCCCTCGACCGTGCCGTCCTCGCGGCGGCCGGGGACGGCGAACCGCAGGTCCGCGTCGCCCAGGCGCAGCACGATCACCGGCTCCCGCCAGCGCTCGCCCATCTGCGCCTCCACGCGCTCGCGGAATCCCGGGCGCACCTGTGCGGCGTCGGCGGCGGACTCCATGCGGTCGCCGAGCTCGACGGCCTTCCGCGCTAGATGTCCAAGTTCCGCCGGGTCTCCTCCGGGCTCTGGTCCCCGCCGATCGCGCTCTTGTCGAACCACGGTTCGTCCTCCTCCGGGGTGACGGCTTCCTTGCCTTCGGTGAACGCCGTCTTGCCCGCCGCGATCCCGGCCTTCACACTCGCGCCGGCGACCAGCGGGCTCGCGCCGACCGAGGTGCCGAACATCGTGGTCAGCGCGCGGTTGCCGGGCGTGAACGGCACGCGGGCCGTGTTCTCCAGCGTGTCCAGCCCGAAGCGCGACTCCCCGGCGTACCGGCCGAGCCGGAACTTCCGGGTCATCTCCACGACCTTCGTCGAGTACTTCGCGAGGAACTCGATGAACGTGTCGAGCAGCTTGCCGAACTTGCCGAGGTAACGGGTGACCTTCTGCAGCACGCTCGCGGCCTTGGCGATCGACGCCGTCATCGCGGCGGCGACCGAGCTGCCGAAGCTGATCACCGACGCGGCCAGCGCCGGCAGCCAGATGGTGATCAGCCAGGACACCAGCTCGGTGATGATGGCCTTGATCACCTCTTCGATGACCTGCATGACCATCGACCACATCTGCAGCACCTCGGCGACCGACCCGGCCGCCGAGCCGACGCCGCGGATGCCGGACGAGAAGTCGCCGAGGGCTTCCTTGGCCGCCTTGCCCGCTTCGTCGACCCACTCGGCCAGCGCCGTGTCGCCGGTCTGCTCGAAGTCCTCGGCGAGCGCGACGAAGCCGTGCGCGATCGAGGCGAAGTTCTCCGACGCGTGCCCGATGGCCGGCCCGTCGCCGGTGACCGCGTGCAGCGCGTCCTGCAGCGGCTGGACCAGCTCGAGCAGCATGTTCAGCCCGTGGCTCACCAGCCAGCCGATCGGGTCCATCGCGAAGGTGACCATGTCGGTCGCGGCGGCGCCGACGAACGCCGCGCCGTCACCGACCAGTGCCTTGCCCGCCGAAGCCAGCTCCCCTGCGCCGTCCGCCGAAGCCGCCTGCTGGGCGTGCTCGCTGATCGACTTGCCGGACTTGTACAGCGTGCCGACCACCGGCGTGGCCTCCGCCGCGCGGTCGAGGTTCGCGCTCATGCTCTCGTCGTACGGCTGGACGTCCAGCGCGTCGGCGATGCTCTTCTTGGGCTCGGTCACTTGCCCTGCCCTCCGATCGAGTCGATCTCCGCCTCGTACCGGCCGAAGGCGATGACGCCCGCCTCTTCGGTCCCGCGGTACATCTCGGCGGCCTTGGTCATCTTGGTGGTGAGCCCGTCGACGCCGTCCTTCAGCTCGCCCAGCA
Organism: Amycolatopsis ponsaeliensis; assembly: GCF_030182635.1. Lineage (NCBI taxonomy): Bacteria > Bacillati > Actinomycetota > Actinomycetes > Pseudonocardiales > Pseudonocardiaceae > Amycolatopsis > Amycolatopsis ponsaeliensis. The sequence goes on from NZ_JAPZLD010000002.1 coordinate 370,220, forward strand.
GCGAACGCAGTTCGCCGAGGCGGTCGGTGTAGCCCTGCTTCGCCCAGATCCCGACGACGCCCCAGGCCGTGTCGGTCACGTCGGCGGCGTCGATCTTCGCCCCGAACTTGTCCGCTTCCTGCTCGTAGAACGGCAGCTGGCGCGCGTATCCGGAGATCGCGTCGATGTTGGTCTGGATTCCGTCTGACATCGCGGAAGTTCCCTCGGTCGGTTTCAGGAGCGGCGGAGGATCGGACCCTGGTCGAAGTCGTCGTCGTCCCCGGGCGCGGGACGGCGTCGCGGCCGCGGCGCCTGCTGCTCCGACGCGGGTTCCGGCGCCGCGGTTCCGAACGCTTCGGCCTGGGCCTGCCGGACCTGCCCGCCGACGTCGACGCCGAGCTGGTCCCCGAACGCGTCGTCGACGATCGCGGCCTGCTGCTGGGCGGCCCCGGCCACGGCCTGGCGCAGCGTGCTCATGATCCGCTGGGCGAGCTGACCCGCTTCCAGGTGCATCGCGCCGGCGGTGAGCCGCAGGTCGGTGACGGTCCCGCCGGCCCCCGCGGTGACCGTCACCGTGCCGTCCGGCGAGGTCACGGACGTACCGACCTGGGCGATCCGCTCCTGCATGTCGCCGACACCGGCGAACCGGGCTTCGGCCTGGCGCACCTTCGACTGGAAGGTCTCGAACTGGGCGATCAGCTGGTCCATTTCGGCCGACATGGTCTCATCCTTCGCGCGGTATGGGAGCTTTGCCGGATCATGGCAGATTCCGCGGCCCCGCCGTGGCGCTTCGCCGGAAAACGCGGCTCAGCTGATGAAGCCCGCCGACTTGAGCCAGTCGTGGGCCACCGTCGCCGGCTTCTGGCCGTCCACGCTCACCTTCTTGTTCAGGTCCGTGAGCGTCGCCGTGTCGAGCTTCGCCGCGATCGGGGTGAAAAGCTGCTCCAGCTGCGGGTACTTGCCCGCGAGGCCGGACGCGATCGCGATGGCCGGGTTGTACGTCGGGAAGAAGTGCTTGTCGTCCTCCAGCACCACCAGCTTCTGGCCGGCCACGCGCCCGTCGGTGGAGGCCACCGAGCCGAAGCCGCACGGGTCGCCCTTGCCGATGGAGGTGTACACGACGGCGTCGTTGAGCAGGTGCACCTGCGGGTCGGGCAGGCTGAACCCGTAGGTCTTCGCCAGGCCGGGGAAGCCGTCGTCGCGGCTCTTGAACTCGGGGCCCATGCAGGTGGACGCCCCGGCCGGGTCCTTGGCCACGAGGGCCGCGTAGTCCGACACCGTCTTCACGCCGGTCTTGGCCACCGTCGCCGGGTTGCCCGCGATGGCGTAGGTGTCGTTGGCGGGCGAGCGGGCCCACCACGTGACGCCGTTGGCGGCGTCGGCCTGCTTGACCGCGTCGTACTGCGCCTGCGGGTCGGCGATCGGCTTGGTCTGGTGGAGGTAGCTGATCCACGCGGTGCCGGTGTACTCCCAGTACAGGTCGACCGCGCCGCTGGTGAGCGCCTGGCGGACGTTGCTCGAGCCGGTGATGTTGGTCTTGTCCTGCGGGCTCGCCCCGGCCGCCTGCAGCGCGACGAGCGCGATCTGGCCGAGCAGCAGCTGTTCGTCGAACTCCTTGGAGCTGACGCGGATCTGCGCGCCGCTCAGCGCGTCGATCTTCTTGATGGATCCCTCGCCCACCTGGGCGCCGGTCTGGTCCTTGCCGATCGTGCACCCCGCGGCGAGCACCGCGACGAGCGCGAGCACGGCGGCTGTCGTGCGCTGGAGCATGGGTGGGGCCTCCTCGAGTGGGTCGGGCTACGAACCGCGCGGGTGCAGGACCTCCTCCGCGAGCAGGCCCAGCCAGTCGGCGAAGAGCGCCAGCGCGGCGACGACGATGCCGAAGGTCAGGCTCAGGATCGGGCGGTACAGCCCGATCCCGGCGACGAGCCCGCCGCCGAGACCGCCGCCGTCGATGAAGGTCGCGAGCGTCGCGCTCGCGACGGTGAGGACCAGCGCCGTGCGGATCCCGGCCAGGATCACCGGGACGGCCAGCGGGAGTTCGATCCGCCACAGGATCGCCGTCTTCGTCATGCCCATGCCGCGCGCGGCGTCGACGAGGGTCGGGTCGACGCCGTCGAGCCCGACCATCGTGTTGCGCAGCACCGGCAGGGTCGCGTAGACGACCAGCGCGGCCACCGCCGTCCCGGTGCCCGTGCCGACCCAGAGCGCGAGCAGCACGACCAGCCCGATCGACGGGATCGCCTGGCCGAGGTTGCCCAGGCCCAACCCGACCGGCCGGACCCACCGGGCGCCGGGGCGGGTCAGCAGGATGCCGAGCGGGAGGGCGATGGCGAGGGTGCACACCGTCGAGATCAGCGTGAGCCGCAGGTGCGCGCCCAGTTCGGTGAAGATCTCGCCGGCGTTGAGGTACCGCTGCTCGATCGAGTCGATCGGCTGCGCGCGCACGAGCAAGTAGAGCGCCAGCAAGGTAAGGGCGATGAGCACCGGCCGGACCAGCAGCCCGAGCCGGCGCCGCCGGGGCGACCGGGACGGCGTCACGCTGTCCGGGGCCGGCGCGCTCACCGGCGCGGGCGCTTCTTCGGCTTCGGCGGGCCGCAGCGCGCCGAGGAGGCCGTCGACATCGCACACGCCCAGCGCGCGCTTGGCGCCGTCCTCGACCACGACCTCGGTGCGGCCGGTGCGCACCATCGCGTCCAGCGCGTCCCGCAGGGTCGCCCCGGGCGGGATCACCGGCAGGCCGTCCGATCCGGGCACCGGCCGGAGTTCCAGCTGCGACACGGGAATCAGCGCGAGCCGCTTCAGGTTCCGCTGCGAGCCGACGAAGGAGGCGACGTAGTCGTCGGCCGGCGCGGCGAGGATCGCCTGGGGCGTGTCGTACTGCGCGATCTCCGACCGCGGGCGCAGCACGGCGATCCGGTCGCCGAGCTTGAGCGCCTCGTCGAAGTCGTGCGTGACGAACACGATCGTCTTGCGCACTTCCCGTTGCAGGCGCAGGAACTCGTCCTGCAGGCGGGCGCGCGTGATCGGGTCGGTGGAGCCGAACGGCTCGTCCATCAGCATGACCGGCGGGTCCGCGGCCATCGCCCGCGCGACACCGACGCGCTGCTGCTGGCCGCCGGAGAGCTCGCGCGGGTACCGGAGGCCGTGTTCGCGGGTCAGGCCGACGACGTCGAGCAGCTCCCGCACGCGGGCGGCGACGCGGCGGCGGGTCCAGCCGAGCACGCGCGGCACCACGGCGATGTTGGCGTCCACGCGCAGGTGCGGGAACAGCCCGATCTGCTGGATGACGTACCCGGTGTGGCGCCGGTGCTCGTCGACGTCGAGGGCCGTCACGTCGGTGCCGCCGATCGTGACCGCGCCCGAGGTGGGCTCGACGAGCCGGTTGATCATCCGCATGGTCGTCGTCTTGCCGCACCCCGACGGCCCGGTCAGCACGACGATCTCGCCCGCCGGGATCCGCAGCGTGAGGCGGTCGACCGCGGGCCGCGCCTGCCCGGGGTAGAGCTTGCTGACCTCGCGCAGCTCGATCGTCTCGCCCGCGGTGCCTGCCGTCTCCTCCGGCACCGTCTCGGGCAGGGAGCGCGGCCGCCGTCGCGTGGTGAGCTTGCCGACCACCACGAAGGCCAGGTCGAACAGCAGCGCCAGCACGACGATCCCCAGCGTTCCGGTCAGCACCTGGTTCAGCGAGTTGACCGCGCCGAACCGGCCGAGCCCGTCGAAGATCTCGTTGCCGAGCCCGGGGCCCTTGACGTACGCGCCGATGGCGGCGATCCCGATGGTGATCTGCGTCGAGACGCGGATGCCGGAGAGGATCACCGGCCAGGCCAGCGGCAGCCGCACGCGCCACAGCACCCGCGCGCGGCCGAGGCCCATGCCGCGCGCGGCATCCACGACCGCCGGGTCGACACCGCGCAGGCCGACGATCGTGTTGCGCGTGATCGGCAGCAGCGCGTAGAGCACCAGTGCGAAGAGGACGTTCGTCAGCCCGAGTCCGAACGGGCCGATCAGGATGCCGAGCAGCGCGATCGACGGGATGGTCAGGAAGGCTGCGGTCGTGGTGGTCGCGAGCGAGCCGAGCCACCGCCGCCGGTAGGTGAGCAGGCCGATCGTCATCCCGACCAGCACGGCCAGTGCCACCGCCGCGAGGGTGAGGTCCACGTGCAGGATCGCGTCGTTGACGACGTCGATCCAGTTCTCGCGGAGGTACTCGAACAGGCTCAGGGCCGCGCTCCTCGGACGTCGCAGGGTGGAAAGTCACCCCCAGCCCAACACGTCCGCGTGGTCCTGTCCACCGTCGCGCCGGCCTCGACGTTGACCCACGTGGCCGTATGCAACTCGTGGGTAGGTTGGTTAACCTCCGCCCGTGAGGTTCCTGGGTGTCGTGCTCACCGTGCTGTCGGCCGCCGGTTTCGTGGCCGTTCCCGCCCTGCCGGCATCGGCCGCGGCCGATCCGCCGGCCTTCGCGGGACCGCTCAGCACCCGCGGCCGGTACATCGTCGACGCGAACGGTGACCGCTTCAAGCTGAAGTCCGCCAACTGGCACGGCGGGAGCGGGACGTGGACCGGGTCGGGCGACGTGAACGACCCCGCGAACCACCACGCCGGCGAGATCGCCTACCAGACCCCGCTCGGGCTGGACCGCGCGTCGATCGACACCGTCATCGACGGGCTCGCGCAGCTGGGCCTCAACAGCGTGCGGCTGCAGTTCTCGAACGCGATGATCCACGACCCGAACCCGGTGCCCGACCTGCCGGCCAACCCGGGCCTGCACGGACTGACGCCGCTGCAGGTGTACGACCGCGTCGTCGAGCGGCTCACCGCGCGCGGGTTCGCCGTCATCCTCAACAACCACACCACGACGTCGCGCTGGTGCTGCGGGCTCGACGGCAACGAGCGCTGGAACACCGCGCAGTCCGAGCAGCAGTGGCAGGACGACTGGCTGTTCATGGCCCGCCGGTTCGCCGCGAACAAGCGCGTCGTCGGCGCCGACCTGTACAACGAGGTCCGCCGCAACACCTTCGACGACCCGAACTGGGGCTGGGGCAACGACAAGGACTGGCAGCGCGCGAGCCAGCAGGTCGGCGACCGCATCCTGACCGAGGCCAACCGCGACCTGCTGATCATCGTCGAGGGCATCAACTGGACCGGCCTGCCCATCGACGGCTTCGCGCACGGACGGCCGACGCTGGAACCCGCCCGCACGCTGTCGCACACGCTCGTCGACTCCGGGAAGCTGGTCTACTCCGCGCACTTCTACGCCTACACCGGCCCGAACCACTCGGGGGCGACCGGCATCGGCGAGACCCACGACCCGCGCTACCGCGACCTCTCGCCCCAGGACCTGCGCGACACCCTGTACCGGCAGGCGTTCTTCGTCTCCGCGGAGACCGGCAAGCACTACACCGCGCCGCTGTGGATCAGCGAGTTCGGCGAGGGCCGCAACACCACCGATCCCGCCTCGCGCACCTTCTTCGAGAACTTCGTGAACTACCTCGCCGAGACCGACACCGACTTCGCCTACTGGCCCGCGGTCGGTTTCCAGACGAACGGATCCGGGGACGGGTGGTCGCTGCTCGCCTGGGACGCGGCCGGCCACCGCATCGACGTCCTCGACGGGACCGACTGGCGCGGCCCGGCCTGGCAGCGGCTGGTGAACGCGCCGTCGCGCACCGGGCAGGTCGCGCCGGCCGAGCACTGGTCGATGCTCGACCTGGACTACGCGGACTTCCAGGAGTCGCGCACCGTCCGCGGCCAGCCGGACTGGGACCCGGGCGCGCGCAAGGGTGCCTGCCCCGACGGCCAGCGCCTGATCGGGCTGGCGCACACCGGCGGCCGTGGCCTTTGCACGGGGACCCTTTCCACCCCGTCCTCCTACGCCGTGGTCCGCGACGAGTCCTATGTGGACACGGACTGGGCGTCCGGCTACACGAAGGCACAGTGCCCGCCGGACCACGCGGTGGTCGGCTACAGCGTGCGCGGCGCGGCGGTGTCGGCCGTGCTGTGCGGCCGCTCCCCCACCCCGCTCGGCCACAACGGCCGCACGGTCTGGTTCGACCGCGGCGACAACCGCCCGGCGGGCGACCTGGGCGGGGACTTCGCTTCCGGTAACTACAAGGGACAGTGCGCACCGGGCGAGTACGTCGCCGGGGTGGCGTACACCGGCCGCATCGGCTCGAACCGCACGCCCGACGCGCTGCTCTGCCGCTCCTGAGTCACGACGGGGACGTCAGACGCTCGACGAGCATCCGCCGGACCTCGTCCGCGGTCTCGACGCCCGCCGCGCTGGTGACCGCCTCGGTGACGGCCGGGACCAGCTCGGCGACCAGCTTGCCTTCGAGCGCGGCCGCGAGCTGCTGCGGGTCGACGGGGTGCGCCGAGCTGTCCGTGATGAGCTTCGTGACGGCGTCGAGCGACGAACCCAGCGCCGCGACCTTGGCGTCCAGGTCCTTCATGAACTGGGCGTAGTTGCGGTTGCCGGCGCTGTCGAAGACGTTGCCCCACATGAACTGGACGAAGTCGTCACTGGTGAACGGCATGGCACCCTCCTGGTCGAGGTGGTGGTCGGTGTAGGACTCGTCGAAGTCGACGGCACCCGCGGAACCGGGCAGGCTGCCGCCGCTGGTGTACTGGTGGACGTCGTAGCGGCCGGAGTACCGGCCGGAGCCGGGGGCTTCCGGGCGCGCCCCGTACCGGGCGATCACGATGACCAGGCCCGGCACGTCCCACTGGTCAGGGCGCAGCGCGGCGGCGAACGACGCGCTCATGTAGACGGCCGGCCGGACGCCCGCCGCCGCGACACGGCGGCAGAAGGCGATCCCGAAGTCCCGCGCCGCGGTGTCCGGGCGGAACGGGGCTTCGAGGTCCAGCATCGGCGCGACGCCGGTCGCGCCGATGCGCCGGACCTCGGCGAGCAGCACGTCGGCCTGCTTCTCGGGACCGAGGGTGGGCTGGGCGTAGTGGTAGCCGCCGACGGGGATCCCGCGGGACTTCGCGCCGGCCACGTGGGTGTCCGGCCGGTAGGTCACGCCGCCCTCGGTGCGGGTGTAAGGCGCTCCCCCGTCGGAGACCTTGACCCACGCGAAGGCGAGGTCGCTCACCTGGTCCCAGCGCAGCCCGCGCTGGTAGAAGGGATGAAGGTCGGTTCCTCTGGCCATCAGTGTCTCCTCCGGCCGGTCATTGGCCCGGCTGCAGCGTGGCGACCGGGCAGGTCGGCGCGACGTTCCACCGGTTGCCGGTCGAGATGATCGACGGCGGGAAGCCGCCCGGTGCCCGTTGCGAGCACTGCAGCGACCGGGCCGCGCCGCGCGAAGCGTTGAGCGCGACCGTGACGCCGTGGAACGGCTCGGGCCGGGAGTCGAGGCGGACCGCCGCGAAATAGGGACTCGCGCCGGTCACCGTGTTGCCGGTGATCATCACGTCCTCGATCGGCCCGCTGATGCCCTGCAGCGTGACTCCCGAACCGTTCGGGGCGGCACCGGTGAACGTGATGTCGTTGTCGCGCACGCCGATCTCGTGCACCGAATCGCCGTAGATCCCGTCCGCGTCACCGTCCAGGGCGATCGTGTTGCCGGTGACCGTCACCTGGGCCGGGATCCCGCCGCTGTGCGGCGTGATCCGGATGCCGGGGCCGGCCACGCCGTGGCGCCGGATGATGTTGCCGGCGATCTTGTCGCCGGTGGCCACGTTCTGCGCGTCGACGACCCCGGCGCCGCTCAGCGCGGTCACGTCGAACGTGTTGTCCGCCACCACGACGTCCTCGGTGCGGTAGAGGGAGAGTCCCTTGCCGGCGAAGGTGTTCCCGGTGATCGTCGCGTGCCGGTAGGACGTCAGCGAAGCGCTGAAGTTCACCGTCGAATCGGCGAAGGAGTTGCCCTCGAGCCGCAGGCCGTCGTCCCAGTCACCGCCGGTGGCCTCCCCGTCGAAGGCGGTGTCACCGATCTGCTCGCCGAAGTGGTTGCCCAGTACCGCAAGCGAGAACACGTTGCGCTGCACGCCGATCCCCGACCGCGCGCAGCTGACGAACGACCCGCCCGCGATCGTGACGCGCTTGACGGCGGTGGCCGGGGTGTTGCCGAGCACCCGGATGCAGTCGCCCTTGCGGGCCCCGGGCGTGGGCGGGTGGGCGAAGACGACGTCGCGCACCGTGACGTCGGTGACCGGCATCGAGCAGGTCCCGTTCGCCGTCGTGCACACGCCGGAGCCGATCGCGATCGCGTGGGTCTGCTCGTCGGTGTTGGTCGCCGCGGACGTGTCGATCATGAGCCGCTGCACGGTGACGTCACTCGCCCCCGGGTCGAGCGAGAGCACCGCGACGGAGGCGGCCTGCTGGTCTCCCACCAGTTCGAGCACCGAGCCCGGCCCGGTCCCGGTGAGCGTCACGTGCGCGCCGTGGGTGGACAGCGCGGCGAACCGGTCGTAGGACCCCACCGGCGCGCGGGACACCCGCCATCGCCCGCTGCCCAGGCAGACCGTGCCACCGCCCGCGGCGCTCGCCGCGTCGAGGGCCGCTTGGACGGGCACCCGATCGTCCACGCCGTCGTCCGGCACGGCCCCGAAAGCGACCGGGTCGAAGCACCCGCCCGGCCCCGAGCCGGCCCGGGGCACCGCGGCCGCCGACACGACGAAGGCGGTTCCGAGCGAGAGAGCGGCGATCGCCGAGGTCACCAGCAGCGCCCGCCGTCGGTTTCGTTTCATGCGCCGACGCTCGCACGGCCCGTCGACAGTTGGTCGACAGTCCGCCGAGTGGGGCCGGTGGGTCGCGCGGACCCACCGGCCGTCACGTCACACCAGTGACGCCGTCAGCCCGCCGTCGAGGACGTAGTGGCTGCCGGTGATCCACGTCGCCCGGTCGGAGGCCAGGAACGCCGCCACCTCCGCGATGTCCTGCGGGGTGCCGAGCCGGCCCTGCTTCGCTGCGACGAGGTCGCCGAACGGGACCTGGGTCGCCGCCTCGAAGTCGGGGACCAGGCGCTCGACCATCGCCGTGTCGGCGAAGCCCGGGCAGACCGCGTTGACCCGGATGCCCGCCGGGCGCATCTCCACCGCCGCGACCCGGGTCAGCTGGATGACCGCCGCCTTCGTCGCGCAGTAGGAGCCGAGCAGCGGGCTGCCGCCGATGCCCGCGATCGAGGCGATGTTGACGATGTTGCCCTTGGACTCCACCAGGTGCGGGGTCGCCGCCTTCATCGCCACGAACGTGCCGCGCACGTTGACCGCGAAGATCTTGTCGAAGCTCTCCGTCGACTGCTGCAGCAGCGGCGACGCGACCTCGATGCCCGCGTTGTTGACCAGGACGTCGAGGCCGCCGAGGAGGTCGACCGCCTGCTGGATGGCCGCCTGGACCTGGGCCTCGTCCGTGACGTCGCAGTTGGCGACGCCGGCGGCGCCGATCTCGTCGGCCGCCTGCTTGGCCGCGTCCGCGTTCATGTCGCTGATCACGACCCGGGCGCCGCGTTCGGTGAACAGCGCCGCGATCGCCTTGCCGATGCCGGCGCCGGACCCGGTGACGAAGACGCGCTTTCCCTCGAGTTCGGACATGCTGGTTCCTCTCACATCGCTTCGATCTTGGGCAGGATTTCTTCCTTCAGGCGCTTCATGTCGTCGAGTGTCTTCGCCACCGGGACGTCCTGGAAGGGCGGCCACAGGAACGGCATGGTCAGCCCGGCTTCCTTGTACCGCTTGAGCTGGTCGGTGATCTGCGCCTCGGAACCGACGAGCAGGTTCGTGCCCTTGCCCCGCGGGCTCTGGTCCATGTCCTGGTCGGTGATGACGAACCAGATCATGCTGGAGATCTCGAGGTCGTCGACCGACCGCTTGGTGTCGAGTTCGTCGAGCTCGCGCTGGATCTCGGTGCGCCACCGCCGGATGTCCTCGGGCGAGTCCTGGATCCCGATCCAGCCCGACAGGCCGTACTTGGCGATGCGGGCGGCCGAGCGCTTCGGGTCCTTGAGGCCGCTGAAGAAGATCGGCGGGTGCGGCTTCTGCACCGGCTTGGCGCCGAATCCGGCCGGCTCGAAGTCGGCGAACTCGCCGTGGTACTCGAAGACCTCGTTGGTCCAGATGCCCTGCATGATCTCCAGGGTTTCGCGGACGTGCTTGTGCCGCTTGGGGAAGATGTGCGACGCACTGGCGGCGGCGAACTCTTCCGGCATCCAGCCGGAGCCGACGGCGACGTTGAGCCTTCCGCCCGAGAGGTGGTCGATGGTGGCCAGCTCCGCGGCGAGCACGCCGGGCGAACGGTAGGGCGTGTCGATGATGCTCATGCCGATCCGCACCTTCGACGTCTTCGCCGCGAGCCACGGGAGCAGCGGCATGCCCTGGAGGAACTCGCCCCGCGAGCTCACCGGGAGCTGCTTGCCCATTTCGTCCAGCATCCCGAAGGGGTACTGCATTTCCCCTCGGTCCGAGGCCTCCGGGACGATGATCCGGTCGAGCGTCCAGACGGAGTCGAAGTCGAGGTCTTCGGCGAGCGCGGTGAGGTCTTCGAGCTCCCGGACGGTCACCTTGTCCCGGAAGTTCGGCAGGTAGAGCGCGAGTTTCATGGTCGGACAGCCTCCTTGCTGCGTTCGGTGAAGGTGGAACGGATGTCGGCTTTGAGCACCTTGCCGACGGTGGAGCGCGGCAGCTCCGGCCAGATCTCGATCTGCTTCGGCGCCTTGACGCTGCCGATGCGGTCCTTGACGAACGCGATCAGCTCGCCGGTGTCCAGCTCCCGGCCGGGCTGGAGCTGGACGACGGCGGTGACGCGTTCACCCCACTTGTCGTCGGGCAGCCCGATCACGGCGCAGTCGCGGACGGCGTCGTGGGCCATCACCGCCTGTTCGACCTCGGCGGAGTAGACGTTGAAGCCGCCGGTGATGACCATGTCCTTGGCGCGGTCGACGATGTGGAGGAAGCCCTCGTCGTCGAGGAACCCGATGTCGCCGGTGTGGTGCCAGCCGTGCACGGACGCCTCGGCCGTGGCCTCCGGGTTGCGGTAGTAGCCGGCCATCACGAGCGAGCCGCGCACGCAGATCTCCCCGCGCTCCCCCTTCGGGACGGGCCGCCCGTCTTCGTCGAGGATCGCCACCGTGACCAGCGGCGAGGGCCGCCCGGCCGACGACAACCGTCCCGTGTGGACGGTTCCGTCGGGTCTGCGGTGGTCCGCGGGCGACATCGTCGAGATCATCATCGGGGCTTCGGACTGGCCGAACAGCTGCGCCATCGGGCCGATGCGGCCGAGTGCTTCGGTGAGCCGCGTCGTCGACATCGGGGCCGCGCCGTACCAGAAGCACTGCAGGGACGAGAGATCCGTGCGGTCGAGGGCTTCGTGGCCGAGCACCATGTAGATCAGCGTCGGCGGCAGGAACGTGTGGGTGACGCGGTGGCGTTCGATCAGCTCCAGGAACCGGCCGACGTCGGGCTTGGCCATGATCACGACTTCCCCGCCGCGGGCGAGGATCGGGAAGCACAGGACACCGGCCGCGTGGGTCAGCGGCGCCAGGGCCAGGTACACCGGACGCCCTTCGAAGGGGTAGCTCATCAGCGTGATCGCCGACATCGCCTCGAGGTTGCGGCCGGTGAGCATGACGCCCTTGGGCCGCCCGGTCGTGCCGCCGGTACCGACCAGGGCGACGACGTCGCCGGGTTGCGCGGCTTCGACGCCGGGATCGTCGCGAGCGGCGTCGAGCCAGTCCGGGAAGCCCGGCGCGAAGTCGTCACCCTCACCGAGGCGGACGAGCGTGGTCAGCTTGGGGAGTTTCGGGGCGATCTGACGGACCAGGTCTTCGAAGCCGGGCTGGAAGATGAGGGTGGCGCAGTCGAACAGGTCCAGGAGTTCGGCGTTCTCGCCGGCGGCGTTGCGCGGGTTGATCGGGCACCACACGGCACCCGCGCGGGCGATGCCGAAGACGCAGGTGAACGCGGTCGGGTCGTTGGCCGAGAGGATGCCGACCTTGTCCCCCGGCCGGACGCCGGAGTGCCGCAGCGCGCGGGCGACGGCCTCGGCGAGTTCGACCACTTGGCCGTAGGAGACGGAACTCCCGTCGAGGGTCAGGCAGGGCGCGTCCGGGTCCAGGGAGGCGCCTTTTTCCAGGTAGAAGTACAGAGACATCGTCGTCCCTCCCGAGCTCCGTCGGTCGCTGGACACGACCTTGGCCGCCGTTTGGACGAATGTCAAGATTTTCTTGGACGATTGGTCAGAGAACCGCTCGATGGTATCTTCGGCCGGTGACCAGCCCAGCCGCTGTGCAGCGCCGGACCCGCGTCGACAAGTTCGAAGACCGCCGTCGCGAACTCGCCGACGCTGCCCTGCTGGCGTTGGCCGATCTCGGTTACGCCCGCACGAGCCTGCGCACGATCGCCGAGCACACCAAGTTTTCGCACGGGCTGCTGCACTACTACTTCGCCGACAAAGTCGAGCTGATCACGTACTGCGTCCGCCGCTACAAGGAAGCGTGCGTGAAGCGCTACGAGGGCGGAGTGGGCGGGGCGGCCACCCCGTCCGCGCTGGCCGAAGCGTGCGCGGACGGGCTGGCGGCGGCGCTCGAAGAGGCGCCGCTCATGCACCGGCTCTGGTACGACCTGCGGTCGCAGTCCCTGTTCGAGGAAGCCTTCCGCGACGACGTCGCCGAGATCGACGACAGCCTGCAGGAGATGATCTGGCGGAACGTCCGCGCCTACGCGGACTTGAGCGGGATCGAGCCGACGTGCACGCCACCGGAGGCGTACGCGCTCTTCGACGGGCTGTTCCAGCAGGCGTTGCAGCGCCACATCGTCGGCGCGGACGACGCGCTCGACGACCTCCGGCGAGGTGTTCGCAAGCTGTTCCCCCGCCTCATCGGCTGACGGCCGGGACCACCATCCTCGCCAGCGGCACGTGGTGCTGCCCCGCGTGCATGTCCCGGTCCCGCAGCGACCCCTGGCTCACCGGACGCGGGAACGAAATCTTCACGACGTTCAGCGACGGGATCCGGAAGATCCGGATCGTTGCTTCGTCGACGCGATAGAGCGACGCCACCACGCGCTCGTTGAGGAACGTCTCGTCCGCCGCGATCCGATAGCCGTCTTCATCGCGCATGAAGAGCTCCATCGTCACCCAGAACGGGCCCGCGTTCTTGGACCGGACCTCGTGGGCCAGCTCCGCCAAAGTCGTGTCAGGCATGGGTCTTCTCCCCGAACTCGATCCGGAACATGCTCAGCGGCGCGCAGTCGACGACGTGGTTCAGCACGAACTCGTACGCCGCGCCGCGCTCGACCTCCGCCGGGGACGACGGGAACGCGAAGCTCGGCAGGTAGTCCATCGACGGCGTCGGCAGGTGCAGCATCAGCGGGTTGGCGATCTTCGCCACCGCGGTCGCCGTCGCCTGGTCGGGCGCGTTGACCCGCAGCATCACGCCCACCTCGCGCGGCGGCCCGGTCTCGGGTTCGAGCTCGCCCAGCACGGCGTTGTGGCCGTAGAGCCGCAGGTCGAAGGCGTACTCGTCGTCGGCCAGCCCGAGTGTCTGGCTCACCCGCTGCGTGATCACCGCGCGCATCAGCGAAGCCCACTCGTCGATGTCGGCGAGCACCAGCGGGTCGCGGATGGCCGAGAACGACATCGTTTCGTACCCGGTGATCCGCGTGCCTTCGAGCTTGATCGTGTGCCGGTCCGCGACGTGGAACTTCGACCCTTCCACGCGGACGATCCGGTCGTCGACGGCGGTGTAGCGCGCCTCGCGAACGTCGAGGGTGCCGTCGGGTTCGCGCATCTCGAAGGGGTCCGCCGTCTCGTAGAGCATGTGAGCGGCAACCAGGATCGGGGTGCACGCCGATCCCGGGTCGAGCGGCTCGATGGTGAAGCCGTCGGCGTCGATGGTGGCCAGGACGCCGCCCGCGCGCGGGTTGTCGGTGCACTGGCCACCGCACTCGACGATCTTGGCGGCGTGCCACGTCGGCCCGGCCGGCATGCCCTTCATGAGCGGGTAGGCGGCCGCCACCGCCGTGTCGGTCGCACGGCCGGCCAGCACGACCTGAGCACCCGCGCGCAGTGCTTCGACGATCGGCTCGTGCCCCATCGCGCCGACGATGTGGGTGCAGCTCTCGAGGGTCTCGGCGGTCAGTTCTCCCAGCGGGGGCAACGGATGCACGCGGCCCGCGCCGAGGTGCTCCTTCAGTTCGGCGGCGTCCTGCTCGCTGTAGATCTTCGCGACCTTCAGGTCGAGGCCTTCCTCCGCGAGCACGTCGGCGGCGATCCCGGCGACCCAGTCGACGCCGGTGTCGGTCCCGCTCGTGCCGCAGGAGCCCACGATCACCGGGATCCCGGCACCCGCGGCGGCCGTGAACAGGCTGCGCAGGTCGCGCGCGACGGCCTTCGCGGTCGTCTTGGCCGTCGCGGCGCCGAGGTAGTAGGGGCCCGAGTCGGTCGACCCGCCGTCGATGCTGATGACGTCGGCGCCCAGGGCGATGCCGCGTTCGACCGTCGCGTGGTCCCACCCCGCGCCGAGCATGCCGCTCGGTGCCAGCACGCGTACTTTCTCCATGTCCTTCATTTCCCTCCGTTGACAACGAATCGGGGTTGCCGCGCAGTTCGTACCCGTCCTCGCGCGGCCACTTCGCCTGCGTCACGAAGGAAGCGGACTGCACGAGCCGCCCCTCGCGGGCCGGCACTTCGCTCGTCGGCCACCGGAGCCGCGTCGATTCCGTCGAGCGCCGCGCGACTCACAGCGCGTGCCCATCGGGGCTGCGTCGCTGAAGCACGGCGACGCGGGCCACCAGGAGCACCGCGACCGCCGTGACGAGTCCGACGTCGAGGAGCATGAACGGCCAGCCGGTCACGTCGACCATGCCGCCGACCAGGGCCGGGCCGACGAACCCGCCCGCCGACCAGCCGACGGTGTAGAGGCCCGTGTAGGTGCCGAGCACCCGGGCCGACGGCGCGAGGTTCCACAGGACCACCGCCATGTTGACCATGAACGCCGCCGCTCCCGCGGCTGCCACGCACATCGCGACGACCGTGCCCGTGGGCGTTCGCACGAGCGTCCCGAGCACCATCGCCGTGGCGAACACGGCCATGCCGATCAGGATCATCCGCAGCCGGCCGAAGCGTTCGGCGAGCAGCGCCACCGGGTACGCGGCCGCGATGAACGCCAGGCCGCTGGGCAGGGTCAGCCCGCCCGCGTCGCCGCGGGACAGGCCCAGGGTCTCCAGGCCGTAGTTGGTGACGAGTGACCGCGACGCGAACCACGCGCCGCCGAAGGCGAAGACGGCCAGGATGACCAGCAGCCGGCTGCGGTCGGCGTCCCGCACGATGTCGAGCAGGACGTCGCGCATCCGGACGCGAGGTCCGGCGTCCATTTCGGAGCGATCCTCTTCGAGCGCGGCCTGGTAGGCCGGGGACCTGCTGTCGCGCACCCGCCAGCCGAGCACGCCCACGGACACCAGCATCAGGACCGCCGGGATCGCGAACGACAGCTTCGGGAAGTCGTCGATCAGGAAGAGGCTGATCAGCGCGGCGACGATCACGGTGATGCTGGAGGCGATCTTGACCGCCGCGTTGGCCCGGCTGCGCCGCTCGGGGCCGATGTAGTCCGGGAGCAACGACTCGGCGATCGGTTTGAAGGAGTTCGCGACGAGCGCGTAGCTAAACATCACCGCGATCAGCAGCGGCAGCGAGACCGCTGCGTGCGGGATGAGGACGAACAGCAGCGCCGCCACCGGCATGCCGACGACGAGGTACGGGATGCGCCGGCCCCAGGACGTCCGGGTGCCGTCCGAGCGGTTGCCCATCCACGGCTGGATGAAGATGCCGAGCAGGTTGTCCATCCCCATCAGCGCGCCGATCAGCGCGGCGCTGCTCACGTGCTCGCGCAGCAGCGGCGGGACCTGCGAATCGTAGAGGTTCCACGTCGACTCCTGCGCGAAGACCGCCAGCGCCACGAAGAACGTGATGCGTCCCGTCCGGACGCGCGGGGTGGTCGACGTCATCGTCGGCACCTTCCCTCCCCCACCGCCCTGGTGGTGACGGCCACCGTACTTTTGCTATAGCAAGATGGTCAATAGTTGCAAACAAGATTTGCCATGGCCAGTAGGCTGGGCTCGTGATGGGCGAGGCACTGCAGACCGACACGCTGGCCGACCGCGTGTACCGCGCGATCCGCGACGCGATCACCACCGGCGAACTGCGCCCGGGGCAGAAGGTCACCGAACGCGGCTTCGCCGAACAGCTGTCGGTCAGCCCGACGCCGGTGCGCGAAGCCATCCGGCGCCTCGAGCAGGACGGCCTGCTCGAACGGTCCGGCCCGCGGACGGTCAAGGTGGCGATGTTCGGCGGCGTCGCGATCCAGGACCTCGCCGAGGTCGAGGTGGGCCTGCGCGGGATGGTGGCGCGCTTCGCCGCCCGGCACGCGACGCCCGAGCAGCTGGACGGGCTCGACGAGGTCCTCGACGAGGCCGACGACCTGCTCATCCTCATCAAGCAACGCCACGAGGCCGGGCAGGACGTCGTGAAGCACGTCGGACGGCTCTTCGACGCCATGCAGCAGTTCAACGCCCTCGTCGAGGCGTGCGCCGGCAACCCCGTGCTCGTCCGGCTGCTCGACCAGACCCGGGTGTTCTCCTACCCGGAGCGGCGTTCGCGGGTGATCGAACGCGTGAGCGTGGACGAAAGGTTCGGCCTGGACCGCTACGCGACCCACCGCGCGCTCGTGCACGCGCTGCGGGCGGGCGACTCGGCGAAGGCCGAGGCCCTTGTGCTCGAAGACGCCCGGGGCGGGCTGGGCGACTTGCTCGCCGGCGGCTCCTGAAGCTACCGGCGAGCCGCCAAAAGCTCGTCGACCTCCGCGCGGGACGGGCTCGTCGCCGGGCCGTAGCGCCCGACCGCGATCGCGGCGGCGGCGTTCGCGCGTTCGGCCGCGACGAGCAGCGGCTCGCCGCGCAGCAGTTCCGCCGCCAGCACCCCGGCGTGCGCGTCCCCGGCGCCGTTGGTGTCCACCGGGTCGACCGGGAACCCCGGGACGCGCACGGTCACCCCGTTCTCGACGACATCGCACCCTTCCGCGCCGACGCGCGTGACCCGCACCGGCACGGCCTCGACGCCGTCCACAGTGGACATCGCGGCGGCTTCGGCGGCGTTGCACGAGAGGATGTCCACGTGCGGCAGCACCGCCCGCCAGACGTCGGGGGCGACGTCCGCCGCGAGCGGGCCGGGGTCCAGCAGCACCCGGTGCTCCCCCATCGACGGCAGCCACGCGAGCAGCGCGTCGCGGTTGGACTCCCGCAGGAGGCTGTACCCGGTGACGTACACCAGGTCCCCGGCCCGCGGCCGCACCCGGTGCAGGTGCTCGGCCGTAAGCGTGCCCTCGGCGCCGGTCTCGGTGATGAACGTCCGTTCGCCCGCCGCGTCGACCAGGACGACGCACACGCCCGTGTCCGCCGCGGCCGGGGTCTGGACCAGCTCGACGCCCTCGGCGGCCAGGGCTTCCCGGACCAGGTCGCCGAACCGCCCGGTGCCGTGCTCCCCCGCGTAGACGACCTCCGCCCCGGCGCGGGCCGCGGCGGCCATCACGTTGAACCCGCCGCCCGCGGTGAAGCGGACGTCCGAGGCGAGCACGTCACCACCCGCCGACGGCAGCGCCTCGACCCGCATCACGAGGTCCACGATGGCCTGTCCGGTGTGGACGAGCCGGCCGGTCATCGCCGGATCCTCGCACCGCCGAGCGCGGCGTACAACCCGGCGCCCACGGCGAAGGTGACGACCCAGCCCAGTCCGTTGACGCCGAGCCAGGTGCCGGCGAGGGGCCCGGTGAACCAGGCGTCGTCCCCGGTGCCGGCCGTCGTGAACAGGTAGCCCGCGACGATGGCCGCCGCCCAGGCCAGCAGGGCGCGCGGCTCGCAGCCCGCGCGGTACCAGTACGCGCTGGTGCGGTGGACGTCCATCAGCGCGGCCGGGTCGTAGTCGCGCCGGCGCACCATGTCGACGACGAACACGCCGACCCACGCCGTGATCGGCACCGCCAGCAGGCTGATGAACGCGATGAACGGGCCGTAGAAGCCGTCCGCCACGAGCATGAAGTACAGCGAGCCGAGGAACGTCACGATGATGTCGACGACCACGGCGTACACGCGCTTGAGCCGGATGCCCAGGGTCAGCGTGGTGAGGCCGGCGGAGTACACGGACAGGTGGTTCGAGAGCAGCAGCCCGCCGAACGCGGCGATCAGGTACGGCACCGCCATCCAGCTCGGCAGCAGCTCGCGGATGGCCGCGACCGGGTCACCCGCCGAAGCCAGCGACGGGTCGTCGGCCGAGACCAGGCTGCCGAGCGAGATGAGCAGCACCAGCGGGATCCCCGCGCCCGCCGCGGCGGAGGCGACGAGCGAGCCCGCCCGCACGGTGGGCGACTGGTAGCGCGACATGTCGGCGGACGCGTTGGCCCAGCCGATCCCGGTCCCGGCGGCGATGGTGCCGACGCCGGCGATCATCGCGCCGACCGGCGCCGGCGACGCGGCGAACACCTGGCCCCAGTGGATGCGGGTGATCAGGCTGACGGCGACGACGACGTTGAGGGCGCCGAAGATCCACGTCGACCAGCGCTGCACCGCCACCAGGACGGCGTGCCCGAGCCCGGAGACCGTCACCGTGAGCAGGACGAACAGCGCCACACCGGCGATCGTCAGCACCGGTGACGCCTTCGCGTCCGCGTTCGCCCCGAACAGGATCGCGCACAGGGAAAGGAACGCGAACGCGGCGGTCGTCGTGTTGACCGTCTCCCAGCCGAGCCGGGACACCAGCGACACGACCGTCGGCCCGATGTTGCCCCGGACGCCGAACACCGCGCGGGACAAGGTGAGCCCGGGCGCGCCACCGCGCCGCCCGGCGATGGAGACGACGCCGACGACCGCGAACGACCCGACGGCACCGAGCACCGCGACGAGGGCCGCCTGCCAGAACGCCAGGTGCTGCACCGCGACCAGCGTCGCACCGAGCGGCAGCCCGAGGATGCTGATGTTCGCCGCGAACCACACCCAGAACAGCTGCATCGGGTGCCCGTGGCGCTCGCCCGCGGGCACGGGCTCGATCCCGCGGGTCTCCAGCGCTCCCGACCGCTGCGGGCTCGCCACCGTGTCCGCGACGCTAGCGCCGGGGACCTGACCTGATTCGACCATCGTTACCTCGCACCTGCAGGAGGCCGTCCACGATGACGGCCAGCTCGAGCCGGTTGACCGCGCGCACCTTATCGACCAAGGGGGCGGGCAGTCCGGAAATCCCGTGGTGTGCGCCGAGGATCGCCCCGCACACGGCTGCCACGGTGTCGGTGTCGCCGCCGATCTCGGCGGCGAGAGTCAGCGCCGCGACCGGGTCGTCGCCGAGGATTTCGGCGAGCGCGAACGCGGCGACCACGGATTCCTGCGCGGCGACCGACGTCCCGATGACCTGGGTGAGCGCGTCGGCCAGGCCGGCGCGGCCCAGGCCCCGCACCCAGCCGCGCGCCCAGGCGATCCGGGCGGCGATGTCCCCGCCGGCGATCCAGTGCCCGCGCAGCGCGCCCTCGGCGGCGGCCTGTTCGGCTTCGTCGAGGGAGGTCTTCAGGTCGGCACCGTCCACACCGGACGAGACAGCGGCGGCCACCGCGGCGGCCGCGGCGATCCCCAGGCCGGTGTTGTGGGTCACGCGGCTGGCGGCGACGACGGCGTCGAGGAACCCTTCGCCGAGCGGCGTGGCGATGCCGATGGGGGTGATCCGCATGGCGGCGCCGTTGGTGGCGCCGTCCCGGCCGGCCTCCTCGGCGCCGGCGCCCGCGTCGAGGCGGTCGAGGGCGCGCCGGGTCGAGGGGCCGAGCAGGTCGAGCGAGCCGCGGCGGATCATGTCCGCCTCCCACTCGCGCAGGGCGGCGGCGAAGGCGTGGGCGTCGATCCGGCCCCCGCCGTCGATGGCGAGCCGGGCCACGAGCACGGCCTGTTCGGTGTCGTCGGTGATCGACCCGGCCGGCATCCCGGGGGCGATCGGCTGCTCGGCGACGGCGTCGACGAACCCGCTGATCGGCCCGTACGCCCGCGCGATGGCGGCACGCGACATCGACTGCGTGGGCATGCCGAGGGCGTCGCCGATCGCGAGACCGTAGAAGGCGCCGAGCGCTCGCTCGCGCATCAGCGACTGCCGGGTGAACATGTACAAACATGTACAGCCGGAGTGGACGACGTGTCAAGCCCCGGTCGGCGGTCAGGCGCCTCAGGTGGACAGCTCGGCCGCGCCGAAGGAGACGTCGAAGCGGTCGCACCAGATGCTCACGCTGGTGTAGCCGGCCAGGTCGGTGCCCGCGGGCAGCGGGTAGTTCTGGTTCCCCTTGTTGCCCTTGAGCTTGCCCACGTCGAGGTACCGGCCGTCGTCGAACAGGCCCCAGCCGTCCTTGCCCGGCTTCACCGGGGCGTCGCTCAGCCAGACGTGCACGTCCGGGCCGCTGCTGGTCGCCAGGTCCTCCAGGCGCAGCACGAGCGACCCGTCGGCGGCACGCAGGATCCGGACGGTCCCGGCGGTCCGGTGCTCGTGGCTGATCAGCGTCCCGGTCGCGACCTCGGCCGGTGCGGCAGCCTCGGTGGGCTGAGTGGGCTGGGTGGGTGGGGATGTCGGCACGGCGGTTTGAGACACGGTGGCGGCGAGCGGCAGAGACTCCTCGACCGTCTCGTCCACCCAGAGCCGCCACGGCTGGAACCAGTACAGGCCCGTCGCGACCGCGACCAGCCCCGTGACCAGGACGCCGACGACCCAGGGCCGGGTGAGCAGACGTCGCGTGCGGCTCATGCCGTTCTCCTGTCTTCCGCGCTTCGCTCGCCGGCGAGGGACAGCCACGACATCCCGGCGGCGACGCCGAGCATCGTGACCACCCCGCGCGGCCAGAAGATGTGACTGTCCAGAAAGGACACGCTCGCGAGCAGCAGGACCGCCCCACCCGGCACGGCCCACCACCCCGCGCGCAGGACCGCCGCCACGACGATCAGCGCGCTCGCCACGAGGAAGCAGGCCGCGCCGATGTGGCCCACCAGGTCCCCGACCGTGAACACCGCGCCGACGACCGGGGTGGCGCCGTGCTGGGCGTGGACCACCGTGCCCCCGGCGATCCCCGCGACGGCGTCGAGCCCGCCGTAGAAGGCCGCGTACCCGAACGCCGCCACCCGCCCGGGCCACCGCAACCACGGCGGCGCGGAGGCCAGCAGATACCACGCCGCCACCCCCAGCAGCGGGAAGACCGGCAGCAGGATGATGTGCAGCGTGGTCCACCAGGGCGCCGTGGCCGCGTCGAGCTGGGCGGGGTGCACCACGCCGAACCCGGCCAGCAACAACCCCGGGACGGCGATGAGGAACCCTCGCAATGACCTGGACACCGGGCGACCGTAGCCCGGGTCGCCCGCGGAACCGGGGGTTCACGGCATTAGGAAACCCTTACGGGCCGGGACGCACGCGCCCCGGCCCGGCGCGTCACCGCACCAGGGCGTCGTGGCCCAGGAGGTCGCCGAACACCGACACCGCGCGGTCCACGGCGTCGTCGTCCACGCCCGCGTGGGTCACCGCGCGGATGCGGTCGGTGCCGAGCTCTTCCACCCGGATCCCCCGTCGGCGGGCCGCCTCGATCAGCGTCCGGGTCGTGTAGCGGTCGTCGCGGACCTTGAAGAACACCATGTTCGTCAGCGGCGGGCCCGGGTCCAGCCGGACACCCGGGATGCGTGACAGACCGCGGGCCAGGCGGGCCGCGCGGGCGTGGTCGTCGGCCAGGCGCTCGGTCATGTCGGTCAGCGCCACGATGCCGCACGCCGCGATCATCCCGGCCTGGCGCATGCCGCCGCCGAGCATCTTGCGCATCCGGCGCGCCGCCGCGATCGTCACGCGGTCGCCGACCAGCACCGAACCGATCGGCGCGCACAGCCCCTTCGACAGGCAGATCTGCACGGTGTCCGCGTGCTTGGCCACCTCCGCCGCGCTGACGCCGAGCGCCACCGCCGCGTTGAACAGCCGGGCGCCGTCGAGGTGCAGCGCGACGCCGTGCGAGCGGATCAGCCGGGACACCTCGCTGAGGTAGTCCAGCTGCAGGGGCAGCCCGCCGCACCGGTTCTGCGGCGTCTCCAGGCTCAGCACCGCCGGCGGCGCGATCTGCGGGTCGCTGCGGTCGACCGCGCACGCCTCGGCGATGGCAGCCGGGTCGATCGTGCCGTCGGGCAGGTTCGGCAGCGGGTCGTAGACGATACCGCCGCACAGCGACGCGCCGCCCGCTTCGTAGACGTACACATCGGACTCGTGCCCGACGATCGCCTTGCCGCCGCGCGGGCAGTGCGCGAGCAGCGCGGTCAGGTTCGCCATGGTGCCGCTGGGCATCAGGCAGCCGGCCTGCTTGCCGAGCAGTTCGGCGGCGAGCTGCTCCAGCCGGTCCACGGTCGGGTCCTCGCCGTAGACGTCGTCGCCGAGCGGGGCGCGCGCGGCGGCTTCGAGCATCGTGGGGGTCGGCAGGGTGAAGGTGTCGCTGCGCAGCTCGACGTAGGTGTCCTGGGGGGACGCGGGCTCCGGGCGGAGGGTCGCGAGGTCGTCGGCGAAAGTGGTCACAACAGGCTCCTCAGAGGTCAGTGGGTGAGGGTTCGGACGGCGTCGTCGAGGCCGATTTCGGCCTGGCTCCAGCGCCAGCGGCGTTCCTCCGCGGCGGCGCGGATCCGGGCGAACCCGGCTTCGGCTTCGGTGACGGCGGCGAGCACGGACTCCCGCGCCGGGCCGCCGCCGTGGGCAGCGTGCTGGGCGACCTCGGCCGGGTCGAGCGCGGCGAGGACGTGCTCGGGCTGCCCGGCCAGCCGGACGCGGGCGACGTCGTGCAGCGGCACCCCGGCGGCGAGGGCTTCCTTGGCGATGGCGCCGACTTCGTGGTGGGCCTGCCGGAACGGGACGCCGGCGTCGACGAGCCGTTCGGCCAGGTGGGTCGCCGCGGTCTGGCCGTCGACGGCCCGTTCGTACATCCGCTCCGGCACCGGCTCGGCGCCCTCGACGACGAGCCGCAGCAGGACGACGGCGTCGGTCGCGGCTTCGAGCGCCGACCACGCCGGGGCGACGGCTTCGGTGCCGACCGCGATGGCGTTGGTGAAGCGGGCGGTGGCCATCGCGCTCGCCGACGCGGTGAACGCGCCGAGCGGGGCCAGCGCCCGGCCCTGGACGTGTTCGAGCAGGAACGGGTTGCGCTTCTGCGGCATCATCGAGCTGGACCCGACGACGTCGTCGGCCAGCCGCAGCAGCCCGGCCTCGGCGCTGGTCCACGCCTGCAGGTCGTGCGAGACGCGGCAGAGCAGGACACCGAGGACGGTGGCCGCGGAGAGCTGGCGCAGCACCAGGTCCCGCGACGCGACGGCGTGCAGCGAGTTCGGGATCGGGGTGGCGAAGCCGAGCAGCGCGGTGGTGCGGTGCTGGTCGACCGGCAGCGACGTGCCACCGACCGCGCCCGCGCCGAGCGGGTTCTGGTCGATCTCCGCGCCCGCCTGCCAGACGCCTTCGACGTCGCGGACGAGCGCACTCGCCACGCCGGCGAGGTAGTGGCCGTAGGTGATCGGGACGGCGGGCTGGTGGTGGGTGTAGGCGGGCATGGTGACGCCGGCCCAGCGCCGGGCCCGGTCGAGCAGGGCGCGGCCGAGGGCGTCGGACTCGGCGAGCAGGCGTTCGTGCGGTTCGCGCAGCCGCAGCCGGACGACGGTGGCGTTGAGGTCGTTGCGCGAGCGTCCACTGTGGAGGATCCCGCCGACCTCGGCGCCGAGGGTGTCGATGAGGTGGGACTCGTAGGCGAGGTAGCGGCCGCGCGGTGCGGGGACGTCGTGCAGCGGCGCGAAGCCTTGTTTTCTCAGGCTTTCGATGCCGTGGAGGAGTTCGCCGGCGCGGGCGCGGTCGACGATGCCGCGTTCGGCGAGCATGACGACGTGGGCGCGGTCGACCTGGCTGATCAGCCCGAGCTCGGCGGCGACCGGGTCGGGCGCGGGGGCGGTGTCGCGGTCGAAGAGGATCTCCCGGGCCGCGGCGGAGATGGGGCTGGTGAGCCGGCCGGTTCCGCCTGGGGCGATGGTCATCGAGGTGCTCCTTCCGGGGTGTCCGGGTGGGGTGCTGCGGGCCCGGTGGTCTTGAATGACTCATTCAGGACCACCGGTGACCTGAATGAGTCATTCAAGGCACCCGGCGGGCGGGCGGCGGCGGTCTGGGCCACCGTGGTGATGAGGAACCGCAGGCTCATCGGGCCCTCCGGTGTCGCGACCCAGTGGTCTTGAATGAGTCATTCAGGTCTTCGGAGGTCCTGAATGACTCATTCAAGACGCCGGAGGCGGTCATCGGGCTTCTCCTCTCGGCGCGGGAACCAAAGCCGCGCGCAACCGGTCCAGTCCGGCGACCGCGGCCGCGCGGCCGCCGCGGGGCCGGTCCGCCACGGCCAGGACGTGCCCGGCGCGGTCGCGGTAGTCGCGCGCCGGGCGGACCACCGTGCCGGCCGGCCGGTACAGCCGCGCCTCCACGACGCCCGGTACGGTGCCTGCCTTCGCCACGGCGTCCCCGGGCGACAGCACCGATGTCGCGGTCGCGGTGAGGAAGCGCAGCGAGGCGCACGCCCGGCGGGAAGCCCGCAGGTCCGGCGGCAGCCCCAGGACCGCCGCCACCTGCGCCGCCACCAGGTCGACGCCCGTCGCCGCGCGGACCAGCTCCGGGATCATGCCGCCCGCCGGGCGCGGGTTGACCTCCATCAGCCGCGGCCCGTCCGGGGTCAGGCGGATCTCGACGTGGGCCGCGCCGAAGCCGAGGCCCAGCGCGGTCACCGCCGCCCGGGCCGTGTCGATCAGGGCCGTCTCGTCCGCCGGGGGCAGCGCGGCCGGGACGTCGTGGCCGACCTCGACGAAGAACGGCGCCGGTCCCAGGTGCTTGCGCACCACCGCCACGACGACGTCGCCGAACAGCTCGACCGAGTACTCCGGCCCGCTCGCGTACGGCTCCACCAGCACCTGCGCAGGCACCGGCAGCCCGCGTTCGTTGTGCGTCACCGAAAGCAGCGCCGCCGCCTGGGACGCGACCGCGTCGGGCGTCTCGCAGCGCAGCACGCCGACGCTCCCCGACCCCTCGGCCGGCTTGAGCACCACTGGGAACTCGACCGCCGCCGCGACCGCCGCGGCCACCGAAGTCGCCACCGTGCACGGAGCCCCGAGCACCGTCCGCTGGTGTGCCTTGTTGCGGCACTCCGTCACGGCCAGGGGATCCGGCCCGGGCAGGCCCAGCTTCGCCGCGATCCGGGCGGCGACCGGGATGAAGTACTCCGAGCTGCTCGTCACCCCGGCGGGTTCACCGATCTCCGCGGCCAATACCGCGCAGGCGTCGGACGTATCGCACTGGACGACGCGGATGCCGTCCTCGGCCGCGTACGGGTACCGCGACGGGTCGGCCGCGGCCAGCACCGGCTCGAACCCGAGCGAACGGGCCTGCCGCGCGAACAGCCGTCCGGTGCCGGTGGTGTTGCTCTCGACGAGCAGCAGCGTGCCGTTCACGACGCGTCGGCCAGCGAGCGCCGGCCCCAGTTCAGCCACGTCCACGAACCGCCCGGCTCGGTGGGCGCGACGACCTCGTACGGCTCGGCCGCCCCCGCGTGGGCCAGCCCCTGCGCGCGCAGCCACTCGTCGGAGTAGACCGTGTCCTGGTAGCGGTAGCCCTCGTCCGGCAGCAGCGCGACGACCGTCGCGTCCGGGTTGCGGCGCGAGAACCAGTCGGCGACCTTGAACGACGCGCCGCTGGTCGGGCCCATGAACAGGCAGTGTCGCGCGTACAGGTCCCGCGTCGCGGCGAACGCCTCGGCCGCGCCGATCCAGTGCACCTGGTCGTAGCCGGTGTGGTCGACGTTGGCCGGTACCAGGCTGTTGCCGAGCCCGCGCAGCACGCGCGGCCCGTCGGGCTGGCCGAAGATGGCGCTGCGCTGGGTGTCGACGCCGATGAGCGTCAGGTCCGGCACGAGCATCCGCAGGAACGAGCTCGTGCCCGACGTCGAACCGCCGGAGCCGACCGCGCCGACCAGGCAGTCGGGCACGCCGATCGTCTCGGCGAGCTGCTCGGCCACCAGCGCGTACGACCGCGGGTTGTCGGGATTGCTGTACTGGCCCGGTACCCAGTGGTTCGGGTACTCCGCGCGCAGCTCCTCCAGCCGGTCGAGCCGGGCGCGCTGGAACCCGCCGACCGGGCTGGGCTTCGGGCAGATCTCGACGCGGGCGCCGAGGTGCTCGAGCCGGCGCTTCAACGGCGCGTCGATGGCCGGGTCGCCGACGATCGTGAGCGGGTAGCCGCGCAGCCGGCAGACCATCGCGAGGCCGAGGCCGAAGGTGCCCGACGACGTCTCGAGCACGGTCGTGCCGGGACCGACTTCACCGCGTTCTTCGGCGCGGTCGAGCATGAACCGGGCGGGCAGCAGCTTCATCAGGCCGAAGGCTGCGACGTGGAAGTTGGGCCGGATCCGGATGATCCGGGGCAGCTCGGTCGCCTCCACGACGGACCGGCTGACGGGTGCGGCAAGGGTCATCGGACTCACCTCTCGGTTTCGAACTGCCAGGTCTCGGTCACGCCCAGGGCGGCCAGCCGCGCGGCGGCGAACTCCAGCCGGGCCGGGGTTTCGGGGTCGCGCGCGTCGAACAGCAGGCCGGCGACGTCGCCGCTGTGGGCCACCTGGACACCGGTGGCCTCGGCCGCGCGGGCGGCGGCGAGCACGTCGTCCAGCCCGGGAATGGGCAGGTGACGCTGGTTGAGCAGGGTGCTGGCGGTGGCGACGCGGCCGAGCAGGCCCGCGTCGCCGTCGCGCACGGCCCGGCGCAGCAGGCCGCGCAACGGCCGGAACGCCTCGATCTCCCACGACGTGTAGCGCGCGGGCGGCAGCTTCAGGGTGTCGACGCCACGCCCGCCCGGGCTGGTGCCGAACCCCAGCACGGCCAACGGCATCAGCTCGCCCAGGTCTTCGATGGGCTCGCCTTCGCGGTGGGCGAAGACCACGGCCCGGCCGCCGTACATCAGCGAGTCGGACGCGGTTTCGGCCTCGACGGCCAGCGCGCCGACCTCGGCGGGCGAGAGCCGGCGGCCGGTCGCGGCGAGGACCGCGCCGATCGCCGACGTCACGTCCGCGGTCGAGGAGCCGAACCCCCGGCAGAGCGGGATGTCGCTGGTGATGTCGAGCAGGCCGCCCGGGACCGGGTGCCCGAGCCGGGCCAAGGTCAGGTCGGCGGCACGGCGCGCCTTGGTGCGCCACGCGGGACGCACGGTCGTGCCCTCGTCGTCGGTGGGCAGGAACGTGGCACGGGTGCTGTACAGCGGGCACGGCAGCGTCACCAAGCCGCGGCGGAGCCGGCCATCGGTGACGAAGACTCCTTGCAGGATCTCGCCGTGGTGGGCGTCGACGCGGAAGCTGCCCGCGCGCGGGTCGGTGACGGTGGCGGGGGCCGGTGCGGCGACCGCGAGGTCTTCGGTCATGGCGTTCTCCTTCACTCGTCGGCGGTCACGGCGAGCCCGGCCAGCACGGCCCGGGCCAGCTCCGCCACGTGCGGCGGTTCGACCATGTCCCAGTGGTGTCCCGGCACCGGCGTCACCGTGAGCTCGCCGCGCGTGCGGGCGCGCCAGCTCTCCGGCCGCACCTCCGGGCGGCCCTTCACCGGGTGGGAGCCGGTAGAGGTGATGAGGTGGATGCCCGCGTCGACGACGGCGCGGCAGCGGTAGGCCTCGACCGCGTCCTTGCCGGCGAGGTAGACGCGGGCCATCTGCTCGACGACGGCGTTGCCCGCGACTTCCGAGACCATGCCACGGTCACGGGCCTCGGCGAGCATTTCGTCGAGCGTGTCGACGCCCGGTTCCAGCTTCAGCACCGCTTCGCCGAACCACGCCAGGGGGTCGCTGGTGTCGACCTCCGGGAGCGGGTTGCCGTAGTCGTCGACGCCGAGGACGGTCGCGTCGATGACGCACAGGTGCTCGACCGCGCGGCCGGCCTTTTCCAGCTGGGCGGCCATTTCGAACGCCACCGACCCGCCCTGCGACCAGCCGGCCAGCCGGATGGGCCGGTCCCCGGCGACCGGCAGCAGGTCGGCGATGAACGCCGCGGCCAGCTCTTCGATGGTGTGCACCGGGTCTTCGCCGGGCGCGAACCCGGGGGCCTGCAGGCCGAACACCGGCAGCGCCGGGTCGAGTTCGGCCACGAGCTGCAGGTACGGGAACGGGCTCCCGGCGGTCGGCGGCAACAGGAACAGCGGGGCGACGCCCGCGCGGCCCGGGGAGAGCGGGACGACCAGTCCCCCGCCGCTCTCCCCGGCGCGGAGGTGGTCGGCCAGCGCGCGGATCGTCGGCGCGCGGAAGACCTCGGCCAGCCCGACGGTCGCGCCCAGCTCGGCCTTGATCCGGTCGACCAGCACCACGGCCAGCAGCGAGTGGCCGCCGACGTCGAAGAAGCCGTCGGTGACGCCGACGCGGCGGCCGAGCAGGTCTTCCCAGAGCTTGGCCAGGGCCATCTCCAGCTCGTCGCGCGGGAGGACGCCGGACGTCGCGACCGGAGTGGCGTCCGGGGCGGGCAGCGCGACGCGGTCGATCTTGCCGTTCGACGTCAGCGGCAGAGTGGCCAAAGTGGTCAGGGTCGACGGGACCATGTACTCCGGCAGCCGCTCGGACAGGTGCGCCCGCAGTGCTTCCGAGTCCACAGTGGACGGTGCGACGTACCCGGCGAGCGCGCCGTCGCGGACCACGGCGACCGCTTCGGTGACGCCGGGGCCGCCGACGAGCGCGGCCTCGATCTCGCCCAGCTCGATGCGGTAGCCGCGCACCTTGACCTGGTGGTCGGTGCGGCCGACGAACTCCAGCCGGCCGTCCGGCAGGTACCGGGCCAGGTCACCGCTGCGGTAGAGCCGTCCGGGTCCGAACGGGTTGGCCACGTACTTGGCCGCGGTCAGGCCCGGGTTGCCGGCGAAGCCGCGCGCGACACCCGCGCCGCCCGCGTACAGCTCGCCGGTGACGCCGACCGGGACCGGGCGCAGGTGCTCGTCGAGGAGGTAGACCTCGGTGTTCCAGATCGGCCGCCCGACGGAAATCGGTGTGGTCACGCACTCGGCGGCGGGCAGCAGGTTGATCACGTTGGCCACCGACGTCTCGGTGTGGCCGTACTCGTTGGCCACCACGACTTCGGGTGCGTTCTCGCGCCAGAACTCCAGAGCCTCGGCGGTGAGCTGCTCGCCGCCGACGACCAAGTGCGCGGCCGCGGCCGCCGCCTCGGGGGCGAGACACCGGCGCAGCGGCTCGAGGTGGGCCGGCGTGAGCTTGACGAAGCTGAACTTCCGGCCGCTCGACAGCACGTCGGCGAGGCCCGCCACCGGGTGCTCGTCCTCCGGCACCAGCGTCACGGTCGTGCCGCACAGCAGCGGCAGGAACAGCCCGGTGACGGTGAGGTCGAAGGCGAGCGAGGAGTGCACCGGGGCGCCGTCGCCCTCGTCGGCGCGGTAGGCCTGGCGGCACCAGTCCAGGTAGTGGAGCACGCCGCGGTGGCTGATCATCACGCCCTTGGGACGGCCGGTGGAGCCGGAGGTGTAGATGACGTAGGCGAGGTCCTCCGGGTCGACGACCGGGTCGGCCCACGGCACCGGGTCGTCGGCGACCGGCTCGTCGGCGAAGACCAAGACGTCGCCGAGATTCTCGTTCGCGTAGCGGCGCGTGGTGACGAGCACGCGGGCGCCGGCCTGGCGGAGCATGTACTCCTTGCGGTCCTGCGGATACGCCGGGTCCAGGGGGATGTAGTGGCCGCCGGTCTTGAGGATGGCGAGCAGGACCGGCAGCAGCAACGGGCCGCGTTCGCACAGCACGCCGACCGGGGTCTCGACGCCGACGCCGTGCGCCCGCAGCCGCTGGGCCAGCCGGGTCGCACGGGTTTCCAGGTCGGCGTAGGTCAGCTCGGCGCCGCCGCAGCGGACGGCGATCGCGTCCGGGTTCGACGCGGCCTGCTCGGCGATCCGGCCGTGCAGCGTGCCGCGCAGGTAGGGCTCGGCGGTGGCGTTCCAGGTTTCGAGGAGCAGCTTCCGCTCGTCAGCGCCGAGGACGTCCACTTCGGACAGCCGGACGCCGGGCTTGGCGGCCAGCTCGGTGAAGAGCCGGACGAAGTGCTCGCCCATGCGGTCCATCCGGGCCTGGTCGAAGAGCGCGGTCGCGTACTCGAGGACGCCTTCCACGGACCCGTCGGCCTGGCGGACGAAGGAGATCATCAGGTCGAACTTCGCCGTCGACGAGGGCAGGTCCACGCTCGACACCGCGAGGTCACCCAGCGCGCCTTCACCTTCGGAAGCGTCGTAGACCGCGAACATCACCTGGACGACCGGGGTGTGCGCGAGGTCGCGTTCCGGGGACAGCTCCTGGACCAGACGCTCGAAGGGCAGGTCTTCGTGGGCCTGGTCGGCCAGTCGGGCTACGCGGACGCGGTCGGCGAGGGCGACGAAGTCGGGGTCGCCGGACAGGTCGCCGCGAGCGACGACGGTGTTCACGAAGAACCCGACCATGTGCTCCAGCTCGGCCCGGCCGCGCCCGGCGACCGGGGTGCCGACGGCGATGTCCTGGCGGCCGGTGTGCCGTCCGAGCACGACGTACGCGGCGGCGAGCAACGTCACGAACGGCGTCGCACCCGTGCTCTTTCCCTGATTCAGTACCGCCTCGGCGGCGGAAGCCGGGATGGTGAAGCGGGCCGACGCGCCGTGGTGGTCGCGCTGGGCCGGCCGCGGGCGGTCCGCGGGCAGCTCCAGGGTTTCCAGCCCGCCGAGCCGGTCCTTCCAGTACGCGAGATCGGCGTCGTGGGCGTCCACCCGGGACTGTTCCCAAACCGCGAAGTCCGCATAGGACAGTTCGATCGGGGGCGGTTCGGCGCCGGTGTAGAGCTTGCGCAGGTCTTCCAGGAGGATCGGCAGCGACCAGCCGTCGCAGGCGATGTGGTGGACGTTGAGCGCCAGCACGTGCCGCTCAGGTGCCTCGCGGATCAGCAGCGCCCGGAACACCGGGCCGGCCGCGAGGTCGAACGGACGGCTGACGTAGTCCGCCAGCACGACGTCCAGATCGCCGTCGAGCACCGGCAGCTCGACCGGGGCCGGGGCACCGATGACCTGACGCGGCTTGTTGTCCTCGGCGACGTAGGTGGTGCGCAGGATCTCGTGCCGCGCCACCAGTTCGTCGAGGGCGTGCTGGAGGGCATCGATGTCGAGGGCGCCGTCCAGGCGGAGCAGGAGCGGCACGGCGTACTCGGCGCTGTCCGGGTCGAGGCGGTCGAGGAACCACAACCGCTGCTGGCCGGCCGAGAGCGGCAGCGGGATGTCGCGGTCGGCGCGGCCGAAGGTGCGGACCGGCGCGGTGGCCCGGCCGCGCAGCCGCTTCGCGAGCACCGCGGCCCGGAGCCGGGCCGCCCGTTCGGCGTCGGCCTCCGGGCGGGTGTCGAACGTGGTCATGCGCTGGCCTCCTCGGTGAGGGAGTCGAGGAGCTCCTGCTCGGACATGCCGGCGAGCTCGGCCTCGATCTCGGTGTGGACCACGGCGGCGAGCGCGGCGACCGTGGTGGTCTGGAACAGCACGGGCAGGGGCAGGTCCACGCCGAAGGCGGCCTGCAGCCGCATGCGGACCTTGGCGGCGAGCACGGAATGCCCGCCCAGTGCGAAGAAGTCGTCGCCGAGCCCGACGCGGGGCACGCCAAGGACCTCGGCCCAGACGTCGGCGATCAGCTGCTCCTCGGGGCTGCTGGGAGCGACGTAGTCCGCCGTCTCCTCGGCCGGTTCGGGCAGTGCGGCGCGGTCGAGCTTGCCGCTGGCGTTGACCGGCAGCGCGTCGAGCACGACGAACGCGCTCGGCACCAGGTGCTCCGGCAGCCGCTGCCCGAGGAAGGCACGCAGGTCCGCGGCCGTGACGTCACCGGCGACGTAGGCGACCAGGCGTTTCTGCCCGGCGGGGTCCGGTTTGGCGAGCACGACCGCCGCGGTGAGCGCCGGGTGGGCCCGCAGCGCGGACTCGACTTCGCCGAGTTCGATGCGGAAGCCGCGGATCTTGACCTGGTCGTCGGTCCGGCCGAGGAACTCCAGGTCCCCGGCCCGGGTGCGCCGGACGAGGTCGCCGGTGCGGTACATCCGGCCGCCCGCCGGGTTCGCGACGAACCTCGTGGCCGTCAGTCCGGGACGCCCGAGGTAGCCGCGGGCCAGGCCGGGACTGGCGACGTACAGCTCGCCCGCCACGCCTGACGGCACCGGCTGGAGCCGGTCGTCCAGGACGTACGCCCGCGTGTGGCGCAGCGCGCGGCCGATGGTCACCTGCACGCCCGGCACCAGCGGTTCACTCACCGTGGACACGACCGTGGCTTCGGTCGGGCCGTACATGTTGAGCATCCGGCGGCCCGGCGCCCACTTCGCGACCAGCTCCGGCGGGCAGACGTCGCCGCCGACCACGACCGTCCGGAAGTCCGGCAGGTCCGGGTCCTCGACGGTGGCCAGTGCCGCGGGCGGGATCAGCGCGTGCGTCACGCGCCCTTCGGCGAGGACGTCCCGCAGTTGGTCACCCAGGAGCGGTCCCGGCGGGGTCACGACGAGTGCGGCGCCGGTCATCAGGGACGCGCACAGCTCCAGGATCGACGCGTCGAAGCTCGGCGAGACGTACTGCAGCACGCGGTCGCCGGGGCCGACCTGGTAGGCGGCGATGGTGTTGGCCACCAGCGTGCCGAGGCCGGCGTGGCTGACGACGACGCCCTTCGGCCGTCCGGTGGAGCCCGACGTGTAGATCACGTACGCCGCGTTCTCCGGCTCGACCTCGACACCCAGCGGACTGTCGTCCATTGTGGACACCGGCAGGTCCCGCAGCGTGAGCACCGGGTTCGCGTCGTCGAGCATGTAGCGGATGCGCTCTTCCGGGTAGCTCGGGTCGATCGGGAGGAACGCCGCCCCGGTCTTGACCACGGCCAGCTGGGCCACGACCAGGTCTGCCGAACGCGGCAGCAGCAGCGCGACGACCTTCTCCGGGCCGGCGCCCCGGCTCTGCAGGACCCGCGCCACGCGGTTGGCCGCCGCGCCCAGTTCGGCGTAGGTCAGCGAGTCCGCACCGGCCACGACGGCCGGGGCGTCCGGGGTTCGCCGTGCCTGGGCTTCGATCAGCCCCGCGAACGTCCCGCCGGGGGCGTGTTCGCCGAGCGGGGTGACCTCGGCCGCGTCGAGCATCGGGACGCGGTCCACGGGACGCTGCGGGTCGGCGGCGAACCCGGCCAGGAGCCGGACGTACCGCTCGGCGAACCCGGCGACCGTGTCCTCGTCGAACAGCGCGACCGGGTATTCGAGGACGCCGTCGACCGCGCCGGAGGGCTGCTCGCGCAGCACCATGGCGAGGTCGAACTTGGCGGCGCCCGTCTCGATGCCCAGGGGCTCGCAGTCGAGATCACCGAGTTCCCAGCCGCCCTCGGACACCGTCTGCAGCGCGAACATCAGCTGCACCAAGGGGTTCCGGCTCGGGTCGCGGTCGGGGCGCAGCTCGGCGACGACCCGGTCGAACGGCACTTCCTGGTGGCTGAAGGAGTTCAACGCCGTCTCGCGGACGCGCTCCAGCACCTCGGTGAAGCCGGGCGAGCCGGTCAGGTCCGCGCGCAGGGCGAGCGTGTTGACGAACTGGCCGATCAGCCGCTCGGTGTCCGGGTGGTCCCGGCCGGCGACCGGGCTGCCCACCGCGAACTCGCGCAGCCCGGTGTGCCGGGAGACGAGGACCTGGAACCCGGCCAGCAGCGTCATGAACAGGCTGGCGCGGGCTTCCGCGCCCAGCTCGCCGAGCCGGGTGGCCAGCTCGGCGGGCACGCTGAACTCGTACCGCGCGCCTCGCGGGTCCCGCACCGGCGGCCGGGGCCGGTCGGCCGGCAGCTGCACGACTTGCGGGACCCCGGACAGCTGCGTCCGCCAGAACTCGACGTCCGCTTCGGTGGGCTGGGACCAGGCCGCGACGTCGGCGTACTGCACCGGCAGCGGCGGCAGGTCGGCACCCGCGTAGAGGTCGCGCAGCTCCTCGGCGAGGAGGCCTTCGGACCAGCCGTCGAGGACGATGTGGTGGGCCGAGAGGACCAGGACGTGGTCGTCCGCGGCGAGCCGTCCGAGAGCCGCGGCGAACACCGGGCCCGTGGCGAGGTCGATGGGCCATGCTTCCAGGAACGGCGGGATCGCGTCGATCTCGGTGACCGGCAACGGGACCGGCCCGGCCTGGTCGACGACCTGCCTCGGCTCACCGTCGATTTCCACGAACCGGGTCCGCAGGATCTCGTGCCGCTCGACCAGTTTCGTGAGGGCGGCGGCCAGCGCGTCGACGTCCAGGGTGCCGCGCAGGCGGACCGCGTTGGGCACCAGGTATTCCGCGCTCGACGGCGCCATCCGATCCGCCAGCCACATGCCGACCTGGACGCCCGCGAGGGGCGCCGGGCCGTCGGGTCGTTTGGGGATGGCCTGGAACTCGCGGCGGGTGGCGCGGGCGACGGCGTCGGCGAGCTCCGCGACCGTGGGCGAGTCGAAGATCAGCCGGATCGGGATGTCCGCCGAAAGCCGCTTGCGCAGCTCGGCGACCACCCGGACGCCCAGCAGGGAGTGCCCGCCCAAGTCGAAGAAGTTGTCGTCCGCGCCGACGCGTTCGACTCCGAGGACGCTTTGCAGCACCTCGGCGACCAGCTCCGCGACCGGGCCTTCCGGAGCGCGGTACTCGGCCCCGGCCGCGGCCGGGGCGGGCAGCACCTTGCGGTCGATCTTGCCGCTGGTCGTGGTCGGGAACTCGGGCAGCACGCTCAGCGCCGTCGGCACGAGGTACCCGGGCAGCCGTTCGCGCAGCTGCTCGCGGATCCCGGCCTCGGTGAGCGTGACGCCGGCCTGCGCGGTGACGTACCCGGCGAGGCGCTTGTCCCCGGGCGACGGCTGCCAGACCGTCACCGCGGCTTCACGCACCCCGGGCAGTTCCAGGAGGACCTGCTCGACCTCGCCGGGTTCGACGCGGATGCCGCGGATCTTGACCTGCGAGTCCTGGCGGCCGAGGAAGGTCAGCGCGCCGTCGGGGGTGCGCAGGCCGCGGTCGCCGGTGCGGTAGAGGCGTTCGCCGGGGTGGAACGGG
Organism: Amycolatopsis ponsaeliensis; assembly: GCF_030182635.1. Classification (NCBI taxonomy): domain Bacteria; kingdom Bacillati; phylum Actinomycetota; class Actinomycetes; order Pseudonocardiales; family Pseudonocardiaceae; genus Amycolatopsis; species Amycolatopsis ponsaeliensis. The sequence goes on from NZ_JAPZLD010000002.1 coordinate 405,287, forward strand.
CTGGCCAGGAACGCCGCCGCCGTCTTGCCCGGGTTGCCGAAGTAGCCCCGGGCGAGGCCGACGCCGCCGATGAACAGGTCACCGGGGACGCCGACCGGGACCGGCCGGAAGTGCTCGTCGAGGACGTGGATCTGGTTGTTGGCGATCGGCGAGCCGACGCTCACCGAGCCCGCGCCGTCGAGGTCGGAGCCGAGGCACTCGCGCATGGTCGAGTCGATCGACACTTCGGTGGCGCCCCACTGGTTGTGCAGGGTGGCGGTCTCGCCCAGCCGGTCGAAGAACAGCTTCAGCAGTTCCGGTTGCAGCGCTTCGCCGCTGGTGATGACGTTGCGCACCGTCTTGAGCGCGGCCTGGTCGGCCGGGGTCAGCTGCTCCAGGAACAGCGTCAGCATGCTCGGCACGAACTGCAGGTTGGCGACCCGGTGCCGGATCGCACCTTCGAGGATCGCGGCCGGGTCGCGGTGCAGGCCCGGCGGGATCAGCGCGACGCGCCCGCCGACGATGAGCGGCCACAGGCATTCGATGGCCGCGTCGTCGAAGACCAGCGTCGTCTTCTGCAGGACGCCTTCGCCCGGCTGGAGCCGGTAGGTGTCCTGGTGCCAGCGCAGGCGGTTGACCCAGCCGCGGTGGGTGCTCGCGACGCCCTTCGGCTTCCCGGTGGAGCCCGAGGTGTAGTAGATCGAGACGAGGTTGTCGGGGTGAGTGGTGTCTTCGGGCGCCGGAGCTGCTCCGTCCAAATCGGACACTTCGAGGAAGACGACTCCGCTGGTGACCGGTGTCTTCGCGCCCACGTTGACCAGGCAGACGGGCGAGCCGGCGTCGCCGAGGATGCCGAGGACCCGGGTGTCGGGTGCGTCGGTCTCGATCGGGACGAACGCGCCGCCGGCCTTGAGGATCGCGACGAGGCCGACGATCAGGTCGATCGAGCGGTCCATCCGCAGGCCGACCGGGACGTCCGGGGCTACGCCGTGTTCGCGCAACCGCGCGGCGAGGACTCCGGCGCGGCGTTCCAGCTCGGCGTAGTCGAGGTGGTCGTCTTCGTATTCGACGGCGGTCGCGTGCGGGGTTTTCGCTGCTTGTCCGGCGATGAGGTGGTGCAGGCAGACGCTCTCGTCGTAGGCGACTTCGGTGTCGTTGACGCCCTGGACGAGGTGGGCGCGCTCGGTCTCGCTGAGCAGGTCCAGCTCGCCGACCGGGGTCTCGGGAGCGTCGGCGATCCTTTCGAGCAGTGTCGTGAAGTGGCCGGCCAGGCGCTCGATCGTGGTGGCGTCGAACAGTGCGGTCGGGTACTCGAAGATGCCGGTCAGGGCGCCGTCGGGGTCTTGGGCGAGGGCGAGTTCGAGGTCGAACTTGCTGACGCGGGTGTCGACGGCGAGCTGCTCGACGGCCAGGCCGGGCAGCGCCCAGCCGGCCTTCTCGTTGTTCTGCAGGGCGAACACGATCTGCACCAGCGGGGTGCGGGTGAGGTCGCGTTGGGGGCGGAGAAGTTCGACGATCCGGTCGAAGGGGACGTCGTCGTGGTCGAACGCGGCGAGGGTGCCGGCGCGGACCCGTCGCAGGAGTTCGGTGAACGCCGGGTCGCCGGTCAGGTCGGCGCGCAGTGGCACCATGTTGACGAAGTGGCCGACCAGGGCCTCGGTCTGCGGGTGGCTGCGGCCGGACACGGGGGTGCCGATGGCGAAGTCCCGCATGGCGGTGTAGCGGCCGATCAGGACTTCGAAGGCGGCGAGCACGGTCATGAAGAGACTCGCGCCGTGCTCGGCGCCCAGCGCCGCCAGCTTGCCGACTGTTGTCGCGGGCACGTGCACCGGGGTCTTGGCCCCGGCGATGTCCCGGGTGAGCGGGCGCGGCCGATCGGCAGGCAGCTCGGCGACGTGAGGCATGCCGTCGAGGGCTCGGCGCCAGAAGGCGAGCCCGGCTTCGTCGGAGGTGTTCGCCTGCCACGCGGCAACGTCGCCGAACTGCACCGGCAGGGCCGCGGGGCGGATCCCGGCGTAGTGGTCCCGGAGTTCGCCGGCGAGGACGCCCATGGACCACCCGTCGGCGACGATGTGGTGCAGGACCAGGACGAGGACGTGGTCGGTGCGCGGCAGGGGTCGTGAGTGGCAATCAGGGTTAGAACCCTGATTGCCACTCACGACCGCCAGCGCCGCACGGAAGACGGGGCCGTGCTCGAGGTCGATCGGAATGTCCACTTGGGAGCGCACGAAGGCCTCGATGTCGCTGACCTCGGTGACCGGGAGCGGGACCGGGCGCACCGGGTCCACCACCTGCACCGGCTCGCCGTCCTGCTCCACGAACCGGCTGCGCAGCACCTCGTGCCGCGCCACCACGGCCGACAGCGCGCCGGTCAGTGCCGCCACATCGAGGTCCCCGCCGATCCGCAACGCCAGCGGCACCAGGTACTCCGCGGAGCCCGGCGCGAGCCGCTCGGCGAACCAAAGTCCGCGCTGCACCGGCGAAAGCGGGGTGCGCGCGTTCCGGTCACGTACCGGGATCGGCTCGAAGTCCGCAGTGGACGCTCCCGGCACGAGCCGGGCCAGCGCCGCGATCGTCGGGGCCTCGAACAGCGCCCGCACCCCCAGCCGCACACCGAACTCCGTGCGCATCCGGCCGGTCACCTTCGCCGCCAGCAACGAGTGACCGCCCAGCGCGAAGAAGTTGTCCTCCACTCCCGGCTCGGGCACCCCGAGCACGTCGGCCCAGATCGCGGCCAGCGCGCTCTCCACCGGGTTTCGTGGCGCGACGTGCCCGGCGACGACCCGCTGCGGCGCGGGCAATGCCGCACGATCCAGCTTGCCGTTCGCGGTCCGCGGCAGCTCTTCGAGAGGCACGATCACCGACGGCACCAGGTACTCCGGCAGCCGCGCGGCAGCGTGGTCGGCCAGTACCGCGGGGTCCGCGGTGCCGACGACATAGGCGACCAGCAGCCCGTCACGAACGACCACGGCGGCCTGCGCGACCCCCTCGAACCCGGCCAAAACAGCCTGCACTTCCCCGGGCTCGACGCGGAAGCCACGGATCTTGACCTGGTCGTCCGCCCGGCCGGCGTACTCGAGAACGCCGAGAGCGTTCCACCGGGCGAGGTCGCCGGTGCGGTACATCCGCTCCCCCGCCGCGAACGGCGAGGCCACGAACCGCTCCGCGGAAAGCCCCGGCTGCCCGAGGTAGCCATGAGCAGTGCCCACACCAGCCAGGTACAGCTCACCGACGACCCCGGCAGGCACCGGCTGCAAGAGCGCGTCGAGGACGTACGCGTGCTTGCCGGTGACCGGCCGCCCGATCGGGACCGGGCCGTCGACCGCCGTGACCGCGTGGAACGTGCTGAAGCCCATCGTCTCGGCCGGGCCATAGCCGTTGACCACCGCGACGTGCGGGTACGACCGCAGCACCTTCGCCAGGTGCGCGGGCGAGGCCGCTTCACCGCCGGTCATGGCGCGGCGGACCGTCGCGAACACCGCCGGGTGCTCGTCGACCAGGAAGTTGAACAGGCTCGCGGAGACGTCCAGGACCGTGACGCCGTGCGCCACGACCAGGTCCTCGATCAGCGCCGGCTCGGGACGCTGACCGGGCTGGAGCACGACCGTGCCGCCGGCCAGGAGCGGCCCGAGCAGCTGCGTGCCGAACGCGTCCCACGACACCGGCGCGCACTGCAGCCAGACGTCGTCCGGGCCGAACCCGGCGTAGTCCTGGCCGGTCAGCGTGCCGGCGACCGCGCGGTGCGGGGCCGCGACCGCCTTCGGGACGCCGGTGGAGCCGGAGGTGAACATGACGACGGCGAGGTCGTCCGGGCTGCCGGGCAGGCCGAGGACACCGCCGTCGCGGACGGCGATCGCGGCCGCGTCGGCCACGACGTCGATTCGCCGCCACGGCAGGTCGCGCCCGTCTGTCAGCACGACCGCCGCCGACGTCCGCCGCAGCGCGCCGACCAGGCGTTCGGCCGGGAAGTCCGTGTCCAGCACGGTGTAGGCCGCCCCCGCCTTGAGCACGGCGAGCAGCGCGACGGCCAGCCGCGGCGACCGTCCGATGTGGACACCGACCAGGTCGCCCCGGCGGACACCCTCGGCGATCAGGTGCCGGGCGAGCCGGTTGGCCTCGACGTCGAGCTGTCCATAGGTGAGCGACGAGCCCTCGAAGAGCAGCGCGGTCGCCTCCGGTGCCCAGTGCGCCTGCCGCTCCACCAGCTCGTGCAGCCGCATCGCCGGAGCGGTGACCGTCGTCGTGCCCTGGGCCAGCAGCGCGGCCCGCTCGTCGACGGTCAGCAGGTCCAGGTCCACGAGAGGGACGTCCGGAGTGGCGACGGCCGCGGTGAGGAACCGGGCGAACCGGGCCGCGATCGACTCGGCGGTGGCCGCGTCGAACAGGTCGGCGGCGTACTCCAGCTGCCCGGTCAGGCCGGCCGGAGCGCCGTCCGGGAAGTGGTTCTCCTCGATGCCCGCGGTCAGGTCGAACTTGGCGACGTCGCGGCGGACCGTGACGCCCTCGGTCTCCAGGCCCGGCAGGCCGAGCTGGGCGGTGGCGTTGTTCTGCAGCACCAGCATCACCTGGAACAGCGGGTGCCGGGCCGCCGAGCGCGCCGGGTTCAGCTCCTCGACGACCCGCTCGAACGGGACGTCGGCGTGCGCCAGCGCGGCCAGCCCGGCGTCGCGGACGCGGGCCAGGAGCTGCCGGAAGGTCGGCTGCCCGGAGACGTCGGTGCGCAGAACCAGGGTGTTGACGAAGAACCCGGCAAGGTCGTCGAGGGCGGTGTCGCCGCGGCCGGCGACGGCGGTGCCCAGCGGGACGTCGTCGCCCGCGCCGAGCCGCGACAGCAGGGCTGCGAACCCGGCCTGCAGCGCCATGAACAGCGTCGCACCACCGGAGCGGGCCAAGTCCGCGAGGGCCGCGTGGACGTCCGCGCCGAGCGTGAACTCCACCGAGCCGCCGCGGTGGCTCGCCACGGCCGGGCGGACCCGGTCCGCGGGCAGCGCCAGTTCCTCGGGCGCCCCGGCGAGGGCGTCGCGCCAGAACGTGAGCTGGCCGGCGATCTCCGGTTCGTCGAGGACTTCGCGCTGCCACAGCGTGTAGTCCGCGTACTGCACCGGCAACGGCTTCCAGCCCGGAGCCTCGCCGTCGAGACGGGCCGCGTAGGCGGTGGCCAGGTCGCGCCACAGCGGCGCGGCCGACCAGCCGTCGGACGCGATGTGGTGCAGCACCAGCAGCAGCACGTGGTCGTCGGCGGCGACCTCGACCAGGTGCGCCCGGATCGGCAGCTCGGTCCTCAGGTCGAACACGTGCGCCGCGGCTTCCGCGAGCACGTCCGGCAATGAGTCCTCAGTGGACTGGGTGAGCGTCCAGGGCACCGAAGGTGTGGTCAGGATCTCCTGCCACGGCTCGCCTTCGTGCGACGGGAACACCGTGCGCAGCGACTCGTGGCGGTCGACAAGATCGGCCAAAGCGGCCTGCAACGCGGCCACGTCGAGGGAACCACGCAGGCGTAGCGCACGCGGGACGTCGTAGCCGGCGTTGGCCTCCTCAGCCTGGTCGACGAACCACAGCCGCTGCTGCGCGAACGACAGTGGCAGCCGGTCGGGCCGCTCGCGGCGGGTCACCGGCGGCCGGGCTGGGGCGGCGTCGCCGAGGACTTCGGCGAGCCCGGCGACGGCCGGGGTGCGGAACAGGTCCCGGATGCCCAGCTCGACCCCGAGCACGGCACGGACGCGGCCGATCAGCCGGGCGGCCAGCAGCGAATGCCCGCCCAGGTCGAAGAAGCCGTCGTCCACGCCCACCTCGGGAAGCCCGAGCACCTCGGCGAAGAGTCCACAGAGGACGTTCTCGGTCACAGTCCGCGGCCGACGACGTGAGCCGGCCGCGAAGTCCGGCGCGGGCAGCGCGCGGCGGTCCAGCTTGCCGTTCGCGGTCCGGGGCAGCTCGGGCAGCGGCACGATCGCCGACGGCACCAGGTAGTCCGGCAGCCGGTCGGCCAGGTAGGCCCGCAAAGCGGCGGGATCGGCCGAGCCGACGACGTAGCCGATCAGCCGTCCGTCGCGGACCACGACCGCCGCCTGCTCGACACCGTCGTGGCGGGCCAGCACCGCCCGGACCTCGCCGGGTTCGACGCGGAAACCGCGCACCTTGACCTGGTCGTCGGCGCGGCCGACGTACTCCAGCACCCCGTCGCCGTTCCACCGGACGAGGTCACCGGTGCGGTACATCCGCTCTCCCGGGATAAACGGTGACGCCACGAACCGCTCGGCGGTCGCGCTGGGCAGGCCGCGATAGCCATCGGCGAGGCCGTGGCCCGCGAGGTACAGCTCACCCGTGACACCGGGCGCGGCCAGGGCGAGGTGCGCGTCGAGGACGTAGGCGCGCTTGCTCGCCACCGGCCGGCCGATCGGGATCGCGACCCCACCGAGGTCCGCCGGCGTGATCGAGTGGAACGTCGTGTAGCCCATGCTCTCGGCCGGGCCGTAGCCGTTGATCAGCTGGACGTCCGGGTACTCGCGCAGCGCCTTCGTGACGTGCTCGACGGACGCCGGCTCGCCGCCGGTCATGGCCCGGCGCAACACGGTGAAGACCTGCGGTTCTTGATCCAGGAGGTAGTTGAAGAGGCTGGCCGAAGCGTGCAGGACGGTGACGCCGTGCTCGACGACCAGCGCCGCGATGCGGTCCGGCTCGGGGTTCTGGCCGGGCTGCAGGACCGTCCGGCCGCCGTAGAGCAGCGCGCCGAACAGCTGCAGCGCGAAGCCGTCCCACGACACCGGGGCGCACTGGAGCCACACCTGGTCCGCGTCGAAGGTGGCGTAGCCCTGGCCCATGGTCGCGACAACGCCGCGGTGCGAGGTGGCGACGCCCTTGGGCACGCCGGTCGAGCCCGAGGTGAACATGACGCAGGCCAGGTCGGCCGGGGTCAGCTCGACGTCCGGGTTCGTCGTGTCCGGGTGGTCCGGCAGCGCCGTCAGGACCCGCCGCACGCCGGCCTGCTCGGTGACCGCGGCCAGGCGATCGGCCGGGTAGCTCGGGTAGAGCAGGGTGTACGCGGCACCGGACTTGAGCACCCCGAGTACCGCGGCCACGAAGTCGAAGCCGCGGTCCAGCAGGACGCCGACCACCTCGCCGCGGCGAACACCGTCGTCCAGGAGGTGGTGGGCGACGCGGTTGGCGCGGGCGTTCAGCTCGCCGTAGGTCAGCGACTCGCCCTCGAACAGGATCGCGACGGCGTCGGGGTCCTGACGTTCGACGATGGTGTGCAGGCAGTCCTGCGGCAGCGGCACGCTGGCCAAGGCGTTGCCCGCGGTCAGCACGAGGCCACGCTCGTCGGCGGTGAGCACGTCGAACGCCGTGACCGACGTCGTGGGCACGTCGGCGATCTGCTCCAGCAGCCGGACGAACGCGGCGGCCAGCCGCTCGGCGGTGGCGGCGTCGAACAAGGCGGTCGCGTACTCGAACGCACCGGTGATTCCGTCGCCGTGTTCCTCCAAGGCGACGGTGAGGTCGAACTTGGCGACCGAGCGGGTCACCTCGTACGGCTCGGTGTCCACTCCGGACAGTGCGACGGGCGGGTTGTCCTGCTGCAGCACCAGCATCACCTGGAACAGCGGGTGCCGCGACGCCGACCGGGCCGGGTTCAGCTCCTCCACCAGACGCTCGAACGGGACGTCGTCGTGCTCGAACGCGCTCAGGTCGGCTTCGCGGACGCGGTCCAGCAACTCGGTGAACGCCGGGGCACCGCTGACGTCGGTCCGCAAGACGACGGTGTTCACGAAGAACCCGACGAGGTCGTCGAGAGCCGGGTCGGGCCGGCCGGCGACGGGGGTGCCGATCGGGACGTCGTCGCCGGCGCCGAAGCGCGCGAGCAGCGTCGCGAGGGCGGCCTGCAGGACCATGAACAGGGTCGCGCGCTGCCCGGCCGCCAGCTCCAGGAGCCGCGCGTGCAGCTCGGCCGGAATCGTGACGGCCGCGGCCCCGCCGGTGTGGTCCGCGATGGCGGGCCGGACGCGGTCGTACGGCAGGGCCAGTTCCTCGGGCAGGCCGGCGAGCGCGTCCGTCCAGTACGCGAGGTCGCTGTCGAGTTCTCGTTGCCACAGCGTGTAGTCCGCGTACTGCACGGGCAGCGGCTCCCACTCCGGAGCACGCCCGTCGAGCCGGGCAGCATAGGCGTCGGCCAGGTCGCGCAGGAGGACCGGGATCGACCAGCCGTCCCCGGCGATGTGGTGGGTCAGCACCAGCAGGACGTGCTCGTCGCCCTCGCTGAACAGCCACGACCGCACCGGCGGCGCGGCGGCCAGGTCGAACGGGGTACGCGCGGCGTCGGCGACCGAGCCCGCGCTGGCCTCGAACGGGACCTCGAAGGAGTCCAGGATCACCTGGTACGGCCCGGACTCGTCCTCGGCGTAGTACGTGCGCAGGGCTTCGTGCCTTCCGGCCACATCGGACAGTGCGGCCGCCAGCGCGGAAGCGTCGATATCGCCGAGCAGCCGCAAAGCGATCGGCATGTGGTACGAGGTGTCCGCACTGTCCATCCGGGACAGGAACCACAGGCGCTCCTGACCGGGCGCCAGCGGGAGCCGGTCCGGGCGGGAACGCCGCGTGACGGCCGGGCGAGCCGCGACGGCCTCACCCAGACTTTCGCTCAACCCGGCGACAGTCGGATGCGCGAAGAGCGCCCGCACGGTGACGTCGAGGCCCAGCACCGCGCGGATCCGCCCGGCAAGGCGGGTGGCCAGCAGCGAGTGGCCGCCCAGGTCGAAGAACCCGTCGTCGACGCCGACCTCGGGCACGCCGAGAACCTCGGCGAACAGCTCGCACAGCGCGTGCTCGCGTGCGGTGCGCGGGAGCCGGCCGGCGCCGCTTTCGAGCGCCGGCGCGGGCAGGGCCTTGCGATCGAGCTTGCCGTTCGGTGTCCGGGGCAGCTCGTCGAGCAGCACGAACGCCGACGGCACCATGTACCCGGGCAGCGCGGCGGCCAGGTGCCGGCGCAGGTCCTCGATCTCGACCGGTAACGCGGGCACGACGTACGCGACCAGGCGCTTGTCGCCCGGCCGGTCCTCGCGGACGACGACCGCGCGCAGCGCGACGGCCGGGTGCGTGGCCAGCACGGCCTCGATCTCGCCCAGTTCGATGCGGAAGCCGCGGATCTTGACCTGGTGGTCGACGCGGCCGAGGAAGCGGATCTCGCCGTCGCGGCGGCGGGCGACCAGGTCGCCGGTGCGGTACATCCGCTCCCCCGGCGCGAACGGCGAGGCCACGAACCGGTCCGCAGTCAGGTCCGGGCGGCCGAGGTAGCCGCGCACGACGCCGTCACCGGCGATGTACAGCTCACCCGGCACGCCCGCCGGGACCGGCCGCAGCGCGCGGTCCAGCACGTGGACCTGGGTGTTCGCGATGGGCGTGCCGATGGTCGGCGCGCCTTCGCCGACGCGGGCGGTGGTGGACCAGATCGTCGTCTCGGTCGGGCCGTACATGTTGGTCACCGACGCGGCCCGCGCCCGCAGCGCGACGGCCAGGTCGTCCGGCAGCGCCTCGCCGCCGACCAGGACGTGCACGCCCGAGAGGTCGACCGGCTCGGCCAGCAGCGCGTGGAAGAGGCTCGGCGTGGCCTGCAGGAGCGTGACCCCGTCCTCGGCGAGCGCGGCCAGGGCGCGGGTGTCGCGCACGGCGTCGCGGCTCGCGAGGACGACGGTCGCCCCAGCCAGCAGCGGCGCGAAGATCTCCAGGCCGGCGATGTCGAACCCGACGGTCGTGACGGCCAGCAGCCGGTCGCCGGCAGTGATCCCGAACCGGTCGACCATGTCGAGGAGGAAGTTCAGCAGCGGCCGGCGCGGGACGACGACGCCCTTGGGGCGGCCGGTCGAGCCGGACGTGAAGATCACGTAGGCCGGGCTGTCCGGCGACGCAGTGTGTGCCAGGTTCTCGGCCGGCCCCTCGAAGACGAGTTCTTCGCGGGTGAGCACCAGGGCCGGGTCGGCGTCCTCCAGCATCATCGCGACGCGGTCGGCCGGGTAGTCCAGGTCGAGCGCGAGGTACCCGGCGCCGGTCTTGAGCACGGCGAGCATGGCGATGATCAGCTGTTCGTCGCGCGGCAGGGCGAGGGCGACGTACCGCTCCGGCCCGGCGCCACGCTCGGCCAGGCGGCGGGCGAGCTGGTTGGCCCGCGCGTTCAGCTCGGCGTAGGTCAGCGACGTGCCGTCGAACTCCAGCGCGGGCGCGTCCGGCGTGGCCGCGGCTTGGGCTTCGAACAGCTCGATCACCGAGGTGTCCGGGATCGATCGGGCTGTCTCGCTGTTGGCGGTGTCGATGGCGGTCCGCTCGACGTCCGACAGGAGGTCCACTGTGGACAACGTCACGTCCGGCATCGCGACGGCGGCGGTGAGCAGCCGGACGAACCGGGCGGCCAGGTCGGCCGCGGTGCCCGGGTCGACCAGGTCGGTCGCGTACTCGAGGTAGCCGCCGATCCCGGCGGGCGTGCCGTCGGCGCCGGTGGTCTCCTCCAGGTTGAGGGTGAGGTCGAACTTCGCCGTCGCGGTGGTCACCGGCACGTCCGCCGCGGTCAGGCCGGGCAGGGCCAGGTTCGCCGCGACGTTGTTCTGCAGCGCCAGCATCACCTGGAACAGCGGGTGCCGCGCGGTCGAGCGGGCCGGGTTGAGCCGCTCGACGACCCGCTCGAACGGGACGTCGGCGTGGTCGAACGCCTTGAGGGAGCTCTCCCGGACCCGGCGCACGAGCTCGGTGAAGCTCGGGTCGCCGCTGAGGTCCGTGCGCAGCACCAGTGTCGTGACGAAGAAGCCGACGAGGTCGTCGAGCGCGGCGTCGGGCCGGCCCGCCGACGGAGTGCCGACGGCGACGTCGTCCCCGGCGCCGAGCCGGGACAGCAGCGCCGCGAACCCGGCCTGCAGCACCATGAACAGCGTCGCGTGCTCGCCGCGGGCAAGCCGCAGGAGCCGGGCGTGCAGGTCCGCGTCGAGGGTCACCGGGAGGGTCGCGCCGCGGTGGCTGGCGACCGGCGGGCGCGGGTGGTCGAAGGGCAGGGAGATCTCGTCGGGCAGCCCGGCGAGCGCGTCCGCCCAGTAGTCCAGCGAGTCGTCGGTGAGTTCTTGTTGCCACAGCGCGTAGTCCGCGTACTGCGCCGGCAGCGGCGTCCACTTCGGAGCGTCGCCGGTCGCGCGGGCGGTGTAGGCGGCCGACAGATCACGCAGCAGCGGGCCGAAGGACCAGCCGTCGCCGGCGATGTGGTGGGTGACGATCACCAGGACGTGGTCGTCGTCGCTCTGACGGATCAGCGCGGCGCGGATCGGCAGGTCGGCAGCCAGATCGAACTCGCGTGCCGCGAACTCGGCGACGTCCACCGTCCCTTCGGTCCACGGCAGCTCGGTGAGCGGGCGGATCTCCTGGCGGGGCACGCCGTCGGTGTCCGGGAACACCGTCCGCAGCGCCTCGTGGCGCTCGACGACGTCGGCGAACGCCTGGCGCAGCGCCGCGACGTCGAGGTCGCCGGTCAGCCGCAGAGCGCGCGGGACGTTGTAAGTGGCGCCGGCCTGGTCGAGCTGTTCGACGAACCACAGGCTGCGCTGCGCCGACGAGAGTGGCAGGACGTCCGGGCGCGGCCGGGCCACGACGGCCGGGCGGGCGGTGCGGGCGGTGTCGAGCACCGCGGCCAGCCCGGCGACGGTCGGCGCGCGGAAGACGTCCGCGACGCCGATCCGGACCCCGAGCACCGCGCCGACGCGGGCGACGAGCCGGGCGGCGAGCAGCGAATGCCCGCCGAGGGCGAAGAACCCGTCGTCGACGCCGACCGTCTCGACGCCGAGTACGTCGGCAAAGAGTCCACAGAGGACTTCTTCACGCGGGGTGCGCGGCGCGCGACTGGTGGTCGTGCACTCGGGGGCGGGCAGGGTACGGCGGTCGAGCTTGCCGTTGGGGGTCAGCGGCAGCGCGTCCAGCAGGACGAACGCGCTCGGCACGAGGTGTTCCGGCAGCCGCTCGGCGAGGTACGCGCGGAAGTCGGCGGGCTCGCCCACGACGTAGGCCACCAGGAGCTTCTGGCCGGGCCGGTCCTCGCGGACGACGACGGCGGACTCGGTGACGGCCGGGTGCGTGCCCAGTGCCGTCCGGATCTCGCCCGGCTCGACGCGGAACCCGCGGATCTTGACCTGGTCGTCGGCGCGGCCGACGTACTCGAGGACGCCGTCGGCGCGGCGGCGCACCAGGTCACCGGTGCGGTACATCCGCTCCCCCGGCTCGAACGGCGACGCGACGAACCGGACGGCGCTGAGGCCGGGACGGCCGACGTAGCCGTCCGCGATGCCACCGCCCGCGGCGTACAGCTCGCCGACGACGCCGGGCGCGACCGGCCGCAGCCGCTCGTCCAGGACGTACGCGCGCTTGCCGTTGAGCGGAGTGCCGATCGGGATGGGCGCGCCGGTGAGGTCGGCCGCCGTGACGCGGTGGCAGCTCACGAAGATCATGTTCTCGACCGGGCCGTAGGCGTTGCTGAACGCCACCGCCGGGTGGCTTTCGAGCGCCTTGGTCAGGTGGGCGACCGAGGCGACCTCGCCGCCGGTGTAGACGTGCCTGACCTGCGAGAACACGGCCGGGTACTCGTCGAGGAGGAAGTTCAGCAGGCTGGCCGAGGCGAACATCGTCGTGACGCCGTGCCGCTCGACGAGGTCGGCGATGAGCGCGGGCTCGGGCTTCGGGCCGGGCTGCAGGACGCAGGTCGCGCCGGTGAGCAGCGCGCCGAACAGCTCGAACGCGAAGGCGTCCCACGAGACCGGGGCGGTCTGCAGCCAGACGTCACCGGAGTAGCCCTGGCCGAGGATCGTCGTCGCGACTGCTGCGTGCGAGGCGACGACGCCCTTCGGCGTGCCGGTCGAGCCGGAGGTGAACATGACGCAGGCGGGCCCGGCGGGCGACACCACCCGGTTCGGCGGGGTCGCCTTGGAGTCCACAAGAGACAGGTCGTCGAGCACGATCGGCGTGTCGACCTGCTCGGCCAGCAGCTGCCGCCGTTCGGCCGGGAACGACGGGTCCAGGAGCGTGTAGCCGCAGCCGGCCTTGAGCACGCCGAGGATGGCGGCGACCAGGTCCGGGCCGCGGTCGAGGCAGATCGCGACGATCCGCCCGGCCGGGACGCCGGTCAGGAGCGCGGCGACGCCGTTCGCGCGGGCGTCCAGCACGGCGTAGGTGACGGTCTCGTCCTCGAACAGCAGCGCGGCGCGGTCCGGGGTGCGGCGGGCGTGGCTCTCGACCAGCTCGTGCAGCGGGACGGCCGGCGCGGCGGGGGCGGGCATGCCGCCTGTCTCGGCCTGTACCTGCTCGGTCGCGTCGAGGATGGCGAGGTCACCGATCCGCGTGTCGGGGTTCTCGGCGACGGTGGCGAGGACGCGCAGCAGGCGGCCGGCCAGCGTCGCGGCCGTGTCGCGGTCGAACAGGTCGCTCGCGTACTCCAGCAGGCCGGTCAGCTCACCGTCGCGCTCCTCGAAGATCGCCGCCAGGTCGAACTTCGCGTAGCCGATGTCGACGCGCTCGCCGTCGGCGCGGACGCCGGGGAGGTCCAGCTCGGCGGCGAGGTTGTTCTGCAGCACCAGGAGCACCTGGAACAGCGGGTGGCGGCCGAGCGAGCGGGCCGGGTTCAGCTCCTCGACGACGCGCTCGAACGGCACTTCGGAGTGCTCGAACGCGGCCAGGCAGGTCTCGCGGGCGCGGTCGAGAACCTCACGGAACGTCGGGTCGCCGCCGGTGGCCGTGCGCAGGACGACGGTGTTGACGAAGAACCCGACGAGGTCGTCGAGAGCGGTGTCGGCGCGGCCGGCGACCGGCGAGCCGACCGGGACGTCGTCGCCGGCGCCGAGGCGGGTGAGCAGGGCGGCGAACGCGGCCTGCAGGACCATGAACAGCGTCGCGCCTTCCGCCGCGGCCAGAGCCGTCAGCTTCCGGTGTGTTTCGGCGGGCACGTCCATCGGGACAACGCCGCCGCGGTGGCTCGCGACCGCCGGACGCGGGCGGTCCGTGGGCAGCGGCAGTTCTTCGGGCAGTCCGGCCAGAGCGTCACGCCAGTAGGCGAGGTCGCGCTCGACGGGGAGTTCCTGTTGCCACAGCGTGTAGTCCGCGTACTGCACCGGCAACGGTGTCCACTTCGGACTTTCCTTGGTGACCCGGGCCGCGTAGGCGGTCGAGACGTCGCGCAGGAGCGGCGCGAAGGACCAGCCGTCGCTCGCGATGTGGTGCACGACCAGCAGGAGCACGGCGGTGTCGCCGGACAGAGTGAAGAGCGTGGCGCGGATCGGCAGCTCGCGGGCGAGGTCAAAGGCCGCCTCGGTGGCCGCGGTCAGGTCAGCGGCGAGGGTGTCCTCAGTGGACTGTCTAACAGCCCACGGGACTTCGCTTTCGGTGAGGATGCGCTGGACCGGCTCGTCGCCCTCGCGGGCGAAGATCGTGCGGAGGGTTTCGTGCCGGGCGACGACGTCTTCGACAGCGCTCCGCAGCGCATCGGCGTCGATCGGACCGGTCAGGCGGACCGCCTGCGGGACGTGGTAGCTCGCGTTCCGGGTGTCGGCCTGGTCGAGGAACCACAGCCGGCGCTGCGCGAATGACAGCGGCATCGGCTCGGGGCGGGGGCGAGTGGTCAGGGCCGGGCGGGCTTCCGGCGCGTCTTCGAGGAGTTCGGCCAGGCCGGCCGGGGTCGGCGCGCGGAAGATGTCGCCGATGGCGGCCTCGACGCCGAGCGTCGCGCGGATGCGGGAGACGAGCTTGGCCGCGAGGAGCGAGTGGCCGCCGAGGGCGAGGAAGCCGTCGTCGATGCCGACGCCGTCGACGCCGAGGATTTCGGAGAACAGCTCGCAGAGCGCCGCTTCGCGCGGGGTGCGCGGGGCGCGGCCGGCGCGGGCCGCGGACCAGTCCGGGGCGGGGAGGGCCTTGCGGTCGAGCTTGCCGCTCGGGGTCAGCGGCAGTTCGTCCAGGACGACGAAGGCGGCCGGGACCATGTACTCCGGCAGGTTCTCCGCGAGAGCCGCGCGCAGGGCTTCGACGTCGGGGGTGCCGTCCGGGACGAGGTAGCCGACCAGGCGCTGGTCACCCACGCGATCTTCGCGGGCCAGCACGCACGAGCCGCCGACACCGGGCTGCCGGTCGAGGACGGCCTCGATCTCGCCCAGTTCGACGCGCAGGCCGCGGATCTTCACCTGGTGGTCGGTGCGGCCGAGGTAGTCCAGCGCGCCGTCGTCGGACCAGCGCGCGAGGTCGCCGGTGCGGTACATCCGCTCCCCCGGCTCGAACGGGCTGGCCACGAACCGCTCGGCCGTCAGCCCCGGCCGGCCGTGGTAGCCGCGGGCCAGCTGGATCCCGGCGAGGTACAGCTCACCGGCGACGCCGGGCGCGACCGGCCGCAGTTCGGCGTCGAGGACGTACGTGCGGGTGTTCCACACCGGACGTCCGATGGGGACTGTCCTTTGTGCCGGGTCGCACGCCCAGTACGTGACGTCGACAGACGCTTCGGTCGGGCCGTAGAGGTTGTGCAGCTCGACGCCGGGCAGCGTCTCGAAGAACCGGGCCTGCAGCTCGGCGGGCAGGGCCTCACCACTGCACAGCACCCGACGGAGTCCGGTGCAGGTCGCGGCGGCCGGGTCGAGCAGGAACGCCTGCAGCATCGACGGGACGAAGTGGACGGTCGTGATCCGCTCGGCGCGGATCAGCCCGGCGAGGTAGGCGGGGTCGCGGTGGCCGCCGGGGCGCGCGACGACGAGCGTGGCGCCGGTCAGCAGCGGCCAGAAGAACTCCCAGACGGAGACATCGAAGCTGGACGGCGTCTTCTGCAGCACGCGATCGGTCTCGTCGAGACGGTACTCGGCCTGGGTCCAGGCGAGCCGGTTGACGATGCCTTCGTGCGGCACCAGCACGCCTTTGGGCCGGCCGGTGGAACCGGAGGTGTAGATGGCGTACGCGAGGTCCTTTGTGGACGTCGTCGTAGCGGGTTCGGTGTCCGGGTAGGCGGTGAGGTCGAGGGTGTCGAGGCAGATCGTCTCGGCGTCGAAAAGGCTTCTGTGGTGGGTCTGGGTGAGGACGACCGGCGCGGCGCTGTCGGCGACCATGTAGGCCAGCCGGTCGGCCGGGTAGTCCGGGTCGAGCGGGACGTAGGCGCCGCCGGCCTTGAGCACCCCCAGCAGGGCGATCACCAGCTCGAGGGATCGGTCGGCGCAGACGCCGGTGAGGACGCCGGGGCCCACGCCCCGCTCGACCAGGAGGTGCGCGAGCCCGCCTGCCTTCCGGTGGAGTTCGCGGTAGGTCAGGGACTCGCCTTCGAACACCAGCGCCGTCGCGTCCGGGGTGCGGGCCGCCTGCTCGGCGAGCAGCCGGGCGAGCGTGCGGCCCGCTTCCGGGACGTCGGTGGTGGTGTCGTTCCAGGCCGCCGGCAGCTGCCGGTCGTCGACGTTCACGTAGATCAGCTCCAGTTCGGTTTCTGCCGGCGGGTGGGGGTCAGCGCATCGAGGCGACGAGGCTCGCCGGGCGCAGGTCGGTCCAGTGCGTCTCGACGTACTCCAGGCACGCGGCGCGGGTGTCCTCGCCGTGGACGGTGCGCCAGCCGGCCGGGACGTCCACAGTGGACGGCCACAGCGAGTGCTGGTTTTCGTCGTTGACCAGGACCAGGAAGGTGCCGTTCTCGTCTTCGAAGGGGTTGGTCATGACTTCTTCTCCTCTGTGAGGGCGGCCCGGCCGAGTGCCGGGGTGGCGACGAGCAGGGCGAGCGCGGCGAGCGCGACCGCGGCGTGGGCGAACATGGTGAGCGGGACACCGATCGCCTCGGTGAGCACGCCGATCAGCAGGTTGCCGACCGGGGTGGCGGCGAGGGTGAACAGCGCGAGGATCGACATGACGCGCCCGCGCATCTCGGGGGTCGCCCACCGCTGGGCGAGGCTGACGAGCACGAGCGCGGTAAGCCCGGCGACCAGGCCGAGGGTGAAGAAGGCGGCGATTCCGACGGCGAGGTTTCCGGTGGCCAGCAGGGCGAGGCAGCCGGCCTGGGCGGCGAGGCCCGCGGTGGCGAGCCGTCCGGCTTTCTCCCGGGGCGGCCACTTGACCGAGACGACGAAGGCGAGGGACGCGCCGAGCGTCATGGCGGTGAGCAGCCAGCCGGCGCCTTGTTGCCCGCCGAGGAGGACGAGACCGAGGTTGATCGGGCCGGCCCCGCTGAGCTCGAGGAGACCGGTGACGATCATGGCGGTCCGCAGGGCGGGCCGTCGTGCGACGTACCGGCAGCCTTCGCCGATTTCCTTGCCGAGCTGCTTGACCTTGACGCGGTCCCGGGGTTCTTTGCTGGTCAGGGTCTTGGTGTTGCCGGCGGCGAGGGCGGAGATCCCGAAGCTGACCCCGTTGACGACGGCGACGGTGACGAGCCCGCCGAGCCCGGCCAGCCACGAGCCGAGCGCCCCACCGGCGGCTTGGCCGCCCCGCACGGCGGCGAGGTAGACGGCGTTGCCGCGCACGAGGT
Organism: Amycolatopsis ponsaeliensis; assembly: GCF_030182635.1. Lineage (NCBI taxonomy): Bacteria > Bacillati > Actinomycetota > Actinomycetes > Pseudonocardiales > Pseudonocardiaceae > Amycolatopsis > Amycolatopsis ponsaeliensis. The sequence goes on from NZ_JAPZLD010000002.1 coordinate 422,748, forward strand.
GTTCGGGCGGTAGGAGGTTCGGCCGGAGGGCATCGGAGGCCGGGATGAAGAAGGCACTGGCCACGGCCATGACGACGATGAGCCCGGCGAGCAGGGGTAGTTCGGGGCCAACGACGAGGACGGCGGCGGCTCCGGCGAGCATGGCGCCGGCGCGGATGAGGTCGGTGGTGACGAGGACCCGCCTCGGTCCGGTGCGGTCGGCGACTGCGCCGCCTACGAGGAGGGTGAGGACTTTCGGGAGGGAGCCGAGGGCCAGGACCAGGCCGGCTAGGGCTGGTCCGGCGGTGCCTACGAGGGTGATCGAGAGGGCGATCAGCCAGACCGCGTCGCCGAAGGAGGAGAGGCCCATGGCGAGGACGAGGCCGAGGAAGGGCGCGGGGAGGGCTTTGCCCGCGGTCTTGGCGGGCTCGCCTGCGGTGGCAGCCTCGGCGGCGGAGGCGAGTTCGCCACCGGCGGAGGCCTTGCCTGCGGCAATGGCAGGCCCGGCCGCGGCCGCGAGTTCGGCTGCCGCAACACCCGGCCTGGCCGCCGCGACACCTGGCCCGGCTGCCACGATGCGCGGCTCGGTCGCCGCAACACCCGGGTCGGCCGCAGCGGCGCGCGGCTCGTCGACGGCGGTCATGACGCACCGCCGATCCCCGGCGCGCCAGACGTCTTGAATGAGTCATTCAGGTCTTCGGAGGTCCTGAATGACTCATTCAAGACCTTTGGACCCGCCACAGCGCGCGTCATGACAGCACCTGCTCGCGGACCCGGTCCGGCGTCCCTGGGAACCACACGTCCTCGGGCGTCAGCGCGTCGGCGCGGTACTGGCCCAGCGCGCTGAGCAGCAACCGCAGCTCCAGCGCCAGCGCCTCCACGAACCGGATCAGCCCGGAAGCCGGGTCCGTGTCCACCGCCAGCAGCGCCGCCCGGCCGAGGCCCGCCGCGCGGGCTCCCAGCGCCAGGACCTTCGCCACCCGCGTCCCCTCCCACATGCGGCCCGATGCCAGCAAGCACCCCGACGGCGAACCGATGCGGGACAAGCACTCCGCCAGCGGCAGCCCGACCGAAGCGAAAGACAGCGGGGCCCAGCCCGACCCGCCTTCCGCGCCGTCGACCGTCACGGCCGATGCCCCGGCCGACCAAGCCACCGAAGCCGCCGCACCCACGTCACGACCGGGCGGGAGCTTCACCCACACCCCGGCGCGCGGGAAGTTGTTGCGCATCAACCGGATCTGCTGGCGGAGGATCTCGTCGGTGAACGTCCCCGGCGAACTGCTCCGCAGCACCCGCCCACCCAGCGACAGATCGACCGCGTACTGGGAAGCCAACGAAGCGGCCACCGAAGGGTCGACCAGGGTCATCCCGCCGAGACCCGGCTTCGCGCCCTGGCCCACCTTCAGCTCGAACGCCAGCCGCCCGGAGTCGAGCAACGATGCCGCCGATGGGTCCGAGTACACGAGGTTCCACACCTCCGCGTCCGCGTCCTCGGTGCTCTGCTGGACGACCACCCCGCCGAGCCCGTCGGGCACCGCGTCCGCGTACGCCCGCATCCGCTCCAGCAACGTCCCGGCCGACGCTCCGCCCGCACGACCGTGGCCGTGCATCGGGACGACGTTCTCGCCGATCACCATCGGGATGCCCAGCCGCGCGGCCTGCGCCGAAGCCGCCGCTCCCAGCCCGGCCCCGGCGACCTGCGTCGACCCGAACGCCGACAGGTACAGCGGCAGCGCAGACTCGAACCCGCCGATCGACGCCGACAGCGAGACGTCGCCGTACAGCGGCTCGCGGCCCAGCTCGATCAGCTTCTCCAGCCGCCGCGGCACGAACACCGGCGGGACCAGCCGCGCCTCATCCAAGACGTCCGGCGAAAAAGAAGAAGCGTCACCGAACAACGAAGTCCCGTAAGACGAAGAAGGCGGGAACACCGCCGAAGCACCATGAAGGGCCCGTTCCCGGACGAGATCCTCCGGGAAGCCCCCGGCCTGCAACGCGGTCACGGCGAGACCACCCCCGGCAGCTTCGGGAACGCCGTCGCCTGCCACACCGCGTCCAGCCCGGCCACGTACCGGGTGAACCGCTGTACGCCCAGGCCGAAGCCCGCACTCGCCGGGATCCCGGTACGGACGAGGTCGAGGTACCACGCGTACTTCGCCGGGTTCTCCCCCGTCTCCCGCATCCGCGTGACGATCCGGCTGTAGTCGTGCTCACGCTCGCTGCCCGAGCACAGCTCCCCGTACCCCTCGGGCGCGATCAGGTCGAAGTTGCGCAGAACACCGGGCGTGGAAACGCTTTCGCGGTCGTAGAACCCGCGCGACCCCTTCGGGTAGTCGACCAGGAAGAACGGCCGCGCGTGCTTCTCCGACAGGATCGCCTCGCCCGCCCAGTCGATCTCGGCGTCCGCGCTCTGCGGGTGCCCGAGCTCGCGCAGCGTCTCGACGGCGGTGGCGTGCGACAGCCGGCCGAACGCGCCGCCGAGCAGGTCGGCGAACGCGCCCGAGTCGCGGCCGAGCGACTCCAGTACGTCGCCGGCGTCCTCGACGACCCGGCGCACCACGTGCGCCACCAGGTCCTGCAGCAGGTCGAGCACGTCGTCGCGGGACGCCCCGGCGACCTCGACGTCGAGCTGGTGGAACTCGGCCAGGTGCCGGCTCGTGTTCGCCGTCTCCAGCGGTTCCAGCCGCACGTTCGGCGCGACGTAGAAGATCTTCGAGAAGCCGAGCAGCGACGCCTGCTTGTACAGGATCGCGCTGGTCATCAGCTTGTAGCGGTGGCCGTAGAAGTCGACGTCGACCTGCTTCGCGCCGCGGCCGCCGGGGTCGGTGACCGGGCCGATCACCGGCGGCAGCAGCTCGGTGAAGCCGCGGGCGCCCAGGAACGCGCGCGCCTCGGTGAGCATCTTGTGCTGGAGGCCCAGCACGTGCCGCGTGGTTTCCGAGGTCAGGTGCGTACGCGGGTCCGGCGGATCGGTGTACTCCATGGCGTTTCACTCCCAGCTGGTCGGGACGGATCAGGACAGGACCGGGTCGAGCCTTCGGCGGTGGTAGGACAGGTCGGCGAGCAGCCGGGTCGCGCTGACCCGGTCGTGGCCGCGGCGGCCGCCCAGCGCGGGCGGCAGCGGCATCCGGCCGGTGTGCCACCACTGCAGGCGGCCTTCGTCGTCGAGCACGCACCGGGTTTCGTTGCCGTTGTCGGGGTGCAGGCAGTACGGGACGTCGAGCAGGCCGCGTTCGAACGCCGCCGGCAGCGCCTCGGCCAGCGTCGGGGCGAGCGAGCGCACCTCGTCGACGAGCCGCCGCGCCTGCGCGTACACCTCGGTGTCCTCTGATGTGGGGGCGGCCGGGGCGGGCTGGTCCAGTGCGGTGGCGTGGGCCAGCCGCAGGGCCTCGACGTTCTCTTCGACGGTCGGGATCCGGTGCGCTTCCGCGGTGGTCTTGACGATCAGCCGCTCGGTGCCGGTGCGCACGGCCAGCCGGACGCTCTCGGCGACCAGCTCCCGGGCCCCGGCCGCGGACTCCGGGAAGAGGCCCATGTAGGTGTAGAGCACGACGTGGTAGTCCACAGTGGACAGTTCTTCGGCGCAGAGCCGCCGCATCGCCCACAGCGCTTCGGCGTCCTGCTCCGGGCTGGTCTGCTGCGCGTAGCTGGCCGACACGCTGCGCACGCCGTGCTCGACGAAGAACAAGCACTCCAGCACCGACAGCGCGACGAGCAGCCCCGGCGGGCACAGCTGCCCGAGCATGCAGCCGCCGAAGCTCTCCAGGTGACACTCGACGGCCTGCCCGGCCAGCAGCGACGCCGAGCGCGACCACGACTTCGCCGCCGTCCGCAGCGGCACGCTGCTGTAGGGCAGGCAGTAGGACACCGGGCCGCCCTCGGAGGCGTCGAGCCCGGCTTCGAGCATCGCGGCGAAGATGTCCTCCGGCTGCGCCGACCCGTGCCGCACCTGGACCGGGAAGCGCGGGCCGTACAGGCCGTCCACCAGCTCGGCGGTGACGGCCGGGCCCAGCGCCACCAGCGGGTAGCCGTTGAGCTGGACGCCGGAGGCGATCGACATGGCGGCGAGGTCGTGCTGCCCGGTGCGGGTGTAGCTGTCCAGGGTCACGGTGCCGACGGCCGGCACGCCCGCCTCGGCGACCGCGCGCAGCCCGCGGCGCATCGTGGCGGGGTCGGAGAACCCCATGCGCGGCTGGACGAGCAGCGTCCGGCGGCGCCGGTGCTCGGCCACGAAGCCGCTGAACACCGACCGGGCAGCGGTCACCGCAAGGTCCGGACGTTCGCCGCGACGAACTCGCGGAACGACTCGATCGCCTGGCCCGAGTCGCCGGCGCCGACGTGGAACACCGCGTCGTAGCCCAGCGCCAGCAGCTCGGTCTCCAGCTCGGCGTTGGCGTCGCCCTGGACGCCGAGCTTGCCGCCGATGACGGCGGGCAGGCCGGCCAGCTCGGCGTCGGCACGCAGGGCGGAGATCACCCGGGCGCCGTCGACGTGCCCGTGGCCGTTGATGGTGCTGATCACCAGGCAGTCCGGCCGCTCGGCGCGGCACGCGGCCAGCAGCCGCTCGACCGGGACGCAGGCGCCGAGGTTGACCACCTCGTGCCCCATCTCCTCCATGATCAGCTGGAGGGCCACGAGGTTCCACATGTGCGAGTCGGACTGGACGCTGGACAGGACGAACTTGAGCGGGGGGCCCGCGGCCACGCCGGGCCCGTCGGGGGTCTGCTCGATCTGGAACGTGGTCATCGTGCGTCGCTCCCTGTGTGTTCGGGGAACGTCCGCGGGGCGAGCCGCGAACTTCTCACGACGAATAGTCATCGGCCGGCGGCCCGCGCACATGGGTGCGGCGGCCCCGCATTCCGGCGCCGCTCCCGGCCCCTGGTCCGCCTCGCGCGCGGGCGACGCGGCCGCGCGCGCGACCGCGGAGTCCGGGGTGCCGGGGGTGCCCCGCATGGGGGATCGGGGGCCCGCACGCCGTCGTCAACCCCTGTCGAGCCCGCCCGCCGAACGGAGCAACCGCCACATCCGTCCGGCATAAGCGCGTAGGCGGCGACCAGGCGTTTCGCCGGTGGTGCCCCCATGAACCCCTAGAACGCCCCCATGCCGCGCGGGAATGCGGGCGTAGCACCCCCATGTAACCCCCGTCACCCGCTGGCATGCTCGATCCCGTGATTCCCCCGCAGCCGAACCCGGCGACCACGACGCTCCCGCCCACCTGGTGGGCGGCGGCGCTGACCACGCAGGAGCGGCGTCCGGACGGCGTCCGCCCCGCGTGGGTGGACTTCGCCGAAGCCGCACTTTCACGTGAAAGTGCGGTCCAGGAAGCCGCACTTTCACGTGAAAGTGCCAGCTCGGCGGACTGGCGCACCGCGTTCGCCGCGGTGTTCCACCCCTTCACCGACGCGGCCCGCGCCGCGATCGCCGGCGCCGCAGCGGCTTCGCCCGCCGTCGACGCCACCGCGGTCGCCGGCGCCTGCGCCGCGCGGCTGGGCCACCAGCTCGCCGGGCTCGCCGCCCGCACGCTGGTGCTGGAGCTGGGCCGGGCCCGCCGCGCGGAACTCCTCGCGGGAGAGACCGCGGAAGACCGGTTCGCCGATTTCGTCCGGCAGACGGGCACTCCCGGCGGGCTCACCGATCTGCTGCACCGCTACCCCGTCCTCGCGCGGCTCGCCGCGCAGGCGACCCTGCACGCGATCGAGTCGGTCACCGAGCTGCTCGACCGCTTCGCCGCCGACCGCGCCGCCCTCAGCGCGTTCACCGGCACCGACCCCGGCCCCCTGGTCGAGATCAGCGGCGGCACCGGGGACGCGCACCAGCGCGGCCGCTCGGTCCGCGAGCTCCGGTTCGCCGGCGGCGCGCGCGTCATCTACAAGCCCCGCCCGCTCGACCTGCACGCGGCGTTCACCGGACTGGTGGACTGGCTCAACCCGCGCGTGCCCGGCCTCGAGCTGCGCACGGTGGACGTCCTGGTGCGCCCCGGCTACGGCTGGCTGCGCTTCGTCGAGCACCGGCCGTGCGCCGATCTCACCGAGGTGGACCGGTTCTACCGCCGCCAGGGCGTGCTACTCGCCCTGCTGCACGCCCTCGACGGCACCGACGTGCACTTCGAGAACATCATCGCCGCCGGCGACCAGCCCGTGCTGATCGACATCGAGACGCTGTTCCAGCCGGTGCTGCCGGCCGAAAAGACCGACGTCGACCCGGCCACCGAGCTGCTCGCCCGGTCGGTGCACCGGACCATGCTGCTGCCGCAGATGATCGTCGGCGAGCACGGCGCGGTCGACATCTCCGGCCTCGGCGGCGGCCGGGCGGCGGCCCCGGCGCTGACCCGCGTCGACTGGCTCGACGCCGGCACCGACCGGATGCGGCTGACCCGGGTGCCCGGCGGGGTCGGCACCGGCGTCAACCGCCCGACCCTCGGCGGCGTCGACGTCGAACCGGCCGAGCACGGGGCCGCACTGCTGGCCGGGTTCCGCGCCGGCTACGACGCCATCGCCGCCGGCGCGGCGGAGTTCACCGCCCTGCTGGACCGCTGCGCCGGCGCGGGGATCCGCGTCCTGGTCCGCCCGACCAGCTTCTACACGCGGCTGCTCGACGAGACCACGCACCCGTCGCTGCTGGCCGGCGCCGACGCCCGCGACGACGCGTTCGGGCTGCTGCACGACGACAGCACCGACGACGTCCGCCGCGGGCTCGTCGCCGCCGAGCTCACCGACCTGTGGGCGGGCGACGTCCCGATGTTCACCGGCCGGCCCGGGTCCGCGGACCTCTGGGACGCCGACGGGAACCGCCTCGCCGGGCTGCTGGGCGAACCACCGCTGGAAACCGTGCGCGCGAAGGTCGCCGGGATGACCACGATCGACCGCCGCGACCAGGAGTGGCTGATCTCCGCGGCGCTGGCCACCCGGCCGGCGGCCGAGACGCACGCGGGCACCGGGGTCACCGACCCCGTCCTGCCGAGCAAGAGCCCCGAACCCGCGCACCTGCTTTCGGCCGCGTGCGGCGTCGCCGACGCGATCATCGCCCGCGCGGCGTCGGCCGGCGGCCGGGTCAACTGGGTGGGGCTGGAGCTCGTCGACGAGAAGTACTGGACCGTGCTGCCGATGGGCGCCGGGCTCGGCGAGGGCTACACCGGCGTGGCGCTGTTCCTCGCCCAGCTGGCCGAGCTGACCGGCATCGACCGCTACCGCGACCTGGCCGGGAAGGCGCTTTCCGGCCTGCCGTGGCTGGTCTCGGCGCTGGAGGCCGACCCGGAGCTCGCCGCCGCGGCCGGGCCCGGCGGCCTGCTGGGGCTCGGCGGCGTCGCCTACGCCACGGCCCGGCTCGCCCGGCTGCTCGACCGCCCGGACCTGCTCGACCTGACCGCCCGCACGGTCTCGGTCATGCCCGCGCCGCCCCCCGAGACGTCGCCGCGCTACACCACGGGCCTGGCCGGCGGCCTGGTCGCGTTGCGCTCGGTGGCCACCCAGACCGGGCTCGCCGAAGCCACGCTGCTGGCCGACGCCTACGCGGCCGAGCTCGCCGTCCGTTCCCTCGATCCCGACCTCGCCGACCCCGGGTTCGCGCACGGCGCGGCCGGCGTCGACTGGGCCCTCGCCGGGTACCCGCGCGAAACGGCGACCCTGCCGCCGGCGAAAGCCGCCACCGGGCACGGGTGGTGCTCGGGCCTGGCCGGGCAGGTGCTGGCCTACGCCGGCCAGCCCGCGGTGCCCGGCGGCCTCGACGAGCAGGTCGCGGCCCTCGCCGCCCAGGACCCGCTGCGCGACCTGAGCCTCTGCCACGGCGAAACCGGCATCACCGACGTGCTCGGCTTCCTCGCCGAGACCGGCCACGACGGCGCCGCCGCCGCGGTCGCCACCCGCACCGGGCAGCTGCTCACCGCCGTCGAACAGGACGGCGCGCGCTGCGGCACCCCCGACGGCGTCCCGTCCCCCGGCCTGCTGACCGGCCTGGCCGGCATCGGCTACGGCCTGCTGCGCCTGGGCTTCGGCCCCCGCGTCCCGTCCGCCCTGCTCCTGCAACCCCCGACCCGCTGATCCGTACCGTCCCCACCCGAGGAGAGAACGACCGATGCCCGAAACCACCGCCGAGACCGTCGAAGCCACCGTCGGTGCCCTGGTGCTCCCCCGCGCGACCCGCTGCGGTGCCCGCAACCAGGCGCTGGCCGGCACCCGGCCCCGGCTCTCCGGGATGACCCTCGAGACGCTCGGCGGCCCCACCGTCGTCACCAACGGCACCTTCGCCCTCTGACGTCCGTCCCTCAGACCCCCATCGCGACAGAAAGCGGAGAACACGCCATGAGCGAGCACGACTTCATCGGCACGGACAACCCCATCGGCGACCCCACCCTCCCGGCGCCGACCCGGACCGGCGCCCGCAACCGCGCCCTTGCCGGTCGGACCGCGCGGCTGAGCCACAACGGCGCCGACACCCTGGACATCACCCCGGTCTTCACCGTCAGCATCGCTTTCCCCCAGTAGCCGTTCCCGCCCCCAGAACTACCGAGAGTGGAGCCACCCGCATGACCGAGCACGACTTCGCCGGCCCGGACAACCCGATCGGCGACTTGACCCTCCCCCGGACCGCCCGCACCGGCGCCCGCAACCACGCGCTGTCCGGCAAAGCGGCGCGCGTGAGCCAGAACTCGCTGACCACGATGGACATCACGGTCGTCACGGGCGGCTTCACCGAATAGTGAGACACCGGGGCGTCGGTAATTCGACCTACGTCCGGAGTGCGCCCATCCGGTTATAGTGACGGCGATGGGCATCCGGTCGACGCGTCTCATCGGACGCGACAGGGAGCTCGGCGCACTGTCCCAGGCTCTGGAGAAGGCCCGCACCGACCACGGTGGGGCCTTCTTCCTTGTCGGCGAAGGCGGGATCGGGAAGTCCCGGCTCGCCGCCGACGTCGCCTCGCGGGCCCTGGCGACCGGGCTCCCCGTGCTACGCGGACGAGCCAGCTCGATCGGCCCGATGGTGCCGTTCCGGCCGCTGGCCGAAGCCCTGCTCTCGCACTTCCGCGGCGGCCTCCCGCCCGCCGCTCCCGAGCTCGACCCGCTCGTGCCGGTGCTCGCCCGGCTCGTGCCCGACTGGTACCGCGGCGACCGGCCGCACGACAACGGGAACCTGCTCGTGCTGGCCGAAGCCGTGTTCCGGCTGCTGTCGGTGGCCGGTCGCGAAGGCGGCTGCCTGATCGTGCTGGAGGACCTGCACAACGCCGACGCCGAAACGCTGTTCATCGTCGAGTACCTCGTCGACAACCTGGCGTCGAGCCGGGTGATGCTGATCGGCACCCTGCGCGGCGAGCCGGGCGAGGCGCTGCGGCTGGCGACCGCGGCGGCGCAGCGCTCGTCCAGCCACACCTTCGAGCTGGCCCGGCTCGACGCCGAGCGCACCCGCGAGTTCGCGGCCGCCTGCCTGGAGACCGAGCCGGCCGCGGTCCCGGCCGCCGTCGCGAACCTGTTGTGGCAGAACAGCGAGGGCGTCCCGTTCGTCGTCGAGGAGCTGCTGCACGGCATGCTCGGCGACGGCCTGCTCGTCGGCGGAGCGGGCGGCTGGCAGGTGGTCGGCGAGCTGCAGGCCCGCGTGCCGGAGGCGCTGATCAGCAGCATCGCCACCCGCGTCGACGCACTCGGCTCGGACGGCGAGACGCTGCTTTCGGTGGCCGCCGTGCTGGGCCGGCGGTTCCCGCTGTCGGTCGTGCAGGCGGTGACCGACATGGACGACCGCATGCTGCACAACCACATCAGCGCGAGCGTCGCCGCGCACCTGGTCACCACCGACGAGACCACGCCCGGCTGGTACGCCTTCCGCCACCCGCTCACCGCCGAAGCCCTGCTCGCCCGGCTCGTGCCGTCGACGAAGGCGAACCTGGCGCGCCGGGCCGCCGACGCCGTCGAGCTCCTCCACCCCGGCCTGCCGGGCGAGCTGTGCGCGCTGGCCGCGGCGCTGCGGCTGACGGCGATGGACCACCCCGGCGCCGGCCGGCTGTTCGCCGAGGCCGGCCGCCGCGCGCTGGACGGCGGCGCGGCCGACACGGCGGTGACCATGCTGACCCGCGCCGTCGAGCTGCTGGCCGCGGCGGGCCCGGACGACCGGGCCGACGCCCTGGAGACCCTGCTGCACGCGCTCGGGCAGACCGGGCAGTTCGACCGGGCCGTCGGGTTCTCCGCCCGCTTCGCCGAGATCGGCCGCCTGGAACGGGCGGTCGACCTGCACATCCAGCTGGCGTGGGCGGCCTACATCGGCGGGCGGCACGACGAGTGCCTCAACCAGATCGAGCAGGCCCGCGCGCCGCTCGGCGGCGAGATCACCGAAGAGCAGAAGGCGGGCCTGGACGCCGTCGAAGCGACGCTGTGGCTGGACATCCCGGGCCCGGCGCACACCGAGCGGGCCCGGAAGCTGGCCGAGCAGGCGTGGGAGGTGGCCGAGCGCGCCGGCGTGCCGTTCGTGTCGTGCCAGGCGCTGCAGGTCCTCGGCATGGTGGCGCTGGAGACGGACCTGGCCGAAGCCGAGCGATACCTGCAGCTGGCGCGGCGGCTGGCCGAACAGCACCAGCTGACGCACCTGCGCACCCAGGTGCTCGTGCGTCTCGGCGGGCACCGGATGCTGGCCGAGGGCGACGTCCGCACGTTCGACCTGGCCCGCGCGGAGGCCCAGCGCACCGGCGCGATCACGCTGACCTGCGCGGTCGACGCGAGCCGCGCGGTGCACGCGGCGATGCGCGGCGAGTTCGCGCAGGCCGACACGATCCTCGACGAGAACCTCGCGGTGCTCGGCCGGCTCGGCCTGGTCGCGCTGCTGCAGTACACGCACATGACGCGCGCGATGGTGGCCGCCCACCAGGCGGACCGGCCGCGGATGGACCGCGCGCTCGAGGACTTCCGCACGGCGGGCGGCACCGGAGCGCAGGAGCTCGTGCTGAGCGTCGGGCTGGCTCAGGTGTTCTGTTCCCTGCTGGAGGAGGACGCCGAGCGCGCCCGCCGCGAGCTGGACCAGGTGCTGGCCCTGGAGGAGCGGCAGCCGAGCCGCTTCCACCTGGCCGGCCAGCACGGCCTGCGGCTGCTGGTCGAGGCGCTCGACGGGACGGAGCCGGAGGTCACCCGTCCGCCGACGGCGGTGAGCGGGATGCGCTGGAACCGCCAGTTCGTGCTGCTGGGCGACGCGGTCCGCCACGGCCGCGCGGGCGCACCGGAGCAGGCCGACGCGGCGGTGGCGGCGGCGATCGAGGCGGCGGCCCCGTTCCCGGTGAGCAGGCACCTGGGCCTGCGCATGGTGGCGGAGTCCGCCTCGGCCGACGGCTGGGGCGACCCGGTGACGTGGTTGAAAGAGGCCGAGGAGTACTTCCACCAGGCGGAGGTGACGGCGGTCGCGAGCGCGTGCCGCGGCCTGCTCCGCAAGATCGGCGCCCCGGTCGGCCAGCGCCGCACGGGCTCGGACCGCCTCCCGGCGACCTTGCGCTCGGTGGGGGTGACGGTGCGCGAGTACGAGGTGCTGCAGCTGCTGGCGGACAACATGGGCAACAAGGACATCGCCCGCCGGCTGCACATTTCGCCGCGCACGGTGGAGAAGCACGTGGCGAGCTTGATGGCGAAGTCGAACCTGCAGAACCGGGGCGAGCTGACGGAGTACGCGCGGAACACGCCCCACTAGCTGCGGCGGCTCGGTCCGGCTGGGGGGGCCTGGCCGCGAGGTGTCGATGGAGGATTCGGGACGCTGGGTGGCCGGAATCCTCCATCGACGAGCACCGAGGGGCCCCTGCAGTGACGCGACCCTGACGGCGGAACCGTCGCCGGAGCTTCAGCCGGCGAACCCGTTCCACCGTCGAACAAACTTGCAACGCGCGACACCAGCTGCGGCGGCTCGGTCCGGGCGGTAGTGCCCCGGCATTTTCGCTTGCCCGGGCACGCCCGGGGCCGCAAACGTCTTGAATGAGTCATTCAGGTCTTCGGCGGTCCTGAATGACTCATTCAAGACACCACCTGAACGTCCACATCGGACTCTCACGTGTTCACCCCCGATCAGACCTTGACGCGCGTGACTCAGGTCACGTAAATTACTTGCTCATTGAATCGTTTCAATCCAGCTGGGGAGCTCCATGACCGAGCACGACGAAGTGCGGATCATGCCCACCACCGGCGTGCGGCTGTCCCGGCGGCAGGCGCTCACGCTCGCCGTCGCGACCGGGGTGGCCCTCCGGCTCCCCGCCGCCGAAGCGACCGAGACCACCGAATCGGCCTTCTCCGCCGGCCGCTTCGCCGACCCGCGACCCGACTCGCGCCCCACCGTGCTGTGGTTCTGGAACGGCACCGTCACGCCCGACCTCGTCGCCGCCGGGCTCGCCGACCTGCGCGGCCAGGGCGTGCACGAAGTCCTGCTCTTCCCCTTCGAGACCGCCGCCCTGAAACCCGCCTTCTTCACCGAAGACTGGTTCTCCGTCATCGAATTCGCCCTCCGCGAGGCGCAGCGCCACGGCATGCACCTCTGGCTGTTCAACGACGACTACTTCCCCAGCGGCCGCGCCGCCGGGCTCGTCGTCGACGGCGGGACCGTCGGCGGCCGCGTGTACCCGCCGCGGCCGGACCTGCGGCTCAAGGGCGTCGGGCACCAGGTGCTGACGGCCGCCGGCGGCAGCCCGGTGCCGCTGGTCAGCCGCGGGCTGTCCGTTTCGGACGGCCGGCTGCTCGTCGACGCGGCCGCCCGCGACGGCGTCACCCTGCTGCGAGCCGGCGCCCAGTGGCAGGACTACGACGTCGAAGCGAAGGTCCGCGTCGAGAGCGCGACCGCGGGCTTGATGGTGCGCAGCGCGAGCGAAGGCGACGGCGTCCTCGCCGACCTGCGGGCCGACGGCGCCGTCGATGTCTGGCAGCAGACCGGTGGCTCCTTCGCCCTCGTCCGGAGCGGGACTCCGGTGCCGGGCTTCGACGCGAGCGCGGACCACGCACTCCTCGTCACGGTCCGCGGCACGCACCTGACCGTGACGCTGGACGGCACCGCGCAGGCCCCGGCCGACATCGCCTTCGCCACCGGCCGCGTCGGGGTGCGCGCGGTGGCGAGCCAGCGGTCCTCGTGGGACCGCCTCACCGTCCGCGATCCCGCCGGAACCGTCCTGTACGACGAAACCTTCGACACCGCCGCCGCGCTCGACGCCTTCGACCTGCCCGCCGACGGACTCTCACTGGTCGCCGCGACCGCCCGCCCGGCCGGCTCGGCCGACCCGCGAACGATCGTGGACCTCACGAAACAGGCGCGCGCGGGCGAGACGTGGGCGCCGCCGGCCGGGCGGTGGCAGCTGGATCTGTTCACCGTCCGCCCGCTGAGCACGCCCACCGGCTCCGGCCGCGCCTACCTGGACCTCCTGGACGACGAAGCCGTGCGGCTGTTCCTCGACGCCGTGCCGGGCGAGTACCTGCGCCGCTTCCCGTGGGCGGCGAAAGCGGTCCTGCGCGGCTTCGCCGACGACGAGCCCTACCTCGCCTCGGCACACGGCCCCTTCGACACCGTCCCCTGGTCCCCCACCCTCGACGCCGAACTGGGCCGCCTCGGGACGTCCGCCGGGATCGCCCTGACCGCGGTGCACGACGACCTCGGCGCGGACGGCCTCCGCCTGCGCGGGCTGTTCTGGCGCGCGGTGAGCAACCGGTTCGCGGCCGCCTACTACCGCACCCAGGGCCGGTGGATGGCCGACCACGGCCTCAAGCTGATCTCCAACCCGCTCTGGGACGAATACGGTCCCGGCGAACAGCTCCAGAGCTCGGGCAACCTCAACGCGAACAACCAGTGGGCGCAGGTACCGGGCACCGACCTGATCTTCGACCACTACCAGCGCGGCTACCACCGCACGCTGTCGCGCTTCCCGGCCAGCACCGCGCACCAGCTGGGCCTCGAGCGCGTCTACCTCGAAGCCATGGGCGGCACCGGGTGGACGGTGACCCCGGCGTTCGTCCGCGAGGTCGTCGGCGCGTTCGCCGTGCGCGGGGTCAACCACACACTGCTGCACGCGCGGTTCAGCGACGAGAGCCAGATCGTCTACCCACCGCCGTTCCAGCCCGCCAACCCGTGGTGGCCGGTGTCCGCGCCGCTGAACGACTGGATCGGCAGGCTGATGGAAGCCTGCCGCGCGCCGGCCGTGGCGCGGACCGCCCTGCTGCAGCCACAACGCGCCGCGGAGTCCACACAGGACACTCCGGCGATGGCCGAGCTCGACACGGCGTTCCTCACCACCGCACACGCGCTCGAAGACGTCCAGGTGGACTTCGACTTCCTCGACGAGGGCGCCCTCGACGCCGACCCCGCGTTGCTGACCCACGCCCGGCCGAGCGGCCCGAACCTATTCGTCGGGCAGCAGGCGTACCGGATCGTCGTGGTGCCGGCGACGCCGGTCCTGGCACTCGGCGCGGTGCGGACGCTGACCCGGTTCGCCCGCGGTGGCGGTGTCGTGGTCGTCATCGGCGCGCCACCGGCCCGCGAAGCCGGTGGTGACGACGCAGGCCTGCGGACCGCTTTGGCCGAATTGTTCGCGACGCGCTCGGTGAAGCGGGCGGCCGACCCGGGTGCGGCGGCGGCCGCGGCGGTCACGGCCGGCGGCGCGGCGGCCGCGCTGGACCCGCCGCACGCCGACATCCGGTTGCTGCGCCTGGAAAACCGCGGCGAGCAAGCATTTGTCGTGGTGAGCGAACGCGCCGACGCCGTGGACCTGACCGCGACGTTCCCGGCGACCGGAACGCCCGAGGTCTGGGACCCCGACACCGGCGCGGCGACCCCGGCCGGGGTCTGGCGCAAGGCCGGGGCCACGACGGCGGTGCCGCTGCGGCTGGAGCCGAAAGCCGCGCTGCTGGTGGTCTTCCGCGGCGGACGCGAGCCCCTCCACGCGGTGTCCGCGTCGGTGCCGGTGGAGCGCATCGACGGGCGGAGCGCGATCGTGCGGGCGACCGGGCCGGGCCGCGTCACCGTCACCGCGACGGACGGCGCCCGCGGCTACACCGGCGCGGCGACGGTCTCCGACTCGCTCGCGCCGGTCGCGCTCGGCGGCGACTGGAGTTTCCACTTCGACCGCGCCGGTGCACCGGTGACCACGCGGCCACTCGGCTCGTGGACCGACGTGGACGCCGGGTACTCCGGATCCGCTTGGTACGAAACGGAGTTCGACGTGCCCGCCGTCGCCGGGAGGCGGTGGACGCTCGACCTCGGCGAGGTCCACGAAGTGGCCGAAGTGGAGGTCAACGGCACGGCGGCCGGGTCACGGCTGTGGCCGCCCTACCGGGTCGACGTGAGCGCCGCCTTACGTCCCGGCCGCAACCGCGTCCGGGTGCGGGTCACGAACACCGGCGCCAACGCGCGCGGGCAGGTGCTCGCGTCCGGCCTGCTCGGGCCGGTGACGCTGCGCCCGTACCGGCTCGTGAGCGTGCCGCTGGCTTAAACGTTTCACACCGCTCGGCGTGCGAGTTGAGTGCACGTCTGTACACTCAACTGGCATGGCTGAAGTGGGAATGCGTCCCCCGGCGTCGCCGCTGCGGCGCCGGGCACTGCGCGCCGTGCGCTGGCTCTTCACTCCCCTGCGCCCGGACGACTACCTCGAGCTGATCAACCCCTTGTGGTCAACCCGGGAGCTGCGCGGACGAGTCGAGCGCGTCGTGCCCGAACGCGGTGGCGCGGCCACCGTGCTGATCCGGCCGGGCTTCGACTGGGTCGGGCACCGGCCCGGGCAGTACGTGCGGCTGGGCGTGGTCATCGACGGCGTGCACCACTGGCGCGCGTACTCGCTGACGTCGAGCCCGGACCGCGCCGACGGGCTCATTTCGGTCACCCCCAAGAAAGTCGACGGCGGCGTGGTCTCGCCGTTCCTCGTCGACCGCGTCCGCCCCGGGGAGGTCGTGCGGCTCGGCGAGGTCGAAGGGTCCTTCACCCTGCCGGACCGGCTCGACCGCGGCCTGCTGTTCGTCACCGCCGGCAGCGGCATCACGCCGGTGATGAGCATGCTGCGCCACCTCGCGCCGGCGCCCGGCCTGCGCGACGTCGTCCACGTGCATTCGGCGCGGGAGGCGGACGGGGTCACCTTCGGCGAAGAGCTGGTCGGCCTCGAAAAGCAGCACGAGGGTTTCCGCCTCGAACTGCGCATCACCGGTGAGGACGGCCGGTTCACCCCGGCCGAGCTGGACACCCTGTGCCCGGACTGGCGCGAGCGGGAAACCTACGGCTGCGGTCCCGGTGACCTGCTCGACGCTTTGCAGGCGCACTGGAAACGCCACGGCGACACCGGCCGGCTGCACCACGAACGGTTCCAGCCGATCGTCGGCGGCGAAGACGCCGAGGGCGCGGGCGGCACCGTGCGGTTCGCGCACCGCAACCTCGACGCGGACTGCCCGCCCGGCACCCCGATCCTCGTCGCGGGCGAGAACGCGGGCGTCGAGATGCCCTTCGGCTGCCGGGTCGGGGTCTGCCACACGTGCGTGCTGCCGATCCGGGAAGGCCGGATCCGGGACCTGCGCACGAACGCCGTCAGCGAGAAGCACAACGAGATCGTGCGCACCTGCGTGCACGGTGCCGAAGGCCGGGTCACGGTCGAACTCTGAAAGTCGAACTCCCGAGCGGAGAAAGGAACCCATGACTGCCCCCACGCACCCGTTCGCCCACTTGAGCGAGGTCGAACTCGCCGAACTCGCCCGTGAGTTCGACGCCATCCACGACCAGGTGCGCGCCGACCTGGGCGAGCGCGACCGCCGGTACATCAAGGGCGTCATCCGGCTGCACCGGCAGATCGCGGTGGCCGGCCGCGCGCTGCTGCTCGGCTCCCGGTCCAAGGCGGCCTGGACCGCGGGCACCGGCTGCCTGGCGGTCGCGAAGATCCTGGAGAACATGGAGATCGGGCACAACGTGCTGCACGGCCAGTGGGACTGGATGAACGACCCGTACATCCATTCGTCCACTTGGGACTGGGACACGGCGTCGACCGCGGCGGCGTGGAAGCACTCGCACAACTACATCCACCACACGTACACGAACATCCGCGGCAAGGACAAGGATCTCGGCTACGAGATCATGCGCATCGACCCGCACCAGAAGTGGCACCCGGCGTACCTCGCGCAGCCGTTGTACAACCTGCTGCTGATGGCGTTCTTCGAGTGGGGCGTCGCGGTGCACGACCTGGACGTCGAAGCCATCCGCGCCGGCGAGAAGCCGATGAAGGACGTGTGGCACGACATCAAGGGCATCTCGGGCAAGGCCCGCGACCAGATCCTCAAGGACTACGTTGGCTGGCCGCTGGTGAGCGCGCTGGCCGCGACGGCCGTCGGCAGGCTCGTGCGTCCCGAGCCCCGCTCGCGGGCCCGCGTGCTGGCGGACCGGGCACGTGGCCGGCGCCGGAAAGGAGCGCTGCGTGCCCAGCTCGCGGCGGCCCGGTCCGAGGGCGGCGGGACGTTCGCGGCGACGTTCTGGGCGGACTTCACGGCGAACATCATCCGCAACCTGTGGGCCCACTCGATCATCTTCTGCGGCCATTTCCCGGACCAGACGTACACGTTCGGCCAGGAGGAGGTCCGCGACGAGACACGCGGCGGCTGGTACGTCCGCCAGCTCGTCGGCGCGGCGAACATCACGGGGTCACCGCTGTTCCACCTGATGAGCGGCAACCTCGGCTACCAGGTCGAGCACCACCTGTTCCCGGACATGCCGAGCAGCCGCTACGCGGAGATCGCGCCCCAGGTCCGCGACATCTGCCGGCGCTACGGCCTGCCGTACAACACGGGCCCGCTGTCCAAGCAGCTCGGCACGGTGCACCGCACGATCCTGCGGCTGGCGTTCCCGGGCGGGAAGGCCCGCCCGAAGCCGGGCCCGTACCCGGGGGACGAGCTGCGCCGCGCGGCCTGAGCGCCGAGCCGGGTGCCATGAGGGGCACCTTCATGGACTTCACGTCCATGAAGGTGCCCCTCATGGCTTGCCGCCGGGGCGAGACCCACGGCGGCCAGTCGGTCGATAGTTCCCATTCTGCTCGTATCAAGTCGCCCCACCTCCTACTCTCACTGGTGTGGACGGCATCGAGAGTCTCCGGCACGCGATCGAGACGATCCCCATTCCCGGCGCCCCGCCCCGGCTGTCGCGCCAAGGTGCGGCCGTCGGGCTCGCGCTGCTGGACACCTCGCTGCGGCTCAACCACGTGCGGCGCCTGACCGAACGGCTGACCGTCGTCGAACACGGGTCCGCCCGGCGCAGCACCGAGGTCGACGTCAGCCTCAAGCTCCTCGACGAAGGACAGCGCCAGGCCACCGCGCAGCTGCAGGACCTCATCGGGCAGGAACACGGCGAGCGGGCGGCGTCGCGACCGGCGCGGCAACGATCGCTATGGGTGCCGCTGGCCCGGCTGCCGCGCCGGGACGCCTCCCCCGTCGACGTCTTCGACAGCGCGGGCCAGAAGCTGCCGCGGCTCACCCAGCACGAGGCGTCCCGGCTGGTCGCTTCCGGGCTCTACCGGCTGTTGCGCGGGATCCTCGCCGGCGACGAGAACGCCCAGACCGCCAAGCACGAACTCAACACATTCCTGTTCCAGGTGCACGAACCGCGCTGGCTCATCCAGCAGGCGCTGCTGACGCTGCTCACCGAGCGGAACCACCCGGAGGAGCAGTTCGCGCTGGCCCCGGCCGGCGGCACGGTCCCCGGGTACGGGCGGCAGTGCCGGGAACTGGCGCTGGACATCCTCTCCGGCTGCGCCGACCTGCTCGTCGAATACGCGTACCTGCTGAACGTCGCCGTCCGCGACTACATGCTGGTGGTGGCGCTGGACGACTCGGTCGAGGAACACCGCCTCAGCTACGAAACCCCGCTGCACGTCGACGCCCGGCAGCCCGTCGCGAAGGAGCAGTGGCGGCGGCTCGCCTCCAGCCGTCGCGGGTACGTCGTCAGCTACGAGACCATGATCCCGGCGACGCTGAAGTCCTACCACCTGGTGGCCGGGACCGCGCCCGAGGCCGAGATCTCCCGGATGTACCTGTCCACCGACGCCGACCAGCACCAGGTCGACGGCCTGGCCGAGGACCTGCTCTCGCTGGCCGAACGCCAGGACGCCGCGCCGCTGCAGGAAGCCGACGGCGCCCGGCACAAGATCCTCGAGCTGCAGGCGCAGACCGTGCTGCGGCGGCTGGCGGACCTGCTGCGCCGCCGCAAGTGGGAGGCCGGCCAGTCCGGGGTGGAACTGTCCCCGCGCAGCCTGCCCGCCTGCCACCGGCTCGCCGCCGCGGCCACCACGGGCGAGGCGGTGCGGACCGACGTGGGCGAGCTCGACAACTCCCTGCGGCGGCACCCCGAGTTCACGGCCGCGAACCTCCGCGAGGCCGCGCGCGAGCTGACCGAGCGGGAGTTCGGGCAGGACCTGGTCCTCGTCAACGGCATCGCCGACAACGAGGCGCGGGCGTACTGGCGCCGCTCCGGCGGCCGCGACCCGCGCGGCGACCACGTCCGGATCCGCGCGACGCTCGTCCTCAAGGACTCCACGAAGTCCGGCCCGCTCAACGTGACGTTCTACGCGCTGGCCGTCGCGACGGTTTCGTTCGTGCTCGGCTGGCTGCTGGTGGGCAGCCCGTGGCCGTACGGCCGGGAGGCCACCACGGCGCTCGGCCACATCGGGGACGGCCAGTCGGTGATCACGATGTTGCTGCTGCTGCCGGGCTTCCTCTACAGCCGCTTGTCGCTGCCGCCGCGGCGCACCGTGCTCGGGTACCTCGGCACGCTGCCGCAGGCGCTGGTCCAGCTGAGCATCGCGGCCATCGCCGGGTTCGCCGCGGCCGTCGCGACGCAGAGCCGGGGCGAGGTCGTCCAGGTCACCCTCACGATCGCGGTGGGGCTGCCGGTGCTCGCCGCGCTCGTGCTGTTCGGCCAGGCGTCGTGGCGCGAATCGGCGATCCCGCTGTCGCGCATCGGGGCACCGCGGTGGGCGGGCGCCGGCGCCTGGGACCGCCGCAAGCCCCTCGAGGCCGACGTGCGGTTCGACTCGTCCGGGGGGTGGTGAAGGTGCGCAGCCAGCGGATCTCCGTGCGGAACGTGGCCGACCTGGCCCGGGCCGGGTTCGAGATCGCGCGGCAGCCGGTGACCCAGGTGGACTTCGAGGTGCACCACGCGCTGGCGCGGCACGGCTACCTGCGCGAGCTCGTCTCCGCGAACTCCGACAG
This sequence comes from Amycolatopsis ponsaeliensis, assembly GCF_030182635.1. NCBI lineage: Bacteria > Bacillati > Actinomycetota > Actinomycetes > Pseudonocardiales > Pseudonocardiaceae > Amycolatopsis > Amycolatopsis ponsaeliensis. The sequence continues at coordinate 442,885 of NZ_JAPZLD010000002.1, forward strand.
CACGGTCTTCCTGGAGACGCTGTGCTCGGCCACGAACGGCGCCGGCGTCGTGATCGGCACCCGCACCCGCAAACCCCTGGACGGCACCGAGGTCGTCGAGCGCGTCGACGGCCACCAGCCGGCGGAACGCCCCCAGCAGAACGCGGGCGGCTGGGTGTTCCACCAGACGACCTCGCCCAACCCGACGTTCATCTACGAGTCCGCGCAGCGGTTCGAGGGCCTGATCGGGATCGACCCGGGGGCGCGCGAGGTGTGCGAGTGGCACGGCCTCGCCATCCGCGACCTCGTCCGGGAGATCTCCGACGCCGCGTCCTCGCTCATCGACGCGCCGCTGCTGTCGCTGCAGTGCCCGGCCCAGCTGCCCACGGTCGTCAAGACCCGCAACCACGACCTCCGCACCCGCAAGGAGATCGCGTCGCCGTGCGCGTCGCTGGCGGTCCGGTTCTCGATCGCGCTGCGGGACGCGTCCGCGGCCGCGCGGTTCGAGCTGGCCGACCGGTTCCGGGAGCTGTGCGAGAAGCACGGGTACAGCTTCTGGCTCGCCGACACGCGGCCGGGGCACCGGCAGGGCAACTGGTTCGAGGTCTACCACGCCGACGGCGAGTTCTCCCCGCTCTACAAGGGCGACCTCCGGTCCCGCCAGCGGATCGGCGCGGTCCTGCCGGTGACGTTCGTCGGGCCGGCGCGGATCGGCTCGACGAACGCCATCGCCTCCTTCCTGCAGCGCTACCCCCAGGTGGGCGTGGTCGGCTGCGCCGCCACGACGCTCTCGGACGTCGCGTTCGTCCACCTGCAGCTGGCGATCCACGGCGTGGCCACCGACCGGCTGAACCGCATCCTCGGCAAGCTGCTCGGCGAGGCCACCACCCCGGCCCGGCCGACCAAGCTGCTGCGCGAGCTGTTCAAGCGCCTCGGCCTGCCACCCGACCCCGACGGGCCGGGCCCGTCCGCGAAGGACCCGACCAGCGACTACCAGACGTTCACCGGTCCCGCGTTCGCCTACCGCCCGTACCAGATGCCCGACTGCATGGCGGTGTGGGTGTCGTGGGAAATCGCCCGCCAGCACCAGGGCCTGGCCGCCCCGCTGGACTGCCTGTACCGCGCGCTGGCCCAGGTGGCGCCCCGGGTGTCACCGGAAACCACCGGCTCGGCGGGCGACCTGGCGACCGTCGAGTACCTCATCTGCCGCGCGACCGAGCAGTCGGTGGTGCGGGGCAAGGCGAAGCTGGCGGTGCCGAAGTCGGTCCTGCGCCAGTTCTCCTCCGGCGGGGTCGAGCTGCCCGCGTCCAAGCTGTGTGCGGCGCTGGAGGAGGCGTGGAAGGCCCACGTCGACCAGTCCGGTGTGGACGGAGTGAGCGAGCTGACGGTGGCCTGGCGCGAATCCTGGCTGGGCCACTGGACTTATTCGTAGAAGTCGCGCAGCGCCCGAGCCACGACGAGCGGGGCTCCGTCGTCCTCCGGTCCCGAATGGCCCAGGCCCGGCAGGGTGACGCTGTGCGCGTGCGGGAGCACCTCGGCGAGCTTCCTCAGTGCGCGGCCCAGGTACTCAGCGCTCTTGGTGCCGCCGAGGAGCAGTGCTCGCGCCTTGAGTTCGGTGTATTCCCCGGCTGTGCCGGCCATCTCGTCGATGACCCGCATGTCGAAGTGCAGGGTCGGGATGAGCGCCTCGACCGGCACGTCCTCGGGGTTTCCCTTGCCCTGCAGCCGCGCACCGGCGGTCAGGAGCGGCACCAGGGCGACGCGCGGGATCCGGCTGAACAGCGACGGTTCGGTGGCCAGCCCCCGCATGCCCGTGACGAGTGCGGCCGCGCTCCGGCCCGCGGCGATCTCGCGGTCGAAGCGCGGCAGCCAGCCCGTCGGCACCGAGCCGTCGATCGACAGCGGCGGCTCGTACAGCGCGATCCGGTCGAGCGCGGGCGTGTCCAGGGCCGTGCGCAGGACGACGAGAGCGCCCGTGCTCAGGCCGAAGGCCCGGGTCGCGCCGGTCGCGGCGACGAGGGCCCGCAGGTCTTCGACCTCGCGCTCGACGCCGAAGCCTGCGCCGTGCGGACCGCTCAGCCCGCGGCCGCGCCGGTCGGGCACGTGGACCGTGAAGCCGGCCGACAGGGCGGTGGCGAGCTTCGTGAAATGCTGGGACGCGAGCATTCCGCCGTGGACCAGGATCAGCGCGGGGCCGCGGCCGAGGGTGCGGTAGCCGATCGTGGTCCCGTCGGCCGAGCGGACTTCGTTCATCGCGCCGCCCCCGAGACCGGGACGAACCGGCGCAGGGCCTGCTTGCCGACCTCGACGGCCGCGTTCCCGCGTTCCAGCAGGTCCCGCTGGTAGTCCTCCAGAGCCTGGTGGAGATCTCCCGCTTCGGCCAGCAGCGCGCTCAGCCGCACGGCGTCCTGCATCGCGGTGACGGCGCCGTTGCCGCCGCTGGCCAGCGTCTGGTGCGCGGCATCCCCCAGCAGCGTCACGCGGCTCACCGGCCAGGGCGGCATCGGGCGGTCGAAGACCTTCGAGCGGCCGACGCCGCTCATGTCGGCGCTCTCCACCAGCGCCCGGAGATCGGGGTGCCAGCCGTCGATCAGCTCCAGCACCAGCTCGCGGGCGTCGTCCCGGGGCGGCCCGGCGGCCGCCGGATGGTCCGGCGGGACGAGCAGCACCCAGCGCACATAGCTTTCCCGGTGCGGCAGGGGCAGGCCGGGAACGAGCTCGGCGGCCGCGTCCGACGGCTCCCGGTCGAAGTCCATCCGGCCGAGCATCAGCGTGATCTCCGGCCCCTTGACCATGGTGCCGCGGCCCGGGACGAGCCTCCGGAAGCGGTCGGCGGCGGGGGTGCGTCCCATCGCCCCGCACAGGTCGGCGTCGACGAGCCCGACCTCGGGCACGAGCCGGCGCCGCACCGCGGAGTTCCCGCCGTCGGCACCGACGAGGACGTCACCCGTGGCTTTCGTCCCGTCGGTGAAGAAGGCCGTGACGGTGTGCTCGTCTTCTTCGAAGCTCTTGAGCCGCTTGGTGAAGGTGACCCGGTCGCCCAGGTCGCCGAGCAGGATCTGCCGCAGCACCTGCCGGTCGAACGCCCTCGACTCCTCGGGTCCGGGCAGGTCGCTGCTGAGCAGCGTGAGGTGTTCGTCGAAGAGCAAGCCGGGCCCGGTCAGGCTGCCGCTGGTGGCCTCGGCGAGGTCGTAGAGCCGCGGCGGCAGGCTCTCGCGCAGGGCGTCCATCGCCTGCGGCGCGAGGCCGATCCGGTAGCCCTGGGTGCGTTCGCCGGTGCCGTCGTCGGCCTCGAACACGCGGACGTCGAGGCCCGCGCGGACCAGGGCGTGCGCGAGTGTCAGCCCGCCGAGCCCGGCCCCGATCACCAGAATCCGTGACATTTCGATCCCCCATCTCCCAGGTGAACAACGTTCACGTGTACATTGTTCACGTAGGCGAGGCAGGCTTGTCAAGCCCGGATTTCGGAGGACTTTCGTGGGGCAGCGACGCACCGAGGTACTCGCGGCGGCCATCGAGCTGCTCGACGAGGCAGGCTTGGACGCGCTGACGATGCGGCTCCTGGCGAGCCGGCTCGGGGTGCGGGCGAGCGCGTTGTACCGGCATTACCCGAGCAAGCAGGCGTTGCTGGACGCGATGGTGGCTTCGCTGGTGGGCCCCGCTCCCGCCTGGCCGGCCGACGCGCCGTGGGAGGAGTCGTTGCGCGGCGCGGCTTCGGGCATGCGCGAGGTGATGCTGTCCCACCGCGACGGCGCCCGCCTCATTTCCGGCTTCCACAACCCGGGCGACGAGGCGATCGCGGTGTTCACGCACCTCGTCGAGGCGGTGGCCGGCGCGGGTGTCCCGGCCGGGATGGCGACGGTCGCGGTGGACACGGTTTTGGCTTATGCCAACGGTTTCACGATCGAAGAGCAGGCGCGGAAGACGGGGTGGCCGAGGGGCGAGCGGGACAGCGCTTTCGACGCCGGACTCGATTTGATCATCGCGGGGATCAGGGGATCACTGCCGTCCTGACGCGGGCAGCCGCAGGGCCCCGGCAAACGTCTTGAATGAGTCATTCAGGACCTCCCAAGACCTGAATGACTCATTCAAGACACCGCCGACCCGAGGCTGCCGAGCTGCATCCGCCGGGAACCCGACTTTGCGAGGGGCCTCCCCGCCCAGGTCGCCGGTCGTGGCCGGCGCTTGGAGCAAGCGACGCCGGGACTATGCCGGCAGCCGCGTGAGTCACAGCGTCAGCACGATCTTGCCGTGGACGTGGCGACCCGCCTGTACCTCCACCGCCTCGCGGACCTTCTCGATCGGGAAAGTCCCCGCGATCGGCACCACGATCTCCCCGGCGAGGATCGCGTCCGTGATCCTCGCCATCGCCTCCGGGTCCGCGTCGGCACCGCCGGTCGCGCGCACTCCGCCGGGCGGGTTCGGGCCCGCGGCGACCGTCGAGATCCGCTCCGGCGGGATCCCGAGTGCGAGCGCCGCCTCGGCGGCTTCCGTGCCGAACAGGTCCGTTGCCGCCGTCGAGGCGAACGCACGAACCCGGTCCGCCAGCCCGGGACCGTAGGACACCGGGGTCGCGCCCAACTGGCGCAAGAACTCGAACGTGCCCTCCCCCGCGGTCCCGATCACCCGGGCACCCGCGCGCACCGCCAGCTGCACGGCGAACACACCCACCCCACCCGCCGCGCCGCCGATCAGGACCGTGTCGCCCGACCGCACGCCGATCGCCGCCAGGGCCGCCGCCGCCGTCGAGCCCGCCACCGGGAGCGTGGCCGCCACCTCGTCGGGGATACCGTCGGGCGTCGGCCAGAGCGTCGCGGCCGGCGTCGCCACCACTGCGAAATCCGCCGCCGCGCGAGCCATCACGCCCCCGAAGACGCGTTGCCCCACCGAGAAACCCGTCGCACCGGGGCCGACCTCGTCGACGACTCCCGCCAGGTCGTAGCCGAACCCGGACGGCACCGTCACGCCGAACTGCGCCGCCAGTGCCGGGTGCGACGCCAGGCCCCAGTCCATCGGGTTCAGCCCCGCGGCCGCCACCCGGATGCGGAGCTCGCCCGGCCCCGCGTGCGGCTCCGGGACCTCACGCACCTCCAGGACCTCGGGACCGCCGAACTTCTCGTAGATGACAGCGCGGCTCATGGGCCACCTCCACGGTGATGAGACTTGGTCCCATCACCGTACACGAGGTGACGGGACCAAGTCCCGTACACTCGGGCCATGGCCCGCTGGCAACCCCACGCTCCGGAGCGACTCGTCGTCGCCGCGCTCGAGCTGTTCGAGGAGCGGGGCTACGAAAACACCACCGTGATCGAGATCGCCGAACGCGCCGGGCTGACGAAGAGCACCTTCTTCCGGCACTTCCCGGACAAGCGCGAGGTGCTCTTCGGCGGCGGCACCCTCGCCGGGCTGCTCGCCGACGGGATCGCCGACGCGCCGGCCGCGGCCGGTCCGCTCGAAGCCGTCACGCACGCCCTCGAGACGCTCGGCCGTGAAACCTTCACCGCCGAGCGCCGTGAGTTCAGCGCCCGGCGAGGGGCGGTCATCGCCGCCAACCCCGAGCTGCGCGAGCGCGAGGCGCTGAAGGGCCTCGGGCTCACCGCGGCGATGGCCGAAGCCTTCGGACGCCGCGGCGTGCCCGATCCCGCCGCACGCGTGGCCGCCCAGCTCGGCGCGCTCGTCATGACGCTCGCCTACGAACGCTGGAGCGAGCCGGGCGGCGACACCGATTTCGGTGCCGCCGCCCGGCAGGCCCTGCGCGAAGTGCAGGCGGCTACAGCAGCTTCCTGACGTCGCCGGCCCGGGCACCGGCGGTGGGAGCGCCACCGATGTCCGACTCGATCGCCGCCGTCACGATGCGGTTGCGGTCCCCGCCGGCCAGCACGCCGTTGTCGACCAGCTCCTGGGTCACCGCCTTCACGTGCTTCACGAACCGGTCGTGCGACGCGTATTCCGCGTTCTCGTCGATGACGTCGTTGAGCGTGCAGCCGTTGCCGATGTCGATGTTCTCCACCTGGCTGTCGACCCCGCCGATCACCACCGTCTCCCGGGTGTCCGAGACCGGGCAGGCATCCGGCGGCGGCGTGGCCGAGACCACCGTGAACGCGCCGAACACCTCCAGCGAGGCGTTTCCGGCGACGTCCGTGGCCCGGGCGCCCACGGTGTGCGCGCCCAGCGCCGACACGACCACCGGCGCCGTGTACCGCGTCCACGCGCCACTGTCTACTTTGTACTCGATGGCGCCCACACCGGACTCCGCGTCGGTGGCGGTCAGCGTCACGGTCGCCTGGCCGACGTAGGACCAGTTGCCGTCCTGCCTGCCGCTCACCGCCAGGGACGCCACCGGCGCCGTCGTGTCGCCGCCGGCGACCACGGTGAAGGACACGCTCCCCGCCGCGGACGCGTTCCCGGCGACGTCCCGGGCCCGGTAGCCGACCGTGTGCGCGCCGGGCGCGGTCACCGCGACCGGTGCGGTGTAGGCGGTCCACGCCCCGCCGTCCACCTGGTACTCCGTCGCCGCGACCCCGGACCCGGTGTCCGAAGCCACGACCGTGACGGTCGCCTTGCCGACGTAGCTGCCGCCGGCGTCCTGCGTCCCGGCCACCGAGGCCGTCACGGTCGGCGGTGTCGTGTCGCTCTTCACCACGGTGAAGTGGGACATGCCCTCCGGTGAGGTGTTCCCGGCGGCGTCGGTCGCCCGGAAGTGGACCATGTGCTCACCCGCGCCGGTCACCGCGACCGGGGCGGTGTAGGCGGTCCACGCCCCGCCGTCGAGCTGGTACTCCACGGAGGCCACCGCGGAGTCGGCGTCGGTCGCGGTCAGCTTGACCGTGGCGACGTCGAGGTAGTTGCCCGACGAGTCCTGGGAACCGGTGATCGCCGCGGTCACCGTGGGCGGGGTCGTGTCCCCTTGCCCTTCGACGATCGTGAAGTGCTCCATGCCCTCCGCGGAGGTGTTCCCGGCGACGTCGGTGGCACGGTAGTGGAGCATGTGCATGCCCACGGCGGACACCACCACCGGCGCCGAGTAAGCGGTCCAGCCACCGCTGTCCAGCTGGTACTCGACCGAGGCCACCCCGGATCCCGCGTCGGTCGCGGTCAAGGAGACCGTCGCCGACTCGATGTAGTTGCCCGAAGGATCGCGATCGCCGGCCACGGCCGCCGTCACGACCGGCGCGGTCGTGTCGCCGGTGCCGTCGGAGACCACGAACTCCCCCACCATCGTCGTGTGGCCGGGGATCGTGCAGAAGTACCGGTACTTGCCCGGCGTGAGCGTCACGACCGCTTCGTGCCGCCCGTTCTGCGGGTCGAACGGGTTGGCCAGGACGTTCAGCGAGACGTCGTGGTTGTAGCCCGGCGTCGACGTGTCGAACGTCAGGGTGTGCGACATCCCCGTCGTGTTGCCGGTGGCTTCGCTGTTCTCGAAGACGATGGTGGTCTCGCCGGGCAGGGCGCCGGTGGGCGCGGACGCGTATTCGGTGGTGCTGTTGCTCCCGGTCCAGGTCAGGGTCTGGACCGGCGCCGCCACCGCGGGGGTGACGAGCCCGAGCAAGACCAGGAAAGCGGCCAGCAGCACGGCGATCGGTCGTGGGGACATCACGGGAAACCTTCCTGGGAGGAACGGGGGCCGGGGGTGAACCCGGCCCCCGTCGCGCTACAGCTGCCGCACCCGGATGTTGCGGAACTCGATCAGGTCGTTGTCACTGTGGTTCTGCAGCCCGATGAACCCGCTGACGAACTGCCGCAGGTCGGTCGGCGGGTCCCCGGCGCGCGAGGACTGCTGACCCGGCGTGTTGTCGAACTCGTTGATCACCACGCCGTTGCGGATCATCGTGTAGTGCTGCCCGACGACCTTGATCTCGTACTCGTTCCACGTGCCCTTCGGCCGGGCTCCCGCCTGGTCGAGCGGGCGCGGGTCGAAGTTGTAGACCGACCCGGTCTTCTGCGGTTCGCCGGAGTCGCCGTCGTAGATCTGGATTTCGTGACCGCAGTAGATCGCGACCCACGCCTGCGACGTCCTGGCCGAGCCGACAGTGCCGCAGCTGCCCGGTGGCCGCTGGTCCAGCGGGGTCCGCGGGTCCGGGAACCGGACGAAGACGCCGCTGTTGGCCCGGAAGGTGTCCGGGGCGATGTCCTTGAACTGCACCTTCACCGAGAAGTCGGTGAACTGCCGCTGGGCGTACCAGAGCATGCCCAGCCCGCCTGCCGAGCGGATCGACCCGTCGGGTTGCAAGGTGAACTGCCCCGACGGCGCCTGTTCCCAGCCGCGCAACGACTGCGCCGTGCCGTCGAAGATCGCGTCGTAGCCGGTGGTGCCCGGCTTCCCGATCGGCGACGCGTCGGCCGCGGCGTTCAGCTCCGCCACCTCGGCGTCGTTCAGCACCCCGAGGTCCGACAGCGTTTCGGTGGCCTGCTCGACGTGGTTGACGAAGGCCGCGTGCGTGCTCCACGTGCTTTCGTCGTCGATGAAGTCGTCCACCGAACAGCCGCCGCCCGCGTTGCGGTTGGGCACCTTCGTGATCGCGTCGCCCAGTGTCACCACCGGACTCGGATCGGCCACGAGGCACCCGACGTTCACCGCGGTCCGCGTGGTCACCGCTTCACCGTTCGCGTAGGTCACGGTCAGCTTGGCGGTGAAGATCCCGGTGCGCGGGTAGGTGTGGCGCGGGTCCGCCTGGGTGGACACCGAGCCGTCGCCGAACTCCCAGCGGTAGGACACCCCGCCGGACTTCGACCCGGTGAACGCCGCCGTCAGCGCCTTGTTCTGCACCAGCACCGACGACGCGGCCGGCGCCGGGGTCGGGGCGCCACCCGTGTAGCTGATCTTGAGCAGCTTCTGGTTGGCGTCCAGGGAGAAGAACCCGTTGCCGTAGTCGAGCACGTACAGTGCGCCGTCCGGCCCGAACTTGGCGTCCATCCAGCTCTGCACCCGGGTGTCACCGGACCCGCCCGGGATGATCTGCCGGAACGTCTCGGCGAACACCGGCGGCTGGTGCGTCGGCACGCCCGCCGGGTCCACGGTCACCGCGACCCGGTTCTGCGAGTTGGACTCGTCGCCGATGAACCACTTGTTGTCCCAGTACTCCGGCCACGCCACGCCGCTGTTCGGGTTGACCAGCGAGCGGTGGTACGTCGGCCCGGACATGATCGCCTGGCCGCCGCCCCGCAGGTACGGCTGGGTGTAGGTCGCGTCCGCCGCGTTGTACGTCGGGATGGAGCTGTTGGGGCGGTTGGGGAAGACCGGGCCACCGCCGTCGGGCGAGTACCAGATCATGTTGTCCTTGATCGGCGGCAGGTTGACCAGCCCGGTGTTGCGCGGCGAGGTGTTGATCGGGTTGTTGCAGTCGTACCAGCCGGTCAGCTCCGCGGCGTTGGTGCTGCTGCGGTCGCGGTAGGGCTGCCGGTTACCCATGCAGTAGGGCCAGCCGTGGTTGCCCGCCTCGGTGATGATCGTCGCCGTCTCGTACTTCGCCGGCCCGAGTTCGGGACTCGGCGAGGACGCGTCGGGGCCGACCCAGCCCGCGGTCATCCAGTTGTGCACCGGGTCGATCTGCAGCCGCGAGATGTTGCGGACGCCCATCACGTAGATCTCCGGGCGCGTCTTGTCCGCCGGCCCGTTCGGGAAGAGGTTGCCCTGCGGGATCGTGTACGTCCCGTTCGCCTCCGGGTGGATGCGCAGGATCTTGCCGCCGAGGTCGTTCGTGTTGCCCGCCGTGCGGCGCGCGTCCTGGAACGAGAGGCCCTTGTAGTCGAGCGTCCAGTTGTTGCCCGAGTAGCCGTTCGAGCCGCCCGAGGAGTTGTTGTCCCCGGAGCCGACGTACAGGTTCCCGTCCTTGTCGAACGCCATGCCGCCGCCCGCGTGGCAGCAGCTGTGGATCTGGACGTCCCAGGACAGCAGGTCCTTGCGGGTGGCCTGGTCGAGCGTCTGCGCGGTGGCGTTGTAGGTGAACCGCGAAATCGTGCGCTTGCCGATCCGCTTGTCGCGGTCGATCGACGCGTGCGGCATCCAGTAGGCGTACATGAACCCGTTTTCGGTGAACTTCGGGTCCAGCGTCAGCCCGAGCAGGCCCTCTTCGTTCTTGACGAGCTCGTCACCGCTGCCGCGGTTGCCCATCACCGGCAACGTGGTGAGCAGCTTGACCTTCTTGGTGACCGGGTCCCACTGGTGGACCGTGCCGCAGCCGAGGCCGACGTTCGGGTCGTCCCAGCTGACGATCGGTCCGGTCGGGCAGGCGGCCTTGCCGATGTAGAACACCTTGCCGTCCGGGGCGATGGTGAGTCCGTGCGGCTCGCCGATCTGGTCGAGCTGGCCGGCCGCGTTCTTCCCGGTCAGCTTCTCGATCTTGTAGTTGGCGGCGATCCCGGCCTGGCAGTCGCCACGCACCATGCCGGTCGTCCAGCGCAGGGCGCCGAGCAGGTGGCTGCGGAACTGGTCTTCGCCGTAGGACGCTTCGGTACGGCCCATGCCGGTGTAGAAGGAGCGGCCGCCGTCGTAGTCGCGGCACCAGGAGATCGGGTGGAACGCGCCGTTCGCGCCGACCCCCGGGTTGTAGCCCTTCTCCTCGACCTGCGCGACCGTGTGGACGGTGCCGACCGGGTTGGACTCCCAGTTGAGCCAGCGGTCGGTGCGCGTCCAGTTCTGCGGCAGACCGGCGGTGGCCGGGTGCTTGCTGTCCAGGACGTCGAGGACGGCCTGCTGCGGTGCCGGCTCGGGCGGCGGCGGGGTCGTCGAGGTGTCCTTGAACAGCTTGAGGTCGGCGAGCTGGATGAGCGGCTCACCCGCGTTCGCGGTGATGTTCAGCCGGTAGTTCGGGTAGACCGTGGTGTTGGCGAAGGTGAAGGTCCGGGTCTGGAACCGGTCGGTGAACGTCTCGTTCGTGCGCGTGTCCAGGTCGGTCCAGGTGGCCCCGTCGGCCGAACCCTGCAGGGTCCAGTTCTTCGGGTCGCGGCCGGGGAAGTCGTTCGCCGACACCAGCGAGTAGCTGCTGACCGCGACCGGGGTGGCCATCTTGTAGGCGGCCCAGCCGGTCGTCGCGAACGTCAGCCACTTGGTGTTCTCGTTGTTGTCGGCCAGTTTCTCCTTGGTCTCGTTCGGCGGGTTCTCCGCGCTCGCGGTCACCGCCGCCACGGCCTCGGGCGTCGGGCGGGCGCCGACCGGGCGTGCCCCGATCAGGCCGGTGAACCACTGGGACGAGTCCTGCGCGCGGGCGGCGTCGGAGATGCCGAGGAACCCGCCGCCGGCCTTCATGTAGGCCTGCAGCGCGGCTTCCTGCTCACGCGCGAGCGTCACGCCCTGCGCGGACAGGAACACCACGCCGCGGTACCGGGCGAGGTTGGCCGTGCTGAACACGGCGGGGTCGGACGACGCCGTGACCGTGATGCCGTTGTCCTGGCCGAGCCGCGCGATCGCGTCCGCCGCGCGCAGCACCGGGTCCTTCTGGTCACCGGCCGCGCCGTGGAAGACCAGCACGTTCACCGGGACGTTCACCACGGCGGGCGCGGCCTGCGCGACCGGCATGGTGATCAGCGGGGCTCCGGCCGCGAGGACCGCCCCGATGGCGAGCACGAGCGCCCCGCGCCTGCCGAACCATCGTCTTTTCATGGCTCCCCTCCTCATGCGTGTGTCCGGCCGTCGGGGTTCATGTCGTGCCCGGCGTGGCCGTGCTGCTTGAACCGGTCGATCGCTTCCTGCGCGCCGTCGGGCAGGCTGCCGTCGGGGTTGCGGACGAGGAACAGGCCCACCATCCCGCCGTCGGAGTGGGTCTGGACGTGGCAGTGGTACATCCACACCCCCGGCCCGACGCCCTCGCCGGCCATCACCTGGAAGCCGAACGAGCTGCCGGGGTCGAGGTTCTTGTTGTCGACGACCTGGGCGTTGTCGGTGGCACTGCTCAACATCCCGGTGCGGGTGTCGGCCCAGCGGTGCCCGTGCAGGTGGAACGTGTGCGGCAGGCTGCCGTACCCGATGCACACCCACTCGACGCGCTCGCCGAGCCGCGCCTCGAACATGGGCGTGTCGGGCGCCATCTCGTGGTTGATCATCATCTCGTTGAACACGACGGTGTACTGCTTGGCGGGCAGCAGGTCGCCGCGCTTGCGCACGATCAACCCGCCGTAGAGCCCGCGGGCGAGGCCGCCGGTGCCGTGGTCGGTGCCCATCGCGTGGTCGTGGTAGTGCCAGTACCCGGCGCTGCCCGGCATCCAGAACCCGCCGCTGGCTTCGTAGCGGGTCCGCGTCTTCCAGGTGTAGGTCCGGGTCTCGCCCGGGTTGTTGAACGACGCGTTGAGCGGCGCGCCGTCGGACGCGGTGTCGTAGTTGACGCCGTGCGGGTGGATCGACAGCCGCTGGTCGGTCCGGTTGACCAGTTCGATCTCGAGGGTGTCGGCCTCGTAGATCTCCAGCAGCGGTCCGGGAATCGTCGCTTTGCCGGGCTCCAGGCCGTAGCCGTAGAGGCCGCCGGGAAGCGCTTCCGCGTAGATCGTGATCTTGCGGGTCAGACCCGCCGCCGACGCCGTGTCGGCGGCGCCGAGGGCGGGCACGAGCACGCCCGCGGCGGTTCCGGCCAGCATCGACCGACGTGACACTCGCATGTGGATTTCCCCCGGGGTCTCAGAACCGTACGGTGCGGAGGTATTCGAAACCGACCTTGGCCGTGTTCAGCGGGTCGGTCGGCTGGTCGTGCTCGACGATGTATTCGCCGATGTTGTGGCAGGAAGCGGCGAAGATGCGCGGGAAGTTGATGACGCCGGCGCCGGGGTCGACCATCTGGCCGTCCGCGGTCCGGTCCTTCACGTGGTACTGGGTCACGCGCGGGTAGTTGCGCCGGAAGAGCTCGACCGGGTCCGCGCCGCCGTTGACCGCCCAGAAGAGGTCGATCTCCAGGTGCACGTCCCGCTTGTTCGTCTTGGACGTCAGCACGTCGTACGGGAGCACGCCGTCGATCGGGTGGAACTCGTGGTCGTGGTTGTGGTAGCCGAGCGCGAGCCCGGCCTTCTTGAAGGCGACCGCGGCCGTGTTCATGCGGCCCGCAAAAGCCTCCCACTCGGCGATGGTGCCGAAATTCGCGTACGGCACCACGACGGAGCGGTTGCCGAGGATCTTCGCGTCGGCGATCGTCTGGTTCAGGTCGCCGTCGATGCCGACGTGCGTCGAGGAGGCCTTGATGTGGTTGCGGTCGAGGATGGCGCGGAACTCCGTGGCACTGCGGCCGTACGTCCCGGCCAGCTCGACCTTCCGGTAGCCGATGTCGGCCAGCGCGGAGAGCGTGCCTTCCGGGTCGTTCTGCAGCAGCGAACGCAGGGAGTAGAGCTGGATGCTGATCTTGTCGAGCGGAACGCGCCCGCGGGCCGGGGAGGCGCCCGCGGTGCCGGGCAACGCGATGGCCGCCGCGCCCACCGTGAGCGCCGCCGTTGCCACGTTCAGGAATGTCCGTCGGGAGTGCTGCTCTGGCCGGTCACCGCACATGGAACTCCCTCATCTCTGGTTGCTGAAAGCCGCGTCGAAAGCCGCCGACGGCTGGTCGAACAGGTGCTCGCGCAGGTACTTCACCGCCTCCGCCGCGCCGCGGAGGCGGTCCATCCCGGCGTCCTCCCACTCCACCGAAACCGGCCCGGCGTAACCGATCGAGTTCAGCGCCCGGAAGCAGTCCTCCCAGGGGACGTCGCCGTGGCCGACGGACACGAAGTCCCAGCCCCGGCGCGGGTTCGCCCAGGCCAGGTGGGAGCCGAGCCGGCCGTTGCGGCCGTCGAAGCGCTTCTTCGTGTCCTTGCAGTCGACGTGGTAGATCCGGTCGGCGAAGTCGAGGATGAACCCGACCGGGTCGAGGTCCTGCCAGACGAAGTGCGACGGGTCCCAGTTCAGCCCGAAGGCGGGCCGGTTCCCGACGGCTTCGAGGGTCCGTTTCGTGGTCCAGTAGTCGTACGCGATCTCCGACGGGTGCACCTCGTGCGCGAACCGGACGCCCACCTCGTCGAAGACGTCCAGGATCGGGTTCCAGCGGCGCGCGAAGTCCGCGTAGCCGTCGTCGATCACCTCCTGCGACACCGGCGGGAACATCGCGACGTACTTCCAGATCTTCGAGCCGGTGAACCCGATGACCGTGTCCACGCCGAGTTTCGCCGCCGCCCGCGCGGTGTCGGCCAGTTCCGCGCCCGCCCGCTGCCGGACGCCCTCGGGCTCGCCGTCGCCCCAGATCCGGGACGGGAGGATCGCGCGGTGCCGGTCGTCGATCGGGTCGTCGCAGACGGCCTGGCCGACGAGGTGGTTCGAGATCGCCCACACCTTGAGCCCGTGCTCGGCGAGCAGCGCCAGCCTGCCCGGCACGTAGTCCTCTTCGGACAGTGCGCGGCCGACCTCGAAGTGGTCGCCCGAGCAAGCGATTTCCAGGCCGTCGTAACCCCAGTCGGCGGCGAGCTTGCAGACCTCGGTGAACGGCAGGTCCGCCCACTGGCCGGTGAACAGCGTGACCGGACGGCTCATCGAGGCACCTCGGTCCAGGAGGCTTGCGCGGAAGCGCTCTCTTCGACGGCGGCCAGCACGCGCTGCACGCGCAGGCCGTCGTCGAAGCTCGGTTCGGGATCGGTGCCCGAGCCGATGGCGTCCAAGAGGTCGGCGACCTCGTTGGTGAACGTGTGCTCGTAGCCGAGCAGGTGGCCCGGCGGCCACCACACCCCGACGTACGGGTGCTCCGGCTCGGTGACGAGGATGCGCCGGAAGCCCGCTTCGGTGCCGGTGCCCTCGTACCACTGGAGTTCGTTCATCGACTCGAAGTCGAACGCCAGGCTCGCCTTCGACCCGTTGACCTCCAGCCGCATCGCGTTCTTGCGGCCCAGCGCGAACCGCGTCGCCTCGAAGCTCGCCACGGCTCCCCCGGACAGCCGTGCCAAGAACAACGCGGTGTCGTCGACCGTCACGTCGTCCGTCCCGCCGTTTTCGGCCGGCCGCTGCTTCACGAAGGTGTTCGTCAGGGCGGAGACGCCGGTGACCACCTCGCCGGTGACGAACTGGGCGGCGTCGACGATGTGCGCGCCGAGGTCGCCCAGCGCACCCGAACCGGCGGACTCCTTGCGCAGCCGCCAGGTCATCGGCGACTGCGGGTCGGACAGCCAGTCCTGCAGGTAGACCGACCGCACGTGCCGGATCTCCCCGAGCGCGCCGCTCTCGACCAGCTTCCGGGCGTGCGCGAGCGCGGGCACCCGGCGGTAGTTGAACGCCACCATGGCCCGCACCCCGCGTTCGCGGGCCTTCCGCGCCGCCTCGGCCATCGCTTCGGCCTCCGCGACCGAGTTGGCCAGGGGTTTCTCGCACAGCACGTGCTTCCCGGCCTCGAGCGCGGCGATCGCGATCTCGGCGTGGCTGTCCCCGGGTGTGCAGATGTCGACCAGGCCGACGTCGTCGCGGGCGATCAGCTTCCGCCAGTCCGTCTCGACGGCTTCCCAGCCGAACCGCTCGGCCGCTGCCTTCGCCCGGGTCTCGTCGCGCCCGGCGAGGACGGCGAGTCTCGGCACCAGCGGTGGGTCGAAGAACCGGTGGACGCTGCGCCACGCGTGCGAATGCACCGCACCCATGAACGCGTGGCCCACCATGCCGATCCCGATGGTTTCCCGTGCCGGGCTCAATGCCCCTCCCTCTGTTCTCGCTGGAAAGACCGGTCAGGAGTCGAAGCCGACGTCGAGGTACTGGTCGACGTTCTCCTTCGTGACGACCGCGGAGTACGTCGTGATCTCGGCCGGGATGTCGTGCTCGGCCAGGTCGCCGATGCCCTTGGCCTGCCCGAGCAGGCGGGCCAGCGCGATCGCCGTCGAGGCCATCGACGGGCTGTAGAGCACCGTCGCCTTGATCGGCGACGCGTCGGCCTTGATCAGGTTCATCATGTTCTTCGAGCCGGCGCCGCCGACCATCAGGAACTCCTTGCGGCCCGCGGTGTCGATCGCGGCGTTGACGCCGATGCCCTGGTCGTCGTCGTGGTTCCACAGGGCGTCCAGCTTGGGCGCGCCCTGGAGCAGGTTCGCCGTCTGCTGCTCACCCGACTCCGACGTGAACTGCGCCGAGACCCGCGGGCCGACCTTGAACCCGGCGCGCCCGAGCGCGTCCGCGAAGCCCTTGCTGCGTTCCTGGGTCAGCGGCAGCGAGTCGATCCCGGCGACCTCGCCGATGACCGGGTTCGCGACGTTCTTCTTCTTGAGCTCCGCGGCGATGTAGTTGCCCGCGTTGACGCCCATCCGGTAGTTGTCGCCGCCGATCCAGGTTCTATACGCGAGCGGCGTGTCGAAGACGCGGTCCAGGTTGATCACCGGGATCCCCGCGTCCATCGCCTGCTGCCCGACCGAGGTGAGCGCCTTGCCGTCGAAGGGCAGGATCACCAGCACGTTCACCTTGGCGTTGATCAGCGTCTCCACCTGGGAGATCTGCTGGTTGACGTCGTTGGTGCCCTCGGTCGCGGTGAACTTCACCTCGCTGAACTTCTGCGCCTGGGCCTTGGCGTTCTTGGTGATCGCCGCGATCCAGCCGTGGTCGGCGGCCGGCGCGGAGAAGCCGATGGTGACCGGCTTTCCCGGCTGGGCGTTGTTCCCCGCGTTGGCGACCGGCGCGTTGGACTCCGAGTTCGCGGGCGTGTTCGACGTGCAGCCGGCCAGCAGCGCGCCGGCGCCGACCGCGGCGCCGCCCAGCAGGAATCCGCGGCGGCCGAGGAAAGGTTGTTCGGCCATGGTGAACCTCCATCGGTGGTGACTACTACGACCCGGTCCTGGCTTTCCTGGCCCGGAACTGCAAGAGCACGGCGAGCACGATGATCACGCCCTTGGCGATGTTCTGGATGTCGGTGTCCAGGTTGTTGAGCGTGAAGAGGTTGGACAGCACTGTGAAGATCAGCACGCCGATGAGGGTGCCGATCAGCGAGCCGCGGCCGCCGGTGAGCAGCGTGCCGCCGATGACCACGGCCGCGATCGCGTCGAGCTCGTAGAACATGCCGTTGGTCGACGCGCCCGCCGTCGTCCGCGCGACGACCATCAGCGCCGCGATCCCGCAGCACACCCCGGCCACGCCGTAGACGAGCGCGAGGTGGCGCTTGACGTTGATGCCGGCCAGCCGCGACGCCTCGATGTTGCCGCCGACCGCGTAGGTCCGGCGGCCGAAGGTGGTGCGGTTGAGCACGACCCAGCCGACCGCGAACACCAGCGCGAAGAGCCAGATCAGCACCGGGATGCCGAGCAGGTCGCCGCGGAAGAACGTGAGGAAGTCCTGGTCGGCGACCACCTGGGTGCGGCGGCCGCTGAGCCGCTCGGCGAGCCCGCGTGCCGAGACGTACATCGCCAGTGTCGCGATGAACGGCACGACCTTGCCGTAGGAGACGAGCACGCCGTTGACCAGCCCGCAGCCGAGACCGACCGCGAGTCCACAGAGGACCATCACCCACGGCCCGTAGGACTGGGTGGCCAGCGTGGTCAGCCAGACGCTCGACAGCGCGACGATCGAGCCGACGGACAGGTCGATGCCGCCGCTGACGATCACGAACGTCATCCCGACGCTGACCACGCCGATCGCCGCGGCCAGCCGCAGGATCGTCGAGATGTTGCTTTCGGTGAAGAACAGCTCGGGCCGGGTGAACTGGCCGACGAGGCAGAGCACGACGAGCACCCCGGCCAGGCCGAGCAGCCGCGGGTCGGCCCGGAAGGCGAACCGCTTCCGGTCGACGGGAGGCGCTTCCTGTGGCGGTGCTTGCGTTTCGGTCATGCCGCGCTCCCCTCGAGAATCACGTCGAGCACCTCGGCCTCGGTCAGCCCGGCCGGCGGCCGGTCGGCGAGGACACGGCCCTCGCGCAGCACCAGCACCCGGTCGGACAGCCCGAGCACCTCGGGGATTTCACTGGACACCAGCACGATCGCGACGCCGGTCGCGGCCAGCTCGTCGATCAGCCGGTACAGCTCGGCGCGGGCGCCGACGTCGACGCCGCGCGTGGGTTCGTCGAGCAGCAGCACCTTGCAGCCGCGGACCAGCCAGCGGGCGAGCACGGCCTTCTGCTGGTTGCCGCCCGAGAGCGTGCGGACGATCCGGCGCGGGTCGGCGGGCCGCAGGTCGAGGCGCCGCAGGCTGGCGCCGGAGTCGTCCAGTTCCTTCGCGCGCTCGGTGAACCCGAGCTTCGAGTAGCGGCCGAGGCTGGCCAGGGTCACGTTGTGCGCCACCGAAAGGTCCAGCAGGAGGCCCTGGCTCTTGCGCTCCTCCGGGGCCAGCCCGATCCCCGCCTTGACGGCGGCCTGGACGTTGCCGGAGGTCAGCGCTTTCCCCTGGACGGTCACGGTTCCGCGGTCGGCCTTGCGCGCGCCGAAGATCGTCTCCAGCAGCTCGCTGCGGCCGGACCCGACCAGCCCGGCGATGCCGACGACCTCGCCGGCGTGGACGGTGAAGCTCACGTCCTCGAACTCGCCTTCCCGAGCGAGCCCGTCGACCACGAGTGCCTCCCGGCTCCGGTCCGCGTGGCCGTCGTGGCGCGGCCCGAAGACCGTCTCGACCTTGCGTCCGGCCATCAGCGCGACGAGGTCGGCGGTCGGTGTCGTGCGCGCGTCGAGGCCGGTGCCGACGGTCCGGCCGTCCTTGAGCACGGTCACCCGGTGCCCGATCCGGCGCAGCTCCTCGAGCCGGTGCGAGATGTAGACGACCGCGACGCCGTCCGCGGTCAGCTCGCCGACGATCCGGAACAGGTTGTCGACTTCCTCGCCGGCCAGCGCGGCGGTGGGCTCGTCCATCACGAGCAGCCGGGCGTCGTGGGCCAGCGCGCGGGCCATCGACACGAGCTGCTGCCCGGCGGCGGACAGCTTGCCGACCTCGTGCCACGGCCGGATGCCGGGGTGGCCGAGCCGGGCCATCAGCCGGGCGGCTTCGTCGCGGGCCTGGGAGATCCGCGTGAACCCGAACCGGGCCCGCTCGTGGCCGAGGAAGATGTTGTCCGCCACGGAAAGCCCGGGCACGAGGTCGAGCTCCTGGTACATCGTGGCGATGCCCAGGCGCAGGGCGGCGACGGGGGTGCCGAGCGACACGGGCTCGCCCTGCCAGGTGATCTCCCCGGTGTCGGGCTGGTGCGCACCGGCAAGGACCTTGATCAGCGTCGACTTCCCCGCGCCGTTCTGCCCGAGCAGGCAGTGCACCTCGCCGGGTTCGACGTCGAGGTCGACGCCGTCGAGCGCGCGCACCCCCGGGAAGGTCTTCACGATTCCGCGAACGGAAAGCAGGCTCATGCGCACACCTCGCTGGCGCTCGGTGCCGCCTGAGCCGGAAGCGCAGTGTTGGATGATTCGCTCGCAAGCTCCCTCATACCGAGGCCTCCTCGATGAGCGTCGGGTTCGCGAACAGCCGCTCGGCGGCCAGGTGCGCGGCACCCCGCAGCGGGGCCCGGAGACCGAGCCGGGACGGCACCACGGTGGCGTGGCCGAGCGGCCGGACGGCGAGTTCGACGCGGATCGGCTCCACGAGCCAGTCGCCGAGCTCGGCGAAGTAACCGCCGAGGACGACGACGTCCGGGTCGAGCACGTCGACCACAGTGGACAGTGCGATGCCGAGGGCGACTCCGAGACCGTGGACCGCCGTGGCCGCGCGCTGGTCACCGTGGCGGACGCGGTGCTTCAGCTGGGCGACCCGGCCTTCGACGCCGAGGGCGGGATCGTGCAGCGGGTCGCCCGGAGGTGCCGCCGCACGCAGGACGGCGGCCAGGTTCGCCTTCGTTTCGAGGCAGCCGGTCCGGCCGCACGAGCAGCGTTCGCCGGACGGGTCGACGGCGATGTGCCCGACCTCGCCCGCGAAGCCGCGTGCGCCGCGCAGGATGGCGCCGCCGGAGACGAGCCCGCCCCCGACCGCCGTGCCGCCGCTGAGGTAGAACAGCTCCCCGGTGCCGGCGGCCGACTCGGCGAGCGCGCCGAGGTTGGCCTCGTTGTCGACGGCGATGGCATCGGCCGGGAGGTCCAGCCGGGCCGCCATCAGCCCGGCGATTTCGGCGTCCCGCCAGCGCAGGGCCGGCGCCAGCCGCAGCACGGCGGCGGCCGAGTCGACCAGCCCGGGCACCGAGATCGCGACCCCGACCGGGGCGCCGGGCAGCACCCGGTGGGCGAGGTGGGCGAGCTCGTCCATGCCTCTCTGGAGCCCGAGCGCGGCGACGTCGACGGTCTCCGCCCGCTCGGCCAGCACGCGGCCGGAGAGGTCGGTGACCAGCGCCGACAGCCGGTCGGCCTCGATGCTCAAGGCCAGCGCGTAGGCGTCTTCGCCGTGCAGTTCGACCAGCCGGCTCGGCCGCCCGTTGCCGGGGAGGACCCCGGCGGGCCGGACCAGGCCGCGCCCGGCGAGCTCGGTGAGCAGGCCGGGAACCGCCGACTTCGCGATCCCGCAGCGGGCCGCGAGCTGGGTGCGCGAGAGCGGTCCGGTGCGCAGGGCCCGCAGGACGGCGGCCAGGTTCGCGGTACGCGGGCTCGCCGGATCGGCGCCCCTCGTCCCGGTGACGGCCACGGTGCCCCCAACTTGTGCTGCGCACTGAACGGACTTTGTCTCTCAGGCAGCGAAAGTAGGGTGGTCTGCATCACTCGTCAAGGTGATGTCCTCGCGTTAAGTCCGGTTTTCACCCGGATAGACGTGCGGAACCGGACAGACTTTCGCTCTACTGATACGAAAGTCTGTCCGATTCTGACATTACGACGGGAAGTTGTTCAGCAGCTCAGGGTGAGTATCGGGGTCGGTCCACCCGGTCTGACCGCCCCTGGTGCCGGTCGACGGGTGGCGCTCCAGGCAAACGTCTTGAATGAGTCATTCAGGTCTTGGGAGGTCCTGAATGACTCATTCAAGACCCCAGCGGAGAGGCCGCCAACCTGCGCCCGCCGAAGACATCCGCCGGGAACCCGACTTCGCCGGAACCCTGACGCCGAGCCACCCTGTCCGGCAAAGTCGCGGTCAGCTGCTGAGCGTGAAAGCCCGATCGGTGGCCGACCACGCAGCCCCGATCACCCCCGCCGTCTCGCCCAGCTCCGACAGCACGATCGGGAGGTTCCCCGTCGCCAGCGGCAGGGAACGCCGGTACACCGCGCCGCGGACCTCGGCCAGCAGCTGGTGCCCGAGCTGGGCCACGCCGCCGCCGATCACGACCATGCCCGGGTTGAGGAAGCTGACCAACGACGCCACCACCTGGCCGAGCCGGCGACCGCCGTCGCGGATGAGGTTGACCGCGCCGAAGTCGCCCGCCGCTGCCGCTCGGCCCACGTCGCGGGCGGTGACCACGCCGCGGTCGGCCGCCACCTCGGCGAGGTGGGCCGAGCGGCCGCTGCGGGCCAGGGCCAGCCCGTCGCGGGCCAGCGCGGCTCCGCCGAAGTAGGCCTCCAGGCAGCCGACCTCGCCGCACGCGCACGTCGGGCCGAAGTCGTCGAGGCGGATGTGCCCGATGTCGCCCGCCGTGCCGGCGACGCCGCGGTACACCTTGCCGCCGAGCACGATCCCGCAGCCGATGCCGGTGCCGATCTTGACGAACATCAGGTCGTCGGTCGACCGCGCGACCCCGGCGTGGCGCTCGCCCAGCGCCATCGCGTTGACGTCGTTGTCCACCGCGACCGGGCAGCCCCAGTGCCCGCCGAGGTGGTCCCGCACGTTGAACCGGTCCCAGCCCGGCATGATCGGCGGCGCGACCGCCATCCCCTCGGCGAAGCTGACCGGGCCCGGCAGGCCGATGCCCGCCGCGACCAGCCGGCCGGGCGCCTCGTCGCGCACCTTGCCCGCGAGCTCGGCGACCCGCCGCAGCACCGGGTGCGGCCCCTGCCGGACGTCGCAGTCCTCGACGGCGTGCGCGAGCACCTCGCACGAAGCGTCGGTGACCGCCACCCCGACCGACGTCGCGCCGACGTCCACCGCGAGCACCCGCAGGTCGCCCGCGAGCCGGACCAGCGTCGAGCGCCGGCCGCCGCGGCTGGCCGACGGCCCCGCCGTCTCGACCAGCCCGACCTCGCCGAGCCGGGTCACCTCGGCGCCGACCCGGGCCCTCGGCAGCTCGAGCCGCTCCCCCAGCTCGACCCGTGACATCGGGCCCTCGTCCCGCAACAGGGTGAGCAGCCGGGTCTGGTGCCGGGTTTCGACCATCGAGTGCTCCGTGCCGGATGCCGCGCTCATTCGCCTCAGCCTACTGCGTCGGTGGCCGCGCCCGGCCGGGTGCCGCTCGGTCCCGAGTGGACGGAGTGCACCCCCGTGCCGGGAAGTGCCTGGTCCTGGCGGTGTTGTCGAGGGGACGTCGACGACTGTCGAGGGACTGTCGACGGATTGTCGACGGCCCCTGCCACGGTGGCACCAGGGCTCGACGGGAGGGGGTGATCGGCATGTCCGCAGGGGAAGCACTGGGGTCATCAGCGGGCCGTGGCGGGCTCCGTCCACACCTTGCCCATCTTCTCGAACTCGCGGCGGGTGGCGCTCAGGACGTGCCGCCGGCCGATCTCGCTCTTGTCGACCGCGGCCAGGAACGCGGCGTTCAGCGCGATGTTCTTGATGTTGCCGCCGGAGATCGTGAAGTGCCCGGCCAGCTCGGCGAAGTCCACGTCGGCGGCCAGCGGCGCCTCGGCCGGGAAGACGGCCCGCCAGATCCGGCGCCGGCTGTCCGCCTCCGGGAACGGGAACTCGACGACGAACCGCAGCCGCCGGGTGAACGCCTCGTCGAGGTTCTGCCGGAGGTTGCTGGCCAGGACCACCACGCCGTCGTACTCGTCCATCTTCTGCAGCAGGTAGCTGGTCTCGATGTTGGCGTACCGGTCGTGCGCGTCGGACACCTCGGTGCGCTTGCCGAACAGCGCGTCCGCCTCGTCGAAGAACAGGATCGCGTTGCCGGTGCGCGCCTCGTCGAAGATCTTCGCGAGGTTCTTCTCCGTCTCGCCGATGTACTTGCTGACCACCTGCGACAGGTCGACCTGGTAGACGTCCAGGCCGAGGTCGACGGCCAGCACCTCGGCGGCCATCGTCTTGCCGGTGCCCGGCGGACCGCTGAACAGCGCGCTCAGGCCCTTGCCCCGCGACAGCTTCGCGCCGAAGCCCCAGCTCTCGAGCACCTGGTGCCGGTGGTCGAACTGGTCGCGGATCTCGTGCAGCACGGCCACCTGGTCGGCGGGCAGCACCAGGTCGTCCCAGCGGGCGGTGGCCGTCATCTTCACCGCGACGCCGCCGAGCGTGCGGGCGGCCTGCTGCCGGCAGGCGGCGGACACGTCGGCCAGGCGCAGCGGCCCCGGCTCGGGCGCCATCAGCCGGTTGTCCCGGGCCAGCCGGACCACGGCCGGGATGCGGCCGGCGGGCAGCCGGTACCGCCCGGCCAGCTCTCCGGCCCACGACTCGGCCTCCGGTCCGCAGCCGGCCAGGCAGGCGCGCCAGATGTCCGTGCTGCGCGCGAGATCCGGCAGGGGCACGGCGAGGGGGACGACGGCGTCCCCGGGCGGCCACTCGGACTCGCCGCTGAGGACCACGAGGCCCCGGTGCCCGGCCAGCGCCGGCATCAGCGCGGTGCGGCTCAGCGTGTCGGCTCCGGCGAGGTGCACGGCGGCCCCGTGCAGCAGGCCTTCGCGCAATGCCAGGCGCAGCAGGGAAACGTCGTCGCCGAGGCTCGCGCCGTCGACGCTGACCAACGGCACGCCCAGCCGCTCGGCACAACGCAGTGCGAGCGCCCGCTTGCCGGATCCCGCCGGACCCTGCAGGTAGCAGACGACCGGCCGCTGCTCGCTCAGCCGCACCATCCGGTCGACCAGCGCGGGATCGGGGCCTGGACCGGCGCCGAGGTCGCTCGCCGGGTGCAGCCGGGCGTGCCCGGCCAGGCGGGCGTCCAGCCGCGCGGTGCCCAGCAGGAACCGGGTGATCTGCGAGTCCAGCGCGAGGAACCGGCCCAGGCCGGACGAGCCGGACGGGCTGTGCGGGTCCTCGATCGGCCGCAGGATCCCGGACCGCGACAGCGGCGCGCCGTCGGCGAACACCGCGCGGGCCGCCCAGCGCTCGCGCTCGGTGGGGCACAGCAGGTCCAGCACGAGATCGACGCTCGGCCGCTGCCGGGTGATGTCGTCCTGCAGGTACGCGTAGAGCCGGTCGTACTTGCGGCGCACCTCGGGAGCCAGGCAGATCAGCACCGCGTCGCACTCCAGGGCGGACAGCCCGAAGATCCGGCCGAGCTCCGGCAGCGGCAGCGTTCCGGACGTGGCCGCGACCCGCGCGCCGATGCGGGCGGTGAACTCCTCGAGCCCGGACCGGTCCGGGGCCACCGGCTCGGCGGGCTCACCGGCCAGCAGCGCCTCGACCTCTTGCCGCGTCACGTACATCGCCCGGTCCAGCTGGCCCGAGCCGTCCGCCGCCCGCAGCCGCGTCCCGATCAGCAGGTCCAGCCGGCGCAATTCGTCGGCCAGGTGTTCCCAGCAGTCCGCATACCCCAGTGCCGTCACCGAAAGGCCCCCTTCGAACGCACTCACGAATGCGTAGTGTGCCTCAGCCACCGCGTTTCTTCAACAGCCGGACACAATGAGCTCGCTCGACGGGAAAGGGCGGTGATACGTCTTGTTCGACGACCTTGACGCCACCCTCCAAGCGGTCCTCGACGATCCGGCGGCGCCGGCCGATCTGCGCGCCGCGGACGTCAGTTTCGAAACCCCGGACAAGGATTTCTCCCCCGCGCACGCGGCGGTGAACCTGTTCTTCTACGAGGCCCAGGAAAATCATTCACTGCGGGAGAACGCGCCGATCCTGAGCCTCGTCGACGGGCATTTCGAACGCAGCGCCCCGCCGGTGCGGGTCGACTGCACCTACCTGGTCACGACGTGGTCGGTCAAGACGGGAGCGTTGCGGGCCCAGGAAGAGCACCGGCTCCTGGGACTGGCCCTGGTGTGGCTCACCCGGTTCCCGGTCATCGACGCCGGTTTCCTCCGCGGCGGCCTGGCCAGCCCGCCGCAGCCGTTCCCGCTGCCGACCATGGTCGCCCAGCTCAAGGAGGACCAGAGCAGCGGCCAGTTCTGGACCGCGCTGGGGATCGCGCCGCGGCCCGCGTTTTCGCTCACCACCACGATCACGATGGCGCTGGCGGAGCAGCCAGAGCAGTTCCCGGCCGTGCAGGACGTGCGGTTGAACCTGAAACAGCAAGGTTGAGCAAAGGATTCACAGATGGTGGATTATTCGACCAAAGCGCCCGGCGTGTACATCGAAGAGATCACGCCGGCCGGCCCGATCGCCGGCAGCGGCACGAGCACCCCGGCCCTGATCGGCACGGTGGCCGCGACCGTGCCCGCCGAGAAGCTGGGCATCCCGGTCCCGATCACCAACTGGACCGGGTACACCAGCCAGTTCGGCGACTTCGCCGCCAACCTCAACCTGCCCTACGCCGTGCGGGGGTTCTTCGAGAACGGCGGCGGTTTCGCCTACGTCGTCCCGATCAAGGACCTGACAGGCCTGCCGGCGGCGCTCGACCAGCTGACCCGCCGGCCGGACGTGAGCCTGGTCGCGCTGCCCGGCGTGGTCGACCCGGCCGTGCAGGCCACCGTGATCAGCCACTGCGAGGCGATGGGCGACCGCTTCGCCATCCTCGACGGCGCCCCGGACGCGACGCCGTTGAAAACCGACGGCGCGCTGCAGAAACAGCGCGCCGGCCTGCTGTCCAAGAACGGCTTCGCGGGCCTGTACTGGCCGTGGATCGTGATCCCCGACCCGCAGGCGGCGGCCGGGACGACGGCCACGCTGACCAAGCCGCCGTCGGGCCACATCGCGGGCATCATGGCCCGCAGCGACAACCAGCGCGGCGTGCACAAGGCGCCGGCCAACGAGCCGGTCCGCGGCGCGATCGACCTGGCCTACCCGCTCAACAACCTCGAGCAGGACCAGCTCAACACGAAGAACATCAACGCGCTGCGGGCCTTCCCCGGCCAGCCGCCGCTGGTGTGGGGCGCGCGCACGCTGACCGACGGCACGCCGTGGCGGTACGTGAACGTCCGCCGCCTCTTCTCCTACGTGGAGGACTCCGTCCTCGCGGGCCTGCGCTGGGCGGTGTTCGAGCCGAACAACACGGGCCTGTGGAAGGGACTCGAGCGGTCGATCACCGAGTTCCTGACGCGGGTGTGGCAGTCCGGCGCGCTGTTCGGGCGCACCGCCGCCGAGGCGTTCTACGTGAAGATCGACGAAGAGCTCAACCCGCCCGCGACGCGCGCCCTCGGCGAGGTCGTCGTCGAGATCGGAATGGCGCCGACCCGGCCCGCCGAATACGTCGTCGTGCGCATCGGCATCTGGGACGGCGGCGCATCGGTGAACGAACGCTAGGAGACAACAGCCATGGCACAGACCGGACAGCGCGTCGATCCGTACCGCAACTTCAACTTCCTCGTCGAACTGGAGGGCATCGCGCAGGCGAGCTTCCACGACTGCAGCGGGCTCGGCTCGACGACGGAGGTCATCGAGACGCGCGAGGGCGGCGACAACACCACCGTGCGCAAGCTGCCGGGCAAGACGAGCTACGCCGACATCACGCTGAAGTGGGGCCTGACCGACTCCACCGAACTGTGGGAATGGCGCCAGCAGATCGCCGACGGGATCATCACCCGCAAGAACGGGTCCATCGTGGTGTTCGACACGACCAACCACACCGAGGTCGTCCGCTGGAACTTCGTCAGCGCCTGGCCGACCAAGTGGGAGGGCCCGACCTTCACCGGCAAGGGCAACGACATCGCCATCGACACCCTGGTGCTGGCCAACGAAGGCGTGACGAGGGCCTGATGCTGGTCACGGAGTTCACCTTCGAGCTGCCCAAGGGGTACGTCGACGCCGCCGGCGACCTGCACCGGAGCGGCACCATGCGGCTGGCGACGGCGGCCGACGAGATCTACCCGCTCAAGGACCCGCGGGTGCGGAACTGGCCGGCGTACCTGATCATCGTGCTGCTTTCGCGCGTGGTCACGAAACTGGGCAGTGTCGCGGAAGTCAATCCGGGGGTCGTCGAAGGGCTTTTCTCCGAGGACCTGGCCTTTCTGCAGGACCTCTACAACCGGGTCAACGGATTGACGCCGAAAACGATCGCCGCGATGTGCCCGCACTGCGAAAAGACGCACGAAGTGGCGGTGGATCCCCTGGGGGAATCGTCGGCTATCCCCTGAACCGGGTCTACCAGGAGATAGCCTTTCTGGGCCGGAACGTGCACTGGACCCTGGACGAATTGCTGACGCTGGACCACGCCGAGCGGCGACGCTGGGTGCGGGAAACGGGAACGGCGGTGAAAACGTGAGCGAAGAATTCCCCACCCTCGGGCGGCACCTGGACCGGCAGGCCCGGCGCTTCGCCACGCGCTCCCTGCCCGACCGGCCGTGGGTCGCGCCGTTCGAGGTGCTCGCCGGCCGGCTGGCCGCACTGCCCACCCCGGACGGCGGGCGCTTCAACCGCCGCGAGGCCGTCGTCCCCGAAGCGGCGTGGCCGGAGCCGGAACCCTTCGGCGAGACCTCCCCGGGCCACGACGAACCACCGGCGGCACCGCAAGGCCGATCGCTGCCGGGCGACGTGGTCGCGCGGTTGCGTGCGGTCGTCGGGCCCGGCGTCGAGGCGATCCGGGTGCACGACGACGAAGCCGCGCACGAAACGGCCGTGGCGCACCAGGCGGACGCGGTGACGGTCGGCCGGGACGTGTACTTCCGGGAGGGGCGGTTCGACCCCCGGGAACCGCGCGGGTTCGGGTTGCTGGTCCACGAGGCCACGCACGTCGTGGAGCGGACGCGGCCGGGCGCGTCGTGGCGGCAGGCCACCGGGTCCGCGACCGCGGCGGAGGAAGACCTCGCCCTGGCCCGGGAAGCGGCCGTCGTTGCGGACCGGCCCCCGGCACCCGGGGCGTGGCCCCCACCGCCGGCCCTCCCCTACGGAGGAAACCCCGTGCCGACGTCTTCGGGGGCGTTTCCCCCGGGGCCGGCCCCGGGCCCGTCCCCCGCGGCACCGGCGGCGTTCCCGGGTGTCGCGCCACCGGCCGCGGCCCCGGCCACTCCGGCTGCGCGGCCGATGACCGCGGCGATCGACCGGCCGACCGAGCCGGCGCCGGTCGCCGGGCCGCCGCCACTGGACGTCGATGCGCTGCGCGAGCGGATCGTGCGGGACCTGAAGCGCCAGCTGCGTGACGAGTACGAGCGGGGAGGCTGACATGACCCAACCGGTTTTCGGGGCCCGGCGACCGGCGCCGCCGACGAGCAACGAGCTGGCCAAGGCCCTGCTCGTGAACACCACGACCGGCGACCGCTTCCCGGTGATGTACAACCCGGAGCAGTTCAAGCTGGAGCAGGGCAACAACTTCGCCGAGGTCGGCATCCCGGGCCTGAACGCGCCGCCGGTGCAGTACCTGCGCGGCAAGGCGCGCGCGGTGACGATGGAGCTGTTCTTCGACACCTACGAGACCGGTGCCGACGTGCGCACGCACACGGCCCCGATCGTCGGGCTGCTGGACAAGACCCCGCAGACGCAGGCGCCGCCCATCCTGCTGTTCTCGATGGGCCGGTTCCAGTTCCAGTGCGTGCTGGTCGACGCCGGGCAGACGTTCACGATGTTCCAGCGCGACGGCACGCCGGTGCGCTCGACGCTGTCGGTGCGGCTGCAGGAGTACGTCCGCGTCGACATGCGCATCGAACGCGGGGTCTTCTTCGGCTCACCGACGGTCTCGGCCGCGGTGAACACGGCGGTGGACACGGCCGGCTCGCTGCTGTCCGGGACGCCGAGCGTGCACGTGACGCTGCGCGGCGAAACCCTCAGCGGGCTCGCCGCGCTGTACCTCGGCGACGCCGGCCGGTGGCGGGACATCGCGCGGGCCAACGCGATGGACGACCCGTTCGCCCTGCCACCCGGCACGCAGCTGGTCATCCCGGGCGGGGGCCGGACGTGAGCGAACCGTTCTTCGCGCCGCGCTTCGCCGTCCGGGTCTCCGGGGTGACGATGGCCGCGGACGTCAGCAGCCAGGTCCAGCAGGTGTCGGTCGAGACCAACCTCGACGTCGCCGGCAAGTTCTCGATCACCCTGCGCAACCCGGACAACGCCGTGCTCGACTCGGCGCTGTTCGACCTGGGCAAGACCGTCGAGGTGCACCTGGGCTACGGCAACGACCTGCATCCCGCGTTCCTGGGCGAGATCACCGCCATCGAGCCGGAGTTCCCGGCCGACGGCGGGCCGGTCGTGGTGATCTCGGGTGCCGACAAGTCGTACCGCCTGCGCCGGTCCCAGCCCGAGCCGACCACCTACTCCGCGACGTCGGACAGCATCGTCGCGGCGCGGATCGCGGCGGAGCACGGCCTGGTGCCGGTGGTCGACCCGACTCCCCCGTTCCTGGAGCCGATCACGCAGACCACCTCGGACATGGCGTTCCTGAAGAGCCGCGCCGAGCAGTACTTCTTCGACGTCTACGTGGAGTGGGACCGGCTGCACTTCCAGTTCCCGCGCCCGGCCACCGCCGCCCACGTCCTGGAGTGGGGCCGGAACCTGTCCAGCTTCTCGCCGCGGATCTCCGCGTCCGGGCTCGCCGGGCTGCAGATCATCCGCGACTACAACCAGGAGCTCGCGCAGAGCATCTTCGGCATCGCGCTCGCGATGGACTTCGACCTCGACAACCTCGAGGAGAAGGTCGGGTCGGCGGCGATGGAGCTGCTGACGTCGCTGGTGCGCACCGGGATCCGCAAGGGCAAGGCGGACAACCCGTTCGACGCGATGCGGCTCGCGAAGTCCCTGCTGGCCCAGCTGCTGGACGGGCTGTATGAGGGAACCGGCTCCTGCGTGGGCATTCCCGAGCTCGCCGCCGGCGACCACATCGCGATCGAAGGCGTCGGCAAGCGGTTCAGCGGTACCTACCGGGTGCGCAAGGTCAACCACGTCATCGGCGAAAACGGCTTCCGGACGACGTTCGAGATCGCGCAGAACGCCCACGGGAGCCTGCTCGGCATGCTGCGCAAGCACCTCGACGAACCGCCGCCGGACAAGGAACCGTCCCAGTCCGGGGTGCTCGTCGCCGAAGTCGTGGACAACCACGAGATCGCGTCGGCGAAGGTGCCGTTCGGGCGGGTCAAGGTGCGCTACCCCAGCCTCGGGGACAAGGTCGTCAGCGCGTGGGCGCCGTGCGCCGCGCCGATGGCCGGGAGCGGCACGGGGTTCTACGCGCTGCCGGAGAAGGGCGAGCAGGTCCTCGTCGCCTTCGCCGACGGCGACCTGGCCGGTCCGTACGTCATCGGCAGGCTGTGGAACGCCACCTCGCGGCCGCCGGTGAGCAACGTCGACGGGAAGAACAACAAGAAGGTGCTCAAGAGCCGCGCCGGGCACACGATCACCTTCGACGACACCGCCGAGCTCGGGAAGCTCGTCGTCGAGGACGGCCGCGGCAGCACCGTCACGCTCAACGCCGTCGACGGCTCGATCACCATCAGCGCCGTGCAGAACCTCACCCTCAAGGCCGGCGGCACGATCAGCCTGGAAGCCGCCCAGGGCGCCACGAAGATCACCATGGGCGCCACCGGCGTCGACGTCACCTGAGGAGGTGCCATGCCGAACGTCCTGACCACGACCAGCACCGTCGGGTGCGGGCACCTGCCACCGCCGCCCGGCAGCGGGGTCGTGCAGGTCCAGAGCACCGCCAAGCTGCGGGTGGGCGGCGCCCCGGTCCTGCTGCTCGGCAGCATCGCGAACAAGCCGCTCGTCCCGCTCACGTGCGGGATCGTCGTGTCCCAGACCAACGTCAAGTGCACGAAGGTCGCCGCCGTCACCGCCGGAGCCGCCACGAAGCTGACCGTCGGCGGGCAGCCGGTCGTGCTCGACACGACGTTGAAGGGCAGCACCGACGGAACGCTCGGCGGGGTGACGCCGCAGCCGCTGCTGGCCGCCGTCGCCAACCAGACGAAGCTCACCAGCCTCTAGGGGGAAGCATGAGCACCGATTTCCAGGGACGGGGCATGACCTTCCCGCTCCGGCTGGGCGTCGCCGGGATCAGCGAGTCGGCGGGCGCGACGAAGGTCGAGGAGTCGATCCACGTCGTGCTGGGCACGCAGTACGGCGAACGCCTCATGCGGCCCCGCTTCGGCTGCAACCTGCGGAGCCTGGCCTTCGCGCCGAACAACGTCGCCACGGCGAACCTGGCCCGCTACTACGTCGCGGAAGGGCTCGCGCAGTCCGAGCCGCGCATCGAGGTGCTCGACGTCGCCGTGGCCAACGACAACGCCGGCGGCACCCTCCTGATCACCATCAGCTACCGGCTGCGCGGCACGCAGGACGTCCGCAACCTCGTCTACCCCTTCTACCTGGAGCGTCCGCAGTGACCCAGCCCGTTGACCGCGGCCGCATCGTCCCGCCCGACCTCGACGACCGGACCTGGCAGGACCTCGTCGACGAAATGCGCGCCCTCATCCCGAAGTACGCTCCACAGTGGACCGACCACAACCCGAGCGACCTCGGCGTCACGCTGATCGAGCTGTTCGCCTGGCTCGGCGAGGGCATCATCTACCGGCTCAACCGCACGCCGGAGAAGAACTTCCTCGCGTTCCTCAGCCTGCTGGGCACCACGCGCGATCCCGCCACGCCGGCGTCGACGTTCCTGACGTTCACCTCCGGCGCCGGCCCGGTCACCGTCCCGGCGGGCACCAAGGCGCAGACGGCGGCTTCGCTGGACCAGCAGCCGATCGTGTTCGAGACCGACGAGGACGCGACGGTCCTCCCGATCTCGCTCGCCGACGCGCTCGTCGTCGGCCCGTACACGACCGGGGCGGCGACGGCGCAGTACGACGTCGCCGGCTCCGCGATCGTCGGGCCGCCCGCGACCAAGCTGCCGCTCACCCTGCAGGGCAACCAGTCCGCGCAGGTGTGCTTCGGCTTCGACCAGGCCACCACCCAGGACCTGGTGCTGCGCCTGCGGTTGTACCGGCCTTCGTCCGACGCGACCCAGCTCACCGCGACCTGGGTCTACGCGAAGGGCACGGCGGAGCCGCTGGCCTGGACGGCGATCCCCGGCGCGGCCGACGCGACCGAAGCACTGCGCCACGACGGCACCGTGCGCCTGAAGGTCCCCACCGACTGGGCCGCCCAGCGCCCGAGCACCGCCCAGGCCGGCCCGGGCTGGACGACGGTCACCGCCCACGACACCGCGCAGACGATCACCACTCCGCGGTTCTGGGTCGGCCTGCGCCTGGCCAACACGAAGACGACGCCGCTGACCATCGGGATCGACCGCGTGCTGTTCAACGCGGCCGGCGCCCACAACGCGCTGACGATCCCCACCCCCGAACCGCTCGGCCAGAGCACCGGGCAGCCGTTCCAGATCTTCGGCCTGGCCCACCGGCCGCTGTTCCGGCGCCCGGACACGATCACGCCGTACGACCACCTGACGGTCCAGGTCGGCGTCGGCAAGCCGCCGGTGTGGCAGGCGTGGACCGCCGTCGCCGACCTGCCGTCCGGACCCGGCCAGGTGTACCGGGTCGACCCGGTCACCGCCGAGATCAGCTTCGGCAGCTACGACGAGCAGGCCAAGACCGGCCACGGCACGGTTCCCCCGGCGGGCAGCCAGATCCGTGCCCTGTCGTACAAGTACGTCGCCGGCGGAGTGGCCGGCAACGTGGCACCCGGCCAGGTGACCATCCTCGGGCCCACGCCCGGCGGCGGGCTCCCGGCCGGGATCACCGCCGTGACCAACCTCGGCCCCGGGCTGGACGGCTCGGACGAGGAAGCCCTCGACGACACCCTGCGCCGCGCGCCGGACGCCCTCAAGGTGCGCGACCGCGCGGTCACCGCCGCCGACTACGAGTTCCTGGCCGCCGAGGCCACCACCGACGTCGTGATCGTGCGCGCCCTGCCGCCGCGGCTGCAAGAGGCCGACGGGGCCGGCAACGCCTGGAAGAAGGGCGATCCCTGGGCGTTCGCCGGGATCAGCCGGGCACCCGGCACGGTGAACCTCGTCGTGGTGCCCGACCAAGGGTCGGCCGTGCCGCAGCCGGCGCCGACGCCGGACCTCGTCCGGGAGATCCAGACCTACCTCGACGCGCGGCGGGACCTCTCCGCGCGCCTCACCGTGGTCGGTCCCCGCTACCTGCCGATCATCGTGAAGGCGGAAGTCACGTTCTTCCCGCAGGCGCCGAACTCGACGGCCGACCAGAACAAAGTCAAGGCCGACATGCTGGACAAGATCAAGGCGTTCCTGCACCCGGCGCGCGGCGGCCCGGACGGGCGCGGCTGGCAGGTGGGGCAGCCGGTGGTCGTCTCCGACCTGTTCCGCGCGATCACGCCACCGGAGGACACCGCCTTCCTCTCCAGCCTGCTCGTCAAGCCGGACATCCCGGTGTACCACCTGCCGCCCCTCAACCCGGCGGGCACGGCCGGCAACTGGAGCAACCTCGAACGGCCCTTCGTGCTCTCGGACTACGGCGCGGCCGTCCGCGTCGCGGACTACGAGCTCGTGTGCTCGGCCGCCGACAACCTGCACACCATCACCGTCGTCCTCGCGTCGAGCTGAACGGAGTCCCCCGATGGCCGAGCTGAGCAGCTACCTGCGGCACCTGCCCCCGGTGCTGTGGTCCGGCGACCCGGCGCCGCCGGAGTTCTCCCTCGGCGCCGTGCTGCGGATCTTCGAGAAGGTCCTCACCGGGATCGACGACGACGTCGAGGTCACCCACGGCGACCACGCCCACCCGGCGATCGCCGAGCTGGTCGCCCGCCAGCACGAGCTGTTCGACCCGTGGCGCGCCCCGGCGGAGTTCCTGCCCTACCTGGCGTCCTGGGTGGGCCTGGAATTCCCGACGTTGCAACGGCAGCCGCTGTGGGACGAGTACCAGCAGCGGAAGGCGACCGCCGAGATCGCGAGCATCGAGCGGCAGCGCGGGCTGCGCAGCGGCCTGAACCGGTACCTCGACCTGTACACGGGAGGCCAGACCCACCCGCGCGTCGTCCTGGACGACGGGCGGCGGCTGCTGGTGACCAAGCCCGCGCGCGGGCGCCTGGCGCCGGTCGCCGGCCTGGTCACCCAGGGCCCGGTGCTCGCCGGCGGCCTGCCGACCGGAGCGGTCGTCAGCGACGGCCTGATCCGGCCGCAGTGCGTCACCCCGGCACCCGACGGCGGCCTGTTCGTCGGGGACATCGGGGCGCCGAACGCCAGCGGGGTACCGCTGAAGAGCCGGGTGTTCCGGATCAGCGCCACCGGCGGGTACGACCTGGCCGGCACGCCGCCGAAGCCGCAGCCGCTGGTCGGCTCCGACGTCATCCAGGTGCCGGTCGTGGCGCTCGCGGTCCGGCCGGCCGGAGACGGGCTGCCGGAGAACCTCTACATCGTGGACCGGTCCGGCAAGGTGTTCGCGCTGCCCGCGCCCTACCTCGGGCGGACCGCGACCCAGGTGACGACGGTGGCGCCCGGGGGCAACACGACGATCGCGCCGGTGGCCATGGCCGTGGACACGAACGGGGACCTGCTGATCCTGGACCGCGGCGACGGGTCCGGCACCACCAATC
Organism: Amycolatopsis ponsaeliensis; assembly: GCF_030182635.1. Lineage (NCBI taxonomy): Bacteria > Bacillati > Actinomycetota > Actinomycetes > Pseudonocardiales > Pseudonocardiaceae > Amycolatopsis > Amycolatopsis ponsaeliensis. Next base: position 477,308 of record NZ_JAPZLD010000002.1, read on the forward strand.
CGCCGAAGATCATCACCGTCAAGCCCAGCCCGCTGACGGTGACGCGCAAGAACCTCACCACCGTCGTCGAGCCGCTGTCGCTGCTGGTGCAGGCCGACGGGAAGCTGATCGTCGGCGACGGCGGCAACCAGGCGCCGGCCGGGCCCGAGCAGCTGCCCGGCAACCTGGTCCGGATCACCCGCAGCGGGACCACCTGGACCGAGACCGCGCTGCTGCCGGCGGCCAACCCGCTGGTCGCGCCGACCGGGCTCGTCCAGCCGGGTGGCCGGCTCTACGTGCTCGACGCGGGCCTGAAACCGTTCTCGCCGCCCAACGTCGACCCGTTCCTGCTGAACGTCGCCGACCCGGCCGTGGTGTACGCCGTCGACCTGCAGGCGTCGCCGCCCACCGTCACCCCCGTGACGGAGCCCGGCAACATCGTCTACCCGACCGGGCTGGCCACCTCCGGCGACCGGCTGGTCATCTGCGATCCCGGGCAGCCCGAAGTGGCGGGCGGGGTGGTGCCGGTCTGGTCCCGGCTGCTGCCGTGCCGGATCGACGTGGTGATCCACTTCCTCGTGGCGCGCGTGCCGGCCGACCCGGACGAGCGCTCGGCCGTGCTGCGCCAGGTGGTCAGCACCATCCGCACCGTCGTCGAGCAGCGGAAACCGGCGCACGGCATGTGGAACCTGGTCACCGAATTCTGAAGTTTCGTCAGGGAGGAAAGAAATGCGTGCACAACTCCAGGCCCGGCTCACCGAGCTGACGCGGGACCACCAGCTCGGCCAGGGCCGGCTGGTGGAGCTCGACCGGGAACAGGCGGCGCTGCGGGAAACCCTGCTGCGCATCAGCGGCGCGATGCAGGTGCTCGAAGAGCTCCTCGGCACCGCGAGCACCAACGGGCAGCAGGCCGATCCCGAAACCGCCACAGCCGCCGCGGCCCACTGACCGTGACCACTATGGGGAGGACACCGAGATGACGAGTTTACCGTTGGTGCGCACCGAATACATGAACGTCAGCACCAATACCGTGCGCACCGGCGCCACGTCGCACGGCGAAAGCCTGACCGACATGGAGACCTACGTCATGCGTCACGGCCAAGTGGCCGCGTCGGCCCTGCACGCCTGGGGCGTCGCCGAGGGGCTGGCCGTGCTGGCCGCGCCGGATCCGACGAGCCTGACCGTGAAGCCGGGGGTCGCGCTGGACTCCGCGGGTCACCTCATCGTGCTCGCCGCGGGCGGCTTCGCCATCACCGATCCGAACGTCGATCCGGGCCAGGTCGCCAACGTCCCGACCGTGCAGGTCGCCGCGGACGGCGTCGTCCTCACGGCCACCGGGCTGACCGGGGACCGCTACCTCACCCTCACCTGGCGGGAGGTGATCGACCCGAACTCCCCCAGCAGCGCCCCCACCCTCCTGCACGCCCCGTGGCTGCGGCTGCAGCCCATCGCCGAGGTCCCCGACACCGGCGACCAGGTCGTCCTCGCGCACGTCGTGCTGAGCGACCAGAACCAGATCACGGCGCTGACCGCGGACCACCGGCGCGTCGCCGGGATCCCGGCCGGGCGGCTGGAACTGCGGCGCTCGCGCAGCAACGGCGGCCCGCCGGCGACGGTCGACCAGCTGCCCGCCGGCGAGCTCCAGGCCACCGACGGCGGCGGCGTCGCGATGAACCTGCTGCTGGCCAACGGAACCAGCCAGCCGGTGCTGAGCGCCGACCCGGCGGGAACGCTCGCCCTGCTGCCCAGCGGCGGCAACGCCGGGGTCGGCCTGCACGGCACGCCCCCGCGGCGCACCCTGCACGTCGAGGGCAGCGAAGTCCACAGCGGCGGCTCCGGCGGCGGGTTCTCCTTCGCCAGCCGGACGACCGGCAGCTTCGTCGAGAACCCCACGGCGGGCGAGCGCTGGTCGTGGTACGCGGCGGGCGGCACCGCGCGCCTGTGGTCCGGCTCCGACCAGTTCGTCTTCGGCACCAACGCCGGCGGGACGCGCGTGCAGGCGGGCGGCGTGGGCGCGCCGCTGGAGCTGAGCGCGATCGGCGGCGCCCTCGGCAAGCTCGCGCTGACCACGACCACGATCGCGGCCCGCCGCTCCGACGGCGTCGAGACGGTCGTCGTCGACACCGTGAACGGGCGGATCGGGCAGGGCACCGCCACCCCGACCCACCCGCTGCACGTCACCGCGAACCGCGGCATCCGGCAGAACTCGCTGTACCTCGGCGGCACCGCGAACTGGAGCAGCCTGACCTACAACGCCCACCACAACGACGCGAACACCGACTGGGTCTTCCCCGATCCGACCCGGACCGGCGTCACCCTGGAGATGGACGACAACGGCGGCACCCCCCGGTTCCAGGTCTACACCACCACGCCGACCGCCAAGACCGCGTGGCAGCTCCGGCTGGGGATCGACGGCACCACCGGCAAGGTGACCATCCCCGGGCAGCTCAGCCTGAGCACCGGCGGCTCCTCGAGCGGCCCGTTCAGCGTGTCCTCGAACGCCGCGAACACCAACGCGCTCTCCGCCACGAACAACAACGGCGTGGCGATCTGCGCGCTGAACAACAGCAACGCCGGGTCGACGGTGCAGATCCTGGGCGGCGAAACCGGGCTGTCGGTGCTCGGCGCCTCCTTCCAGGCGGCCTCGTTCACCGGCGACGTCCGCGTCACCGGGACGCTGTCGGCCAACGCCAAGCAGTTCGTGATCGACCACCCGCTCGACCCGGAGAACCGCTACCTCAACCACGTCGCCATCGAGTCGAGCGAGCGGACCGTGGTGTACAGCGGCAACGTCGAGTGCGACGACGACGGCAGCGCGACCGTGCGGCTGCCGGAGTGGCTGGAGGCGCTGGCGGACGACTTCCGCTACCAGCTCACCTGCGTCGGCGGGCGGTCGGACGTGTACGTCTCGGAAGAGATGAAGGAGAACGCCTTCGGGATCGCCGGGGGCAGCGCCGGGCAGCGGGTTTCCTGGCAGGTCACCGGCGTCCGGCACGACGCCTGGGCGGAGTCCCACGCGTTCTTCGTGGAGGAGGACAAGCCCGAGCGGGAGCGCGGCTTCTACCGGAATCCGGAAGCGTTCGGGAAGGACGTCACGGCGGGCGTGCAGTGGGTCGAGACCGAGCAGGTGCGCCAGGCGCATCCCCTGGCGACCCGGCACTTCGTCCGCCGGCACGCCGAGCAGGAAGCCGCCCGGCTGCAGGTGCAGGCCGAGCGGAAGCTGGCCATGGCCCGGTAAGCCGCCGAAGGGCGCCTTCAGTGAGTCACTGAAGCGTCCTTCGGCTCAGGCAGCAACGCGAAAGGGGAACGCCGGTGGAACGGGCCGAGAAGACCTCCGGAGCCAAGGGTTCCGTCCAGGGCGGCAAGCGACCGAGCACGGCCGCCGACGGCCCGGCGGCGGCTCCGCTGTCCCCGCTGGGGCTGATCCAGCGGTTCGCCGGCAACCGCGCGGCCGGGCAGATCCTGCACCGGTGCGGACCCGAACCGTGCGAATGCTCGGCCGGGAAGCAGCGGGAGGCCGCCGCCTACGCGGGAATCCCGGTCAGCCACCCGAACGATCCGGCCGAGCGGGACGCCGACCGGGCGGCCGACGAAGTGCTCCGGTTGCGCGACGACGAGCTGGGTCCGGTGCGGGCACACCACCAGGAAGACACCGGCGTCGTCTACCGGTCCGCCTCCCACGGCACGGCCGCTCCGGCACTGGCGGCACCGGTGCGGGCGGCGTTCGCCGCCGGGCAGCCGCTCGACGCGGTCACCCGCGCCTGGTTCGAACCCCGCTTCGGGAGGTCGCTGGACGGGGTTCGCGTCCACACCGGCCCGGCGGCCGCCGATTCGGCACGTGAGCTGGACGCGCGCGCTTACACCGTCGGCTCGGACATCGCCTTCGGTGCCGGGGAATACGCGCCGGGCACCCCGGGCGGGCGCCGGCTCCTCGCCCACGAACTGGCCCACGTCGTCAGCCCGGCCGGACCCGGGGTGTACCGGCAGCCGGCCCCGGCCGACACGTTCCACGACCGGGACAAGGGCCCGGTGCGGCCGAACTCGAAGTCCTACACCTTCCAGGGCGTCGAAATGACGACCGACCCCGCCTACACCCGCCGGGAGCTGAAACTCCTCGTCCGGCGGTTCGGGATCAAGGGACTCGAGCTGTGGTACGGCGTGCTGCACGGCACCCGCACCCAGATCGCCCTGCCGTTCTCCGCGCACGCCCGGGCGTTCGGTGGCCTGCGGGTGCGCAACCCGATGGACGCGCAACGGGACATGGCCAACGACGCCGTCCGCGGCGAGATCGGCGCGCAGGCCGTCGCCGTGGTGGACAAGATCTACCCGGAGGTCTTGGCCGAGGCACAGGCGTTTCGCGCGTCCTTCCAGCGCTCGCTGCGCCGGTCCCTCGAACACCTGCTCAGGGAGAGCGAGCTCCGGATCCGGACGCAGCGCGTGCGTTACGGACTCCGGGCGGACCCGGCCCACCCCGACGAGGTGGTGGCCGCGGACACCGTGTCGTTCCGCGCGGTGGTGGGTGCGGCGCAGGACCTCCTCGTCATCCGCCGCCGGGTCGACCGGCTCCGCGGGGACCAGTACGCACTGCTGGAGATCACGAACACGAAGGCAGGCACGACCCGGCTGCCCGAACGGAACCGGGCCCGGTACGAAGAGCTGGGCAAGCAGGCGGCCGAGATCGAGAAGACCTACGACGACGCCCGGGTCTCCGCCGCTTCCCGGCATCCCGCGCTGGGCGCGGTCCTGGACGACGCCGGCGCCGCCGCGACCTTCGAGCTGGAGAACCTCGCGACCGGGGACCGGCGCGGCACGGTGCGCCGCATCGGCCGGTCCCGCGGCACGGCAGCGGGTCTCGAAGACGTCATGCGGAGCCGGGAGCGGAGCATCGGCAAGGTCCGGGAAAAGGCCGACGGCGACCCCGAACTGCTGTGGGCGCTGCCCGAGATCGTCGCGCTCACGAAGGCCGTGCTCGGGACCGACGGCAACATCATGGCCGACGGGATCATCAAGGAGAAACTCGACGAGCTCCAGTTCGAAGAGGCACTGAAGAGCTCGTTCCTGCTCGTCGCCCAGCTGGCGCTGCTGATCCCGACCGGCGGTACGAGCCTGGTAGGCACGGCGGCGCTGTCCGGCTACCAAGCCGCCCGCAGCGTGGAGAATTACCGGTACCAGTCCGCGCTGGCTTCGACGGACCTGAACAAGCGGGCCTACGCGATCGCCGCCGAGGATCCTTCCCTGGCTTGGGTCGCGCTGGACGTCGCGTTCGCCATCCTCGACGCCAAGGCGGCGTTGCACGCGTTCCGGGAACTGGGCCCGCTGGCCAGGACAGCCCTGCTCGGCAAGGAGGCCGACGCGGCCGCGCTCGCCACCCGGGCCGACAAGTTCGGCCCGGGGCTCGGCAAGCGGCTGCTCGACCGGCTCGCCGTCCTGCGCAAGCGCCCGGAAGCGCTCCGGCTGCTCGGCGCGGCAGGCGAGGCGGAGGTGAAGGCCGTCGCCGAGACGACCGAAGCGATCGGCCGTGAGGCGAGCGCGGCGGAGCGGATCGCGGGCGTCGCCGGCCACGACGTCAAGGTCACCAAGTCCGGCGCGCTGGTGGTGTGCAGCGAGTGCATGTGGCTGCGGGAACGGTTCGCCACCGAGCTGGCCGGGAATCCGGCACTGAGCAGCCGGATGGCCACGGCGGAAGCCAAGGCCAGGGCCGGTGCGCTCGACGCGGCGAGCAAGGCGGAGGTCGGCGCCCTCACCACGGAGCTGCAACGGCTCCGGGAGACCCGGCTCGTCGCCGAGTTCGGGCCGGCCGCGGCCAAGGCGGCCGCCGCCGGTGACGCCCGTGCCGCCTACGAGACGGTGCTGCGGCGGCGGCCGACGCTCGATCGCGAGCTGACCGACCTGGAGCGGCGGCTGGCGGCCGCGCCGACGCTGAACCCGGCCGACGCCGCCCGCGTGGACCGGCTCACCGCGCAGCTGGAGCGGCTGCGGGCGATCGACACGGTCAGTGTGGCACCACGCAACGGGCGGATCGTCGAAGTGTCCTTGGACCGGACCGCCGCGAACTACTTCGAGAACGTCGCCTCGGTGGTCCCCGGTCCCCCGGTCGTGCTGGAGTTCCCCGACGGCAGCCGCGTCTGGCGGGACACCGTCGGCGGTCCCATCCGGCACGAGTCCACGCTCGGCGGTTCGCTGGGCCGGGCCGGGACGGAGAACGCGAAGTACGCCACCGGCGCACACGGCAACCTGCCGGCCGGGCCGAAGTACGAGCGCGCCCACACGTCCGGCCAGGGAACCGGGTTCGAGAGCCCGTACGCCATCTACTACGCACCCGAGTACGTCAACCAGACGTTGCAGAACCAGGGCATCGAGACCTACCTGCGGGACATCACCGCCGGGGCCCAGCCGGGCGAGTCGTTCCGGGTGGTGACCCGGACCCACGCTCACCCGGACACGTTGCGGCTGGCCACGATCGACTACAGCATCCTGCGCCAGACCGGCGACCGGGTCGAGGAGGTCGCGTCCTATTCGATCGTGGTCAGCAGTTCGGCCGAGCATCCCGTGGTGACGGCGGGCGCCCTCCGGTTCGCCCCGACGTCCACCGGGCGGGCGATGGCCACCCGCTTCACGATCCCGCCACCGCTGACCGGCCCGGCCCGCTTCGCCTACTAGTGTCGCGCGTCGCAAGTTGTTTGACGCCAGAACGGGTTCGCCCGCTGAAACTCCGGCGACGGTTCCGCTGTCAGGGTCGCGTCACGGCAGGGGCCCTCGGTGCCCGTCGATGGAGGATTCCGGCCACTCGGCGTCCCCAATCCTCCATCGACACCTCGCAGCCATGCCCCAGTCGGACGATTCCGTCCGGCAGCGCGCTGCCGGACCCCTGTCGACGAACCTCGGACGCGCGACACCAGCGCCACGGGAATCCGGGCGGCCGACGGGGTCCGCCGCCACGCCCCGTGGTGCACACCGCACGGTCCGAAGGGGAGGTATCCGGCGGACCCCCTTCGCGCTCTTGTCCGCGTGGGAGAAAGTCGTGGGGTGAGCACGCGAAGACCGCCGGACGACGGCGCGGCACCGCCGTTCCGGGTGCTCGGGCCGTTCGAGGTGTTCGTGGACGACCGGCGGCTCGAGCTCGGCGGTCCCCGGATCCGGACCCTGCTCGCGCTGCTGACCGCGAACGCCGGCCGGGTGATGCAGGTGGGTGCGCTGGTCGACGCCTTGTGGGGCACGGATGCCCCGCCGGATGGCGCGCAGACCGTGCGGACCTACGTCTCGCGGCTGCGTCGTTCGCTGTCCGCGGCCGGTCGGCTCATCGTCACCCACCAGGTCGGCTACGCGCTCCGCCTGGTGCCGGGCGCGCTCGATGCCGGGAACTTCGAACGTCTCGTCGCGACGGGACGGGACGCGCTCACGGCGTCGCGGCACGCGGACGCCGTCACCCGGCTGACCTCCGCGCTCGAGCTGTGGCGCGGCGACGCCTACGCCGAGTTCGGCGACGTCCCGCTGCTGCACTCGGAAGCCGGCCGGCTGGCCGCGATGCGCCTGGCCGCCACCGAAGACCGGATCGACGCCGAGCTCGCCACCGGCGCGAGCTCGGGGCTGCTCGACGAACTGACCGAGCTGACCGAGCGGCACCCGGGCCACGACCGCGTGTGGGGCCAGCTGATGATCGCGCTGTACCGGGCGGGCCGGCAGGTCGACGCGGTGGAGGTGTTCGGGCGTGCCCGGGCCGTGCTCGTCGGGCGGTTCGGCCTCGACCCTTCGGCGCAGCTGACGGAGATCCACCGCCGGCTCCTCAACAACGACGCCCGGCTGCTCGGCGTCCCCGCCGCCGTCACCACCACCTCGGTGCCGGCCCGCGACGACCTTCCCGGTGCCGTCGCCCGCTTCACCGGCCGCGCGGCCGAGCTGTCCCGGCTCCTGGCCGTGCCCACCGGTCCGCCGGCCGCCGTCGCGGCGATCGACGGGATGGCCGGCATCGGCAAGACGACGCTGGCCGTGCACGCCGCGCACCTGCTCGCGGACCACTACCGCGACGCCCGGCTCTTCCTCGACCTGCACGGGCACACCCCCGGCCGGGCGCCGACGACGCCGATGGCCGCGCTGGACACGCTGCTGCGGGCACTGGGCGTGCCGGGCGGCCGGATCCCGGACGACCTCGACGCGCGCGCGGCGCTCTGGCGCGCGGAGCTGGCCACCCGGTCGGTGCTGGTGGTGCTCGACGACGCCGCCGACCTCGCGCAGCTCCGCCCGCTCCTGCCCGGGACCGCGCGGACGCTGGTGCTGGTCACCAGCAGGCACCGCCTGGTCGGCCTGGACTCCGCGCTCAGCGTGTCACTGGACGTCCTGCCGGAGGCGGACGCCGCCGCGTTGTTCGCCGGCGTCCTCGGCGACGACCGCGCTGCCGACGCCGGTGCCGTCCACGACGTCGTCGACCGGTGCGGGTACCTGCCCCTGGCGATCCGGCTGGCGGCGGCCCGGCTGCGGGCCCGGCCGTCGTGGCCGGTGCGGTACCTGGCCGAGCGGCTGCGCGGGCTCGGCTGGCCCCTGGCCGAGCTCGAGGCCGACGACTGCGGCGTCGCCGCGGCTCTCGCGCCGTCCTGCGACCGCCTGGCCCCGCCGGCGCGGCGGATGTTCCGGCTACTGGGGCTGCACCCGGGCCCGGACTTCGACGCGCCCGCGGCCGCGGCGCTCGCCGCCATCGCCGTGCCGGAAGCAGAACGGCTGCTGGAACACCTCGTCGACGACCACCTGCTGCGCCAGTCCGCCGCGGGCCGCTACCGGTTCCACGCGCTGGTGCGGCGCCACGCCCATGCCGCCGCGCTGGCCGAGGAATCCGAGCCAGAACGCCGTGCGGCCCTGCGCCGGGTGGTGGACTTCTCCCGGCACACCACCCACCGGCCGTCCGACGAGCGGCCGCCGATCAGCCTCGGCCCGGCGGCGGCCGTCTCCTTCCCGTCGAGCACCCCGGCGACGGCGGCGGACGCGACGCCGGCGGAAGTCGTGCGAATAGCCGGATTTGCCCGGGAAATCCGATCCTGAGTGTTTTGGCCGAATCGGTACCCCGCCGAGGCGCCGGGCGCGCGGTCCGGGGATATCCCCTGCCACGAAACGGATCCGCGCCGGTAGGCCGTCCGGGTGCCCGCGCCGGAATTCCAGTGGACTGGACCATCCGCACGTCGTGAACTGTTGACACGATCGAGAACCCGGCCATACTCTCCCCTCATCCCCATTCGCACTCCAGCACTCCCCTTCTCTCCTGGAAATACAACGTTGTAAAAATCCACGCGGGTCGATGACCTGCGGTTCGAGAGTGAGGTTCCCGTGCCCCGCGGTCGAAGTCCCCTCGCCATCCTGACCACGACACTGCTCGTCCTCGCGGCGATGTTCGGCTCGAGCGGCGCCGCGCAGGCCGCCGGTTCCCTGCCGTGCGACATCTACGGCGCCGCCGGCACCCAGTGCGTCGCCGCGCACAGCACCACGCGCGCCCTCTACTCGGCCTACGCCGGCGACCTCTACCGCGTGCAACGCGCTTCCGACCACGCCGAAACGAACATCGGCCTGCTCGCCACCGGCGGGTACGCCAACGCCGCCGCGCAGGACTCGTTCTGCGCCGGCACGACGTGCACCATCACGGTGATCTACGACCAGTCCCCGCGCCACAACGACCTCACCGTCGAAGGCCCGGGCACCGCGGGCGGGCAGGACGTCGCCGCGATCGCGTCCGCGCTGCCGGTCACCGCGGGCGGGCACAAGGTCTACGGCGTCTACGTCTCCCCCGGCACCGGGTACCGGCACTACGTCGGCGCCGGCGTCGCGGTCAACGGCCAGCCCGAAGGCATGTACATGGTCGCCAGCGGCACGCACGTCAACGGCGGCTGCTGCTTCGACTACGGCAACGTCGAAGCGCAGATCGCCGACACCGGCAACGGCCACATGGACGCCGTCAACCTCGGCACCACGTGCTACTTCCCGCCGTGCACCGGGATCGGCCCGTGGGTGGCGGGCGACCTCGAAAACGGTCTGTTCCAAGGGAACCGCTCCAACACCGCCAACCGCGGCAACGCGACCCCGTTCGTCACCGCGCTGCTGAAGAACAACGGCCAGACGACGTTCGCGCTCAAGGGCGGCAACTCCCAGAGCGGCGGCCTCACCACCTGGTACAACGGCGCACTGCCCTCGGGCGGGTACACGCCGATGCACCAGGAGGGCTCGATCGTGCTCGGCACCGGCGGCGACAACAGCAACGCGTCCATCGGCTCGTTCTTCGAAGGCGTGATGACCGCGGGCTACCCGACCGACGCCGCGGACGACGCCGTCCAGTCCAATGTGGTCTCCGTCGGCTACTCCGGTTCCACCGGGACTCCGCCTTACGCAGCCACGGTTTCCGGCCCCGGCGGCAAGTGCCTCGACGTCGCCGGCGACGACACCGGCGGCAACGGCACGGCTGTGCAGCTGTGGGACTGCCAGGCCAACGCCTCCGACCAGCACTGGGCGCACAACGCGGACTCGTCACTGTCCACTTTGGGCCGCTGCCTCGACGTCACCGGCAACGGCACGGCGGGCGGCGCGCTGCTGGAACTGTGGGACTGCAACGGTGTCGGCGGCCAGAAGTGGGTGCAGCAGGCCGACGGCTCCCTGCGCAACCCGCAGTCCGGCCGCTGCCTCGACTCGCCGAACGGCGCCACCGCCAACGGCACCCGGATGCAGCTGTGGGACTGCAACGGCGCCGCGGCGCAGAAGTTCTCGGTCACCGGCGGCGGCCCGATCACCGGCCCCGGCGGCAAGTGCGTCGACGTGGCCGGCGACGACCACGGCGTGAACGGGACGGCCGTGCAGCTGTGGGACTGCCAGTCGTTCGCGGTGGACCAGCACTGGTTCCACCTCTCCGGCGGCGCGCTGCGCACCCTGGGCCGCTGCCTCGACATCACCGGCAACGGCACGGCGAACGGCGCACCGGCGGAACTGTGGGACTGCAACGGCGTCGGCGGCCAGACGTGGACGCAGCAGGCCGACGGGTCCCTGCGCAACCCGCAGTCCGGCCGCTGCCTGGATTCCCCGAACGGCGCGACGGGCAACGGGACCCGGCTGCAGATCTGGGACTGCAACGGGTCCGCGGCCCAGAAGTTCCCGCTGATCTGAGCCCGGGTCCCGGGGGAGCTCGTCAACTGAGGCTGACGAGCTCCCCCGAAACCGGGACGAGCAGATCTCCGTTCGCGCCGACGGCGAGCGGGCCGGTGATCGGCCGGCCCGCCGTCCACGTGCCCCGCGGGCCGTCTTCGTCGAGGAACAGCACGTAACAGTCTTCGGCCAGGTCGAAGCCGGGCCACCCGTGGTACTCCGTCCAGCGCTCCCACGTCGGGCTGACCGCGACGGCGACCAGCCCGTTGGCGCCGGCGGCCATGCTCCGGATGTCGGCGCGCAGCCGCTGGTGCCGGACCACCGCTCCGGTCTCACCGTCCACTATGGACACCGTCGGGCGCCATTCCCCGTCGTCGTCGCGCTCGGGCCAGCCGGGCAGCGCGAGCCGGCCGCCGGGCAACGGCACCGCCGGGATGCCGGGCGGCAGGTGCGCGGGCAGCGCCCGGACGTCGCCGCCCGGGTCGAGCACGACGTAGCCGGTGTGCTCCTCGCCGTGGACCGGCACCAGCACGCTGCCGTCCGGCAGGCCGACCATGGTCCCGGCCACGTCGCCCGCGAGGGCGGCCCGCCACAGCGCGGCGCCGTCCCGGTCGAACGCCCGGACCGCGGTGCGCTCGGCGACGAACACGGTGTCGTGCCAGACGAGCGGCCACGCCGGGGCGGGCACCTCGACCTCCCACCGCGCCTCGCCGGTCAGCGTCACCGCGCGGAGCACGGACCCGGCCGTCAGGAACACCAGCGAGCCGTCCGCCAGCGGCATCGGCGCGGACCTCGGCGTCGCCCGGAGCACGCCGGTGACGGCACCGGTCCGCCGGTCACGCAGCTCGTACCCGTCGGCGCCGGCCGTGACGAGCAGGCCGCCGTCGAGCAGCAGGCCGCCTCCGTGGGCCGACGCGTCCGCGATCCAGCGGACCTCCGGGCCGTCCAGGGCGACCACCCCGGTTTCCGTCGACACGAAGCACATTCCGTCCGCCGCCACCGAGATCCCGGCGACGGTGCGGCCGGGCAGCGGCACGCGCCACCGCACCTCGCCGGTGCCCGACAACGGAAACGGCGACGTCGTCATCAGAGCCCGAACGCTTCGACGGCGAGGTCGATGTGCTGCTGCTGCACCGCGTCGATGGGCGGGACCACGCCGCGCACGGTCCCGGCCCGCAGGTCGTTCATCACCCGCATCAGCCAGCCGAGCGACGCCCGGGCGCGAAAGAACGCGTCCGCCTGCGGGGTCGTGCCGGTGGCGCCGACGGCCGCGTACGCGCGGCGGAACACGGACTGCAAGGTCGCCACCTCGGCGCGGGTCAGCTTCAGGGTGACGCTGTAGTGCGCCACCTGTTGCGCGAAGACGCCGACGTCGCGGGACGGCGCGCCGATCGGGTTGCCGCGGGCGTCGATGGACAGGTGCAGCGTCGTGACGTCGATGATGGTGGTGACGCCGCTCGCCGGGTCGAAGAAGTAGTTCCCGGGGTGCGCGTCGCCGTGCACGAGCGCCGCCCCGCCCGGGTGCGCGCGGAAGCCCGCGATCAGCGTGTCGATCCGCGCCTGGAGCGCGCTCACGTCGATCCCGGCGTGGGCCAGCTGGGTGCGGAGGCCGGTCAGCTTGGTCCGGCGGTCCGCCATGTCGTCGAGGTGCCGCCGCAGGTACGCCGACGCCACGGGCCCGCCCGAGCCGCCCGGCCTGGTGTGCAGCTGGGCCAGCGTGCGCCCGATCCCGGCGACGGCCGCCTTCAGCTGCCCGAACAGCCGACGGCGCTCCGGCCCGCTCGGGGTGGCACCGGTCTCCTTCATCATCCCTTCGACGTCCCGGCCGCCCGCCGCGCTCGTCACCACCAGGCCCGCTGCGGTCCGCCGCCGCGACGTCCGCGCGACGCCGAGCGCGGCCACCGCCCGCCCGCCGACGATCCGCACCCGGCCCAGCCGCGCGAGCGCGGACAGCTCCATCGCGAACTCCTCGCGGCTCGGGAACAGCTTCAGCACGCCGAGCAGTCTGCCGCTCGCGTCGAGGATCCGCCGCACCGGCGCGCCGGAGAACCCGCCGCCGACCGCCACCAGCCGCACCTCTCCGGGGGCGTTGACCGAGAGGGCGGCGAACCGCGCCAGTGCGTCGCCCGCGGTCGGCACCACCGGCAGCGAGCTCATCAACCGGTCCAGCGCGGCCGGGTCGACGCCCCCGGTCGGCGTCCGGGTCCCGGCCGCCCGCTTGTTCGCCTGGCTGGTCCGGAACCGCCCGCGGGCCCGGGCCGTCGCCGCCCGGGCACCCTTCTCGTCGAGCACGTGCTGCCGTCCCTCCGGGAGCGCGGTGCCGTCGGCCATCAGCTCCCGGAAGTACCCGGGCACCGGCATGTCCAGGATCTTCGTGGGGTCGTCGCCCCAGTCCATGGCGTGGAACTTCAGCTCGATGGTGCGCCGGGTCGACCGCATGATCCGGCGCACCGTCGGCAGCTCGGTCTCGAGGAGCACCGACGAGGCCAGGAACTGCCGCACGAAGATGTGGATCTCCTTGCGCAGGCTGCCCGCGTACCGCCGGGAGAACACCATCCACAGCGGGCGCACGAGGGCCCAGTCGTCGAGCAGGGTCAGGCCCTTCGTGACGTTGTAGAACTCCTGCGTCTCCAGCGCGGCGAACCCGAGCCCGGCGGCGTACTCGCTGATGTCTTCGCCCTTCGACCAGAGCGCGCCCTTGCCCGGCGCGATCCGCATGCTGTGCATCAGCGCTTCCGCCACGACCTCGAAGTAGTCCGGCCTGCCGTCGCGCAGGCCCGCGATGACCAGGTACCAGAGGCGGGCGGCGGTCGCGGACGAGAGGTGGATCGTCGCCGCACCGGCCATCCACTTGTCGCGCTCCGGGTGGTCGAAGGGCACCCGCAGGTGGACGTCGGTCAGGTGGACGAAGCTGTAGACGACGCGCCCGCGCGCGGTGACCTTCCTGGTGAGCTTGCCGTCGGAGACCCACTTCTCGGCGTACTTGCGCGCCTGCGACTCGCCGAGCCCGAGGACCTTCTTCAGCCCGGGCACCGTGCCGCCCATCAGGCCCGGCATGTCGTCGATGGCGAAGTCGAGGCTGTGCGCGGGATCCGGCCTCTTGTAGGCCTTCCGCGCCTCGGAGAAGTAGTGATCGTTCGCGAGGTGCTCGAACTTGGCGCGCGGGTTGATCGCGCCGTCGAAGACGAACAGGACCGCGTCGCCGGTGCCCGGCCGGGTGGCCACGGTCAGCATCGTGAGCCGGTGCCGGGACTTGATCGCGGGCAGCCCGCGCCGCACGGCGTCCTGGTCGCCGGACACGCGGTCGGCCAGCCGGCCCGCCTCGTGCAGGGCGGCCATGAGCTTCCGGCGCAGCTTCGCGTCGTCCTTCTTCTCGCGGCGCGGATCGCGCCGGCGCGGTGGCCGGGGACGGCCGGCGGGACGAGGACGGCGGGGCCCGGCGGGCAGGTGGTCGTCCGGCCGCCCGCGCACGGGCCGGCGCGCCTTCGGCTTGAGCTTGGCCCAGAGCTTCTTGACCAGCCCGGCGATCTTGTCGATGACCCAGTCGACCGCGCGGGTCACCGGGCGGGAGAGCTTCTGGAAGATCTGGCGGACCTTGCCCGCGATGCCGCCGATGCCGAGCAGCGCGGCGAGCGCGCCGATGAGGACCGGGACGGCCCGGGCCAGCGCGCGTTCGACCAGCGCGGGCACGCCGCCGGTGCCGCCGCGGGCGATCGCGAGGACGGCGTCCAGCACGGCGTTGACGAAGTCGATGATCTGCCGGGCGTTCAGCACGACGAACCGGACGATGTCGATGATCATCTTGCAGGCGCGGATGAACGCCGACGCCGGGTTGAACAGCGACAGGATCCACGTGATGCCGGCGATGATGATCGTCGGCAGCAGGTACGACACGAGGTCGTCGATCAGGGTCTTCTTCAGGTCGCCGACGCGGGTCTTGACGTCGTCGACGACCCCGAGGATCCCCCGCCGCTTGACCTGCGCGAGCATCGGCACGGAGACCTCGGCGGCGGCGACGGCCTTCTCCGGCACCTTGCGGACCAGCCGGGACCGGATGTTCGGCCACGAGATGCCGAGCAGCGTCGCGATCAGCACCAGGATGCCGGCGATGTCGAACGTCGTCGGCAGCTGGAGCCCGGCGGTGGCGGCGGTGCCCAGCAGCCACGCCAGCACGCCCTGTTCCAGGTGCTTGCCCGCGTTGCGGATGAACAGCTTCAGCCCGCCGCCGACGCCGGTGACCAGGTTGCCGAGGAACCCGATCGGGTCCTTCAGGATCGCGCCGATCGCGCTGACGGCCTTGGCCAGCACGCCCATCAGCATCCGGCCGAGCTCGACGATCGCCTTGATCGCGCCGCCGATCGCGTCCGCGGCCTTCGCGACCAGTCCCTTGTTCTTCTCCTTCTCGGCGGCGATCTCGCCGTCGACGGCCTTGACCGCGTCGGTGTACTTCGTGGCGAGTGTGTCGACGAGCTCGGTGCCCTTGTCGTCGACGGTGTCCTTCAGGTCGTCGAACTGCGCGGCGAAGTCACCGGCGGCCTCGCGGCCGATCGCCTTCAGGTCGGCCGGGAGCGCGTCCACGGCGGCCTGGAGCTCCCCGCGGCCGGTGGCGATGCGGTCCTTGGCGCGGCGCAGCTCCCGTTCCACCAGGTCGGCGATGTCGGTGATGATCAGGCCCATCGCGGTCAGGTAGTGGTCCTTCGCGACCTCGTAGATGCGGTTGGCCTCGTCCGGCAGGCCCGCGAACAGGTCGCGGCCCCACTTGATCCAGCCGTCCCAGCCGCCGTAGCGCTCGTCCTTGTAGCGGTTCATCCCATCTTCGTGCTCTCGGGTGAACCGGTCCCGGGCGCGCTTCTCCTTGGTGGTGAACTCGTCGTCGACCTTTTTGTCCAGGTCGGTGAGGATCCGCTCGACGTCGCCCTTGGTCCGGTCGAAGACCTTCTGCAGGAGGTCGGTGACCTCCTTGCGCTTGTCCTCGTCGGTCTTCTTGGTGCCGGTCTTCTTGGTGCCGACCAGCTTGCCGGTGGCCACGCGGGTCGCCTGGATGCCCGCCATGGTCGCGGAGCCGCGGGCGGCCGCGCCGGCCTTCACCTCGCCGACCTCTCGGTGCTCGCCGGCCCGCAGCTTCTTCGGCGCCGTCTCCGAGTGCGCGTCCATGGCCTTCTTGTCCCGGACGGCCTTGTCGAACCCCGGCTCACGTGAGTTCTCGAACGTCAGCTGCTGCTCGGTGACGTTCGCGGCGGCCAGCTGCCCGTCGACCTGCGCGGGACCGGCCGACATGTCCGTGGCGGACGGCGGGAGGGTGTCGGGGGCGGCCTGGGCCGGGTTCGGCGTGCCGGGCTTGGCGGGCACCCGGTCCGGGGTCATCGGGACGACCTGCTTGGCGTCCGGCGCGGGTTCCGGCGGCGCGGCGGTGGTGTCGGCGATCTCCCGGGCCGAGGCGTCCTTGCCTTCGCCGACCTTGTCCTGGACCTCGGTCTTGATCTGCCCGGCCTTGTCGGACTTCCCGAACTTGTCGGCCTCGTCGAGGTTCTTGGGCGCCTTGTCCGCGACCGCTTTCTGCACCGCGTCGACGAACGCCTTCTTGTCGAACTCCTTGGGCTGCGCGGCGTCCATGTCCTCGGCGTGCGCCGCCTTGCCGCGGGCCTCCTGGTCGTCGGCCGGCGCGACGGCGGCCGCCTGCGCCGAGCCCGCCTCCGCCGTCGCGGGCGGGTGACTGCTCCCGACGGCCTTCTTCTTGGTGGCGACGTCCTTCTTCAGCGCCTGGAACTTCGGGTCGGCGCCCGGCGAGCGGGGTCCGGCCGCCTTCTCCTTGGGCGCCCGCTTGTCCGGACTCTCCACTGTGGACTTGTCCGGCTCGGCCTTGGGGTCCGCGGTGGCGGGTTTCGCCTTCGGCGCGACCGGAGCCGGGGGCTTCTTGCCGGCCGGCACCGGGGCCTGCCGGACGGGCGGCGCCGGCAGTCCCCGGCTCGCGACGGCCTGGTTCCCGACCAGCTGTTGCCCGGTCATCAGCTGCCGGGCGGCCCACGAACCCGGGTTCGGTTCCTTCCCCCGCGGCAGCCCGCCCATGACCGCCGACACGGCGGCGTTGCCCACCAGGGTCTGCGCGCGCACGACGTCCGCCGGCCCGGGTTCCAGGGCACCGCGGGTCTCCGGCCGGCGCGGCGGCACCACGGACGTCACCGCGGTCGACACGGCGGGCGGCCGCGGACCGCGGACCTTCATCGGGACGGGCATCGGGCCCGAGAATGACAGAGGCGGCGCGGCCCGGACGTCACCGCGGCGTCACCAGGGCGTTCACCTCGTCAGGGTGGCGAGGACGTCCTCGATCTCCGCGCGTGCGTGCCCTTCGGCCGTGGCGAGCAGTTCCCGCAAAGGTTCGACCGCCCGGCGTACGTCGAGGATCCCCGCGGCCCGCACCGCGCGGCGGTCGGCGTGCAGGCGCAGCAGCACGAGGTTCTCGACGAGGGTGCGTTCGCGGCCGGTCAGTGTCTCCAGCCCGTGCGTGCGGAGCTCGGGTTTGGCGCTGTCGATGCTGTCGGCGAACCGGCGCACCGCCTTGGCGTCGCAGCGCCAGGTCAGGCCCAGGTCGTCGGCCGTCTCCCCCGCTTCCCACCGGGCGACGATCTCCCGCAGTTCGGCCAGCGCTTCGGTCCGCACGGTGGTCAGCGACGACAGCAGCCGGCCGGCGGCGCTCATGAGCACCTCGCCCCACAGCACCTCGTCGGCGTCGAGCCCGACGAGGGTGAGCAGCGTGTCCGTCGCCTCGGACCGCGCGGTGGGGTCCGGATCGGCGGCCATGACTTCGTACAGGATTTCCCGGTCGGGCTCGGGGAACTCGGCCAGCAACCGGACGGCGGCGCCCCGGTCGTAGCCGGTGCCGGCGTGCGTGCGCAGCAACCGGATCATGGCGGCCTCACCGGTGAGATCGTCGAGCTGCAGCAGCGCCCGTGCGGCGGCCACCCGCGTGGCCGGCGGCGCCCCGTCGGAGGTCGCCTCGACGAGCGCCGGGATGGCACGGAAGCAGTCAGCCTCGGCGAGCGCGACAGCAGCGCGGCCGTCACCGCTGGCGAGCTTCGCGACGAGGATATCTTCCGCCTCGAGCCGTTCTTCGCCGACGAGGTCGAGGATGGCGCCGACGCCGGGAATCTCGTCGAGGGAGTCCTTCGTGAGCCCGACGGGGGTGGTGACCCCGGCCAGGAACCGCTCGAACGCGGCGGAACGCGCCATCCGGCACACGGTAGTCACCCGGCGCGCGGGTCCGCCAGATCGTGGTGACCAGACGCTGCACCCGCACCCGTCACCAGCTCCGCCCGCCCCTTGATCCGCAACTTCCGGTAAGCACTGGTCAAATGCTTCTCGACGGCTCTGATCGTGACCCCCAGCTCGGCCGCGATGTCGCGGTTGCGGCCGCCGCGGGCCACCAGCTCCACGATGCGCTGCTCCGTTGTCGTCAAGGCCGGGTCGGAGGCGAAGCCGCGGCCGGCCGGGTTCTCGCCCGGTGCCGGGTCGGGCAAGTCGCACAGCAACCGCAACCGGCGGCCGCGGCGGAGGTGGTCCTCCGCGTCGGGGACGCCCGGGCGCCTGCCCAGGGCGATCAGGGACTTGGCCAGTTCCAGGCGGTCCCCCGACGTCGCCAGGGCGGCCACCGACTCGTGCAGCAGCCGGATCCCCGGGGGCCCGGCCGCCAGCGCCGCCCGGGCCCGCAGCGCGCGGCCGAGCGCCGCCGGGGCGCCCCAGCGCTGCGCGTGCTCGTACTCCTGCTCCACCAGCTCCGCGGCGGGCCCGCGCCGGCCGGCTCGGCTGTGCAGCGTCGCGGCCAGCAGGCGCCACGGGTACCACGCCACGTTGGTCCGCCCGGCCCGGCTCACCTGACGGCCGAAGTCCTCGACGTACTCGATCGCCGTGGGCAGGTCGCCGGTCGTCACCGCTACCGCGCCGTGGACCATCGACAGCTCCCACGGCGCCAGCCGCGCGCTGCCGGCGGCCTGCCGGGCCCGGATCGCCAGCTCGTCGTCGCGCAGCTCGATCGCCAAGCGGGCCAACAGGACGACGCAGTCGGTGACCACCGCGGACCAGTCCGGCGCGGCGTGCCCGAGCGCTTCGAGCGCGCGGTCCCGCGCCCGCACCGGCGCGCCCGTCGCGGCCCACAGCTTCGCCTGGTTCGTCCACGCCTGCAGCGCCGCCAGCCCGGGCTCGTCCGCGCCGGGCTCCGCGGCCGCCTGCAGCCACGACTCCAGGCCTTCGGTGGCGTCGGCCGCCACCAGCACCGCCGTCACCAGCGGCAGCACCGTGAACATCTGGGCGGGACCGCCGGGCTCGCGGCCCAGGACCCGGTGGGCGAGGTCGGCGGCCACCCGCCGCGGGACCGTCTCGGCCTGCGTCGCCGCGTGCAGGAGCGCGACCACCAGCTCGCGCTGCCCCGGACCGGCCGGTGCCGGGTCCGGGCCGAGGCGGCGCAGCCGGTCGGCCGCCGCCGTGAACGTGCTCGCGTTGTCCTGGCCGTGCAACCAGAGCCGGGCCTCCAGCCGCGCCCGGAGATCGTCCTCGCCGCCGTTCGCGGCCAGTTCGACGAGAGTGCCGCGCAGCAGCTCGGTTTCCTCGCGGCTGCGCGCCGTCGCGAGCGCGGGGACGCGGCACAGCAGGTCGGCCCGCTCGGCCGGGGTCCGCAGCAGAGGAAGCGCTTGCTGGAGGTGCCGCGTCGTGGCGCCGGGGTCGCGCCCGCGTTCGGCCGCGACGAGGTCGGCGAGCAGCACACCCCGTTCGGACGTCGTGTACAGCAGGGCGTGCCGCAGGTACTGGGCCGCCTGCTCGGCCTCGCCCCGGTCGGCCGCCGCCGCGGCCGCGCCGCGCAGCACTTCGGTTCCCCACGGCGCCGGTTCGGCGGTCGTCGCGAGCAGTTCCCGCGCGATCCGCTCCAGCGGCGCGCCGTCGGTGTAGAGCACCTCGGCCGCGCGCAGCCGCAGCTCGTCCTGTTCGGACACGGTCATGGTGCCCGCGACGGCTTCGGCGATCCGGGCACCGGCGAACCGGACCCCGTCCGCGGCCAGCAAACCCAGGCGCCGCAACGCTCCGGCGGCCTCGTCGAGGTCCGCCGGGTCGAGCCCGCTGAGCCGCCCGAGCGCGGCGGCGTCGCCGGGCTCGCCGAACGAGGTCAGCGCCCGCGCCAGTTCCGCCACCCGCGGCGGCTGGGCGCGCAGGCACCGGGCGATGTGGTGCGAAGGGCCGGTCGGCCGCAGCGCCAGCACTTCGGCGAGCTGCCCGTCGGCCGGATCGAGGTCCTCGGCGAGCATCGCGTCCGCCAGGGCTCCCAGGAACATCGGGCTGCCGCCGGTGACTTCGCGGCACGCGGCCGCGAGGCGCTCGTCGGCCGGTTCACCGCAGTGGCGGCCGAGGAACGCCCGCGTCCCTTCCGGCGACAGCGGCCCGGGCTGCAGGACCACGGCCGCCGCGCGCACGAGGTCACCGACCACCGGGCGGTCGGCACCGGCGTCGCCGTCGAGCACCGTCGCCACGACGACCAGCGGCATCGCCCGGAGCCGGTTGACCAGGTGGGCCAGCCAGCCCAGCGATTCGGCGTCGGACCACTGCAGGTCGTCCACGAGCAGCGCCACCGGTCGGTCCGCGGCGACTTCGGCGACCAGCACCCACAAGCGGTGCAGCAGGGCGTGCCGGCCCGCCGCGAGCGCCGCCGCGTCGGGCGGGCTCACCAGGCTCAGCTCCGCGGGAAGCTCGCGGCCTTCGGCCACCAGCGGCTCCAGCAGCTGCCGGGCCACCCCGTGCGGGAAGCGGCGCTCGGTGGGCGCGGCGGACGCGCGCAGCACCCGCGTCCCGTTCTTCCCGGCGAGCCCGGCCGCGGCGTGCAGGAGCGCCGAGCGGCCGCAGCCGAGCCGCCCGCCGATCACCGCCAGCGAACCGGTGCCCCGGCTGCCGGCCTCCAGGAGGTCGGCCAGCACCGCCAGCTCGGCGTCGCGCTCGATCAGCATGGCGTCCCGAACTCCCCGTCCTCCAGCGCGAACAACGCCCGCAGCTCGGCGCGCCCGGTGACGCCGAAGTGCCGGTAGATCCGGGTGAGCCGCACCTCGACCGCCCGCTTGCCGACCGCCAGCCGCCGGGCGATCTCCGCGTTCGGCAGCCCCTGCACCACCATGTCCACGACCTGCGCCGAGGTCTCCGACAGGGCTTGGCGCTTGCGGTCCGCGCGCTGGGCCGAGCCCGCCGGGCGGGGCTGCGCGGCGAGCCGGGCCGTCAGGTCGCGCACCCGCGCCGACTGGCCGTCGAGCCGGTAGGCCTTCACCAGGCGCCCGGCCTCGTGCAGCAGGCCGGACACCCCGGCCGGCTGGCGCGCGTCGAGCTGCGCCTCGGCGAGCCACAGCACCGCGGTGACGTACCAGATCCGCTCCGGCGAGTCCCGCAGCGACTCGACCGCGCGGGTCAGCCGGAACGACGCGCTCCCCGCGGGCAGGGCGATGCCGGCGAACAGGTGCGTCAGCCCGGTCGCGGTCCGGGTTCCCCACGCCCTGGCCAGTTCCCACTCGGCCGTGACCAGTTCTTCCGCGGCCTCCGGGTGGCCGAGGTCGCGCTGGGCGACGCCGGCGAGCGACCGCCAGGGCAGCAGCGCCGGGTTGACCCAGCCCCGGCTCAGCAGGATCCGGCCGCACTCCTGGAAGTGGTGCAGCGCGGCCTGCGGGCGCTGCCCGGTCCAGTCGAGCAGGCCGCGGGCGAACAGCAGCTGCGTGTCCAGGTGGTGGCGGCCCCGGCGCGCCGCCGTCCCCCGCGCCAGGGTCGCGGCCGCCCGCTCGGCCGCGTCCCGGTCGCCGCGGGCCAGGCCGAGCAGGATCCGCAAGCCCAGCAACGCGCGTGCCATCGGCGGCGGCCACCGGGTGAGCGGATAGCCCTCGATCGCGGCCTCGGCGTCGGCTTCGGCGGCCGGGACGCGCCCTCGCCGCAGGCTGAGCCGGCCGCGGGAGAGCAGGGCCAGCGCGGCCGCGGCCCGCGATCCCCGGCGGCGCGCGTCGGCGAGCACCCCGTCCAGGCCTTCGGCCGCTTCCAGCGGGTCGTCGGTGGCCATGAGCGTCCACGCGGCGGCGATCCGCGGCGCGTAGAGGCGGGTGCCGCCCCGGCCGGGCGAAAGCGCGACCCTGGCCAGTTTCCGCGCCCGCCGCGGGTCGGTGCCCCGGGTCGCGGTGAGCCAGGCGGCGGCGCCCGCGCGGTCGGGGTCGAGGCGGTCCTCGGCATAGGCCGCGGCCGGGATGCCGAGCGCGGGCACCCCGTCCGGCGACTCGGTGGCGAGCCAGTGGAGCGCGGCCAGGGAGCCGAGATCGGGCGTGTCGGCGCCCGCGGCGAGCCCGGTGAGCAGGCCGGCCGCGCGTTCCGGGGCGCAGCGCGTGACGAGCAGGTCCGCCGCGGCCACCCGTTCGCACAACAGCCGGTCGGTGGTCGCGGTCAAGGCCGCGCGGGCGAGCCGGACCTCGCCGGTGTGCGGGGCCGCGCCGTCGGCGGCGGCGAGTTCGAGCGTGAGCTGATCGCGGGTGTCGTCCGCGAGCGGTTCACGCAGTGCGCGCCGGTAGTACGGGGCAGCTTCACCGGCCTGGCCGGCGGCACTCCTCGCGGCGGTGAGGAGCGCGTCGAGCGCCCACCGGGTCCCGGTCGGCCCGGCGCCGAGCAGCAACCGGGCGACGTCTTCTTCCGGCAGGGCGCACCGGTGCGCCAGTTCCGCGGCGGCGCCGTACAGCTCGGCGCGTTCGGCGCGGGTCATGCCCGCGAGGACCCAGGTCGCGATCCCCGGGTCGGCGCATCGGCCGCGTCCCGGCACGAGCCCGATGCCGACGAGCACCCGCCAGGCGCGCGCGGGCGACAGCGTCTGCCGGCCGGCGAGCGGCCCGAGCTGTTCCGGGGAGAGCAGGTGCCCCGCGACGACGAAGGCGCGCAGCAGCCGGCGCAGGTCGTCGGGGAGC
The DNA here is from genome assembly GCF_030182635.1 of Amycolatopsis ponsaeliensis. Classification (NCBI taxonomy): domain Bacteria; kingdom Bacillati; phylum Actinomycetota; class Actinomycetes; order Pseudonocardiales; family Pseudonocardiaceae; genus Amycolatopsis; species Amycolatopsis ponsaeliensis. Next base: position 500,350 of record NZ_JAPZLD010000002.1, read on the forward strand.
CGGCCGAGCAGCCCGAGCATCTGGTCCCGGCGCGCGTCCGCGGCCAGCCGATCCGGTTGGGCGCCCGGCTCGGGGTCGGTCCGGCAGTGGTCGAGCACCACGCGGACGAGGGCGGGGTTGCCCCCGGTGGCGGCGTGCAGTTCGGTGACGAAGTCCTCGCCGCCGGGCCCGGCCCCGTGGGCGCGCACGACCTCGGCGACCCCGGACCGGCTCAGCGGCCGCAGCCGGACGACGTGGGTCGCGTGCCAGTTGAGGCCGGAAAGCTGCCACGGTTCGGCGGTTTCCTGGTCGAAGAAGGGCAGGACGACACCGGCGCCGGTGATGACGACGAGGAGGGGAACCTGCCACAGCCGCCGCAGCAGCGCGCCGAGCCAGGCTTTGGAGCTGTCGTCCATCAGGTGGGCGTCATCGAGCAGCAGCAGCACCGGCCGCCGCCGCGCGGCCTCGACGAAGGGGTGCCACAGTTCGGGCGACCCTTCGTCGAGCGCACCGGTGGCGAGCAGCTCACCGAGGGCGCGGGCCACGGTCCGATCGGGCAACGCGGAGGCCAGCTGCGAGACGACGCCGAACCGCAGCGCGGACTCGGTCAGCGAGCCCCGGGCGCTGAGCACCTGGATCGGCCGGTCTTTGCCGCGCGTGGCCAGCAGCGAAAGCAGGCTGGTGCGGCCGGTGCCGGGCAGGCCGGTGACGACCGCGATGCCGGAGTTCCCTTGTTCGAGTTCGGCGAGGAGGCCGGTGAGCAGCGCGGTTTCGCCGACCCGCTCGGCGAGGAGGTCGGTACCGGAAGTTCCGGCGAGCACGGTCATCCCGCGCACCGGCCCAGTTGAGTCCACATCGGACGGAGCTGCGTCGTGGGGGCGGCGCCGGTGTCGCGCGTTGCTGGACCAAAGGTCTTGAATGAGTCATTCAGGTCTTCGGAGGTCCTGAATGACTCATTCAAGACGTTCGCACTCGCCGACGCGCTGTCAACGAAACTCGGACGCGCGACACTCACTTCGCCGGCAAGCCGGACCACTCTTCCGCTGCCCCTCATACCGCGTCCCGGCGGGCCAGGGCTGCCGCCAGATCCGGGCGCCCCGCGATGCTCAATTTCTTGTACACGCTCGTCAGATGCATCTCCACCGTGCGGACCGTCACGAACAGCGCCTCCGCGATCGCCCGGTTGCCGTCACCTCCGGCCGCCAGCTCCGCCACCCTTCGCTCGCTGCCCGTCAACGTGTCGAGCGCCGAACCTCCCTGAGGGCCCGGGCGGCCCCCGGCCGCGAGGAGCGCCGTGCGCGCCGCGTCGAGGAGGAGGCGGTCGCCCGTGCGGGTGCATCCGTCGACCGCTCGGCGCAAGTGCTCTCGCGCGCCTCGGCGGTCGTCGCGGGCCAGCAGTGCCCGGCCCAGCAAGTACTCCGCGCGCTGGTGTTCGCGCAGGCCCGGTCCGCCCTCGAACGTCCGTGCCGCCTCGGTCAGCAGCTCGACGCCCTCCGCGCCGGAGGTCGTCACACCGGCCGCCAGCAGGCCCATGCCCACCGCCCGGGGCGTGCCCCAGCGCTCGGCCAGAGCCTGGCCGTGCTCCGCCAGCTCCCGGCCCTCCGAAAACCGGCCGAGTTCGGCCAGCAGGCACGCGCCTTCCAGCCACCACGGCGCGAACACCGGGTTCGCCATCCCGGCCCCGCTCAAGCTTTCCCCGCACCGGCGCAGATACTCCAGGGCACCCGAAGGATCACCCAGGCCCGCACGCGCCGCCGCCCGCGCCATCAGGTACCAGTGGTACTCCAGGGCGAACCGGTCGATCCGGGGACGGGTGATGCCGTCGAGCAGCTCCTCCGCGCGGGCCGCCTCGCCGCGCGGGGCCAGCACGGTCGCCAGCGCGATCCGCGGCATCGTCGTGGTCTCGCCCCAGGATTCCTGGTGGGCGAGGTCGTAGCTGACCTGCGCGTCCGCCCCGGCCTCCGTCAGATCCCCCGCCCAGTGCCAGAACATCGCCCGCGTGCACTGCCCGAGGCAGTACGTCCACGCGTCCCCGGCGCCGCTCGCGTGCTCGATCAGCCGGCCCAGCGCGTCCTGCGCCGGTTTCAGCTCGTCGGCCAGCTGGAGCGCGAGACCCGCGCCCAGCGCCGCCCAGCCACCCAGCCCGGCGGGGTCGACGCGCAGGGCCCGGGTCGCCTCCGCGGCCGCCATCGCCGCCGAATCGCCTTCCAGCGCCCGTGCCGCCGCGCGCATCCCGAGCAGCTGGCACTCGGCCGGATCGTCGCCGGCCGGCGTGGGCTGCTCGCGGACGCGGGCGAGCGCCGCGGGGACCGTGCCCTTCTCGTCGAGCCCGGTGATCAGCGCCATCGACTCGACGAGCGTGCGCAGCCCCGCGTCGGCGACCGACCGCGGTTCGCCGAGCCGGGCGTCCAGCTCGCCGGCCACGTCGCGCAACACGGTCACCGCCTCCGGCGCGCGCTGGACGGCCAGGGCCACCATGCCGAGCCGGACGGCGATCCGCGCCCGCTCCCGCACGTCACCCGCCAGCCCGCGTGCCTGCTGCAGCAAGTCGAACGCGGCGACCGGGTCCGCCGGCGCCAGCGCGGCCGCCAGCTCCAGCAGCAGGCCGACGTCGGCCGGGGCGAACACCAGCGCCAGCTTCAGGTACCGCGCGGCGGTGCCGGGCGCACCGCGGCCGGTGGCGCTCCTCGCTGCCTCCCGCATGATGCCGGCCATCCACCCCTCGTCCAGCTCCGGCAGCAGGAGCAGGTGCCCCGCCACCTCCTCGGCCGGCCGGCCGGCGTCGCTGAGCAGCCGCGCGGCCCGCCGGTGCCAGCGGTCCGGCTCGCCGGCGCCCCCGGCGTCGAGGACCGCCGCCCGGACCAGCTCGTGCACGAACTCCCGGGTGCCGTCGAGCAGGATTTCGTGCGCCTGCAACGTTTCCAGGGCTGTCGACACCACGGTGCCGGGCACTTCCGCGAGCTTCGCGAGCAGGCCCGGTTCGTCGTCGCCGAGCACCGCGACGGCCATCGCGACGGCCCGGGTGGGCGCCGAGAGCCGGTCGAGCGTCGACGTCGCCAGGACGGCGCGGCCCGAGCCGGCGACCGAGGACAGCGAGAGCGGCTCGTCGCCGGTCCGCGCCCGGGCCAGCTCGCCGAGCATCCGGCGCAGCAGCAACGGGTTCCCGCCGGTCTCGTCGAAACACGTGCGGGCGAACAGCCCGTCCGCCGTGGCCAGCGGTTCCGGGATCAGCTCGGCCACCGCGTCGAACGGCAGCGGGCCGAGGTCGAGGGTCCGCGTGTCGTGCGCACCCGCGATCTCCGCGAGGGTCCCATCTGCCGAGATCGCCGTGCCGCTCCGCTGCGCCAGGACGACGAGCAGCGGGAGGTCCCCGGCGCGGCGCACCAGGAACTCCAGCCAGCGGAGCGAACTCTCGTCGCACCACTGCACGTCGTCCACGACGAGGATCAATGGCCCCGGCGTCGCGAGCGTCGCGGCCAGCCAGTACAGCCCGTGCTGCACGGCGTAGGAGCTCACGGCGAGCGGTTCCGCGACCGCGTCCGTGGTCAGCGCGTGCCGGGCGAACCGGGCGCTGCCCTGCAGCAGGGACTCGCCCGCTTCACCGGCCAACCCCAAGGGGGCGAACAGGTCCCGCACGACGCCGTACGCGGTGTTCGCGTCCTTCCGCGCCGCCGCGGCCGTCAGGATCCGGCCCGGCGCCGGCAGGTCGGCCGCCGCGTCGTGCAGGGCCGCGGCGAGGAGGCTGGTCTTGCCGATCCCCGCCGGGCCGCGCACGAGCAGGGCGTGGCCGTGGCCGTCCCCGGCGTACCGCCTGCTCTCGGTGAAGCGGTCGAGTTCTCGCCGACGCCCCACCAGCCTGGCCGGCGGTGAGGGGAACGGGATCCGGGAAGACAAGTGCCACCTACCGTTTCCGCTGCGCGGGCCCACCCGGGCGAACGAAGACCGCTCCACTGGGTGCGCCTGCTGCGACAGTCCGTGATCGGGTTCCAAGAAATCACAAGGCGGTCACGCGGACAAGGGGCAGCACGGGCGAATCAGGGGAAGCCGGGTAACCGCGGGCAAGAACCCTGTCCCGGACGGGCAGGAAATGTATTTGAAATTCTTTCGCCTTTCACTTTTTGGTCACTCGACCGGAAACCGACGCCTACTCACGCGTAATCCGCTGAACGGGGCACGGTGCTTTTTGTCCGGTTGTCAACTTTCGATTGGCCAGTGCGTCAACTTTCGGCTAGCCGCAGCCACCCGCGTGTCCACCGTCCGAGACGGCCTTGGCCAGCTCGGCGAATTCCGGCCGCTCATCTGAGACCGATTCCGCGGGCGTGGTGACCATCCGGGCCCGCCACGCCGCGAGGAACCGGGCGAGCCGGTCGGTGCCCCAGAACTTCTCGCGGCCCAGCACGAACATCGGCACACCGAAGACGCCGTCGTCGGCCACCCGGGTGAGAACGTCGATCCCCCGATGGCGCAACTGCTCGTCGTCGGCCGCTCCGGCATAGCGGGCCGGGTCGAGCCCGAGCCCCTCGGCGATCGCGCCCATCACCGCGGGATCGGAAATGTCCTCCCCGCGTTCCCAGCGCGCCGCATACACGCGGTCGAGGAACGGACGGCCCATGCCCTCGTCGGTCGCCGCGAGGTAGGCCAGGTGCGCGACCTCCCACACCGGCGCCCGGTCGACGGGCCAGATCATCGGCAGGCCGCGCTCCTTCGCGAGCCGCCGGGTGTCCTGCAGGATGTAGAAGTTCTTGGCCCGCGACATCGGCACCACCGGCAGCTCGACGCCGCGCTCGGCGAGCAACCGCTGCGAGACCGGGTCCGGTTCCCAGACCGGGATCCACTCCGCCGCGTGCAGCACCGCGGGCTCGGTTTCCAGCAGCTCCCGGTAACAGAACCACGAATACGGGCTCCGCAGCGAGAAATACCACCGCGGTTGCGCGTTCCTGCGCGCCATGAACGGACTCCTTCGCACTCAGACGGTGATTCCGCCGTCGATCTGGAAAACGGAACCGGTGACATAGGACGCGCGCGGCGAGGCGAGGAAGGAAACCAGATCGGCCACCTCGTCCGCCGTTCCGAACCGCCGCAGCGGAATGGCCTTCAGCATCTTCTCGCGGGCGGACTCGGTCATCACGCGCGTCATCTCGGTGTCGATGATCCCCGGTGCCACGGCGTTCGCCCGGATTCCGTACCGGCCGACCTCCTTGGCCAGCGCGCGGGTGAACCCGATGATCCCGGCCTTGCTCGCCGAATAGTTCGTCTGCGTCGCGTTCCCGTACACCCCGGATACCGACGACAGGTTCACGACGCAGCCGGCACGCCGTTTCATCATCGCGAACACCGCCGGGCGGCAGACGTGGTAAACGCCGTCGAGATTGGTGTGGACGACGTCGTTCCACTGGTCGTCGGACATCAGGGCGAGGGGCTGGTCGCGGGTGATCCCGGCCGAGGTGACCACCACCCCGACCGGGCCCAGCTCGCCCTCGACGCGGTCCACCCAGTCCCGCACCTCGGCCGCGTTGCCGACGTCGACGCGCACCCCCAGGGCGCGTACGCCGGACTCACCGGCCAGTTTCTCCACTTCGGTCGCCGCCCGTTCGTCCGAGCGGTAGCAGAACCCGACGTCCCAGCCGTCCTCGGCCAGCCGCCGGACCACGGCCGCGCCGATCCCGCGCGACCCGCCGCTGACCAGGGCGACCCGCGGAGCGCTCTCCTCGCTCATCCTTCTCCCGTCCCGTTTTCGTCGATCGTGTCCAGGTCCGCTTCGGGCCGGAACGCCAGCGTCATGCGCTCCACGCTGAGCACCGGGCGCCCGCCCGCCGTGCTCTCGCCCGCGACGATCGCGCTGTCGTCGAACACGCGGACCACGTGCAGCCGGTGCTCCACCAGGTCGCCGGGGAACACCTTGCCGTGGAACCGGACCCCGGAGACCGAGCCGATCAGCGTCACCCGCCCGGCCCCGGAAGCGCCGCCGGTGACGCCGAGCACCCCGGCCGACTGCGCGAAGGACTCGACGAGCAGCACGTCCGGATACGCGAGCTGCTCCTCGGCGACGTCTTCGCCGAGGGTCGCGTACCACGGCTCGTTCGCGGTCACGGCCTTGACGGTGACCGCCCGCACCCCCGGTTCCAGCTCCACCACCCGGTCCACCAGCAGGATCGGGTACCGGTGCGGCAGCAGCTCCCGCACCCCCGCGCCGCCGATCACGCCGGGTCCTCCGCGTAGTGCAGCCGGACGGTCGCCGCCCGGCCGCGCGCGGTGCCGATCTTGGCCGAGACGCGCCAGCCGCCGTCCTCGCGCTTCCAGTCCAGGGCCAGCTCGAGCACGTCACCCGGCACGACGGCCGAGACGAACCGGGCGGACCCCAGCTCCGCGAGCCGCAGCTCCCCGGTGCCGGGTGGCCGGGCCGCGACCGCGCCGCGGTGCACGCACTCGACCAGGCAGACGCCCGGGAACAGCGGCAGTCCCGGGTAGTGACCCGCGAAGACCGGTTCGATCTCACGGACCCCGAAGCGGGCTTTCGAGTGCCAGCCGCCGTCCGCCTGGACGCCGGCCTCCAGCACCTCCACCGCACCCCGGACCGGGCTCGCCGTCCCGGTCAACGCTCGTCCCCCGGCAGCCCGAAGACACCGCACGCCACGGATCCGTCGGCATCGGCCGACGTCACGACGGCGATCCGGGCGCCGGTCTCGGCCTCGCCGAGCGCGGCGACCACCCCGAAGCACGCCGACGCGGCGCCGGTGTCCCCGATCAGGGCGCCGACGTCGAGCCGGTGAGCGGCGCCGAACACCGTGTCCAGGACCTCGGTCTCCTGCGCGCCGGTTCGCCCGCCCGCCCCGGAGGGCACGACGACGTCCACCGCTGCCGGGGCGACACCGGCCTCGGCCAGCGCCGCGTGCACGCAGTCGCGCAACGCGTCGCGCAGGTCGTCGGCCGCGAAGACACGCGACGTGATCGCGAGGGCCCGCGGCCGGCCCGTGGTCGCCGTCTCGGCCCGCTCCAGCAGCATCATGCAGGCGCCTTCGCCGAGCGGCCGGGGCGCCGGCCCGTCCTCCCGGCTGTGGAAGTCGAGCCACGCCCGGTCGGCGGAGTACTCTTCGGCCCCGCCCACCAGCACGGTGTCGGCTCGCCCGCGGGCGAGCAGCCGGGTCGCGTAGCGGAACGCCGACAGGCCCGAAACCCGGCCGCTGGCCAGGGTGACGTTGGGCCCGTTCAGCCCGTACCAGATCGCGCAGCGGCCGGCGGCGCAGTTCATCACCGTGTTCGGCATGCGGGCCGGGTCGACGTGGTAGGGCTTGTCCCCGAGCAGCGACGACCGGGTGAAGTCCATCATGCTCTGGGTGCTCCCGCTCGTCGCGAGCACCAGCCCCGTGCCGCCGGGCGCGGCCCCGGCGTCGAACACCTGGCCCACCGCGGTGACCGCCAGCGCCGTCACCCGGTCCATCGCGCGGGTTCCCTTGCGGCCCAGCACTTCCCGGACGTCGAAGTCCGGGACGGCGCGGCCGCGTTCGCCGGGCACCCCGCCCTCGGCCTGCGTGGTGTGGCGGGCGGGCTCGCCGGTGCGCAGCCCGTCCAGGAAATGCTTGCCGCCGATCCCGAAGGGCGACACCGCGGACCACGCGGTGATCACCGCGCCGGTCGCCGTTGCGCTCATCTGTTCACTCCCTCACTGCGTCGTGTCGTCTGGTCCCGCGGCCCGCACTACGCGGCCCGGCCCGATCCGGCCAGTGCCGGGTAGCGGCCGAGGACCACGCTGGCGTTGTTGCCGCCGAACGCCATCCCGTTGTTCTGCACGACGTCGATCTCGGCGTCGACGGCGTGGTTGGGGACGCAGTCGACCGCGCACTCCGGGTCGGTCTCGACGTGGTTGATGGTCGGGAACACGAAACCCTCGCGGATCGCCAGCGCGCCGGCGATCGCGGCGAGCGCGCTCGCCGCCCCCATGGTGTGGCCGAGCATGGACTTCAGCGAAACCGTGCGCGGGGCGTCGGCGCCGAAGACGTCGTGGATGGCGCCGCACTCGGTGACGTCGTTGGCCTTGGTGCCCGTCCCGTGTGCGGAGACGAGGTCGACCTGGGCCGGGTCGAGCCCGGCGTCGTCCAGGGCCAGCCGCATGCACTGCGCGACGCCGTCCTGGTTCGGCGCCACCTGGTGGTAGGCGTCGCAGTTCAGGCCGTACCCGAGTACTTCCGCGTGGATCCGCGCGCCGCGGGCGAGCGCGGAGTCCAGCGTCTCCAGCAGGAGCACGCCGGCGCCCTCGCCGGTGAGGATGCCCTTGCGGCCGATGTCGAACGGGCGGCAGTTGTCCGGCGCGATCGTGCCCAGCCGGTAGAACCCGGCGAAGGTCTTGCGGCAGATGGCGTCCGCGCCGCCGCACAGCGCGAACTCGGCTTCGCCCGCCTTGACCGCGTCGAAGCCGTAGCCGAGCGCGTAGTTGCCCGCCGAGCACGCCGTGGCGATCGTGGTCGCCTCGACGTCGCCGAGCTCCAGCTCCCGGGCGATCGCCGTGGAGAGCCGGCTCGGCGGCACCCGCCGGACCTGCTGCGGCGTCAGCGACTCCGGCCCGCCGGCGATCCCCGCCGCGGCCAGCTCGTCGAGTTCGTTCGACTCGCCGTCCGTGGTGCCGACCGCCACCATCCCGCGGCGGGACCGGAGGTCTTCGGGCGCCAGGCCCGCGTCCTCGAGCGCCATCCGGGCCGCGGCCACCGCGAACCGGCTGGCTCGGCCCAGCGACTCCACGGGCAGGTTCCGGATCCAGTCGCCGGGTTCGAACCCGCGCACCTCGCAGCCGCGGGAGTGCTCGAACCCGGCGGTGTCGAAGGCGGTGATGTCCCGGGCGCCGCTGCGCCCGGCCCGCAGGCCGGCCGCGAACTCGGTGGCGCCGAGGCCGATGCTCGACAGCGCGCCGAGCCCGGTGAGCACCACCCGGTGGCCGGTCACCAGCCCGCGCTCTCTGCGACCACTTCGTGCACGGCGGTCAGGTTCACCATCCGCGGCAGCTCGGCCTGCTCGATGGTCACCTTGAACTCCTTCTCCAGCAACGCGAGGATCTCGATCGCGAGCAGCGAGTCGGCGCCGTGGTCGTCGATGAAGAGGCTGGTCGGGGTCATCTCGTCCTCGTCGATCTCCAGGACGTCGCAGACGATCTCCTTGATCCGGGCGGTGCGCGTGGAGGTTTCGGTACTGGTCATCGTCGTTCTTCCTTCGGTTCGGAGTTCGGGGTTATTCGGCGTGCTTGGCGGCGAGGCTGCGCGGACGCAGGTCCCGCCAGTTCTCCTCGACGTAGGCGAGGCAGGCCGCGCGGGTCTCCGGGCCGTGCACGCGGTCCCACCCGTCGGGCAGTTCGGCGAACACGGGCCAGAGTGCGTGCTGGTCTTCGGCGTTGACGACCACGTGGAAGGTGCCCGTCTCGTCGTCGAAGGGGTTGGTCACCGATCGCTCCTTTCGTTCGCGAGGTACTTTTCGATCGCCGCGCCGATCCGCCGCAGCGGCTCGGCTCCGGTCATGGCGTCGTGCCCGGCGGCCACGTCGGTCACGGCGACCGCGCCGTCCACATGGGACGTCCAGGCCGTGGCGGTGCGGTTGTCCGTGTCGGCGGCCGCGGCGAAGTGCAGCAGCGTGCCGCGGAAAGTGCGGGGCACGAACTCCTTCTGCAGCTTCAGGTTGTTGCGCCAAGCGGCGAAGCACCGCTTCAGCTGCTCCGCGGTCAGTTCGCCCAGAGGGTTGGCCTCGCGGGTGAACAGGTCGCGCAGCCCGGCGAAGTCGGGGCCGCGCACCGGGTCCTCGTCGCCGCGGTAGCCGAAGAACCGCAGCACGATCGCCGCGAGCTCCTCGTCGTCCGGCAGGTCGTCGTCGCTGCCCGGCGCGCTGTCGAGGCTCACCAGCAGCGCCACCTGCTCGCCCTCGTCCTGCAGCTTGCACGCGATCTCGTGCGCGACCACGCCGCCGAACGACCAGCCCAGCAGGTGGTAGGGCCCGTGCGGCTGGACCCGCCGGATCTCCGCCAGGTAGTCCGCCGCCATCGCGCCGACGTCGGCGGGCAGGGTGGCGTCGTCGACGATCCCGCGCGCCTGGAGGCCGTGCAGCGGCCGGTCGGCCAGGTGCGCGGCGAGCCCGTGGTAGGACCAGCTGACGCAGCCGGCCGGGTGGACGCAGAACAGCGGTTCGCGGGTGCCTTCCCGGCGCAGCGGGAGCAGCACGTCGAAGGACGTCCCCCCGTCGGTGCTCTCGATCCGCCGGGCGAGCCGCGCGGGTGTCGGGTGGTCGAACAGGTCACGGATGCCGAGCCCGCCGGCCAGCCCGTCGCGGACCCGGCTCAGCAGCCGCGTCGCCAGCAGCGAATGACCGCCCAGGGCGAAGAAGTCGTCGTGCAGGCCGACTTCGGGCACGCCGAGGACACCGGCGAACGCCGCGCACAGCAGGTCTTCGGCCGGGGTCCGCAGCCGGTCCTGGCCGGCGGTGACCGTGGCCGCCGGCGCGGGCAGCGCCGAACGGTCGAGCTTCCCGTTGGCAGTCAAGGGGAACCGCTCCAGGACGACCACCGCGGCGGGGACCATGTAGTCCGGCAGGGTCCGGCCCAGCCGGGTCCGCACCTCCGCCGGTTCGATCCCGTCGCCGGCGACGTAGGCCACGAGCCGCCGGTCGCCCGGGACGTCCTCGCGCACGATCACCGTGGCCCGGCCGATCTCCGGCACGGCCAGGAGCGCGGTTTCGATCTCGCCGAGCTCGATGCGGAACCCGCGGAGCTTCACCTGGTGGTCGGTCCGGCCGACGTAGTCGAGCTGCCCGTCGGCACCCCACCGCACCAGGTCGCCGGTGCGGTACATCCGCGTGCCCGGCGCGCCGAACGGGTCGGCGACGAACCGCTGCGCGGTCAGGCCCGGGCGGTTCAGGTAGCCCCGGGCGAGCCCGGCGCCAGCGATGTACAGCTCGCCGGGGACGCCGTCCGGTACCGGCCGCAGCCGAGCGTCGAGGACGTAGACCTGCGTGTTGGCCAGCGGGACGCCGATCGTCGGCGCCCCCGGCCGATCGGGCCCGGCGGTCAGGTCCGCCGCGGTCGACCAGATCGTCGTCTCCGTGGGGCCGTAGACGTTGGTGACGCCCCGGGTGACCTCGCCGAGGCGGTCGGCCAGCGCGCGGCTGACCGCCTCGCCGCCGATCAGCGCCCGCAGCCCGCCCAGGGTCTCCGGCGCCGTCTCGGCCAGCTCCTGCCACAGCGTCGGCGTCGCCTGCATGATCGTCGCTCCCGTGTGGACGATCAGCTCGCGGAGGACCGCGGGGTCGCGGACCTCGTCGGGGGCCGCGACCACCAGCCGCGCCCCGGCGAGCAGGGGCACCAGGATCTCGAGGTTGGCGATGTCGAACCCGGGCGTGGTGACCGTGAGGAAGCTGTCGTCCGGGGTGATCCGGGTGCGGGTCACCATGTCGTCCAGCAGGTTGGCCAGCGCGCCGGCGGGGACGACGACGCCCTTGGGGCGGCCGGTGGAACCCGACGTGTACAGGATGTACGCGGGGTTCTCGGGCCGGGTGACGACACCGTCCGGCGGAGTGGGGTAGGACTCCGCCGGAACGGCGTCGTCGAGCAGCACCCGCGGCGCGCTGCCCGTCTCGGTGCCCGCGGTGGTGACGACCACCGCGGGGGCCGCGTCTTCGAGCATGAAGGCGACCCGCTCGGCCGGGTACCCGGGGTCGATCGGCAGGTACGCGGCCCCGGTCCGCAGCACCGCGAGCACGGCGACGACCAAGTCCGCCGAGCGCGGCAGGACCAGGCCCACCACCGCCTCCGGCCCGGCGCCGTGCCCGATCAGCACGTGGGCCAGCCGGTTCGCCCGGGCGTCCAGCTCGCGGTAGGTGAGCTCGGTGTCGCCGGCCACCAGCGCGACCGTGTCCCAGGCCCGCTGGGCGGTCTCCCGCAACCGATCGGACAGGGCCGTCGCGGACAGCTCCCGCGCGGTGTCGTTGCGGGCCACCAGGATCCGCGCGCGCTCATCGGCGTCGAGCACGTCGATCGCGCCGAGCCGCTTGCCCGGGTCGCCGGCCATCGCCCGCAGGACGGTGCTCAGGCGCTCCGCCATCCGCGTCACGGTCTCCGCTTCGAACAGCTCGGTGCGGTACTCGACGAACCCGCCGAACCCGCTTTCGTGCTCGGTGAACTCGAACGACAGGTCGTACCGGGCCGTGCCGGTGGGCTCCGGCAGCACCTCGGCGTCCACTCCGGACAGTTCGAGGCTCGCGCCGGCGTTGTTGTGCAGCACCAGCAGCACGCCGAACAGCGGGGTCCGCGCCTGCGAGCGGGCCGGGTTGAGCACGTCGACCAGCCGCTCGAACGGCAGGTCCTGGTGGGCGTAGGCGGTCAGGTCGGCCTGGCGGATCCGGGCGAGCAGCTCGGCGACGGTCGGGTCGCCGGAGAGGTCGGTCCGCAGGACGAGGGTGTTGAGGAAGACGCCGACCAGGTCGTCCAGCGCGTCGTCGGTCCGCCCGGCGACCGGGGTGCCCAGCGGGACGTCCTCCCCCGCGCCGAGCTTCGCCAGCAGCGTGGCGAGCCCGGCCTGCAGCACCATGAACACGCTGACCCCGGCGTCGGCGGCGAGCCGTTCGAGGCCGGCCCGCAGCTCGCGGTCCAGCTCGAAGTACACGCGGTCGCCACGCCCGTCGGCCACGGCGGGCCGGGGGTGGTCAGTGGGCAGCTCCAGCTGGTCGGGGACGCCGGCCAGGGTGGTGCGCCAGTGGTCCAGCTGCCGCGTGGCGAGGCTGTCCGGGTCGTCCTCGGCGCCGAGCAGATCCCGTTGCCACAGCGCGAAGTCCGCGTACTGCACGGGCAGCGGCGCCCAGTCCGGCGTCCGCCCGGCCAGCCTGGCGGCGTAGGCGTGGGAGAGGTCGCGGGTCAGCGGCCCGAACGACCAGCCGTCGGCGGCGATGTGGTGCACGACGACGACCAGCACGTGCGCCCGCTCGCCGGTGCTGAGCAGCGTGGCCCGCAACGGCGGCTCCACCGCCAGGTCGAAGCCCCGCCGGGTGGCGGCGCGCACGGCGCCGTCCAGCTCCCCGGTGGTGACGTCGGTGGCGGTGAACAACCCCGTGACCTCGACGATCCGCTGGTACGGGACCCCGTCGTGCTCGGGGAACACCGTCCGCAGGCTCTCGTGCCGCGAGACGACGTCGTCGAAAGCGGCCGTGAGGGCACCGGTGTCGACCGGGCCGGTGAGCTTCACCGCGACGGACAGCGTGTACGCCGCGCTCTGCTCTTCGAACCGGCTGAGGAACCACAGCCGCTGCTGCGCGAACGACAGCGGAAGCACCCCGGGACGCGGCCGGACCACCAGCGCGGCGCGGGTCCGCGCGCGGTCCAGCCGGCCGGCGAGCCCGGCGGCCGTCGGGTGGTCGAAGAGGTCCTGGACGGACACCTCGGCGTCCAGCTCGGTGCGGATCCGGCTGGCCAGGCGGGTGGCCAGCAGCGAATGCCCGCCGTGGGCGAAGAAGTCGTCCGTGACGCCGACTTCGCGGCCCAGCACCTCGGCGAAGAGGGCCTGCAGCCGCCGTTCGCGCTCGGTTTCCGGGGCCCGGCCGGGTTCGGCCGCGCCGGTGCTCGGCGGCACCAGCGCCTTGCGGTCGACCTTGCCGTTCGGGGTCAGCGGCAGCGTCTCCAGCCGGACGTAGGCCCCGGGCACCATGTAGCCGGGTACGGCGCGGGCGAGCCGCCCGCGCAGTTCGTCGTCGGGGATGTCGCTGTGCAGCACGACGTAGGCGGCCAGTTCGTCGCCGTGGGGCTGCACGACCGCGTCGCGGATCTCGGGCTGGGCCCGCAGCGCCGCCTCGATCTCGCCGAGCTCGATGCGGTTGCCGCGGATCTTGACCTGGTCGTCGCGGCGGTGCAGGAACTCCAGCCGGTCGTCGGCGCGCAGCACGACGAGGTCGCCGGTGCGGTACATCCGCTCCCCCGGCGCCGGCCGGAACGGGTCCGGCACGAAGGTCGCCGAGGTGCGGCCGGGATCGGCCAGGTAACCGCGGCCGACGCCGAGCCCGCCGACGTACAGCTCGCCCGGCACCCCGGCCGGAACCGGCCGCAGGTGGTCGTCGAGGACGTAGAGCGCGGTGTTGCGCAGCGGCGAGCCGATCGGTGTCCGCGACCCGGCCGGTGCCGTGGTGAGCACGGCGTGCGTGACGTCGTCCGAGCACTCCGTGGGCCCGTAGGCGTTGACCAGCGGGACGCCGGGGAACCGCGCGAGCCAGCGTTCGCAGGACCGCGGCGGCAGGGCCTCGCCGGTGACGACCAGCAGGCGCAGGTCCGGCAGCGCCGGCGCGCCACCCTCGATCTCCCAGGCATCGAGGGTGGCGGCCAGCAGGGAGGGCACGATCTCCAGGACGGTGACGCCGTGCTCGGCCACCGTCGCGAACAGGGCACGCGGATCGCGCGCGGACTCGCGGCCGGTCACCTGGACCCGCCCGCCCGCGACGAGCGGCGCCAGCATCTGCCAGACCGAGATGTCGAAGGTGACCGGCGCGTTGTGGACCACGACGTCCCGCTCGCCGAGGTCGAGGTCCTCGACCTTCGCGAGCAGGTGGTTGGCCATGCCCCGCCGCGCCACCATGGCGCCCTTGGGCCGGCCGGTCGACCCGGACGTGTACAGCACGTACGCGAGGTCCAGCTCGTCGCCGGACAGCGGCGGCGCGTCCTCGGCGGTCGCGCCGTCGAGGGTCAGGACGGGGACACCGCCGGCCAGTTCGGCGGCGAGCGTCCCGTGGGCCGGGTCGGCCAGGAGGACGACCGGAGCGCTTTCGTTCAGGAGACCGGCGTTCCGGACGACGGGCGCGGCGGCGTCCAGAGGCAGGTAGGCGCACCCGGCACCGAGCACACCCAGCACCGACGCGACGTAGCCGGCGCCCGGTTCGGCCAGCAGCGCGACGAGCGAGCCGGTCGCGGCCCCGGCGTCGCGCAGCCGGGTGGTGACGGCGTTCGCGCGGCGGACGAGATCCGCGTACGTCGTTTCGCCGTGTTCGTCGCCGATCGCGATCCTCTCCGGGCAGCGCCCGGCGAACTCCCGCACCCGGGCGACGACGTCGGTCATGCCGAGCGGGCGCCCGGTGTCGTTCCAGTCGACCAGCAGCCGGTGTTCCTCCGCGAGGCTGAGCACCCCGACCCGGCTGAGCGGCAGCTCCGGCCGGGTGAGCGCGCGGTCGAGGAACCGCGCCAGGCCGGCGGCCAGCCGCTCCACCGTCTCGCGGTCGAAGAGGTCGGTGCTGTACTTGATCAGCGAAAGCACACCGGCGCAGGTGTTGTCGCCGGTCCGCTCTTCGGCGAACTCGAAGTGCAGGTCCAGGTCCGCGGTGCCGGTCGGGACCAGCTCGCCGCCCAGCGTCAGGCCGGGCAGCTCCACGCGCGGGGTTTCGTTGCTGTGCAACGTGATCGCGACCTGGAACAGCGGGTGCCGGGCCCGCACGCGCGGCGGGTTGAGCACCTCGACGAGCCGTTCGAACGGGACGTCCTGGTTGCCGTACCCGGCGAGGTCGGTCTCCCGGACCCGGCCCAGCAGCTCACGGAACGCCGGGTCGCCGGCCAGGTCGACGCGCAGCACGAGCGTGTTGACGAAGAACCCGGCCAGGTCGGCCAGCGCGGCGTCGGTGCGGCCGGCGACCAGGGTGCCGAGCGGGATGTCGTCGCCCGCGCCGTACTTGCCGAGCACGGCGGCCACGGCGGCCTGCAGCACCATGAACACCGTCGAGCCCGTCTCCGCGGCCAGCCGGTCGAGCCGGGCGTGCAGGTCCGCGTCGAGGGTGAAGGGGACGATGTCGCCGCGGTAGGTCGAGGTGGCCGGGCGCGGCCGGTCGACCCGCAGCGGCAGCTCGCCGGGCAGGCCGGTCAGCGCCTCGCTCCAGTACGCGAGCTGGCGCGCCTGCAGGCTTTCCGGGTCGCCGGCGTCGCCCAGCAGCTCGCGCTGCCACAGCGCGTAGTCCGCGTACTGCACCGGCAGGGGCGCCCAGTCCGGGGCGACGCCGTCGAGACGGCGGGCGTAGGCCCGGGCGAGGTCGCGCGCCAGCGGGGCGGCCGACCAGCCGTCGCCGGCGATGTGGTGCAGCACCAGCAGCAGCACGTGCTCGTCCGGCGCGACGGCGAACAGCGTCGGCCGCAGCGGCACGTCCCGCGTCACGTCGAACGCGGTCCGCGCGGCCTCGCTCAGCGCCTCGTCGAGCCGGTCCGCCGTGGTCTCGACGATCGGCAGCTCCGGTTCCGCTTCGGTCGCGGCGAGCACGAGCTGGACGCCTTCGCCGTCCACCTGCGGGTACACCGTGCGCAGCACCTCGTGCCGCTCGACGAGGTCCCGCAGCGCGGTCCGCATCGCGTCGACGTCGAGGGTTCCGGTCAGCCGCAAGGCGATCGGGATGTTGTAGGTGGCGCCGGGTCCTTCGAACTGGTTGAGGAACCACAGCCGCTGCTGCGAGAACGACAGCGGCACCCGGCCGGGACGCGGGCCCGCGGTCAGTGCGGGCCGGGTGCCCGTGCCGCCGAGCCGGGTCGCGAGCCGGGCCGGCGTCTGGTTCTCGAAGACCTCGCGGATGGTCAGCCCGGCGTGCAGGACGGCCTCGATCCGGCCGACCAGCTTGGTGACGAGCAGCGAATGCCCGCCGCACTCGAAGAAGTTGTCGTCGATGCCGACGCTCTCGCGGCCGAGCACCTCGGCGAACAGCCGGCACAGCATCTCTTCGCCCGGGTTGCGCGGCTCCTGGGAGCGCGGGCCGACGACCTCGGGTTCGGGCTGCGGCCGGACCGGTTCCAGCACTTCCGGCTCGCCGTAGCGGCTCCACCGGCCGCGACGGCCGGTCGCGGCCATCCGGGTGCCCGCCTTGCCGAACGGGCTGGGCACGAGCGTCGTGGCGAGCGCGACGGGGTCCGCGTCCGTCGTCGTCAGCGGGCGGCTCGACGCGACGTACCACCACCCCGGCACGCCGGGCGGGACGAGCCGCAGGTGCTCGTCCAGGAGGTACACCCGCGGTCGCGCGGGCGGGGCGACCGGCAAGCCGGCCAGCAGCTCCGGCACGCTGGCGGCGCGCTTGCTCCACTCCCCGAGCAGCGTCTCGCGCTCCCCCGCGGCGAGCAGGTCCAAAGTGGACAGAGTCCGGCCGGGATCGGCGACGGCCGAGGCGAGCACGGCCAGGAAGCGTTCGCCGAGCAGGCGGGCGGTGTCTTCGAAGAAGAGGTCCGTGCTGTACTCCAGGCCGAGGGTCATCCCGGCCGGGACGCCGTCGGCACCGAAGTCCTCGACGAAGTCGAACGACAGGTCGAACTTCGCGGTGCCGTTAGTGGCCAGCTCGAAGTGCCCGGCCAGCCCGTCCATCGCGACCTCGGGCCGCTCGTTGTTCTGGAAGGTCAGGATGACCTCGAACATCGTCTTCGCGCCGCCGGAGCGCGCCGGCCGGATGGTCTCCATCAGCCGCTCGAACGGCACGTCCTGATGCGCGTAAGCGGCGAGTTCGGTTTCGCGCACCCGGGCGAGCAGGGCGTGGAAGCTCGGGTCGCCGGACAGGTCGGTCCGCAGGAGCACGGTGTTGAGGAACAGCCCGACCAGCGGGTCGAGCACCGGCTCGGTGCGCCCGGCGACCGGGCTGACGAGCGCGATGTCCGTGCTGCCGCCGATGCGCGACAGCAGCGTGGCGAGCGCGGCCTGCACGACCATGAACGGCGTGGCCCCGCACGCCCTGGCCAGCTCGGTGACGCCCGTATGCAGCCCGGCGTCGAGCGGGAAGTGGATCGTGTCGCCCCGCGGTGTCCGGTTCTCCGGCCGCGGCCGGTCGAGCGGGAGGTTGAGGTCGGTGGTCAGCCCGACGAGCTCGGCCCGCCAGTACTCGATCTGCTCGTTCGCGAGGCTGCCCGGGTCGTCGTCGGCGCCGAGCAGTTCGGTCTGCCAGCTCGTGTAGTCGGCGTACTGGACTTCCAGCGGGGTCCAGTCCGGTGCCTGCCCGCGCTTGCGGGCGTTGTAGGCGGCGCTCAGGTCGCGGGCCAGCGGGGCGGCCGACCAGCCGTCGGCGGCGATGTGGTGCACCACCACGAGCAGGACGTGCTCGCGCTCGCCCAGCTCGAACAGCGTCGGGCACACCGGGATCTCGGTCGCCAGGTCGAAGACGTGCGCACCCGCGTCGGCCAAGTCCTCGGCGAGGTCGTCCTCGGTGCTCTCGACGACGTCCAGCCGCGGTCGGGCGGCCTCGGGGGCCAGGACGACCTGACGCGGTTCGCCGCCGTCGTCGGGGAAGACCGTGCGCAGGGTCTCGTGGCGCGCGATGAGGTCCCAGACCGCCCGCTCGAGGGCGTCGCGGTCGAGGTCACCGGACAGCCGCGTCACCGCGGGCACGTTGTAGGTGCCGCTCGGGCCTTCCATCCGGTCGAGGAACCACAACCGTTGCTGGGCGGGCGAAAGCGGGATGCGCGCCGGCCGCTCCGCACGCATCAGCGGGGGCCGGGGCCGGATCGGGCCGTCGAGCAGCGCGGCCAGGTCGGCGGCCTTCGGCGCGCCGAACAGGTCCTTGAGGGAAAGCTCGATCCCGGTGGCGCGGCGCAGCTTCCCGATCAGCCGGGTGCCGAGCAGGGAGTGTCCGCCGAGGTCGAAGAAGCTGTCGTCGACACCGACCCGCGAAACGTCGAGGACCTCGGCGAACGCCGTGGTCACGAGTTCCTCGTTCGCGGTCCGCGGGGCGCGGACGTCGGTGCCGGTGTCCACGCGGGGCTCCGGCAGTGCCTTGAGGTCGACCTTGCCATTCGGGGTCAGCGGCAGCGCCGGCAGCGCTTCGAACACCGACGGCACCAGGTGGCCCGGCAGCCGCTCGGCCGTCGCGGCCCGCCACTGCTCGGGATCGCCGTCGCCGACGACGTAGCCCACGAGCCGCTTCTGCCCGGCCGGGTCGGTGCCGACGACCACCACGGCGTCGGTGACGCCCGGCAGCGCGCGCAGGGCGACCTCGACCTCGCCGATCTCGATGCGGTGGCCGCGGATCTTGACCTGGCGGTCGCGGCGCCGGAGGAACTCCAGCTGGCCGTCGTCGCGGTGGCGCACGATGTCGCCGGTGCGGTACATCCGCGCGCCCGAGCCGGGCTGGAACGGGTCCGGCAGGAACGTCGTGGCGGTACGGCCGGGGTCGGCCAGGTAGCCGCGGCCGACCCCGTGCCCTGCGACGTACAGCTCGCCGGGGACACCCGGCGGGACCGGGCGCAGGCCGTCGCCGAGCACGTAGAGCCGGGTGTTGCGCACGGCGTGCCCGATCGGCACCAGCGGCCCGTCGAGCGGGCTGGCGGACGTGAGCACCGCGTGCGTGACGTCGTCGGCGCATTCGGTCGGCCCGTAGGCGTTGACCATCGGGATCCCGGCGAACCGCGAGAACCAGCGGCGGCAGAGGTCCGGGGGCAGCGGCTCGCCGGTCACGACCAGCTCACGCAGGAGCGGCAGCTCCGGCGTCGGGGCGCCGTCGTCCCAGGAGTCGAGCGCGGCCCGCAGCAGCGACGGCACGACTTCGAGGATCGTCACGCTCTCGCGAGCGGTGACGCCGAACAGTGCCGCCGGGTCGCCGGCGACCTCGCGGCCGACGACGCGCACGCGGCCGCCGAGCACCAGGGCGCAGACCATCTGCCAGATCGAGATGTCGAACGACAGCGGCGCGTTCTGCACCACGACGTCCTCGCCGCGCAGGTCCAGGTCGTCGATCTTGGCCTGGAGGTGGTTGACCAGCCCGCCGTGGGTGACCATCGCGCCCTTGGGCGTGCCGGTGGAGCCGGAGGTGAACAGGACGTAGGCGAGGTCGTCGACCTCGGCCGGCACCGCCGCGTCGAGCAGGCTTCCGCCGGTTCCGGCCGGCACGAGCGGGTCCACGCCGAGCGCGACGACGGCCTCCCGGTACGCCGGAGCCGCGATCACCGCCGTGGCCCCGCTTTCCGCGATCAGCTGGGCCGTGCGGGCGCCCGGCGCCCGCGGGTCGAGCGGGACGTACGCGCCGCCCGCGGCCCAGACCCCGACCATCGCCGCGATGAACCCGGTGCCGGGCCCGTCGAGGATGCCGACCCGGTCGCCCTTCGCCAGCCCGCGCTCCCGCAGCTGCCGCGCGACGGCGGCCGCCCGGCCGCACAGGTCCGCATAAGTGGTCTCACCGGCGTCGTCGACCACCGCGACCGCGTCGGGCCGGGCGGCGGCGATCGCGTCGATCCGCTCGACGACGCCGGTGAATTCCGGTGCGCCGCTGGTGCCGGTCCAGCCGACCAGCAGCTCGCGTTCGGCCGGGTCGAGCACGTCGATCCCGCCCAGCGGCCGGTCCGCCGGCCAGTCCCCCAGGTCGCGCAGGTAGCCGAGGAACCGGTGGGCCAGCCGGTCGAGGTCGCCGGCCGTGTACAGCTTCGGGTTGCCGTCGAAGAGGACGCCGAGCCCGCCGTCTTCGCTGTCGTAGACGGTGATGGAGAGGTCGTCGTTCGGCGCGGTGGACAGGTTGTGCGTGCGGCCCGGGCACGGCCCGAACCGCAGCTGCTCCACGAAGGACGCGACGTTCAGCTCCGGCCCGAACGGCCGGGTGTCGGTCGGCGGCAGGCCGATCAGCCCACGCACCTCGCGGCCGCGGTGGCGCTGGTGCTTCAGCGTCCGGCGGACCTCCTTGCCGACGTGGCCGAGCAGCTCGCCGCGGGTCATCGCCGGGCGGATCGCCAGGGGCAGCGGCAGCACGTTGGCGCGCATGCCGGGGATTGCGCGGGTCGCGTCGGTGGTGCGGGCGGTCACCGGCAGCGAGAGGACGACCTCGGGGCCGCCGGTCAGCCGCTGCAGGTACGCGCCCATCGCGGCGATCACGAACGTCGGCCACGCGGCCCGGTCTTCCCAGGCCAGCGCGCGCAGAGCCGCGGCGGCGGCCGGGTCCAGGGTCGCGCCGCGCCGGAGGAAGCCGTCCGCGGGCACCACCGGGCGGCTCGCCACGGTGGTCAGCTCCGGGGTCTCCGGGAACCTTCCGGCCCAGAACTCGCGGTCGCGCTCCGCCTGCTTCGAGTCCAAATAGGACTCTTCGTCGGCGAGCAGCACCGACAGCGGCTCGAACGCGCCTTCGGCCGGGTCGCCGCCGTCCACGAGCGCGGTGTAGATCGTGGCGACGCGCCGCGCGAACACCGCCTCGCTGAAGCCGTCCCACAGGACGTGGTGCGCGCGGGTGTAGAAGTAGTGCTTCTCGTCAGCCAGCCGGAGCAGCGCCATCTCGTACAGCGGCGCGGCGGGGTCCGCCGGGTCCACGGGACGGCGGACGTCGGCCCGCATCCACTCGAGCGCGTCCTGCTCGGCATCGAAGCCGAGCAGCGTCAACGGCGACCCGGTCAGCGGCTCGACGACCTGGCACACGGTATCGCCCTCGGCGTGGAACCGCACCCGCAGGCACTCCGCCTCGGTGACCGCGCGGCGCACGGCGTCGGTGAAGACGTCCTCGCGCAGCGGGCCGTCGATCTCGTAGTACTCGGCGATGTTCCAGATCGGGTTGCCCGGGTCGAGCTGCTGGGCGTACCAGACTTCGAGCTGCGCGGCCGACAGCGGCAGGGCGGCCCCGGATGGATTCTGCGACATGCTGACGTTTCTCCCGGTCAGTGCGCGGCGTTCAGTTCGGACAGCCGGCCGTCTTCGTACGCCGGTTCGTATTCGGGCCAATAGGATTCGCGCACCCAGGCGTCGTCGTAGACGGTGGCGAGGTAGCGCTCGCCGAAGTCCGGCGCGATGGCGACCGCGGTGACCGGCGAGGTCCCCGTGTTCGCGTCCAGCCAGGCCAGTGCGCCGGCGATCACGGTGCCGGTGGACCCGCCGAACAGGAAGCCCCGCCGCGCCAGCTCCCGGCACCGGCGCACCGCGTCCGGCTCGGTCACGTGCACCACTTCGTCCACGAAGGACTCGTTGAGGATCCCCGGGCGGACACTGGTGCCCAGCCCCGGGATCAGCCGGCGCGCGGGGGCCCGGCCGAAGGTCACCGACCCTTCGACGTCCACGGCCACGATCCGCGGCGCCCGCCGGGCGGTGCGGAAGTACCGGGCGCACCCCATCAGCGTCCCGGTGGTGCCGGCGCCGACGAACAGCACGTCGACGTCGGGGAACTGCCGGGCGATGGCGGGTGCGGTGGTGAGGTAGTGCGCCATCCAGTTGTCCCGGTTCCCGTACTGGTTCAGCCACACGAACCCGTTCTGCGCGCACAGCATCCGCACGTAGGCGATGCGCGCGCCGAGGAACCCACCCTCGGCGGCGGGTTCGGTGACGACGTGCACCCGGGCGCCGAAGGCTTCCATCATCCGGCGGGTCGCCTCGTTGCAGCGCGCGTCGGTCACACAGACGAAGCCGTAGCCGCGGTCTGCGGCGATCATGCTCAGCGCGACGCCGAGGTTGCCCGAGGACGATTCCACCAGCGTCGAGCCGGGCGTGAGCAGGCCACGCCGCTCCGCGCTCGTGATCATCTCCTGCGCCGCCTTCAGCTTGACCGAGCCGGCGAAGTTGAACGCCTCGCACTTGAGGTACAGGGCGGGGCCGAAGACCGGCCGGAGGTCCACGTACAGGTTGTCTTCGTTGTATTCCTGCGGAGCCGAGATGATGGGCACGCACAACCCCTATTCGTGCGGGAGAGGACCGGCCGGGCGGAGCGCCGCGGTCCGGGCTAGCGGGCCGGGGGCCGGTGCCGGTCCAGCTCGTGGAAGAAGCCGTCGACCACCGGGAGCTCCCCCGCCGCGGCAGTCTCGTCGTACACGTACTTCGCCACCGCGAGGTCGAGGACCCCGAGGCCGAACGGCGAGAAGATCAGCGGCCGGCCGGGCCGCGGTTCGAGGCGGCCGGTCAGCACGTCGAACAGCGTGCCGGACAGGAAGCCCCGGTCCCCGGTCAGCTGCTCGGCCAGGTGCGGCGAGGTGTTCGCCTTGAGGCAGTGGTCGACGTCGTCGACGACGTTGGTGGAGACCAGCACGATCTCCGGGGCGATGTCCCGCAGCGAGATGTTGAGCACCAGCGGGTCGTGGGCGAACCAGTCGACGTCGGTCACGTACGGCTCGGCGGCGACGGTGGCGAACACGACCAGGTCACTGGCGCGGATCAGACTCTGCGCGTCGTCGTGACCGGTGATCCGCGCGGTCGTGCCGGTGCCCGCGAGGTAGTCGCGGAAGCCGGCGGCCGACCCCGCGTGCAGGTCGTGCACGCCGATCTCGTCGAACTCCCAGCCGGTCGCCTGCAGGTAGGTGTGGACGAACCGGGCGATCAGGCCCGTCCCGACGAACCCGACCCGCCGCGGCCGTCCGCGGTTCGTGCTCAGCACCGCCGCGGCCAGCGCGGCCGAGGCGGCCGTGCGCGCGGCGCTGATGATCGAGCTTTCCAGGCAGGCCAAGGGGTATCCGGTGGCCGGGTCGTTGAGGATCAGCACCGCCGACGCCCGCGGGATCCCGTGCTCGACGTTGCCGGGGAAGCTGGAAATCCACTTGAGACCGTCCACCCCGTCATCGCCGCCGAGCGAGGCGGGCAGCGCGATGATCCGGGAGTCCGGGCGGTCCGGGAACCGCAGGAAGTAGGAGGGCGGGTTGACCGTGTTCCCGGCGCCGTGCAGCCGGTAGGCCGCCTCGACGAGGTCGACCACCTTTTTCTCGTTGCCGGCCAGTACGTTCGAGACCTGCCGGCCGGAAATGACCGCGAAAGGAGGAATTTCGTTCCGCTCCGGCATTTCTTCCCTCCGATTCCCGCCCGGCTTTCCCGGGCACTGGGGTGGCTTGCCGAAATGACGCTAGCCGCGCCGCCACTGGCAATCCGCCACCACTGCTGGCGGGCGGCAAACGGGCGCACTGCTGGAATGAGGCCCGCGCCGTCGCCGGAAGAGAAGGGCCGAGGAGTGACCGCAGCAATCGAAACCGAGGGTCTGACCAAACGGTACGGCAACCATCAGGCGTTGCGCGGGGTGGACCTGCACGTGCCGGCGGGCACGGTGCTGGGGGTGCTGGGGCGCAACGGGGCGGGCAAGACGACGACCGTGCGGATCCTCTCCACCCTGCTCGTCCCCGACTCGGGCCGGGCGTTCGTCGCCGGGCTCGACGTCGTGCGGCAGCAAGCCGAAGTGCGCACGCGGATCGGGCTGACCGGGCAGTACGCCGCCGTCGACGACCGCCTGACCGGCCGGGAGAACCTGGTGCTGCTGGGCACGTTGCTCCACATCGGACGCTCGCCCGCGAAGTCCCGTGCCCGCGAGCTGCTGGCGCAGTTCGACCTCACCGGTGCCGCCGACCGGCAGGTCCGGACCTACTCCGGCGGCATGCGGCGCCGGCTCGACCTCGCCAGCTGTCTCATCTCCCGCCCGCCGGTCGTCTTCCTCGACGAGCCGACGACCGGACTGGACCCGGCCAGCCGCGCCGTGCTCTGGGCGGCGATCCGCGAGCAGGCGGCGGCCGGCACCACCGTGCTGCTCACCACGCAGTACCTCGAAGAGGCCGACAAGCTGGCCGACCGCGTCGTCGTGATCGACGCCGGCAAGGTCGTCGCCGAGGGCAGCCCGGAGCAGCTCAAGCGCGACGTCGGCGGCGAGTGGCTGGAGGTCTCCGTGGCCGATCCCGCCCGCACGGCCGAAGCCCGGGAAATCCTCGCGTCGGTCGCCGGTTCGGTCGAATCCGCGGACGGCAAGCTGAGCGCGCCCGTCCCGGACGGGACGGCCGGAATCGCCGCGGTGGCGGGAAAACTCCAAGCGAACGGGATCGCCGTGCAGGACTTCGCGTTGCGCCGTCCGTCACTCGACGACGTCTTCTTCGCTCTCACCCGGACTTCGGAGGCGGTATGAACACGCTCCTCAGCGACGTCGCGGCCCTGACCGGACGCCGGTTGCGCGCGACGGTCCGCTCACCGGCCAAGATCGTCGGCGTCCTGCTCATGCCGATCAGCCTGGTGCTGGTGCTCGGCTTCCTCTTCGACGGCTCGATCACCCTGCCCGGCGGCGCGCCCTATGTGGACTACCTGACCGCCGGGGTCGCCGCGCAGGTCGGCCTGACGCTGGTGGCCACCAGCGGGCTCGGCATCGCCGACGACCTGGCCGGCGGGCTGGCCGACCGGTTCCGTTCGCTGCCGATCCCGCGTTCGGCGGTGCTGCTCGGGCACACGCTCTCGGACCTGGTGCTGGCCGCGGCCGGGATCGGGGCCACCACGGGGATCGCGTACACCATCGGCTGGCGGATCCACAGTGGACTGCTGCCGGGGCTGGCCGGGTTCGGGCTGCTGCTGTTGTTCGCCTACGCGATGCTCTGGCTCGGCGCCCTGATCGGGCTCACCACGAGCGGCGCCGAGGCGATCAGCGCGATCGCGGCCCTGGTCATGGTCGTCGGTTCGTTCGTGTCGAACGCGTTCGTGCCGCTGCGCGGCCTGCCGGGCTGGCTCGCGACGGTGTCCGCCTGGAACCCGGTCAGCTCGGTCGTAGCGGCCTGCCGCCGCCTGTGGGGCAACCCGGACCTGGTGACCGAAGGGGCGGGCTTCCCCCAGCGCCACGCGACGCTGATCGCGCTGGTGGTGCTGGTGGCGGTCCTGGCGGTGGCGATTCCCGCCGGGACGCGCATCTATCGGACGGGCACCGCGGCCTGACCTCTAGCACTCGCGGCGGCGGGCCGTGTGCCACCGTCTTGAATGAGTCATTCAGGACCTCCGAAGACCTGAATGACTCATTCAAGACCACAGGTCCGGCGCCACAACCCCACCGCCCTACCTCGCCGGCACCGCGGCCCGCCCCGCAACCGCCCGGCCCGGCAACACCTGCGGCGGCCACACATCCGGCGCGAGCAGCCCGGCCACATAGGCACGCGAGACCAGCTCAGTCCGGTTCTTCACCTTGAGGAACCGCATCATCCGATGGATGTGGTACTCGACGCCCTGCCGGGACAAATACAGCCGCCGGGCCAGCTCCGCCGTGCTCGCCCCGGCCGCGACGCCCTGCAGGATCTGCGTCTCGATCTCGCTCATCGCCCGGTTCCTCCCCGCCGGGTCGATGCTGCGCCGCTGTACGCGGTCCGGCAGGAACAGCAGCAACGCCGCCGCCGCGGCCGGGCGGCGGCCGGGCAGGGCCGCGGCGATCAGCGTTACCGGCAGGGCACCCGCCGCGGGCACGAGCGGGGTGAACCGCTCCCGGAACCCGCGCTCCCCCTCCAGCACGAGCCGCGTGAGGCGGCGCTGCACCCGCTCGGAAACGAAAGGGTGCAGCAACCCGGGTAGATCCGCCCGGCAGACCTCGGCCGCGCTCCGGCCGAACAGGGCCAGCAGCTCGCGGTTCGCCGCGACCACCCGCAGCCGGTCGTCGAGGATCGCCGAAGAGACGTCCGAATTCTCCAAGAAGGACGAGAACATTCTTTGGTATTCGCCCCCGATTTCCTTTTCTTGGTCGGGGGAGAAACGGGAGTCGGTCACCGAGCCGTGGACCTGGATTTCGGGCATGGAAAACCACCGGTTCGTCGTCGGGCGATGCGGGATCCGGTGGCTTCGGTGCCGGGTGCCGGCCGTACCACCGTCGGGACTCACCCTAGGAACGGGCGGTCACCAGCGTCAACACGAACGGGTGAGTGGGACCTAATCCTGTGGCACTACGGGTGACCGTACGGTGACCGCACCCACCGAACGGTACGGTCGGTGCGGTTTAGATGTTCTCCTCGATTCCCGTCCGGCGGTTGACAAGGCCGGTCACGGTCGGAAGACACAATCCATTTTACATACGTTAAGGCCATCTTAAGGGCAGTGGACACCCCTGAGATGGCCTTGACGGGTTCGTTATGCGATTCAGCTGGTCAAGCCGGTGAACGCGGCATCGAGGGCGGCGAGGGTCTCCCTGATGTGCGGCAGCGTGAGCGGCGACGGCGACCGCAGCGCGGCCCAGCGCTCGGCGTCATCGGCCCCGTACAGCATGCTCGTCGCGGCGCGGAACCGCAGCGCGCCGGGATCGTCGCCGAGGTGCTTTCCGCCGAGCACCGCGACGCCCAGCCTGTCGATCAGGTGGTCCTGCAGCGACGCCGACCCGGTGACCCCCTTCGCGGCCAGCACGTCCCGCACCGGCTCGAAGTCGGGGTACACGTAGAAGCCGCCGGTGGGCGGGCGGCAGACCGCACCCGCCTGCGTGACGATCCGGTGCACCGCGTCCGCCACGGCGCCGTGCAGGCGCGTGCTGGCCCGCAGGTGCGCGGTCACCTCGGGCGGCTCCGCCAGCGCGAGGCAGGCGACCTCCTGCATCGGACCCGCCAGGGTGGACCAGATCTCGCTGGCCAGCCCCAGCACGGTCGAGCGCAGGGCCCGCCCGGCGGCGGTGGCCGGGAACCGGGCGAAGCCGATCCGCCAGCCGCCGAGCGCGAGGCTCTTGCTCAGCCCGGACGTCACCACCGTCCGGTCAGGGGCGAACTCGGCCGGGCTCGCGAACGGGTCGGCCGGGTCGTGCAGGATGTCGCGGTAGATCTCGTCGGAGACGATCAGCAGGTCTTCGGCCTCGGCGATCTCGCACAGCCGCCGCACGACCTCGGGCGGGGCGTGGGTGCCGGTGGGGTTGTCCGGCAGCGTCAGCAGCAGCATCCGGGGACGCCCGCCGGCCGCGCGGAACGCCCGCAGCGCGCCGGGCAGCAGGTCGGGGTCGGGCACCCCGCCGCAGCTCGCCGGGATCGGCACCTCCAGCACCGGACGGCCGAACAGCCGCGCCTGCGGGGCGTAGGTGACCCAGCAGGGCTGCGGCAGGACCACCGCGCCGTCGATCGCCGCCATCAGCGCGAGCAGCAGCGGCTTGCTCCCCGGCGCCAGCACGACCTGGTCCGCTTCGGTCAGCAGGCCCCGGCGCGTGAAGTAGCCCGCCGCCGCGGCCCGGCTGTCCTCCGCGCCCGCGACCGGCCCGTAGGCGGTGCGCCGGGCCCCGGCGAGCAGCCGTTCGGCCAGGAAGTCCGGCAGGGGCAGCCGGGACTCGCCGAACCCGAGGTGGATCAGCGGCTGCCCGGCCGCGTGACGGCGGCTCACGGCCTCGTCGAGCGCGAGGTTCGGCGAGACCGCGTGCACGGCGGTCATCGGGCCCCTCCCGGCGTGGCCGGGAGCAGCTCGAGGTCACCTGAGACGGCGCGCGGCGAACCCCCTCCCACCAGGTGCTGCGACCGGACCGCTTCGGCGATGTCGGGTGGGGTGTCCGGCAGCAGTTCCAGCTCGTCGAGCCAGGCGGCGTCCGGGGTGTAGCGGGCGAAGAACGGCCTGCCGGTCAGCCCGGGCCGCCGGGCCTGGAGGAACCGCAGCTGGAACAGCCGCTGCCCGCCGAGCTCGACCGTGCCGTCGACGACGACTTTGCCCGGCGTCGCCGACATCACCGGCCCCCGGATCGTGCGGGCCAGCCCGGGCAGCTGCCCGTACGCCCCGGAGAACAGCTCCTGGGCGCGGGCGAGCGGCACCTTGAAGTAGTCGTGCGGACCGGTGTCCCTGGCGACGAACATGTAGTACGGCACGGCACCCAGCGCCAGCTCGGTGCTCCACAGCCCGGCGAGGGCGTCCGCGTCGTCGTTGACGTGCGCGATCAGCGGCGACTGGCAGTACATCCGGGCGCCGGTGGCCAGGATCCGCTTGACCGCCTGACCGGCGACGTCGGTGGCCAGCTCCCGCTCGTGGCTGTAGTGCGCCATCACCGAGAGCGTGCGCCCGGAGGCGACGACGTCCTCGTAGAGCCGCAGCACGGCGTCCGCGTCGGCGTCGGTCACGAAGCGCTGCGGCCAGTAGGCGACCGACTTGGTGCCGATCCGGATCGTGCGCACCGTGGGGATCGCCAGCAGCGGCTCGAAGTGCACCCGCAGCCGCTCGGCGGACATCACCATCGGGTCGCCGCCGGTGACCAGCACGTCGGTGACCTCCGGGTGGGCCCGCAGGTATTCGACGAGCCGGTCGGCCTCTTTCACCGCGAACCGCAGGTCCTTCTCGCCGACGAACTGCGCCCAGCGGAAGCAGTACGTGCAGTACGTGTGGCAGGTCTGGCCCTGCTGGGGGAAGTACAGGACGGTGTGGCGGTACTTGTGCTGGAGCCCGCCCAGCTCGTCACCGCCCAGGGTGGGCACGTTGAGCTCGAGCTGGCCCGACGGGTGCGGGTTGAGGCGCTGCCGGATCCGCCGCACGACCGCGGGCAGCTCGGCGCGCCGGCCGGACCCGGTGGCCGCGCGGGCCAGGTCGTGCTCGTCTTCCTTCGTGAGCATCCCGTCCTGCGGGAAGACCAGCTGGAAGATCGGGTCCGCCGGGACGTTCGCCCAGTCGATCAGCTCCGTCAGGACGTACTCGTTCACGCGGAACGGCAGCACGAGGGAGAAGAGCCGGATGGTCTCGGCGAGCCCTTCCGGGACGGGGAACCTCTTCAGGATTTCGTCGAGCTTGCTCGGTCCGTACGCTTCGAACCTGGTGCCCACCGGGGCCGGCTGTTCCAGCAGCTTCACGTCGACAATTCCCTTTCCTTCGAAACTCGGCCACGGCAGCGGAAAACGGCGCACTCTCTATTCCGGGCATTTCTGTTTCCGGTCGCCAGGTTAGGAGTCGGCGTCCTGGCAGAATGCTCGTCCCGCGAAACCGGGAACGAGACTGGCACGGTGCCACCGGGGCGGCCACTAGCGTCGGAAAACGCATCGCTGCCCCGTACGAGGATGGTCTGGTGAGCATGAAGTTCTACTGCTGTCCCTTCGCCGGTGCCGGCGCGAGCGTCTACCGTTCCTGGACGCCGCCCGGCGACGCGGAAATCGAGATCCGGCCGGTGCAGCTGGCCGGCCGCGAAGAGCAGTTCAGCCTCCCGCCGCACGAAGACGTCGCTTCCGCGGCCGAGCACGCGCTCGGGCAGATCCGGCGCTCCGCCGTGGCGGGCGAGGAGATCGTCCTGTTCGGCCACAGCTCGGGCGCCGCCGTCGCGTTCGAGACGGCCCGCGCGATCGCGGCGTCCGGCGAGTTCCGGGTGGCCGGGCTGGTCGTCAGCGGCGCGCCGGATCCGTTGACGCCCTTGGACCTCGGCCTGCGCGGGCTCGAGGGCGAGGAGTTCGTCGCCGCCGTCGAGCGGCTGATCGGCTACGCCCACCCGGCGCTGGCGCAGCCCGAGCTGCGCGACATCCTGCTGCCGCCACTGCGCGCGGACCTGCTGGCGCGCGAGGCGTACCTGGCCCCCACCGGCACCCGCCTGCCGGTGCCGGTGCTCGCGATCCGCGGCGCGGACGACCCGCTCGTGTCCCGGGCCGACCTGGCCGGCTGGGAGCGGATCGCCGGCGACCGCTTCGACGTCGCCGAACTTCCGGGCGAGCACATGTACTTCCTGCCGGACCCAGGCCCGCTGCTGGACCTGCTGGCCGCGCGGTTCGCCGTCCCGGCGCGGGAAGGTACCCGATGAGCGACGACTGGATGTCCTTCGGCCCGGCCGGATCCGGGCCCGCCGAAGTGAGTGCTCCCCTTCCCGCGGGCAGCCCGGCGGACGTGCGGACGCTCGCCGCCGCCACCGCCGCCGTGCTGGCCCGGTTCTCCGGCGGCACCCCGCGGATCGCGCTGCCGGACGCTCGCGGGCGGCGGACGTGGATCCTCCCGGTGGCCGAAGACCTTTCCGCTTCCCGTTACCTGGCAACGCTTTTCGTCGGTGCCTCGGCCGACGAGGGGCCGGCGCCGGTCGCGATCGGCGTGGCGGACGGCGGCTTCCCGCTGGTGCTCGACCTCGATCCGGCCGACCCGCAGCGCCTGCGTTGCCGCTTTCGCCGTGAGCAGGTCCACGAGACGGCGGCCCGCTGGCTGTTGCACGGCGTCGGCGTCCTGCTGGAGCTGTTCGTCCGGAACCCCGGCGCTCCCCTCGGTTCCGCCGACCTGACCGCCGGCGAGCACCCGGCGCCGGTGCTGCCCGGCGAAGCCGCCCCGGCCTGGCTCGACGGCGAACACACGCTCCACGAGCTGATCCAGCGCCGCGTGCTGGCCGATCCGGACGCGATCGCCGTGACGGCCGGGTCGCGATCGGTGTCCTACCGGGAACTCGGCGCAGCCGCGGACGTCCTGGCCGCTCGGCTCGCCGCCCGCGGCTGCGGCCCGGGCAGCCGCGTCGGACTGAGCTTCGCCCGGTCGCCGGAGCTGATCGCCGCGATGTTCGCGGTGCTGAAGACGGGCGCCGCGTACGTCCCGCTGGCGCCGGGCAACCCGCCCGCCCGGCTGCGGCAGATCGCCGAGGACGCGGAGGTGTCGCTGGTCCTCGCGGACGCCCCCGCCGAGCTGGGGCCGCCCACGCTGGTCGTCGACGGCGGTGTGTGGACGGACCGGGCGGAGCCGTTCCTGATGACCGGGACGGCGGACGACGGCGCGTACCTCATCTACACCTCCGGCTCCACCGGGCAGCCGAAGGGCGTGGTGGTCGCGCACCGGCAGATCTGCAGCCTGCTCGACGCGGCCCGGGTGTTCGGGTTCGGCTTCGGGTCCGCCGACAGCTGGGCGCTGTTCCACACCTACTCGTGGGACTTCTCGGTGTGGGAGATCTTCGGCTGCCTGACCACCGGCGGGCGGCTGGTCATCGTGCCCGAGGAGACCGCCCGCGACGCGCACGCGCTGCACGACCTGCTGTCCGCCGAGGGTGTCACCGTGCTCAACCAGACGCCGTCGGTGTTCACGCAGCTGGCGGCGGTGGACGCCGGCCGAGCGGAGCGGCTTTCCGTGCGGCTGCTCATGTTCAGCGGCGAGCCGTTGGACATGGCGCTGATGCTGCGGTGGTTCGAGAGGTATCCGGAGAATGGGTGCCAGGTGATCAACATGTACGGGATCACCGAGACGACGGTCGCGTGCACGTGGCACCCGGTCACCCGCGAGGCCGCGGCGGCGGGCAGCCGCTCGGTCGGGCGGGCAGTACCCGGCTGGCGGGTCGACGTGGTCGACGAGCGCGGCCGGCGCGTGCCCCCGGGGGTGCCGGGCGAGATCCTGCTCGGCGGCGCCGGGATCGTCGACGGCTACCACCGGCGACCCGAGCTGACCGCCGCCAAGTTCCTCGGCGAACCGGGCGCGCGCTGGTACCGCACCGGCGACCGCGGCCGCGTGCTGCCCGACGGCGAGCTGGAGTACCTGGGCCGGCTCGACGACCAGGTCAAGATCCGCGGCCACCGCGTCGAGCTCGGCGAGATCCGCGCGGTGCTGCTGGCCGAACCGGGCGTCCGCGCGGCGGCCGTCGTGGTGCGCCGGCGTGGTACGGGCGCGGGTTCGGAGCGGCTGGACGCTTATGTTGCCGGCACCGGGCTCGACTTGTCCGTTGTGGACAAACGGCTCCAGGAGCAGCTGCCCGAGTACATGGTGCCGGACACGCTGACCGAGCTGGCCGCGCTGCCGGTGAACGCCAACGGCAAGCTCGACCCGGCCCGCCTGCCCGAACCCCGGGCGGTCGTGGCGGACCGCGGTCTCGTCGACGCCGTCGAAGCGACGGAGTTGCAGCTCCGGGTCGGCGAGCTGTGGTCGGGCGCCCTCGGCCGCCCGATCACCCTGGACGACGACCTGTTCCTCACGGGCGGCAATTCCCTGCTGGCCTTCACGATCGTCGACGGGATCCGGAAGGCGGGCCTCGGCGATCTGGCGGTGGCCGACCTGTATCGCACCCGCACGGTCCGCGGAGTGGCGGAGATCTTGGCGAGCCTCTCCCCCGCGGGGGCCGCGAACTGACCGGGGCACCCACCGCACCCGCCGCCGGCATCCCGCGGCCGCCGGCACGATCAGGCGCCCACCGCCGGGCCACCGATCACGGCACCCCCGCCGGCTCCACCTCACCACGAAATCCGCAAGGCCGGCCTCGGCGAACTGGCGGTGGCCGACCTCTACCGCACCCGCACAGTCCGCGGCGTGGCGGAGATCCTGTCCCCCGTGGCCGCCCGGACCTGATCAGGCGCCGTCCACCGAACCCGGCGGCAGGAAGTCGACGTCGTGCAGTGCCGACAGCCGGACTACCTCCGCCGGGTCCGCCAGGTCGTGCAGCCGGTCGAAGAGCTGGGCGAGCCGGCCGGCCGGGCTCACCCAGAACAGGCCGCGGGTGATGCCCTCGCCGCGGTTGTAGTAAGCGTGCGGCAGGCCCTTCGGCATCCGCACGGTGTCGCCGGGGCCCGCGGTGGTCCACTCGCCGTCGAGGTAGAGGGTGAACACGCCCTCCAGGATGTAGATGTGCTCGTCCTGGGTCGGGTGCACGTGCGGCGGCACCCCGGTGCCGGGCGGGTCGAGCGTCTCGAACGCGAAGCTCGACTCGCTCGCCGCCTTCAGGGAGTAGGTGTGGCCGAGCACGTTCCACACCTTGCCCTCCCCGGCCGGCGTGATCCCCTTCGGCAGCGGACCGAGCACGATTTCCTCGCCGGTCATGGCACCTCCTGCTGGTCGTGGCCGGTCTCGGCCAGTCGTTCCTGGACGCGGGCGTGGCGGAACTGGTAGACGCCGCCGGCCTGCCGCAGCACGCCGCGGCGGTGGGCGTCGTCGAGGAAGTGCATGAGGCGCCACGGAAGGCGGCCCGTCGCCGCGAGCCAGACGTGGTGGACGAAGTAGTTGCCCCACGCGCGCGTCACCAGGACCGTCAGCCCGATGCCCCCGCCGAAGAACACGCCGACCACGATCGGCAGCACCGGGTTCGTCGCCGCCGGGAAGACCTGGCCGCCGGCGAGCGCGCCCGCCAGGCCGTAGCACGCCGCCGCCACTCCGCGGCCCATGAACCAGCCGAACGACGCGCCCGCGAGCCCGCCCGCGAAGGCCAGCGCGAGGTCGTACCGGCCGCCCAGCACCGGCAGGAACCGCGTCTGCGCCGTGAACGCGAACGCCATCCCGTCGAACAATCCCAGCGTCACCAGGAACGAGACCGCCAGCGCGATCGCCCCGGTCCGTTCGTTGCGCAGGATCGTCCCCGGGCTCGACACGCGGCTGGCGTCGACCGGCTTCGCGAGCCACACGTGCACCGCGAACACCAGCCCGAACACCACCGCCAGGAAGACGACCAGGCCGGTGGCCAGCGACCAGCCCAGGCCGAGCAGCACACCCACGACGGCACCGATCGCGAAGCGGCCGGCGAACTTCCGGGCGGCCCCGGCGAAGCGCAGTTCGGTGCGCAGCGGCTCCGGCGCGCGCCCGAAGCGGTGGGTCAGGTAACCGGCGCCGCCGAAGGAAAGGCCGTAGATCGCGGCCAGCGCCGGTCCGTCGTCCAACAAGCCGGTGACGACGAAGAACAGCGCGATCAGCGCGCCGATCAGGGCCGACCGAGTCCCGGCCGGCACCGCCCGGTAGAGCTGCCACCAGGCCAGGTCGCGGCTGCGCGCCCGCTCGAGGTGCCGGGCCAGGAACCCCAGCCAGCGGGTCGCCTCCTCGGCCGTGTACCGCCCGGACGGGCTGGTCTTCGGGTTCCGCCCCGGCGACCGCGGCACCTGCGCGTAGGCGTTGGGGACGAACGAGTCGAGCAGCCGGCCTTCGAGGGCGCCCGCGTCTTCGGCGTCGAGCAGCTCCGCGGGATCCGCGCCGGGACGGCCGTAGCCGATCCGCGCGAGGTCGACCATCAACGGCGTCCGCAGCACCCGGCCCAGCGCCGCGTCCGGCTCCCGGCGCAGCCGCTCGGCGACCGGGCCCCAGCGGTCACTCCCTCGCGCGGAAAGATAGGTGATCGCCTCCTGCCGGGCCACCGGTTCCAGCCGCACCACGGTGGCGGCGCCCAGCACCGGGCCGGCTTCGCGGGTGACCTGCTCGTACTCGGCCGAGCGGCAGGTCAGCACGAGCGAGCGGCCGACCGCCATGGTCTGGTCCAGTGCGTCGAGCGCCGCGGCGCGCAGGTCGGTCGGCATCTCGTCGAGGCCGTCGAGGACCGGGACGACGTGGCCGCCGAGGACGAGCCGCGTCGGCGCGCCGGGCCCGTACTCGCGGGCGTTGAGCAGCGCCGGGTGGTTGTCGGCGAGCCGGCCCGCCAGCCACCGGTCGAGGTGTTCACGCCGCGGATCCCAGGAGGCCAGCGAAAGCAGGACCGGGACCGGGGTCCCCGGGTCGCGGGTGCGCAGCAGCTCCAGCGTCAGCATCAGGGCGAGCACGGACTTGCCGGAGCCGGGATCGCCGAGCACGACCAGCTGCCGCTCGGGCAGCGCGGCGAACGTCTCGGCGATGTCGTCGAGGTCGCCCCGGCGCGCGGGCCTGCCCGGGCGCGCGAGGGCCGACCAGCGCAGGACGATCGGCTGCGGCCGGTGCAGCGACCGCAGCTCGGCTTCGGCGCGCCACTGCCACGTGACGGCTTCGGCCAGCTCGGTGACCGCGCGATCGAACTGGTGGTGCGCGGGCGGGGTTTCCGGCTCGGGGTCACCCGAGGTGGCCTCGGCGAGGATCTGGTCGTGCAGCCGCCGCAGGTCGGGGTTCGGGTCGACGCCGAGCTCGTCGGCCAGCCGCCGGCGCAGGCCGTGGAACAACGTCGAGGCCTCGGCGTAGCGGCCCTCCTTCGCGAGCGCGCGCATCAGGAGCAGGTGGGACAGCTCGCGCGTCGGGTGCTCGCCGCAGAACTCGGTCAGCTCGCGGACGACCTCACCCGTTTCGCCGAGCCGCAGCCGCCATTCGGCACAGAGCTCCACGGCGTCGGCGCGCTGCTCGTCGAGCACCGCCGCCCGGCCGGCCAGCGTGGTCGTCCGCAGCCCGTCGAGCGCCGGGCCGCGCCAGAGGGCGAGCGCGGCCTGGATCTCTTCGACGGCGTCGACGAGCTTCGCCTGCCCGGCGAGTCCTCGTGCGGCCGCGACGTGCCGGCGGAACCGGAGCGAGTCGAGGTCGTCGCTGTCGGTCTGCAAGCGGTACCCGGGGCCGTCGGTGAGGATCATCCCGCCGGTTTCGCCGAGCCGGCTCCGCAGCGCGGAAACGCAGTTGCGCACCTGCTTCACCGCCGTCGCCGGCGGCTCGTCCTCCCAGAGCGCGTCGATCATCCGCTCCACGGGGACGACCGAGTTGGGATTGAGCAGCAGGGCGGCCAGCGCACGCTGCTGGCGCGGGCTCGCGAGGGTGACCCGATCCCCGTACGCAAGCACTTCCAGCGTCCCGAGAATCCGGAACCTCATCGCATCCCCCCTCGACCTCAAGGCTACCGGCTCCGAAACGCGCAGGTGGCGGCGTGGATGCCGGCGCGAGGACGAAACGAGGACGGCTTCGGGAACCCTAGGGGCACGGTGAAAGAGGGGGAATGCCGGGGCGACCCGGTGGCGGGCGCGTCGTTGGGGGTCGCGCCCACCACCGGGACCGCCGGGCCCGCGAAGAGCGGGAAGGCGTGCCTTCGCGGGATTTCCCGGACGCGCGGCAGGGCCGGCGATCAGCTCCAGATCGTCACGTAGACCGGCGGCCGGAAGCGCGACGGCGGCACCCCGCTCCCCGGCGACCGCATCACCTGCATCGCCGCCGGCGTACCCAGGAAGTGCCGCAGCGAGTTCGCCGCCGCCGAACGGCGGTCCGTCGGCAACGTCGTCACGTGCCAGCACAACGACAGCGGTGTCCCCCGGGTCGGGACCACCGCCAGCTCGTGGCGGCGCAGCTGGGGCGCCACGAGGTGCTCCAGCGCCACCGACACCCCCGCTCCGCTCGCCGCCGCCGACCACGCCGCCGTCTGGTTGGGGAAGATCTGGATGCCTTCGTCCGGTACGCCCAGCCGGCGCAGCAGGCGGAGCGTGTCGCTGCCGGGGTCGGCGCCTGCCGGGTCGAGCAGCCAGCGCCAGTGCGCCGGACTGCCCTGGTGGCGGCTGTTCGGCGCGCCCACCACGACCAATGACCCCCGGAACACCGGGACGCAGTCGAGGCCCTTCGCCGCGTCGCCGGTCAGCTCGGGACCCAAAGCCACGTCGGCGAGGCGGTTCGCGACCAGGACCGCCAGCTCCGTGGTGCGCGCCAGCCCGGCCGACGCGTCGATGGAGTTGCCCGAGCGCCGGGTGAACGCCTCCAGCAACGGGTTCGCCACGAACTCGGCGATCTCGCTGGTCACCGCCAGCTGCAGCCGCGCCGCCACGCCGTTGGCCTGCCGGACGGCGGCGTCCGCCTCGGCGCCCAGCGCCACCATCTGCGAGGCGATCGGCAGCAGCCGGCTGCCGCCCGCGGTGAGCGTCATCCCGCCCGCGCGCTTGATCAGGAGCTTGTCCCCGTGGTGCAGGCGCAACGCGGCCAGCGCCTGCGACACCGCGGGCTCGCTCACGCCGAGGGCCTTCGCCGCGTCCGTGACCGAGCCCAGCCGGGCCACCAGGACGAACGCGTTGAGCTGGCCCAGTGTCATAGTCCCAGGTTCTCCGTCGAGCCGATCACGGGACACTACAACTTAAGGGAAGCATTAATCGAGGCCCGGCACGGACACGAACCGCTACTAACCTCGGCTGATGGCCGATTCCGACGAGACCCTCCGGGTGCTGCGCGAGATCTGGGACGCCGGCGGGCGGAGCAGCGAAGACGTCGAAGAAGCGTGCGGGCCGCAGAAGGCGTGCAAGAGCATGCAGGCCGTCGGCTTCGACGGGCTCACCTCGAGCTGGCGGGACCAGCTGGCCGCCGACGGCAAGCTCGACGCGGGCGCGACCCCGATCCGCGACCTCGTCCTCGGCCCCGACCGGCAACCGTGACGCGGGAGTACCCGGACACCGTCGCCGGCCTGACCGAGCGGCTGCGCACCGCCGGCTACCTCGCCGACCGCGGCCTCGCCACGGCCCTGCTCGTGGCCACCCGCCTGCACCGCCCGATCCTGCTGGAGGGCGAGGTCGGCGTCGGGAAGACCGAGCTGGCCAAGACGGTGGCGGCGGTGTTCGGCCGCGAGCTCGTCCGCCTCCAGTGCTACGAAGGCATCGACACGGCGCAGGCGCTCTACGAGTGGGACTACGCCCGCCAGCTCCTGCACATCCGGGCCCTGTCCGCCCCCGAAGCGGGCGAGCGCGCCGTGGCCGACCTGTTCGGTCCCGAGTTCCTGGTGGAACGGCCGCTGCTCACCGCGATCCGCCGGGGCGCCGACGCCGTGCTGCTCATCGACGAGATCGACCGCGCGGACGACGAGTTCGAAGCGTTCCTCCTGGAGCTGCTGGCGGACTTCCAGGTGACCGTGCCCGAGATCGGCACGATCCGGGCGCCGAGCCCGCCGCTGGTGGTGCTGACCTCGAACCGCACCCGGGAGCTGCACGA
This sequence comes from Amycolatopsis ponsaeliensis, assembly GCF_030182635.1. Taxonomy (NCBI): domain Bacteria; kingdom Bacillati; phylum Actinomycetota; class Actinomycetes; order Pseudonocardiales; family Pseudonocardiaceae; genus Amycolatopsis; species Amycolatopsis ponsaeliensis. Next base: position 538,410 of record NZ_JAPZLD010000002.1, read on the forward strand.
CGCGCTCAAGCGCCGCTGCCTCTACCACTGGATCGACTACCCGGCCGCCGACCGCGAGGTCGAGATCGTGCTGGCTCAGGAACCCGGCCTGCCCGAACTGCTCGCCCGCAAGGTGGTCGCGGCCGTGCACCGGCTGCGCGAACTGGACCTGGCGAAGCCGCCCGGGGTCGCGGAGACGATCGACTGGGCGCGGATGCTCCGGTTCCTCGGCCTGGACGAACTGGACGCCGACACGCTCGGCGCGGTGGTCAAGGACCGCGACGACCTCGACGTCGTCCGCGCGAACCTGGCGGAGATCACCTCCGGTGGCTGACGCGATCGCCGGTCTGTTCGCCGGTTTCGCCCGGGCGCTGCGATCCGCCGGGGTCGCGGCCGGGCCGGGTGACGTGCTGACGTACTGCCGCGCGCTGACCGTCCTCGACCCGGCCGATCTGTCCGATGTGTACTGGGGCGGCCGGGTCACGCTCCTCGGGCGGCACGAGGACATCCCGCGTTACGACGAGGTCTTCCGGCGTTACTTCCTCGGCGGCGAAGCCCTGCCGGAGGCGCTCGTCGCGGAGGTGGCCACCGACGCCGTCCTGGCCCTTCCCGAAACCGAGGGCGACGGGCCCGAGCGGGAGGCGGAGGCGGTGCTCGGGCTGACCGCGTCCGCCGTCGAATCGGTCAAGGACAAGGCTTTCGGCGCGTGCACCCCCGAGGAGCTGGCGGCCATCCGGCGGATGATGGCCCGGCTGCGGCTCACCCCGCCGCGCCGCCGCACCCGCCGGACCCGGCCCGCGCGCAAGGGCCCGATCCCCGACCTGCGGAGCACCGTGCGCGGGACCCTGCGCCGCTACGGCGAAATCGACGAGCTGCGCCGGCGCCGCCGCCGGGTCAAGCTGCGGCCGCTCGTGCTGGTGCTGGACGTCTCGGGTTCGATGGCGGACTATTCGCGGCACCTGCTGCAGTTCGCCTACTCCGCGCGCCGGGCGGCGGCGCGGGTCGAGGTGTTCTGCTTCGGCACGCGGCTCACCCGGATCACCGACGAGCTGGGCGAACGCGACGCCGACTTCGCGCTCGCCCAGGCCGCCCGCACGGTCGTCGACTGGGAAGGCGGGACGCGGATCGGCGACTCGCTGGCCGAGTTCGTCCGGCGCTGGGGCCGGCGCGGGCTCTGCCGCGGCGCGGTGGTGGTGATCTGTTCCGACGGCCTCGACCGCGGTGACCCGGAGGTGCTGGCGAACGCCGTCGAACGGCTGTCGCGGCTGTGCCACCGGCTGGTGTGGACGAACCCGCACCACGGGCACGGGTCCGCCGTCGGGATGCTCGTCGCCGGCCCGCACGTCGACCTCGTCGTGCCGGGCGGCGACCTGCGCAGTCTGGAAGAGCTGGCGGCGTTGCTGCCGCGGCTGGGATAGGAGGACGCGGATGCGCTGGAGCGTGGCGATCGAGGCAGCCGGGGACCGGGTGCTGACGCGGGAGGAGATCGTCGAGCTGGCCGACGCGGTCGCGGCGAGCGGCGGCATCGCGAGCGGGATCGGCACCACGCGCTACGGCGCGCGGCTGCTGGTCGAGGCACCCGACCGGGCCACCGCCGCCGAGCTCGCGACCCGCGACTTCGGCCGGGCCGTGGCGACGGCCGGGCTCCCGGTGTACCCGGTGGTGCGCACGGAAGTGCTGGGCGAGGACGAATGATCCGGCTGGGCTCGGCGGCGGGCTACCCGTTCGAAGGACCGCGCCTGCTCGGCGGCTGGACCCCGCCGGCGGCGGCCGCGGTGTACGCCGTGCTCTACCGACCGGACCCGGAGGAGCGCCCGGGCCGCTACGCCGTCACGTACGTCGGGCACAGCGACGACCTGTCGCGCGAGCGGTTCCCGTTCCAGCACGCCAGGGCGGCCTGCTGGATCAAGCGCGCCGGCTCACGCTGGAAGGTGCACATCTGCACGTACGTTGCTCCCGGCGCGGGACGGGCGCACCGGGAGCAGATCGTGCGGGAGCTGCTGGCCGTCTACCGCCCGGGCTGCAACGCCGAGCGCTTCGAGCACGACTGGCCCGAACACTGGATCGGGCACAGCAGCTAGCGCGGGTCGGCAAGAGGTCGTGAGTGAGAAACAGGGTTAGAACACTGTGCCATGTTTCAGGACATCGTGAACAGGTATGTCTCACGACATCGTGGACAGTTTCGGGTTGATGAGACGTTGGTAGCGTACCGACCGGTCTAGCGTCAGCTGGCGGG